>JABMNO010000058.1 GCA_013204555.1 Chloroflexota bacterium | reverse complement strand
CTAGCTCCGCAGCTACCAAAAACAGTTCGCACGTTATATCGGTGTGTCGGACGAAGAGTTTCCGGAGGCCCTCGGAGGGCACCCTTCCGGCTTGCGACGAAGCGTAGCCACCATCTCGCTCTCGCCGCGTCCCTGGTAGCTACCGGGCTTGCCCGGCCCCGCGCTGAACGTGGGCATACATTTCATCGAGCAGCGAATACTGCATGTTGTGATGGCGGGGCTAGCCCCGCAGCTACCAAAAACAGTTCGTCGTAATATCGGTGTGTTGGACGAAGAGTTTCTTGAGGCCCCCCGGAGGGCACTCTTCCGGCATCCTACAAAGTGGATTATCACCGCCAGAAAGTTCGCTTAGCGGATGTACTTCCCAAGCGTGCAGCCAGTTTTGAAGAGGCCGCGCCATCCCAATCTCAGAACGTCACGGACAATGTCGAAGAAGGCTGTCATCAAACGGGTCATTTCTTACTGCGGTTGACCGCGAGGTTATAGGCGTAGTCGAGCGCTGCAGTCATATTCGCCGGATCAGCGATCCCCTGCCCTGCTATGTCGAACGCCGTTCCGTGGTCGACGGATGTACGGATAATAGGCAAACCAACGGTGACATTGACGCCCTCTGAGAACGCGACCAGCTTCATCGGGACGTGGCCCTGGTCGTGGTACATCACTACCACCAGATCGAACTGGCCCTCATATGCCTGCCGTATGCACGAATCAGCGGGTAGTGGGCCACGGGCATTGATTCCCATCGCACGAGCTGCTTCGGCCGCTGGCCGAATCTCATCCTCATCTTCATCGCCAAAGAGTCGATTCTCGCCGGCATGTGGATTGAGTCCACACACCGCTATACGCGGCTCAGCGATGCCGAGTTCCCTGATATGCGCGTCTCCCGCTGCGATACAGGCCTGAATTCGCTCGCTCTTGACCCGCCCAACGGCGTCGGCGACTGAAACATGCGTCGAGACGTGAATCACCTTTAGTTTTCTCGCCCCAAGCACCATGAAATAGTTCCTGGTGCCGGTTAGGTGTCCCAGCAGTCCCGTATGCCCGTCGTACTTGAAACCGGCCTTGTGCATCGCCTCTTTGTTGAGCGGTGCGGTCACGATCGCGTCTACACCACCGGCGATGGCGTCTTCGGTTGCTCGAACGACAGATTCATACGCAGCACGGCCTGTGTAAGCCTCAACCTCACCAACCTTGACCTGGGCCGGATCACAGTTCGCCAGATCCATCACGAGTAGTTCGTTTTGAGGCTGCTCTATATCGTCGAGCGATGAGATTGATCGAACGCCCCAGCCCGGAGCGTATTTCTGCACCTCTTGCGCCACAATTCTGGCGTCGCCATAGATGACTGGAGTTGATCTACCAAGGGCTATCTCACCCGGCATGGCCTTCACGGTGACTTCCGGCCCAACTCCGGCCGCATCACCAATGGTTATGGCGAGCTTTGGCTTCATGCCTTACGCCAGATTCGGCCGGTCGCCAGATATTCGAAGATCTTGAGCAGCGTCTCTTCGTCTCCGAAGTCCCCGGCCTTTGTGACTACAGGTGCGCCATCCAGCGCTCCGGCGTGCATCACACCCGCAGGAACGCCTGGTAGTACCTCATCACGCAGCACGATCCCTGTGGCATTGAGCGCCTTCAACACACCCTGAGTTGTATCTCCACCGATCAACACAATGGCATTAACGCCGACAGGAGCGACTCTCGCCGTGATCGCACCAAGCTCCGCGACGAGCCGGTCTCTGGCGACTGACAGCAGCGCCGCCCGACCGCCTTCAGGCCCTATCGTCCGGCTGACCAGGGCAAGAACAACGCTCCGACCTTGCCGTACCGATCGGCTTGCTTCGCCAATGACCCGCTCTCGCTCCGCAGCGCCCTCAATGGCGTTAAGAAGGCGATCTCCATCTACCTCAATCACGTTCGCCTTCGCCTGTTTGCGAACGGTTTCGGCCTGCGCACGGACGATCTCGCGCTGACTGCCAGCTACAACAAGATAGGGTTGCTTTGCGAGTTGTTCTCGCTCGCGTTCACTGAATCCATCGTCACCGTATGCGTTTGCAAGAGATGCGGCGAGCCCCCCTGAGCCCGTGAGAACGATCTGCTTGTTGGACCGCGAAGCAGCGACCACGATGTTCCACAGGTCTTGATCCGACTCACTATCCAGTACTGCGATCGCCTCGCCTCTATCAGCCATCCGACTGATCAGGTCGGCCAACGGCTCCGGGCCATTCCTCACTTCCGTGAGACCAACCGAGGCCACGTCCATCCCGGTATTCTCTCGCAGGATTTCAACGACGCTGCTGGCGGGAACAGGATTGAGGATGTCACGACCAACGTCGGTCTGATCTACGGGAATTCCATTGACCAGCAGGTGGCCGTCGATCACGGTACGACCAGTTGCCGGAAACGCGGGAGCGCAAAGAATCATCTCGCCGTTGAGGGTTCCGAGAACGGCGTTCGCCTCAAGCCCCGGATGGCCTCGCAATGTAGAGTCGACCTTGTTGAACAGCGGTGGGAATCCAGCCGAGTTTAGTGATGATGAGGCCCGAATTGCCAATTCACGTGCTCGACGAGGCTCGTGATGACGGGAATCCATATTGAGGGCGACGACCTGATACAACTCTGAAGCGCCGATCGGTACCTGTGTAGATACTGAAACAAACGTGGCCATTCCACGAGCGGCGAACCGCGCTGACGCGTCCAGCGCGCCCGTTAGATCGTCCGCGAAAATCCCAACTTTGTTCTTGGCCACTAAAGAGCCCTGAGGCGAGAGAATCTATTCATGCGGACAGCTCCTAGCCCTCGGCGATAAAACGTCGCAAAACGTAGTTCAGCACGCCTCCATGGCGGTAGTAATCGATCTCCACAGGCGTATCAATCCGCACCAGTGCTTCGAATTCAACGATGTTGCCATTATCCCTGGCGGCGGTGACGCTCACGCGCTGCCCCGGTTCCAGACCGCTTGCGATGCCTCCGAAGTCGTAAGTCTCCGTGCCAGTCAGACCCAGCGACCCGGCAGATTGGCCATCGACGTATTGGAGCGGAAGGACTCCCATCCCGACAAGGTTGCTACGGTGTATTCGTTCATAACTTTCTGCGATTACTGCTCGAACTCCCAGTAGTTTTGGCCCTTTTGCAGCCCAGTCACGAGAGCTTCCAGTTCCATATTCCTTACCGGCGAGAACAATCAACGGAACGCCTTCGTCGCGGTACTTCTCTGAAGCATCAAAGATCCGCATCTCTTCACCATCAGGCAAATGTGCAGTCCAGTCTCCCGTCCGTTCCGGGACCAGGTTGTTCCGCAGTCGTATGTTGCCAAATGTCCCCCGCACCATGACCTCGTGGTTCCCACGCCGAGATCCGTACGAGTTGAAGTCACGCCGAGGTACGTCTCCAGCCATGAGGAACTGGCCGGATGGCGCCGTTGGAGGGATGCTCCCCGCTGGAGATATGTGGTCCGTTGTTACGGAGTCGGCAAACGAGACCAGCACACGAGCACCATTGATATCGCTCAGTGGCTCAGGGTCGTCTGGCATGCCATCGAAGAAGCTGACCTTCTGGATATATGTCGAGCCAGGATCCCAGTCAAAGAGAGTGCCAGTACTGGTTGGAATGGAATCCCATTTTTCGCCGCCTTCATAGACAGCGCCATACTTTTCCTTGAACAGTTCGGCGCTCACCGACCCGGCAATCTCCTCTGCAATTTCGTTCTGGCTAGGCCAGATGTCTTTCAGATAGACGTCCTCGCCATCTGAACCAGTACCGACGGGCTGGGTGCTGAGATCAATATCCACCGTTCCAGCCAACGCGTACGCTACAACGAGCATGGGCGATGCGAGATAGTTTGCCTGCACCTGTGGGTGAACGCGACCCTCAAAATTTCGGTTTCCGCTAATCACCGCGGCGGCCACAAGTTCATGATCATCAACAGCTTCGGCAACCGGAGCTGGAAGCGGGCCGCTATTGCCTATACATGTGGTGCACCCGTAGCCGACCACGCCAAATCCAAGTTTCTCGAGATCCGTGATAACGCCGGAGTTCTCCAAGTATCCGGTGACGACCTGCGAACCCGGAGCCATGCTGGTCTTGACCCATGACTTCCGGTTCAGACCTTTCCTGACCGCGTTTCGAGCCAGCAATCCGGCCCCCATCATCACGGAAGGATTCGATGTGTTGGTGCAGCTGGTGATAGCCGCAATAACCACAGATGCATCACCAATTTCAGCATCGGTTTGATCAATATTAATGCTCGTTCGGGCTCCACCTGACGGTGAGTTGGCGAACACTTCCTTGAAGTTTGACGATACCTGCGAGAGTGTCAGGCGATCCTGTGGACGCTTTGGCCCCGCCATGCTTGGCTCAACGCCACTGAGATCAAACTCAAGACGTTTCGTGTACTCGGCGTCCGGGGTATCTGCGGTCCGGAACATGCCCTGCTCTTTGTAATACCGCTCCACCAGATCGACCTGATCTTCACTACGTCCGCTTGTCCGCAAGTAGCGAAGCGTCTGATCGTCTACCGGGAAGAGTCCACAGGTAGCGCCATACTCGGGCGCCATATTGGAGATTGTGGCGCGGTCAGCCAGAGGCAACGTCTCCAGGCCGGGGCCGAAGAATTCAACAAACTTCTCTACTACACCAGTGGCTCTCAGCAGTTGAGTGATCGTAAGCACCAAGTCAGTCGCAGTTGCTCCTTCCGGTAATTCGCCAGTTAACTTCACGCCAACGACCTCTGGCACGAGCATGTAGTAAGGCTGCGCGAGCATGACTGCCTCGGCTTCTATGCCCCCCACGCCCCAGCCAAGGACCCCCAGGCCGTTGACCATCGTGGTGTGTGAGTCAGTTCCAATGCAGGTGTCCGGGTAGGCAATGGCCTTCCCAGAACTTTCGCCCGTCATCACGACAGGCGCGAGATACTCAAGATTTACCTGATGGACGATACCCACTCCCGGTGGAATCACGTTGAGGTTGTTGAAGGCGCCCTGAGCCCACTTCAACAGTTGATAGCGTTCCTGGTTGCGCTCAAACTCGCGATCTATGTTCATGGCGAGTGCGCCTTCAGACGCGAAGTAATCGACCTGCACTGAGTGGTCAATAACCATGTCGGAGCGCACCACCGGGTCGATCTTGCTGGGATCTGCGCCGCGATCAGCCATGGCACTCCGCATCGCCGCAAGGTCCACAACCGCCGGCACCCCTGTGAAGTCTTGCAGGAGAACCCGCGCAGGCATGTATGGAACTTCTCTGGATGGCGTTGCCGTTGGAGACCACGACGCAACCGCACGTACATCATCCTCTGAGGCAACACTCTGATCCGAATGCCTGAGTGCGTTCTCCAGCACTATCCGAATTGATATCGGCAGCTTTGAAAGGTTGACGATTCCAGCGTCCTCAAGAGATTGAAGTTTGTAGTAGTCAAAACTACCGCCGCTGGTCTGAATCGATGATCGTGCGCCAAACGGGTCTATAGGACTGCTCATGCAGTCACGCCTCCAGATTATTGTGATCAATCCGGAGAACATATCTCCGGATCATTGGGTTCGAGATTCCAGACTTTATCAACTGAGGGACAACCTCACACTCCCTTACTGTAGGATTCGGCAAGTTTTCACCCTGTTTCCATTGGCTGGACGCACATGAATCAATCGAAGATAGCTGCGCGCCTCCCGTTCTTTTATGGATGGGGGATTGTCTACGCCGCGGGAAGCTCCTTCCTTGCCCGTAACGCAGCCGCCTCATTAACCCTGTCGGTATTCATCGTGCCGATGTCCGATGAACTGGGCTGGAGTCGCACGTTGATTGCGGGAGCCGCCAGTGCGGCAGGGATTGCCTCTCTCGTAATTGCGCCGCTCACAGGCTGGCTGGTTGACCGAATTGGCGCCCGAATATTACTGCTTGGCTCAATCATCGTACTTGGGTTTAGCACTATGTCTCTCCGATGGGCCACGGTTCCGATCGCGTTCTACTTCGCCTACGGAATAGGCAGGCTCATATTCAACTCGTTCATCAACATTGCAGGCTCAACGGTCGTAAATCAGTGGTTTATTGAGCGACGCGGTCAGGCCTCCTCATATCTGGGTGTAACTCATGCCGTTGGAATGGGTGGATTCCCGCTCTTTGCTCAGTTGCTGATAAACGGGACTGGCGACTGGAAGCTGGCGTGGTTCTGGATGGGAATCGCAGTATGGGTCATTGCGCTAGTTCCAGTTTGGCTCTTCCTCGTGAATCGGCCGGAAGATATGGGAATGGAACCAGATGGCGGCCAAAAATCGGATGCTGTGAAGTCAGAATCAGCGACTCGTCGCGCTGAAGCCGATCTTGAAGGCTGGTCTGTAAAAGAAGCTATGCGAACGCCGGCCTTATGGCTGTTTGCTTTTGCTGGAGGGATGATGTTCTTCGTGCACGCAGGCACCAACGTGCATCAAGCTGCGTACCTCCGAGATCAAGGTATAAGCGCCACCGGAGCGGCGAGCGCGATTGTTGTGCTGGCAGTTGGGATGGCCATCGGAAGTATCGTCTGGGGCAGACTGTTGGACCGACTTCCCGGTCGGACTGTCTACGCAATTGTGGCGGTCTGGTTAGGAGCAGTCACCCTCGGGTATCTTTTGGTCACCAACATCAGTTCCGCATTCATCGTGGCGGGCCTGTTCGGATTCGGTCTGGCCGGATTGATAGTTGTTCCACCTGTTGTAATGGCCGACTACTTTGGCCGATCGTCTATGGGAGCGATACGAGGATTCACTGAGCCATTCGTCGGCATTGGTCAGGCACTTGGCGCGATCGGCGCGGGACTCATCTTCGACACAACCGATAGCTACACTGCAGCATTCCCAATGTTCACCGTTGTGGCGGTGATCGCCGCTGGCATCTTGTTGATCACGAAGGTCCCGAAAAAACCTCTCCTCGCTGAATCAACCATTGCCGTTGATGCCACCTCCGAATAAGATCGCCGTCCAACTGCCATCGATCTGCTTTCAAGCTTTTGGGGGACGCGACAATTGGCTGATTCAGGATTAAAAGCAAGCAGGCTCATATCGGAGCTGGAGCTTCAGGGTGTAACTCACGTTGTGACCTTGCCGGATTCTGAAACGTCCGGGATGTACAAAGCAATTCAGGCGTCTGAATCCATCTCCCTCATCCCGGTCTCGCGAGAGGGTGAAGCCATACCCATCGCCGCAGGATTGTGGACCACCGGAAAGAATGGTGTGGTCATCATCCAAAACTCCGGGCTGTACGAATCTGGAGACGCTCTTAGAGGCCTCGCTATCGGTGTGGCATTGCCCATCGTGATGTTCATTGGTTACCGCGGGTACAGCAGACACGGTGATACACCGGATAGCTCAGCCCGACTCCTGGAGCCGTATCTCCACCTCTTCAGAGTGCCCTACTACGTTCTTGAAACTGGTCAGGATATCGACCGCATTGCGCTCGCGTTTGATGAGGCGCGCAGAACACACATGCCAGTGGCTGTTCTCGTTGGGACAGAGTACGAAGATGAGGAGATCGACGCCACATGATGACCTACAAAGATGCCGTCGAGGTAATTCAGCGCGAGCGCGGTGACGCGGTTGCCGTGGTGACCATGACCCAGACGAAGTACTGGAACCGGACATCGGCCCATCCGGAGCTTGATATTGGAATCTCCAACGGCATGAGCAAGGCATCTTCTGTTGGACTGGGCATTGCGATTGGAGCGCCTGAACGTAACGTCTACGTTCTGGATGGTGACGGCTCGCTACTCATGAACCTTGGATCACTGGTGACGGTGGCGACACAGGCGCCCGCGAACTTCTTCCACTTCCTGTTCCAGAATAATGTCTATGCCGTAACCGGAGGCCAGCCGGTACCGGGCGTAGGGAAGGCAGATTTCCAGAAGTTGGCGGAGGGATCTGGCTATCGCCATACACGGTCTTACGATGACATCGAATCGTTCGCCACGGACTTCCCTGAATTATCGAAGCTTGAGGGACCTGTCATGATCGTGCTGGCAGTCGAGACAGAGATACAACAGGGCGGGGTTGAGCAAACCTGGGAATCAAATGCCCGGATGCCTGCAGCGCTTCGAAGTGTTCGGAAATCGCTGGATTCAACCTACATTCCTGAGTAGGCCACTAGATGATTACTCGCCCGACCGCTTGATCGCGTGCCCCCCAAAGGCGTTGCGCATTGCGGCGAGCATCTTTGCGCCGAACGGCTGATCCTGGCGCGATCTAAATCTCGCCTGCAACGAAGCCGTGATCACCGGTGCGGGGACTCGTAGTTCGATAGATTCTTGCACCGTCCACCGACCTTCGCCTGAGTCGTCTACGTAGGCCTGTATCTCAGAGAGGTCTGCATCTTCCTTTAGTGCTTCGGCAGTGAGATCAAGCAGCCATGAGCGAACTACACTGCCCTCACGCCAGATCTCCGCTATCTGTGCGAGGTCGAGGTCGAACTCTTTTTTAGCTTTCAGAATCTCAAAGCCTTCGGCGAAAGCCTGCATCATTCCGTACTCGATGCCGTTGTGAATCATCTTGGTGAAGTGACCGGCGCCCGCTGGGCCCACATAGCCATGCCCGGAGGTGGCCGACGGCGCCAGGCTATCGAATATCGACTCCAACCTCCGGTAAGCGCCTTCATCGCCCCCAACCATCAGGCTGTAGCCTTCTTTCAGGCCCCAGATACCGCCGCTGGTGCCTGAATCCAGGAACTTGATCCCATTTGCCGCTAGCTCTTCGGCGTGTCGAACGGAATCTTTGTAGTTCGAGTTTCCGCCATCAATAACAACATCTTCCGCGTCGAGCAGCACGGCAAGTTGAGTAATCGTTTCATCCGTAGGAGCTCCATCTGGCACCATCACCCAGACAGCGCGGGGAGCTGGGAGCGAAGCAACCAACGCTTCCAGTGATTGAGCACCTACGGCTCGCTCGCTAACTAGTTCTGTGATGGTGTCCGGGTTCGGGTCAAATACGTGAACATCGTGCCCGCCCTGAATCAGGCGACGAGCCATGTTGCCACCCATTCTTCCCAGTCCGACCATTCCTAGTTGCATGAAACTCTGATTCTCCTTCTGCTCTATGAAGATTTATGCCGACATTTTTATCTAGATTGAATCGGTTAGCGTGCGTAACTCAGTTGTCACATCCCCAGCCAGATGCGCTCTTGCCACGCGACGACCAGCGTTTACTAGAGCATCAAAGTCACCCGCTGCCTGGGCATCAATCAGTTCTGCGAATCCGAAATTTCTCCCAGGTACGTAGGCATTATCCTCGTGGCCCTGGGTTATCTGGAATGCCAGAATGTTATTTGGTCCGCCCTTGTGCAGCTGGCCGGTTGAGTGAAGGAACCGTGGCCCATATCCCAGCGTGGTCGCAATCCCTGTCCGCTCGGAAACTCTACGGCGCAACTCAATTAGTACCTCATTGATCTCATCTGTCTCAGGTACGAACGCCATGATGGCCAGATAGTCGCCTGTGCGCCGCTTCCCCAGCAACTCATCCAACGAACTGATCGATACCAGCGAAACCCTGTCCGGTCCCGCCAGCACCCGATTGGTCGCATCTTTAGCGGCTTGCACGTCTGGCTGGTTGAACGGCTGAATGCCCAGATCAACTCCGAGAATCGCTGTTGCGTACTCCCACGCCAGGAACAGACCTCCCAGTTCGTAGGGATCAGAAATCGTCGAATCTATTTCGGGAACGTCTCTCGGAGACCCCCCGGAACCTATTCGTGCCGCAATCCTGTCGCCACCGTACGCGTTATCCCGCAGTTTCGGCTCGTTGGCAATCGGGATGAGGCCCAGCGCGTCTTTGCCAAGGCTTTCAGCCAACAACTGCTCGGCCCAAAGTCCAAATCCATTGGAATTCCCGTCTTCAATAAACGTGATTTTGTCTCTGCCGCTCCGATGCGCGAGGGTGAGTTCAGCAGCGATTCGCCATGCCAGTGATTCGTTAACGTCTGCTTCCGGTTGGAGTTGCTGCTCAATTACGACAGCGCTATCTAGAAGTCTTGATATGTCCACTCCGGCAATGGCAGCAGGGACGAGTCCGAAATGTGAGAGTACGGAGTAACGTCCGCCGATGTTTGGATCAGCAATAAATATCCTGCGGAATCCTGCGTCCATCCCAAGTGCCTCAAGCGAAGACCCGGCATCCGTTACCGCCACGAAATGAGAACCGGCGCTTGAGCCCACGGTTACTTCCAACGCGTCTCTAAAATACGCGTATAACGCATTAGGTTCGATCGTAGAGCCTGATTTCGACGACACGATGAACAGCGTCGTCGCGAGATCAATCTCTGACCTGAGCGCGGTTATGACCTCCGGCGAGGTTGAGTCGACTACTCGCAGTGTTGGGAATCCCGCAGCGCTGCCAATTGAACGCCGCAAGACCTCAGGCCCCAGGCTGCTGCCGCCCATGCCAAGGAGCACAGCATTTGTGAAGCCATCAGCTTTTATAGAATCGGCCACGGCAGCCAGATCGGCGATCTCACCTTGCATCCGACTCGCTATATCGAGCCACCCCAGGCGGTTAGAGACCTCATCTGGAGAATCAGACCACAGGGTATGGTCCCGGAGCGAGATGCGCTCAGCAATACTCGTAGCGTCATCACCAAAAGCCTGTGTGACAATTGAATTGCTCATAATTAACACCGGTCCCCGTAGAAAAAATGGTATCGCCATTATGATGCGCCAAATCCGATTCCGCAGTGCTCTGGTAACCAAGTCCACCTGTTATGCATCAAACGTGGTTGTTCGGATTGTTGATGTTTACTCGATGGAGAGATTGATTGCACATAGCTATTAGCCCTGACGCAGAATCTTTTCTTCGCGATCGAGAGCGGCCGGTAGCGCTCGACTATATCGCAGCGCTTGGCTGAGGCGGTCACGCCTCGGTGTCGGTCGACACCTACGCCCGGAAGGTCAGCCTCAAGGCCTACCGCAAGTTTGAATCCAAAGGCGTTGAAATTCTTGTCGCGAAATCACTTGCAGCGCAGGCTGAAATGGTGCGGCTGGACCTCAAAAAGTTTCTTTTTTGGAAGTGGTTATCGGTGAGTGCCCTGCTCGCTGGTCACGGAACCTGAACCAATCACTAAGCGGCCGTGCGCCGCAGTACCGGAAGAAGTACCCGCCTCAGTCTGGCAGGTAACCCCCTGCTCACACGGGTGTTGCTCGGATTGCAACGCTCGCGTAATCCAAGAAACTCATATTGTGCGTAGCGAGCCCGACCTGATCACCAGGGGCCAGGTCACCATCGCCGCTACCAGGGGAGTCCGGGGGCAATATGGCCCTAATTCTTATCGTTGACGATGATGCTGATGTTCGATTGGCTCTCAGAGAGTTGCTCGAAACTGAAGGACACCGTGTGCTTGAGGCCACAGATGGCGACCAGCTTCTTCCACTCATCATGACTCACTGGCCTGATCTGGTGTTACTTGATCAGATGATGCCAAAAGTTCCGGGATTTGAGGCCCTCGAAAGACTTCGCCTAAATCCGGCAGGGAAAGAATTTCCCGTAATCATGGTCACGGCCGCTGGCTCCCCCCAGGATGCCATCCGAGCACGACAGCTTGGCGCATTGGAGTACATCGGTAAACCCTGGGGCAAAGGCGAGATTGAGATGCGCGTCAAGTGGGTCCTCCAGACCGTCAAGCGGCCTGTACGTGAACCTGCCGAGCGCATTTTCGTGGTTGATGATGAAGAACATATGCGACTGGCCCTGGCCACCGCCCTGGGGGACTGTGGCTATGAAGTCGCCCCGCTACCTTCGGGAGCAGAAGCGGTGGAGGCATCCATACAACTCAACCCCTCGCTGATCATGCTGGACCTCAATATGCCGGGAATGGATGGCATTGCCACGTTGCAGCAACTTCGTCGGATTCCCACAACTATGTACACACCGGTAATCATTGTCACCGGAGCCCCTACCGCTGAGACGGTTCAAGCGGCGAGATCGCTGAATGCTACCGATTTCATCATGAAACCCTGGCAACCGAGAGACCTTGAACTCCGAGTGCGTCGCGCCCTGGACAGCGTGGCGACGGCAAGAGCCGCCTAGTCAAGAACGTCGTTCAGACTGGCGGAAACCGCATTTAACCTGGCGATCTCGGCATCTTCTAATTCGAGTTCAGCGCCACCAATGTTGTCACTCAGGTGGTCAACCGTGTCGCCGCCGGTGATGGCGATGGTGATCTCATCATGCGAGAGCACCCACGCCAGCGCTACCTGCGCCGGTGTGGCTCCGTGACCGCGTGCAATTTCACGCACAGCGCCCAACACCTCTCCTCGGGAGCCATCAAGTGAGGAACCGAACGCGGCATCCCGTTTCGTGGCCCAGAGGGAGCCTTGTGGTGGTGCGTCATCGGGACTGTAGATGCCTGAAAGCAGGCCAACGGCAAGCGGGCTATACGCCATGATTCCAATACCCGAATCGCGCGCCATTGGGAAAAGCTCTGTTTCCAATGCCCGATTCATCAAGCTGTACGGGTTCTGGGCCGTTATTGGCGGATGTAGACCAGCACGTTCAGCGATTCCCTGCGCTTTCGTGACCTGCCATGCAGCGAAGTTGCACAGTCCGTAGTACCGGATCTTGCCGGCATCGACCAGATTACTCAATGTGCTCAGCGTTTCTTCAAGCGGAGTCTCGTCGTCGTACCGGTGTACCAGATAGACGTCGATACGATCCGTTTGAAGCCGGGTCAGTGAACGTTCTACTTCACGCATGATGTGATATCGAGAGAGTCCGACGTCGTTGGGACCGTGACCGATTGGGCTGGCTACCTTCGAGGTGATCACCACGTCGTCGCGCTTGCCCTTGAGAGCCTTTCCAAGCACAACCTCAGAGCGTCCAATGTTGGCCCGATCATCCATTGGGCCATAGACATTGGCGCAGTCGATCAAGTTGATCCCGGAGTCCAACGCAGCTTCAACCACGCGCTGAGCTTCGCCTTCATCTGGCTGACCTCGAAACCCGAGACCCAGAGCCAATTGACTCACCTTCACCCCGGACATTCCAAAGTTTACGTACTGCACAAATGCCTCTCTCAATTCTCGTTAAACAAACAACGCGCCCAGTGTAGGCGCGTCGATCAGAAAATTGAGAGGTGGATTACTTAGTAGCCAGGGCCTCGCACTTGCGATCCGTCGGCATGCGGTGCCCAGGGTACGAGTCGTTCAGGCCCAACAATTCGGCCCCCGGTGACACTGTAACCGGTCTCACCATCTGGGCCCAAAATCTTGTCGCCATCCAGGTAGTAGCCGGTATCTCCGCGGCGACCGCGTATCTTCCCTCCACGGACGTGGAAGTGCGGTACGTCACTGTCGCCGATGATATTGCGACCGGCGATACGCAACCCGGTATCCACAATGACTGTTCCTGTGCCCCCTGAAACCATATGCAATTGAGGTTATGACCATTTGGAAGTCCGCACCTAGATACTTAGGTGCAAGGTTTGACCACTTCTGAGCGGTCAAACGGATTCAAATCAGCCCAATTGCGGATGAATGGACTATCCTTTGCCGCAGCGTTAGCAAAAATATGGCGGGGGAATCATGGCGCGTACTTACAGGGCAGGAATTATTGGCGCAGGCTCAATCGGTCACGCCCACATGGATGGTTACATCCTCACAGATAACGTTGAAGTTGTAGCGGTTGCTGATCCGGTAGCCAAGGCCAGAAACCAGTACCAGCGTGCATTCGGCATACCAAACGGCTATGAGACCGCAGAAGAGATGTTCGCTGCGGAAGATCTCGATATCGTGTCCGTATGTGCCTGGCATCTGTTGCACCCAGGCCTTACCATTGCCGCAGCCAAAGCCGGTGTTCCCGCCGTGATCTGCGAGAAGCCCATGGCCATTGGCGTCGGCGCAGCGAAAAGCATGATTGATGCCTGCAAGGCCTCTGGGACCAAACTGGTTATCAGTCACCAGCGCCGCTTCACGCCCGGCTGGGAGAAGGCTCGGGATCTGGTCGCTCAGGGGGCTATTGGTAAGCCGGTATTCATCAACTGCAAAGTTATGGATGGCCTCACTAACTGGGGGACTCATGCCATTGATGGTGCACGATTCGTTGTGGGAGACCCGGGCGCTATCTGGGTAATGGGTGCAGTTGAAAGAGTCACCGATAAGCACGAGCGAGCCGTCGCAATCGAAGATGCTTGTATGGGGCTCATTCAGTTTGAAGATGACATCCAACTATTCATACAGTCCGACCTTATGCTTGAAGGCGCAGACGCCGGAGCGTTTCTTATTCGAGGGACCGACGGGGTGTTGGACATCACCGAGACCACGGTGAAGCTAATGAACGGGAAATCAGACGGATGGGAAGATATCGACCTGCACCTAAAAGAGGGTGAACAGGCTATTGGCGGCGCCACGAACGCCGCACAGGTGCGTGAACTCATCAATTGGATGGAAGGCGGACCAGTCCACCGCGGCAACGGTGAGAACGCCGCGATTACCGTGGAAGTGATGATGGCGATGTACGAGTCAGCGCGCCAGAATCGGGTGATCAGGCTCCCAATGGAAGAGCAGGAGTATCCGCTGGATCTGATGGTTGCCGAAGGAAAACTGCCGGTGAGGGAAGCGGGTAGTTACGACATCCGCGGCTTCCTGAACTGGGATGGTGTGGATGAGGAAGATTACGCCACACTCAGGGCTGAGGGACTGGGACATCACGAAGCGATGATGAAACTACACGATGTGAAGGAGTTGCCCGGCCGCAACTTCCCACCAAGTTCGGTCAACGTACCGCGATCTTGAACTATCGCTCGCCTGCATAGTGCGACCGCGTAAATCTCGGAGTCGTCCCAAGGCGCCTCATCTGGGAGATGGCGTTCCGGTCAGCGGAAGACAGGCCTCTGGCTTTGAGGTTATCCCTCGACTTTGACCGGAGCGTAAAAAGCGAGGTGATCCTTGATATCCGCCGCTTTTGAGCTTGGATCGGCGTAGTACCAGGCAGCGTTCTTGAAGTTTTCGCCCTCTACTGCCGCGTTTAGATAGCTCGCCATGCCCTTCCACGGACAGCGTGTCTCGTGGTCGCTATCACTGAAGAATTCACGGTTTACAGAGTTGGGAGGGAAGTAGATGTTTCCCTCAACAATCTGGCAATCATCGCTCTCTGCAAGGACCACGCCATTCCAAACCGCTCTTGCCATGCTATGACTCCCCAATAAATTACTTATGTTCTCTTATTTGATTTGATTCGGACGCCGGTTGATGGATGCATCGCTTCAGATCATGTTTAGAGATCAGCGCCGCCTCGCTGCGCCGCCTGGGCTCGGCGAATAGTATTCCGTCTTTGCCTTTCAGACAAAATGAAACTGAGAATTACTCCGTGCCATGTACCATCTCGCCATCCGGTAACAAATTCGGATTCCACAAGAGCAGGTTCGAGATGCGCGGCCGAACCAGGAGAATGCATTGGAACCCAGCCGATTCATCGGCTTCCTGCTGCGTCGCGGAAAAACAGAAGCACTGCTTCTGGCCGCCGCGTCTTTTTCCATACTGCTCGCTTCCACTGTGCTCTCTGGCGCGCCCATCTACCTTCGGAGTCTGGAGCTACTTGGCATAAGTCAGGTCGTTCACGATCTGCGCACCGGTGGGCAACATGTCCAGGTGATTACCGACTCTCTCCCCCTGAACGCGGATCTAATTGAAGAGTCTCGGGGAACATTGGCTGAGTTGGCGGTCCAGAATTTCGGGGATATATATGTAAAGCAGGAAGAGCTACTTCGTTCTGCCAGCCATCTGTGGGGCCAATCCGAACAGGGGCCCAGGCGCACAACTGGCGCCTCCAAGGCAATATTCCAATCGCACTCCAACATTGACGATCACGTGGTGTATCTACAGGGAGTCGCTGCCCGCCCGGTGGTCTCATTCACGTCTGACAACTTGATTGAGGCCACCCTCTATGACCCGCGGGCCAAGTTGTTAGACGTGAATGTTGGCGATGTGATCGCCGTATTACCCAGGGATCTCAATGCGGAAACTTTGAACGTCCGGATCACGGGCCGATTTGTCGAGCGAGCGTCGATCGATCCTTTCTGGCTTGGATTGTCCAGGCCTATCCTCTCGCCTCCGTCCTCCACTGCCGGCGACGATCTTCCACTAACGCTTTTCGTTCCGTATGAAACCCTCACTGGCCCGATAAGTGACAATCTGCTGGGTATGCCCGCCAGCGTGACATGGCATCTTTTTACGGATGGCGAATTGCTTCGTGTAGAGAGCGCATCGCCGGTAATACAGATGGTTGCGGAGTTCGAGGGCGACGTTGCGGTTGCACTGCCCCGCCCTCTTGTCACCACTGGTCTGGCTGTATCCCTCAAGGAGTACCGATTCCGTTCTGTGTTTACCCGGGTACCAATGCTTATGATGGCCGCCCTTGCCCTTGTGGCTTCTCTCTACGGCCTATTCATGGTTACTAGCATCGTGACAGATCGGAGACGCTCGGAACTGGCCGTTCTGCGTTCCCGGGGCGTAAGCATGCTTCAGATCAGCCGAATGCACCTTGTCGAGGCGATCCCCACCATTGGAATCCCGGTGATCGTCGCTCCGTTTCTGGCGTCATACGTGGTTGGGTCGCTGGGCAAGTTTGGGCCGTATGAAGATCTCACCAGAGGCGAGGCGCTTCCGGTTGAGTTGGAACCGTGGCATTTCGGCGTTTCGGCCATCGCCGGAGTGTTCGCCCTCCTCATAATCGCGGTACCTGCCGTCGTACGTCTCAGAAGCAGTCTGTCCGCCGAAAATCGCGCAGCCGCCAGACCAGATATGAAGCCTTTCTTTCAGCGCTTCTACTTTGATCTCGCAGTAATCGCCCTCGGGTTAGTCGTGTGGTTCGAGCTGAGGGAGCGAGGCGCGCTCGTGTCCTCTGGCCTCGACAACGAGCAGTCCACAGACCTCACGCTGTTGTTCGCTCCGGGCCTATTCCTCATCGGAGGAATCCTGGTCGTGCTTCGAATATTCCCATACGCAGCCTCCGGCGCTGCCTGGGCGACGACACGTGCCTCTCCTGCATGGTTTGCACTGGCGTTCTGGCGCATCGCGAGGACACCGTTTCAGTCAGCGTGGGTCGTGCTGTTGGTGGCGTTCGTAAGTGGCACGGCGATCATTACCGGTTCGCTGGCCTCGACGCTTGAACTGAACCAGGAGGAACGCATCCTCTATCGAACAGGCTCAGACTTGCGCGTGATTGCGCCGAAAGGTGGAGTACAAAAATCACGTCAACTTTCTGAGCGGCTACTCGATATTCGAGGGGTAGAAGGGGCAACCCCCATCATCCGTCAACAGGCTCGAGTCGGCTCAACCGGGAGCGGAGTGGAGTTCGAACTCTTTGCCGTTGATCCAACCAGCTACGCAGAAATCAGCTGGTTCCGTGACGACTTCTCGAACCAGACTCTTGAAGAGCTAATGACTGATATAACCACCGAGTTTAGCGACCCAATCATCATCCCCGATGGGAGTCAGAAGCTTGGCATGTGGATCAAACCTGAGTTTGAGATCGAAAGGGGATTCTTGTGGCTCATGATCCGAAGTGAGACGGGGTTGTCATCCACCCTGTCTCTCGGTCAGATAGAGGGAACTGACTGGCAGTTCCTCTCCGCAGATTCTGGCGACCTCACGCTCCCTCATGAGATCGTTGGAGTGCACCTATTTCAGAACCTGGGGGGAGACCGGGCGGTACCGAATACGCTGCTGTTCGATGATATTGAGGTAGAGATCGTCAACGCCTCATCCGGGATAACAGTTGAGATACTTGAAGACTTCGAATCAGATCGAGCCTGGTCTGGGTTGCCTACCTCAGAGGGGTTCGATGCTGTGGTTTCTATGGTTCCTGAGCTACTCAACTCCAGTGAGACCGTTATTGGGAGCGCTCGCGGCAATCAGATCGCGAGGCTTCAGATCGGTCTGGGCAACAATTCTGGCGAGCGCGGGATGGCTCCGTTCTCAGGTGATCTACCAGTAATCGTCAGCAATTCTTTTCTGCGAGATACAGGTCTGCGGATTGGCGATCCATTCATTGCAGGGTTTTCGGCAGTGAAGATTCCATTCTTTATCGCGGGCACTGCCAGTTATCTGTCCACTCTCAACCCGCTCGAACAGGGATTCGTGGTCGCTGATATTCAGGGAGTGCTCAACTATGCAGATCAGAACGGAGTCTATTCACTAGAAGAGAACGAGGCGATCATCCAGATAGATTCGAATAGTTCCGGAACAGCCCTCCCTCAGATACGACGGCTGTTCCGGAACGCCAAGATTATCGAACGTAGTGAACTACGCTCTTCCGCCGTGGTCGACCCTCTCGTGGCCGCGGGGTGGAAGGGTGTGGCTCTACTTGCCGCAGTAATCACTGTGTTGGCGGCGTTCATCGGCTACGCAGGATCTCAGGCAGCCCACGCACGGCGGACCGGAGCCGAGTCTGCATTCATACTTGCGCTTGGGCTATCTCGCGGCCACTTCCTCCGGATGTTGATCGTGGAGCATTTGACCATTGCCATCATCGGCGTCGTTCTGGGCATGCTCGGCGGAACCCTGCTGAGCACTGTGGTGGTTGAAGCCGTTTCCCACACGGAGGAGGGTGGTCTACCGCTTCCTCCGATTCAACTCATCACATCGTGGACAGCGTTCGCCGTCGTCATCGGAGGACTCGCTGCGACGTTCTTTCTCGCCATCGTCATGAGGGCCAGGAGCCAAACAGGACCCGCGCACGGTGCGATCGCAAGAATCGGAATCAGGGGTGTGCACTGAGTTGATCCTGAACTCGCTCCAACTCGTCGCCCGACGCACCCTGGCCCACAAACGGCTGCTCTTCGCAGTCGTGTCCGGAGTCTTCCTGGCTGTGACCATCCTTGCTGGCTCTGTGGTCTATACAAACTCCCTCAAAGATCTTGCCGTTCAGAATGCACTACGCCCACTGGATAGCTCCGACATCGATCTTCTAATTACAGCCGACTTCGCACCTGTTAGCGACGAATCGGTTGGATTGCTCAAGCAAACGGTAGAGGGACAGATTGATCCTGCCGTCGATGGTTTCGGTGATCTTCGAGGTTTCGCAGGGCGAAGTGAAACATTCCTTGTTCCCGCGGATATCGGGGTAGGCCAAGGGATTGCTCCACCCGAGCCCTCAGATACGCGGAGGGCATGGCTGGCGACTGGTGGGGCCTTCGACCAACACCTATCTCTGGTGGCGGGTGCGATGCCGTCAGACCACGGAGGAGGCGCCATTGAAGGTGGTCAATCCGACGATGAAATCGTTTCTGTCATCATCTCAAAAAGGGAAGCCAGTCACCTTGAGCTAGGTGTGGGCGATACGTTTCTCTTATATCCGGGCTGGCAGTCTGCGCGCGCGTCGATATCGCTGCGGATCTCAGGCGTCTATGAGCGGACTGAACCAGATTCAGATTTCTGGCGGCTGTATGACGAAGGTTTACAGGACCAGTCGATCTCACGGCAAACAGTTGGACTGCTGCTGAATGAAGATGCGTTCATTGAACTGTCTGGCACAGTGCTCACCCGCATGCGTGGACGCTTTGCCTGGCTGTACAACCTGGAATTCGAAGTCCTGACTCCATCAGACGGTCGTGACCTCGTGAGTCGCCTGGACGCGACGGATCGTTCGCTCTCTTCACGGCTCGATAACTACTCCCAGACCACCGAATTGCCGAAGCTCATTGGCGAGGTAACGCGGAGCGTGGGCATCAACACTGTTCCCATGACCGTTGTAATGATTCTCGTAGTCATCGTCGTGCTGTATTACGTCTCAGTGCTGGGACTGCTACTTGTGGAGGCCCAATCAACGGAGATCGGGCTGCTGACTAGCCGAGGC
Organism: Chloroflexota bacterium; assembly: GCA_013204555.1. Lineage (GTDB taxonomy): Bacteria > Chloroflexota > Dehalococcoidia > Lucifugimonadales > Lucifugimonadaceae > UBA1151. Next base: position 53,014 of record JABMNO010000058.1, on the reverse strand, counting down.
GCTACCTCCCTCCAGGTTTTAGTCGTATATGTCATCGAAACGGCGGCACTCAGCGTGGTGGCGGCGATTTCTGCACCATTTATCGCGCTGGGGGCGGTGTCAGTGATTGGCGTAATCCCGTGGTTCAGCGAGCTAAATGGCGGTGATCCATTGCCGGTCCGTCTGACGGCTGCTACGTTCCAGATGGCCGCTATTGGCGGCGTCCTCATCCTTCTAGCGCTATTCATTCCCGCGCTGAAGGCATCAAAATCAGGTCTCGTGAACTATCTGAAATCACTTGCGAGACCACCTGCAGTGAATCTGATCCAGAGGTACTATCTGGACCTCGTCTTCCTGGGAATCGTGGTCTATCTTTTCTGGCAGCTCTCCAGCAAGGGGTCGTTTGTCGCGAATGACCTGTTCGGGGAGGACAAGGTTGACGAACTGATCCTCGCCGTCCCAGCGCTCGTCATGTTGGCGGTTGCGGTTGTCGTTGTCAGGCTGTTTCCACTTTCAATGGGGTTGCTGGCACGATTGATCTCATCGCCGCGGGTGAGTTCGTTTACTCCGTCAGCGCTTGTTCTAGGGCTATGGGAGATGGCGCGTAACCCGGCCCATCACGCACGCTTTTCCCTGCTGGTCATGCTGACGGCGGGACTCGGCGTGTTCGCTTCGAGCTTTAGTTCTACGCTCGAGCGGAGCTTCGAGGAGCGGATTCTCTACGATACCGGCGCTGATGTACGCCTGACTAACCTCCGACCGATCGTTGGCGGTCCCTCCACATCGATACTGACCACGGCCAGCGCAATTGAGGAGGTCGATGGAGCGGCCCTGGCGTTTCGCAGCATCGCCGCGGTTCTGGATGTTCAGCGCACAAATGAATTCGGGTTTCTGGCGGTGGATGCAGAAGACATCTCAAGAGTGGCCTGGCTGAGAGACGATTTCGACGTAAAAACTGATGGCAGCCTGCTCTCGGCAATATCCGGCGGACGATTCCCCGGCCTATTGATCCCTACAGACACACAATCGCTAATCGTGCGCCTCAGACCATCGCGGATACCCAGTGGCATCACGTTGATCACCATAAGAGCGCGAGATGCCAACGATAGATATTTCACGATCGATGCTGGCATCTTTGCGGGGCAACAACTCGGCGGCGATGGCCCTCAATTGATTCGGTCATTCGAAGGTCGAGTATGCGACAGAGGCGCCGGAGAGTGGTGCGAGTTGACCAGTCCGGTTGTGGGCACGTCAGGAGACTTCGAAGGCGTATTCCAGCCGTCTCACCCGGTCGAGTTACTTTCAATCGGAATTGCAAGATCTTCAAGATTCCGTTTCGGAGGCTCTCTGGACCCGGCTGCGGTCGATTTCGACGGCATATCCGCGGTAAATTCGAATGGCGAAATAACGGTTATCGAGTCATTCGATAACACGCTAGACTGGCACGTCTTGCGCGTTTCTCCATCATCCAGTGGGGACGTTTTCTCAACGGTATTGGAGGACGGACAATCGGTCGAAGGCATTGCCAGATTCGCCTACACCAGGGTCACATCAGCCGAGTTTCGAGGGATCGCGTTTGGGCCATCACCTGAGCCAGCACCGGTGCTAGTCAGCGATAATTTCCTGGAAGCGTACGAGATGGAGATTGGCGACCGAACCACTGTGTCATTCGGCAGAGTCCCCATCGACGTACGAATCATTGATTCGATAGACCTGTTCCCAACACTTGATCCTGAAATTCGCCCATTCTTGATCGCCGACCTAAGCGATGCCCTTTGGAGGGCCAACGTCTCCCAGGTTTCTACCGAAGTGTCACCGAACGAGATTTGGATTTCTTCGACTGCCTCTTCCGATGAGCTGGCAGAGGATCTCCCTCTCCAGTTCTACGTGCCCAACGATCGTGCTCCGAAACTGGAAGGTGTTGCCATCGACCCTCTTCTCTCGGCTGGATGGAGCGCGCTACTTGGCGTTTCGTTCTTCACCGTTCTCGCCGTTAGTGCAGTTGGATTCCTGGTCCATTCGCAGGTGACATTCAATTCAAGAGCACGCGATTTCGCCCTGCTGAGAACGGTGGGACTGTCTATGAGGCAGCTAGTCGGCATGGTTGTCCTTGAACACGCCGTCGTGATCGGCATCGCAGTGCTGGTTGGCGCATTTGCCGGAGCAAGACTCGGCTCAACGATCATGCCTTATCTGGCGAATTCAGGCGAGGGCATTGAAGTGACGCCGCCAATGATCCTCATCATCGACTGGGGTAACTTCGCCCTGGCATTCGGCGTTCTGGGTATCGTACTGGCAGCAGTAATAGCGGCGATTTCACTGGCTGTGTACCGAATGTCCATCCACTCCGCCATGAGACTGGGAGACTGAGCGGCTACTCCGGCTTACTTGACTGACTCCACTGGATTGACCGTAACTCGGCTCATCATCACTTCACCAGTGTTAGTGAACTGGTGAGGCACTCCACCGGGAACCAGTACAGCATCGCCCGCTTTGACCGGGTACTTCACACCATCACACGTCAAGATGCCCGCACCTTCAGTAATAAACGCCTGATGCTCCCAGGGATGAACATGATCCGGGCTGGAGCTGCCGGGCTCATGCCGCACATATAGCATCACGTAACTGGAGACACCGTCACCCGGACCCAGCAAGGGGTTTGAAGCACCTTCGAAGTTGCGAATTACCGGCTCAGTCATTACGTCCTCACTCTGAAATACTTGCTCTATTTGACGTCAGCGTAGCAGACCACGACGTGCGCGTACGCCGTCGCCCACTCCCTAACCATCGGCAGCAAGATTCGCCCTGACGAATCTCGCCAGATCAAGGAGGCTGGCCGCGTCTAGAAGCACTGATCTATCCTCGGCCACCGTTGTTGAAAGCTGCGTCACCGTATTTGCCACACGGGATGCAGCGATAGCACCCAGACGATCATCGTTGGCGATGAGTAGATATGAATCAGGGCCAAGACTATCCGACTCCAGAGTAGCGTTTGGCGCCAGATTCAACACGATGGTGTTTGCACTTGCCTGCAATTTTCCGAACTGGGAGATTGCTGCTTCGTCCGATAGGAATGCGGTTGAGCGCAGCGTAACTGTCGTACCTGGATCGCCATCCCCTCCTGAAGACCGGAACTCAAGCACGCAGACCGCCAGAATGCCCAGAATATCTGCGTCTCCCGGAACTCCCAGATTGAACCTGTTTGGATCCTCCCGGAGAACGACTTGAGCGCCCGCAGCACGGGCCACATCGCCCAATTCGACGAACCCACGGCAACCGCGGTAGTCCACCTCACCCACTTCTACAAGATGTAGCTGTTCCGGTGCGATGGTTGGCGCGGTAATCAGCGGGGGGCCAGATTGTTCATCATTGCCCGAACATGCGATAGCCGCAACTAAGACGGCAAACAGCAGAGTCAGGGCGAGAATACTTATCGGACGAGTCAGGCGCGGTGTTGAGATGTTCTATCGACTCCTGTAAAGACTGGCGGAATGCCTACGTTCAGATGAGACATCGGTGGGAATGGACGCAGCAGAGGCCATTGATGATGCGTGACTTTGCCGATGGTCGGTTAGATTATCGCCTGACAACGGACTCACCGAAAGTTGAAAATGTACCGATGCCATCGCACTACACATCCAGCCCAAATGGAATCAACGCTTAGTGAGCACAATCCAGGCTATTGTGCTCGCCATAATTCAGGGTGCTACTGAATTCCTTCCCATCAGCAGTTCGGGTCATCTAATACTCGGTTCGTGGCTTTTTGATTGGCCAGACCAGGGAATAGTGTTCGACGGCGCCGTTCACCTTGGAACTCTTGGCGCTGTTCTCATCTATTTCCGAGCGACGTGGATATCACTCGTAAGAGGCTGTCTCATGGGCGGAGTTGTGCCCCTCAGCGAGGGGTCAGATGGACCGTCAATTCCCGCACGCAGGCTGCTTGGATTGCTCGTGTTGGCCAGCGTACCACTTGCCATATTCGGTCTGTTGCTCAAGAGCACACTGGAGGAGAATCTTCGGACCCCGGAGGCGGTTGGAGCGTTTCTTCTTGCTACATCCGCCATGCTTATCGTCGCCGAATATGCAGGCAACCGGAGCCGTGCGATCTCATCAACCGGCGTCAAGGACAGCGTCATCATCGGGCTTGCTCAGGCCATCGCCGTTGTTCCCGGAATTTCTCGCGCTGGCACTACTATCGCAGCGGGTATGGCATTAAATCTCGATCGAGCATCGTCGGCTCGATTCTCGTTTCTTCTGGCGGTGCCAGCGCTTGGCGGGTCTGGACTCTTCGTAGTGATCGATGCTCTGAGCGAAGGCGTTATTGATGGAGCCGATTGGGGCCAGATCGCCCTGGCGGCTGCAATTTCTTTCGCTACTGGCTACCTGGCAATAGCGGGATTCCTTCGCCTGTTGAGAACGGCATCACTGAAGCCATTCATCGCGTACACGGCATTGGCCGGAGTCGCTGTCCTGATTGCAAGAGCCGCTGGCGTCTGAACTGCGCTCATATCGAGTCTGATTACATCTCCGACGAAACCGCGCCGATACAGCGAGCGCCACGAAATGCACCCTTGAGGTCCATGCCGTACCCGACAAGCCAATCGCCGCCGTCGTAGTTGAAACATTGGAAGTCGATCTGGACGTCTCGGCGGCGAGCCTGGGTTTTGTTCACGAGCACACCAAGTTTGATGGGATAGTCTGTAAATCCCCCCAGAAACTTCCTGACTGCCGAAAGACTCGCTCCGGTATCCGACAAATCATCGAAGATAATGATGGCTGAGCAGCGATCGAGTCGTTCTTGCAATCCAGCGGCAACCACCAGTTCTACGTCACCGACTTCGAACGAATTTCCATAGGCAGAAGAGATAATTGGATTAATTTCCCACTTGCCTGGAGATAGCACTTCAAGAGCCGAGCAAACGTCTGCGGTGAACATCATCGCTCCGGTCATCAACGGCACAACGGCCACCCTGGAGTGATGCTTTAGTTCCTCATCGATGCCAGTCGCCAGTTCAACTATCGCAGCCTGAATCTCATCTGAATGCCAGAGCGGGATCATGTTAGCGACTTCAATCACACATCTGTGTTCGCCAAACAATGGCGACATATGTTCGCTATCAGACATGTGACAAGGATGACATCGGGCTGACGCCAGATCTACAGGCGGCCCGAGCCAACAGGGAAGATAGGCAACCTACCTCGGGTCCACTTTGCCCACGCTGAACTGAGGTTGCAGCGTTGGAGGTTGAGCGGAACTTCCTGCGGGTTTGTGCGTGGCGATCTGGTCTCTGTTGACCGGTGCCGAATCGATCTCGGGCCTCCGTGAAGGCTTCTCGGCGCCCATGACACCATCGAATTCAACAGTCGTGCTTTCCGGACCCTCGATCGGAAGAGCAAGAGTGAATGTACTCCCCTTCCCTACGACGCTTGAAACCGTGAGAGATCCGCCATGCTGCTCGGCAAGGAATCGCGCGATTGACAATCCCAGACCGCTGCCCGCAACCGGGGAGGAGTCAGGCACCTGGCTGCGGAAGAACGGCGAGAAAATCATTTCGTGATCACTGGCGGGGATGCCCTTTCCATTGTCTGTGACCTGCACGACGTGACAGCCTGCTTGCGCAATGGTCGAAATGGAGATTTTGCCGCCATCCGGGGTGTACTTTGAGGCGTTAGTTACAAGGTTCAGAAGGATTCTCTCAACGCGCCTGACATCCATCGAAGTGGATCCAAGCGCAGCGTCAAGATTCAGGTCTAGAGTCTGATTTCGAGATTCCGTCGCAGGCACCAGTGAAATGACGTCTCGAACGACTTTCTCGATCTCACTTTTCTCAAGTTGAAGCTCAAGGTTCGCACTTTGCATCGTTGCGTAGTCCAGTGCCTCCTGAGTAAGCCGCTCCAGACGCGCAGTCCCATTCTTGAGGGTACGGATCATGCGGCCGGCATGCGAATCGGATGGCTCTGATTCCAGCACGGTTTCAAGCAGTTCTGTAGAAATCTTGATAGCGGTAATTGGTGACTTCAACTCATGAGAAACGGTTCGCAGCAGGTTAGATTTCATCAGGTCAAGACGTTCGACTTCCGCCCGCCGCTCAACTTCCTCTGAGTAGAGGCGAGCATTCTCAATCGCTACTGCGCTGTGGTCGGCGACTGCCGTGATGAAATCGATATCGGCGGCGCTGTAGTCTCCATCGACGATCTTGGGACCCAGCGCGATTATTCCAGTAACTTCATCCTGCGTAACAATTGGCACCATGAGGTTTGAGTTCACTGAGTAGATTGCGACTTTCTCCTCATGTACCAGGGCCTGCAACATTGGATCGGTCTCAAGAACAGCAGTGCTCAAGGGTGTCTTGTTCGCCGCGAACCAGCGAGTTATCCCGCCGTTCCGTGGGAGTGTCACATCTGCTACTTCGCCGCGGCTATCCAGAGCCATTCTGAACTGGTCGCCATCGCGATTCGGGAGCAATACCGTGATCCAATCAGGTTGGACCGCTCCCCTAACGCCGACACTCAAACGTTCGAGCACCGCTGTAAGATCCCGTGCGTCTCTGAGTTGGGCGCTGAGGGAGAAAATAGTATCGAGTCTGTCGAGCCGTTCTCGGAAAAAGAGCCTATCGACTACTGACTGTAGCCGCTGCACCAGCGGTTGAGCCGCCAGACCGGTAATTAGCACGGTACCTATCAGTGCCATGATCATGGCCGTATCACTAAAGTGTTTGACTATGAGCCAGACAGCCAGAAGCGCAACACCGTACACCGCCAACATTCCTGAGCTAACGATACCGTGTACCAGCCCGCGTCTCAGCACCAACCTGAGGTCCATCATCTGGTATCGGGTCACTGCAACTGTTGTCAGGACTCCGAAGGCGATATTGCCCAGCACGCCCATCGGGTAGATCTGAACGCCTAATGAAGGGATGAAGTCCGATGTGCCGCCAATAACTGATGCTATGACTCCCCATCTCATCAGTGAAAGAGCGGCTATCTGACCGTGGTCACCAGTTAATTTACGGGCTGAGGTCAGGCGAATGAAAGCAAGAACTACTGGTGGATATGCTGCCGCAAGCATGATGGGGAACGCCCAACCTAGCTCAGGGGCGAATCCGTAGAACTTCATGGTCAATCCAGATGCCGACCACCCCAACAGAGAGAAAAGACCAGAGACGGACGCAAATGTGTAGAAGAATCCCACCAACTTGGACGAGTATCCCGCGCCGATGAATCGGACCACAAAATGGTAAAAGAACACACTACTAAATGGCACGATGGCGAGCACGATGTTCTCAAAAACTAACCCGCGCCCCGCGTCTGGGAATGCATCTCTTAGTCCAAATATCGCGAAACCCCAGAACGCTATCGCCACCAGGAACGCTGCGAACAGCCTGTTAACCGACGCTCGAGGAGCACTCAGGAATACGACTATGACCAGTACTGCTGATATCAGGAACTGTGCAAACGGTAGAGCAACATAGATGTCATTCATGCGGTCAGTTCCTGCCTCGACAGTCGCAGAAGATCTGCGATGACGGGTGCCCCCGGATTGGTTCGAGGCGGCTGAAGTTCATGCAGATCCCGTCCATCTGCTCGTTTCTCATCGTAAAAACGGTTGAAGGTTCCCGGCTCAAGTTTTGAGACACGTAGAGGCTGTATCCCAAGCATGGACTCAAGATCGCTGTAGAAAGGATCAATTCCCTTCAACGATTCGTGCAGACTCAATCGAATACTTTCAGGTGTGGCGCCATCTGCCATCTCGGCATAAAGATTTATGAACGGCCTGTCATCCTCATGCTCAAGGGCCATCGTCCATTCCTTGAGATTCAAACCTGCATCCCTGATTGCTTTCCAGATCGTGGCCTCGTCAACCCTTGTGAACCCGCCCACATCGATGCGATCGTCAGCGCGGCCAAGGAACTCAAATTCAGGGCCAAACTCAAACCCGCTCTCAGGAACTTCCATGAACCGCACAAGATGCCCGAGACGGTATCGGAGGAATGGCATCCCGTAGAAGCTTGTTACGACCACTTCGTAGGTCTCGCCGGGGACAGCGTCTTCAATCAGTACGGTCTTTGGCGAGTAGCTTCGATCGCTTCGGGCTCTGAAAGTTTCCGCCTCAGGGATAAATTCAAAGAAGCCTGAGTAGGGAGAAAAGATGAGGCCGCGGCCCTTGTGAGACTGCGTGGCCATGACGCCGCCCTCACTGCAGGCATACATCTCAAACGGATTTTTGCCCCAGTAAGAGTGCACACGGTCCTTGAATACCGCCGTATCCACGCCCCAGCCAATGATGCCTCTCGCCGGCCACAGGTCTTTTGGCTTCATCGGTCGGCGCAGAACAGCGCTCTTTACTTTGGCCGTAATAATTCGTCGAATGGCACGGGCGTTGAGCGAACGGCCCGATGAGGACTCACCGGTCGTGGCCTGGGTTTCGCTTTTCGAGTCGCCTTCAAACGTCTCGCCTGCCCGAACGAGAACACTTGTCATAGAGATGATGTAGTCAACTTTTTTGCCAAGGGCCTTTGCGAAAGTTGATTTGACTTTCGACTTGAACTCCATCTTCTCTGCATCTTCAGGTTCAATCACCCCTTTGAGTCCAAATCTCTCTCGCATGCCAAATGTGACAAGCCCCGAAAGGTACGGTCGTGGTGGAGTGTTGTACATCACGGTGGTTCCGGGACCGATGTTGACGTCGCCCCGCTCTTTGGCAGCACTGAGGATAAACGCGCCCATTACGTTGTCCAGCAGACGGTCGAACGCTCTCCTCGTATACGGGATCCACTTGAAATCAGCTCTGGCCCCGGTGGTGTGCGCCCACGTGTACTGGCCGGGCGGAAGCTGGGAAGTGTCCTCAGGGTTCAGTGCGTCAGTGTAGTCAGCGTACGTAGTGAGAGGCACTATCCGTCGAAATTCTTCGATAGACGCTGGCTCGGTGTTTCGGAGCAACATGGAACCAAGCTTGCCTTGCGAGACCAGATGGACCTGCTCGTTGAGCAGCTCACTCTGGATTAGAGATCGGGACTCCGCATTCAGGTCAAGATAGCCGCAGTACTGTTGCCAGGCGGTGCCCGAGTTCCAGATTGTCTGCCGTTGGTCATCGTGCTCGGCAGGATCTGCCAACTCCTGCTTGTACCCGGTAACCGATCGTGTGGTCGCGCTGATCGTCATCCCCATGCCTACCGCTGTTGAGTGTTTTACCCAGGGTGGAACGAGATGAGTCTACGGGGACTACACGTACCCTTTGGGTAATAACGGGTAGAGCAAAGTCAACGTAGGGTCACAATCGGCCTCAGAATCTAGATCAGGAGGCGATAGTTGGCTCATATCTGTAGCCAACATTGAGTTCCCTGATAATCGCCCCGCCAGCTTCTTTCCCGGAACCCATCTTCTCCTTGAGTGAGTTCATGTAGGTGTCCAGGTATTCCGTTGCATCGGAGTACTCTCGACCCCAGACAAGCTCCAGCAGTTCGCTATCGGTCACGAGTCCGCTCCGACTGGTCACCAACCGCTCAAGCAGTTTGTATTCCTCGCCGCGCAACTGAATTTCCCTGCCGCTAACGATCACATCATGAGACTCAAAGTCCATGATAAGTTCGCCGCATTCAAATCGACTCGCTGGATGATCATCAGCCCGACCCCGACGCGCAATCGCGTTGATCCTTGCCAGGAACATGACATGTTTGAACGGCTTAGTGATGTAATCGTCAGCCCCGGAGTTGAGACCGGTTACAACGTCCTCGTCAGAATCTCGGGCGGTAAGAATGACGATTGGAACCTTCGATGCCGCTCGAATAGTTTTACAGACTTCAATTCCATCAAGATCAGGAAGTCCCAGATCAAGGAGAACAATGTCCGGCTTCTCTGACTGCTCTTTCTCGATTCCGGTTCGGCCATCCGGCGCCAGAATGACCTCGGTTTCGGGCCATTTGAACTCAAACAACATTGACACAGCATCCCGAAGGTCTGGGTCGTCGTCGATTAAAAGAATTCTCATTGTTTCCGCAGTTTGTAACAGGCAATGTCGATCAGATCAATTGCTTAGCCTACGTCCTAAGGATAATCGGAGTGACGACCTTCCGCATATAGGCTTCACGCGTCACGGCAACGATTGTCGATAACCAGATTAACGCGATATGAATACGAGTGAGTGCCTCGATTGAATTTACGTGAGCCGCAAATGCCGTAATGATGAGCCTTAAAGATCATTCTTGATAGTGATCGTCCGCCACAATCACTTTAGAGATAGTTCAACGTGTATATTGCGTTGGGACCGAATTCCAACGTGATGATTATTGGAGAACCAACAATGATGGCAACTCATAACAGGCGCCTCAATACAACCTTTATGGCACTTGTCGCAATCATCGCCCTGTCCGTATTCACTGCCGCAGTCGCACAAGCGGACTCCGGCCTGGTGGAGGTCGAGTTCGACACTGCGGGAAGTGTCGTTTACGTGGGCCCAAATCTGACGCCAACGTCCCCCGGTGAGATCACATCATCTGTGTCCTCCTTCATTACGAATGGAACCGGGGAAATCGAGGAAGTACAGATCACGACGTTCAATGAGTCTGTGATCGGTGTGCTATCCGGCATAACGGCATGTGAAGACAACGCCTCTGGCGCGGGCTGTGGAACGCTTGGAGCGTTGTTCGCCGGTGCGGGAGCGAGCAGCCTTCACACTTCCAACGCAACCTTGACGGTTGATCCGAGCCTCAGCACGCCGTATACGTTGTCTGGAGAACTCAAAGGAAAACTGAGCGGCCAGTTCACCGTTTCGACGGTGGCGGGTGTCATGAATGGCGGATCAAAACTCAAGATTCGCGGCACCGGCACGTACGCGTGTCTTGACGGTGCATTCTCAGTGGTCCCGATCTTTGTGTGTCAAGCGGGCTTCCCTGGCTATCAGATGTTCCCGCTTGTGTTGAACGTCACTGACACTGGAAAGTTCACAATTGACGCGAATCCTTCCCTTGGCCTCGACTCGATGGAAGGCAAAATCACAGTAAACGCCTTTGTGAACGCAACGGTTTTTCCTCCCGTGATTGGTGGGACAGTCAACATCTCAGACGCAGAGGCAAAGCTGGCCATTCCTGGCCATGGTGACTCCGACGATGACGATGACGAACACGACAACGACGATGAGGAAGACGAAGACTAAAGGCGACCGAGCCGACTAAAAAGAAGCCCACCTGTGCTCGCTGAGAGCAGAGGTGGGCCTCACTGTTTAAGCAGATGTGATCGGTAGACTTAGTCTGATTTTCGGCCTGCTGACATCAACCAGGCCCCACCCAGGACTGAGATGATCAGTAGAACCAACCCGGCGATACCGGTAGCCCAGGGCAACATCGTTCCGTAGTTATCGAGCTTGCTCTTGTTTGACTTCGCGTCTTGTACCAGAGCCTCAACCGTAGTGTCCGAGTACTTGAGATCATTGGAGAATCGGAGGTACTTCTGTCCATCTGGTGCAAGGGCGCTGATGTTGTCTTTTACAGTCGCATCCACACCCGCACCGGTTGCAGGCTCAACCCAGACAATTGTCTCCGTGGCAAACACCAGCGGCAATCCAGTGGCCGGATCGTTGACGCCCATGGGAGCATCTACGGTCCTTACTACATACCGGTAAGTATCCAGTCCGTTGGTGTTGTCTTCGCTATCAAATACGGCATCAAATGCCTGCTTCGCGGCGGAGATCCACGATGGGTACGCCTCATCCTTTTGGACATGGAAAGGCAGTCCCCAATGTCCGTGACGGCCCCCTTCGGTGCCAGGCAGATACTCTTTCGATTTGCGGTCTACGACCAACTTAACGTCGGTTGTAGGAAATCCTGGAAGTTCTGTTCCCGTGCCGGCAATGGTCGTCGTGATCTGCTCACGCAAAGTGACGCTATCGCTATTGCTATCAACCGCAACACGCGTTCGATGAAGATTTACAGGAATGTCAACGGTCGGAAGAATGGCCGGGTTGGCAAGAATCATCTGAGTTCTTGGATCCAGCACCAGCGCCAATGCTGACGGATCAGCCAAAAGGGCTCCGACCGCCGGGTTCGTCAGCGCTCCAACTATCGCCGGGTCTGAGATCATCGCAAGAACTTCTGGCGATGATGTGAGTGCGGTGATAGTCCCGGACGCTAGTAGACCGGCGAATGTGGGGTCTGTCAATACGCCCAAAATGGCCGGGTCAGAAAGAATCTGAGCAAGCTCCGGACTGGCCGCTGCGAGCGCCGGGAGTTTTGTCGGATCAGCGAGGGCACCCAACACAGCCGGGTCAGATAACGCCCCGAGGACGGCCGCATTGCTCAGCAGAGCTCCAACTTCTGGGCTTGCCAGCAATTGCAACGCGGCGGGGTTGGAGATCAGTCCTACTATTGCGGGATTACTAACCAGCCCGGCCAGTTGCGGATTCGCTAACTGCGCTGCAACCGCCGGGTCTGAGGAGAGACTGGCGAGAGCGCCAGACGCAAGAAGGCCACCGAGAGTGGCGTTGCCAGTGAGGGAGTCCGTAAAACTGGTGTCGACAACAGTGTAGCTGCCCTCAAGTTCGACGACTCGATCGAGATCAGACGGCACTTTTTCGAAACGGTCGAAAATTACGGTACCCCATACGATGCCAAATATAAGCAGCACCAGTCCGACGACGCCGACTGTGAATATTGCGATGGACGCTTGTTTGTTCATTTTTTCCCTTACCCAGCTTCTGGTCAGAGAATCGTAGCGGTGAATTCGTCTGAGGGCATTCGTATTTTCGTTACCAGTCTGGGCCGAAGCGTAATCGCTGGCTTAACACACGACGTCCCACCCGTTTGGGTGGGACGTCGCTTTGCGGAGAGTGGCGTTAGTACGCCTACGGAAGTGTGACTAGCAGCCAGCCATCGCTCGAGGTCTGAACGTGGCCTGCTCCTGTCCAACCGCTCTCGGTCTCGCTGGCATCCCAGTACGCCAACGCCATTTTTATCGTGTCACCGGAGCTGAACTGGGCATCATCAGGATCTCCAGTCTGTAGAGGACGCGAGAACTCAAAGATCCACGTGCCGTCCGCACCCAGGCCCTGTGCCCGGCCAGTGTGGGTCCAGCGACCAGTAATGCTGTTTTCCGCTGTTGCGGATCCATCATCTTCTCGGTTCTGGGGTGTGGTGGAATACTCATCATCTAGGTTGCATGACGGATCATTGCCACCAACTAGTCCTCCTGCTGCACCGCCACCAGAACTCTTTTCAGGCGAGCAGTCCAACTCCCAGTGCCAAATGTCCACTGCACCAAGGCTGGTGTTCTGATCTTCCTCTGTCGTCCCCATGTGAGGGGCGGCAGCGGGGTCTATCAGGAACATCACAGCATTCGCAGCCGACAACTTATGGTTCGTTGGGTTGTAGTCAAAGTTGTCGGGTACCGTAAACAGGACGTAGATGTTGTTCGCGTCAGTTGCGACTTTCAGGGTCGCATTGATCGGATCCAACTCTCCTCGTGCAAACCCAGGTATGGGTCGAATCTGCTGCATGTTCACCAGAGCCGCAGGAACCGACGCCCAATCAGTGACCACACCATCAACGGTGATCGCTGCCGATGAGGCCTTGAGGGCCACGTCGTTGGCTGTCGGCATCTGCACCTTGATCCAGCCGTCTGTGGACGACTGCAGGTGGCCTGCGCCGGTCCAACCGGCCGCCGTTTCGTCTGCATCCCAGTAGGCCAGTGCCATATTGGCCACCGCACCCAGCTGAAGTTGCGCGTCATCAGAATCTCCAGTTTGCAACGGACGTGAGAACTCGAATATCCACATGCCATCCGAGCCAGCTCCGCCAGCACTTCCGGTGTGCTTCCACACACCTGTGATGCTGTTTTCAGCGGTCGCAGTTCCATCGTCTTCACGGTCCGTTGGAGTCGTTGAGTACTCATCGTCAAGGTTGCATGGAGGGTCATTTCCGCCCACCACACCGCCGGTCTGAATTGCACCGCCACCGGATTGGGCGCCTGCAAGACAGTCAAGTTCCCAGTGCCAGATGTCCACTTTGCCCAGGCTTGCAGCCTGATCTTCTTCCGTCGTGCCCATGTGCGGGGCAGCAGCGGGGTCAATCTGGAACATGACAGCGTTCGCTGCCGATAACTTGTGGTTTGCAGGATCAAAGTCGTAATCGTCCGGCACCGTCATCAACACGTAGACGTTGTCCGAGTCTGCGGCGACTTTTAGTGTCGCGTCGAGTGGAGCAAGTTCGCCACGTACAACGCCCGGTATGTCCATGATCTGCTGCATCGGAATCCGAGCGGCAGCCACGTTCGCCCAATCAGTAACGTCGCCGTCAACCGTGATCGTGGCAGCGCCAGCCTTCAGCGCGACTTCGTTGATTGAGGGTAGCGTCACGTCTATCCAACCGCCGGTCGAACTCTGGACGTGGCCGGCGCCAGTCCAGCCACCAACGGTCTCGTCTGCATCCCAGTAGGCCAGCGCCATTTTGGCGACAGCTCCAAGTTGGAGTTGAGCATCGTCAGAGTCACCGGTCTGGAGTGGCCTCGAGAATTCGAAGATCCACTTCCCGTCCGCACCCTGCCCACTTGCGCGAGCGGTGTGGTCCCAAACACCGGTAATACTGTTTTCAGCGGTAGCAGTACCATCGTCTTCACGGTTTTCAGGAGTCGTTGAATACTCATCGTCGAGGTTGCATGGCGGGTCGTTCCCGCCAATGAACGCGCCACCGGTTCCTGTTCCGCCGCCCGACGTTAGGCCAGGTCCACAGTCCAGTTCCCAGTGCCAGATGTCTACTGCACCCAGGCTTGTAGCTTGATCAGCTTCAGTCGTTCCCATGTGAGGGGCAGCGGCAGCGTCGATAGCGAACATCACAGCGTTCGCCGCCGACAACTTGTGGTCCGCCGCGTTGAAGTCGTAGTCATCTTCTACTTCAAACAGGACGTAGACGTTGTCCGAGTCGACCGCTACCTTGAGGGTGCTGTCGATACCGTCCAGATTGCCTTTGTCGAAGCCAGGAATCGGCATTATCTGCTGCAACCGGACATCGGCTCCGGTTATTGATTCCCAGTCCGAATTATCGCCATCGACACTGATTGTCGCTGCGGCGGCCGTCAGAGCAACCGCGGGTGGACGGAATGACGCTACCTCCGTGAAAGTTGGGAGTGTTACGTCTATCCAGCCGCCTGATGAGCTCTGTAGATGGCCTGGAGCGGTCCATCCTTCAGGGGTCTCATCTGCGTCAAAGTATGCAAGCGCCATCTGCGCAGTTCCGCCAAGGGCGAACTGAGCATCGTCCGGGTCATTTGTTTGCAGTGGACGTGAGATCTCAAAGATCCACGTGCCGTCTGCTCCCTTACCGCTTGCTCGGGCGGTGTGTTCCCACACGCCAACGATGCTGTTCTCGGCGTCAGCCGTGCCATCGTCTTCGCGTTCTTCTGGCGTGGTTGAGTACTCATCATCCAGGTTGCATGTTGGGTCGTTTCCACCAACCACACCGCCCGGTAGAAGTATGCCACCGCCAGATTTCACACCGGGTCCACAATCGAGTTCCCAGTGCCAGATGTCGACTTTGCCGAGACTCTTGCTCTGGTCCTCTTCCGTGGTACCCATGTGCGGTTCAGCCGGTACGTCGATCTTGAACATGATCGCGAGAGCAGCCGATAGACCATGGTCATCTGCGATGAAGTCATAGTCGTCCGGAACTTCCATCAACGTATAGAGCGTGTCTGCGTCCGTTGCCATGCGGATATCGACATCAATATTGTCGATGAAACCCCACTCAACACCGGGTATGGGTTTGATTTGTCGCAGAGTAATCGAGATAGGTTCGATAGCCGCCCAGTCTGAGGCATCGCCGTCAATCCTGATTGCCGCCGGTTTAGCGACCACCGCGTCGTTGGCCGGAATGGCCACTGGTGGTGGAACCGGTGTTGCCGTTGGCGGCACCGGGATTGGTGTCGCTGGAACCGCAGTAGCTGGCACTGGAGTAGCCGGTACCGTAGTTGGCGGAACCGTCGTAGGTGGCACCTTAGTTGCGGTTGGCGCAACCGGCACAGAAGTCGCCGTCGGCTGGGGAGCAGCCGTTGGGGCGGGTGCCTCAGTCGCGACAGGCGCGGCAGTAGGAGCCGGTATTGCCGTTGCCCTCGCCGTAGGAATAGGAGTTGCGTCGTCGCTGCTTCCCGTGCAAGCGAAGAGAGCGAACGCAGCGGCGATGAGTACCAGTACAACTGGTCCTCGCCTCCAAAGTCGATTAGTCCCCATCAAAAACCTCCGAACCTTTCGAATATGGCGCCTAAATCACCGATAAATAGTTCTGCCAACAAATTTCTTGCTGAGAAACTCATGGCAGCGTCACCTCAATCCACCCCCCGGAAGAACTCTGGAGGTGTCCCAGGTCGGTCCAACCAGATGCTGTCTCATCTGCGTCCCAGTAGGCGAGAGCGATAGCAGTGATCGCCCCCGATACGAATTGAGCGTCATGCGGATCATTCGTAGTCAATGGGCGAGAAAACTCGAACACCCATTTCCCTCCTGATCCGATACCACCGGTTTTTCCGGTGTGGTCCCAGACGCCTAAGATGCTGTTCTCGGCCTGCACCGAGCCATCGTCCTCCAGATCCTTCGGCGTCGCCGCGTACTCATCGTCGAGGTTGCACTCGCGGTCATTGCCTCCCGAAATTCCAGCTGGATCCTGGGCTGCGCCGCCACCTGGAATTCCTGGACCGCAGTCCAACTCCCAGTGCCAGATGTCGACTGTTCCGAGGCTCTTCTTCTGATCCTCTTCCGTAGTGCCCATATGAGGTGCGGCTGGTGGGTCGATTCGGAACATAACGGCCGGTTTCGATGAGATTGATGCGTCACCATCAGTCCAGTCGTAGTCATCCTCAATCTCAAACAGGACATAAACGTTGGTGCCGTCAGTTGCTAACTTGAGATGTGCGGAAACTGGACCGATCTCCCCCATATCTTTTCCGGGGATTCGCATGATCTGCTGCAGTTCCACATCTCCGCCCTCGATACCGGCCCAATCGCTGATCTGTCCATCAACCGTGATCGATGCGTTCACGGCGTTGAACTTGACCGGTCCAGCGGGCGATTCTTGTGTTGGCTCTGGTGGCGGCGGCGTTGGACTCAATGGAAGAGGCGTCGCTGGAACGGGAGTCGCAACAGGCGTCTCAGCAACTGGCGTCCCGCCGTCAGGGATCGGAGTCCTTTCCGTTGGTTCTGGGGTTCTATCCGTGGGTACTGTTGGCACTGGAATCGCGTCAGCAGGCACAGGACTCGGAGTCGGAGGGATCGCGGTCGGTGCAGGCGACGGCGTTGGTGTCGGCACCGCGTATGGCGTCGGAACTGGAGGAGGTAGTGGAGCGAGAGCCGCTTGCTCACGATGTATCGCTTCAGCGTCGTCTGCTACGGATTTCAGGTATTCAGAGATGAGGGACAGATCATCATCCAGCACGGCAGGATTGCCATAGATTGGCATTCCAACCTCTCCATCGCGCGCATTCTCTCGAACGTCTTTTTCAGACGCTTCGAACAGCTCGGGGGCAAAGACATCACCTTCACCCAGAAGTCCGTGGCAACTCGCACATCCGTTACCAACATAGAGTCCCTCGCCAGTTGGCTCGTCCAGCGCCGCCTGTGATGGAAACCAGCCATCGAGTGAGTGCGGGATCAACCCAACCGTTGAAATCTCGGACCTGGAATAGTCCGCCTCCGGTATGCCGTAGTTGAAATGAGTATCAGTGCCCTCGTTGCTGCCTGCCCATGGCCGCAAAGTGATTTGCAGAGTCAAAACGGCCATGGCAATACCGATACCTGAGAGCAGCAACACCGGAAATATGACTGGGCTACCGAGCCCCTTTCCTGACAAACGGCTACCCACGTTGGCTCTCCTCAATCCGAGCGCCAATGCGGGCGATGAATATCACGCGGACGAGGGAGCTTCCGAGGATTCCCCAGACGACCACAAGAATGGCCGTTGCCATCCACTTGTTCGCTCCGGGTACCCTGACCGGACTCAGTTCCAAATACTGCTGAGGCCCGGTGAGAACGATCAGTGACTTCGTAACTGAAATTGGCCCGAACACATCGTTGCCAGCGAATGAAGCCGTGAATGGGCGCTCCCCTTCCACGCGAGGCACCATGATGAACGTGGCCTTGCCTAGAATATCGGTGGTGGCCGATTCAATATCCATTGACTCCACCACGCGCAAGAATTCCGTGGTAGCGGAGAAATCGATCCGAGCGTATGGGATCGGATTCCCGGCAGGATCGTTCAGCGTTGCGACGATTTGGATCGCCGTCCCTACAGGGACATCACTCACGAAACTCAGTGACATCTCCGACTTCGGCTGCTGCGCTAACGCGGAGTTCTCGGACCGTCCAACCCACATCAACGTGGCGACCAGAATGAAGGCCATGATCCACTTCATGCCCCAGCCTCCAGTGCCTTGGCCTGCTCAATTGGAGCGCCAGCGTGTTCCGTCTGCTCATGAATCTCCCACATGGCCATGTTGGGCAAGAATTTCAACATCAGCGTCACCATCAAAAGAAACAGCGAAATTCCAGCCGCCATCAGCGACCACTCAACCCAGCTTGGCGCGTAGTTCGCAGGCTCATAAGGATTCAAAGGAACTCGCAGGCCGCCTACGACAATGAAATACCGCTCGAGGAACATGCCGATGTTCGCGGCAACTGCCGCGGCAACAATTCCGGGGATCGTTCGAGTACGCGGAATGACGATCACAGCTATCGGAAGCAATAATCCTGCCCAGATATATATCCAGAACACAGGAGCCAACTCGCCGCTCACCATCTGGTCCAGGTTGAACGTTGCATCTGCCGAGAGCTTGTAGCCCAACGTCACGAAGTCGCTGACGTTGAAGAAAACCATGACGCCGGCGGCGGCGGCCAGCATGTAGCCGAGGTTCAGGAAATGCCGATCGGTGATGAACTCCTCAAGGCGGTAGACCTTCCGCATCACGGCCATGAGAATGACTATCAGCCCGATGCCGGAGTAGACGGCCCCAACTACGAAGAAGATCCCAAACATTGGGTTGTTCCACGGTTCGCGGAGCGTCATCCCAAATATCCACGATGTGACGGTGTGCATCATTACGGCCACTGGAATCATGATGATGGTCATAACGGCCAGCGCGGCACCAAGCTGCGCCATCTGCGACCGCTCAAAGACCCATGCAACTGCGAACTTGCGGACAAGAAAGGCTCGCGGGCCTGACAGCTTGTCTCCGACTTCATCTCTCACGATTGCCAGGTCAGGAATCATGGCGAGGTACAGATACACCATGCTGCCGGCCAGGTAAGTCGTCAGGCCGTAGACATCCCAGACCAGCGGTGACTCCCACCGCCCAAACATGACAATGTTCAGAGCCCTATCGGGTCGTCCCATATCCAAGAACACGAAAAACGCAGCGGTCACAAGGGCAGCGACGGTCATGATTTCAGCGCCCCGCACAATTGGGCCTCGCCATTCAGCCTTTGCGATTCGAAGAATGGCTGACACGAAGGTCCCTGCCATAGAAGCACCAATGAAGACCACGAAGAGCGCTATGTAGAGCCCCCACATGATCCGGTCACGCATGCCAGTCACGAACAGGCCATCACGAGCCTGGAAGTAGTACGCAACGGCGCCGAGTGCGATTACTGCCAGCAGGAATCCAATCCAGACGTAAAAGGCCCGCTCCGTGTGGAGCATTGGCGCAAAGACGCGCTGTTGCAGACGGGTTTCTGGCGTTTCTGGTGATGTGTCTACCGGCCGGAGCGTTTCCACTTCCTCGCTCCTTCTGGAACCGTACGATGGTTCCAAACCGTTGGCTTCAATCCCGTATCAGTGGGCTTTCGACCCGCCTCTTCACCATGCCCCGGTATGTAATACACACGCGGCCTCGTACCCAGTTCCTCCTTGTAGCGAAACGCTGAGTTCTCTGCCAGGAATCGGCTGACCTTCACCACTTCCTCACCGTTAGTGGCAACGTCTTCTTCGAGGTCGCCGTAATAGATCGCTCCCTGTGGGCAGGCCTGAGCACAGTAAGGAAGTTGTCCGCTACGCGCCATCTCAGGACAGAAATCGCACTTGGCGACGACGCCCTTTTTGAGCGGCACCTGATGGGTTGGGTCGTATTTGACGAACAGCGCTTCTGGTGGCACCGGAGGATCACTCCAGGTGAAGAACCGGCGCTCATACGGGCATGCGGCCATGCACATCCGGCAGCCAATGCACCGCTCCTGATCGATGAGAGTGACGCCCTCGGGGGTGGTCCAGGTTGCGCCAACCGGGCAGACGTTTACGCAAGGAGGGTTCTGGCACTGCTGGCACGGAGTTGGGAAGAAGGTCGTGCCTTCAATTGGAGCCGTGATATCTGAACCAGGTTGGAGCTCTGGATCCTTACTGATCTCGTGCTCGTAGACCTCAATCCACTGCATCGGCTCCGGGACGTAGTGGCCCGTGATGCAGGCGGCAGTGCACTTTGGAGGTGAGTCTTGCGACTGACAGCCATCACACTTCCGTTGATCAATGATCATCATCCATTTCCGGATACGACCGTTCTCAACATCAGGAACGTGCTCGGGCAGCCTGGTGTCTGTCTGCTTATCTGCAATTACGTTTGGAATGAGAGCGATAGCGGCCGTTGCTGCTCCACCCATGCCAGCCATCTGGATGAAGCGTCGTCGGCTTATCTCCCACTTCTTCTGATTTTCGGCTTTGTCCAACTGAAACCCGGCTGTGAGTATCTGAACTGGCACGTCTGTATGAAACCTATCGACCGGGAAGCCGTCCCTCTTCCGCCGTCAGGCGGTATCGCGGAAAAATGATCCGCCGTGATGCGTAAGCCAAAAGGCGTAGTGAAAAAGCCCGTCTTGCGCTGGTCAGTCTTTCTCCAAGCGGTCATGTTGTTCTTTGGGAAGCGCAAAAAGTTACAATCCGTGTATGAGGCGTCGAAGCATGGAGACCATACGAATAGTCCTTGCTGAAGATCACGCTGTGGTCCGGGAAGGTACACGCAATCTCCTTGACAGGGAGCCGGATCTTGAAGTTGTCGGTGAAGCCGCAACAGGTGTTGAAGCTGTGGAGGCGGTCGGCAGACTAAAGCCAGACGTCGCGATCCTCGACATAGCCATGCCAGAGATGAACGGCATTGAGGCAACCCGGATCATTAAAGAACGCTGGCCGGAGGTCAACGTGCTGGTGCTCACCGCCTACGATGATGATGAGTACGTGTTCGCATTCGTTGATGCGGGAGCGGCAGGCTATCTGCTTAAGGATGTTCCAGCGCTGGAGGTTATTGAGGCTGTGCGGGCCGTCAAGGCCGGGGATCCGGTGCTGCATCCCACCGTGATGAAGAAACTGCTCTCCAGAATGTCATCAGGTGGTTCCACGCCGCATAGCGCGCCTTCAGAAGCTGTATTGAGTCCCCGAGAACAAGACGTGATGAAATTCGCCGCTGAAGGTTTGACCAATATGCAGATCGGTGATGAGTTATCGCTCAGTCCAAGAACCGTTCAGTCCCATCTCAGAAATATATTCACCAAACTAAACGTTAGTTCCAGGACCGAAGCCGTAGTGAAGGCCATACGCATGGGAATCGTGTCCGGCGAGTGACGCTAGCGCCCGTCCCCAACGGAAGGCAGTGCGCCAACGGGATCAAGAGGAGCGTCTACACAGACCGTCGTTCCCTCTCCTGGTTTCGATTCGATTGTTGCTCGACCCCCAATCAGGTCTGCCCTCTCCCGCATCCCAATCAAGCCGAGATGGCCTGACTGGACCATATCTCGCATGCTCTCTGGGACGGCGAAACCACTTCCATCATCCTGGATGGTTAACCTCAAGTATTCGTCGCCAACCCGGTCAAGCTGGATAACTACAGTTCTAGCTTCGGAGTGCCGTTCGACGTTATGCATCGCCTCCTGGGCTATCCGGAAAAGTGCGAGAGATGTATCCGGGTTGATGTTGCGGGGAGCGTTTGTGGCAATTACCGAAACTTGAACGCCTGTCCCTTCCCTCGCCTCGGCGGCTACCCAGTTCAGGCTCGCGACCAGCCCAAGATCGTCCAACACCGAAGGTCTGAGGTCACTGCTAACCCTTCTTATTGTCGCGAGAGCCTCGCGGGCCAAACCTCCAACGCTGTCGATTGCTGACAGGTGCTCAGGGATGGAGGAGTTGGATCGGAATTCGTCCAGAGTACGCGTGAGCACGATCAACTGTTGAGCAACATCATCGTGAAGCTCGCGGGATACCCGTTGCCGCTCCCCTTCCTGGGCGGAGATAGTCTGGCGAAGCGCCTGCGTGAGGCGGTCTGTGCGTTGTTGGACGCGCCGGCCCAATTCCTCATTTGAACTCTCAAGCTCGCCAAGGGCGCCTGCCAGTCTGATGCGCATAGATTCCACGTTTTGCGTCAGGCTCGCGATTTCATCCTGTGCCTTTACTCGAACAGGAGATTCCAGGTCGCCATTAGCGATACGTTCCATGGCAGCAGCCAACTCCAGCGTTGGGCGGACAACTCGGCGCGTAGTGAGCCACGCCATCACGAGAGCAACTACGAATCCGACCGCGCCTATAACAATGAAAAGTACCTGAATTTTTGCGGGAACGCTAAGGGCCTGATCCCCCTCTTGTTCCAGTACCAGAAACAATCCAGTCCCTGGAATGGGGGCGGCAGCAACAATATGGTCCTTCCCCAGGCTGTGACGCTCGGCGCCAGCGGTGCCACCGGTCGTCAATCTGGAAACGATCAGACTATGTTCGCTAACCTTTCCTGCGAGTTCGCCTTTCCCAATCTGAAGGGCGACTCTACCGACGGCATCCAACACTTCGATCTGGTACTTTCCCGAACTCGGTGGGGCATCAGGATTCGTCCCCGGTAGGAAACTCGGAATCGGTTGATCAGAATGAATTCCCTCGGTGATAACAAAGGCAGTCCCAAGATGAAGTGGTACTGCGACTACAGCGAATGCCCCCGGCAATGATGGAAAGAGGGAAGGTGGCAAGATTTCCACCTCTGGTGTTGCAACCGCGTTATCGTTGACTTCAATCCACGCCACAGACCCTGTTTCGAGTTCACCAGCGTTCAGGATTTCCACACCGTTGGAGTCCAGGACCACAATCTGCGTGGGACGGAAGAACACGAACTCGTCGTTGTCCCTGAGATGTTCAAGAGCGCCAACCAGGGTGGCATGACGCTCAGCGTAGGTCTCGAACTCGTCCAACTTTTCGAGATCCTCAGTTACGTCAATAACAACGTGCTGCAGATCGAATGCGATGATCGCAGCAATCGCCTCAGCGGCGGTCACGCGCTCTTCTAGCAAGACTTCAGATATCCGGGAAATCCCCCGGGCGCTGATCACGCCCCACGCCACGAACA
Source organism: Chloroflexota bacterium (assembly GCA_013204555.1). Classification (GTDB taxonomy): domain Bacteria; phylum Chloroflexota; class Dehalococcoidia; order Lucifugimonadales; family Lucifugimonadaceae; genus UBA1151. Next base: position 29,704 of record JABMNO010000058.1, on the reverse strand, counting down.
TGACGACCAGTCCTGCGGAAACGTAGAGCATGATTCGACCCTGCAGCCCCATTAGGCCCAGTTTCGAAGTCGCGAGTCTTGCTATTGCCATACGCGTTGATTTAGGACGGGCCAATCTGACCCGTCACCAATATCGAATCTACGCCCAGCATGTGAGGCAGCAATGACGCAGCGCAGCGCGCCCGTAAGCGAACCGTGAGGAATAGTTCGCTGTTGCACGGGTCAGTGCCCCGCTCTTGGGGCGCGGCGCGGCGTAGCCCCGATGGGCCTACCCGTTACGGAATCGATAGGTCCGTCGACGGCGTCTCGGCCCAGTCATCTTTAGTGGAGCCGTCGTAGTCGAATTTGATCTGCCCATCCTTGATGGTCAGCTGACAAATCAATCGGCCAGCGGTCTTCATTACCCGGTATCCGGTTGGACCCGAATCGCTGACACCCGCTGGGCGATCAACGAATTCCAGTACTGAGATATCCGCTGGCGCGCCGGGCGTCAGAGTTCCCAATTCCAGATGATTGATCTGTCGGGCCGGTTCCAACGTCGAGCGGCGGACCACTTCAGCAATCGGCATGCCCATCGCGAGGAACTTACTCATGACTTCCGTCATAACCGCCCGCGACGTGTGCAAACTCATCCGGTGCATATCAGTAGAGAGTGTGTCTGGTGGGAAGCCCTGGTCGAATGCTGGCTTGGCCATCGAGAACGAAAAGCTATTGTTGCCATGCCCAACATCGAACTTGATGCCCCGATTACGCGCCTCGATGTAGTGAGGTTTCACTTTGCCGTCATTCCCAATCATAGGCTTGCCATAACCAAAACAGTGCGTGACACCGTCGCCGGGCCTCATATGCTCCAAAAGCATCTCACTGAAGGGTCGCGTTGGCTTGGCATTCTGGTCGATCAGGCAGAACGTCCCGGACAGTTCAGCGGCGCGAACGCCGCGGTCAACAGACTCCCATCCCGGTCCCTGGAAGTGTGCGACTTTGACTCCCACGAGCACATCACCGCGCCGGGAGATGCACTCTGCCGTCAGTTCCGCATCCATGTCTGAGACGTCTTGCTCAACATCGCCACGCATTCCACCGCCAACGATGTTCAGCAGGCCGAACACGCGCACTTCGCTCTTCTGGACAACGTCTCTGTTGAACTCATCGAAAGTTCGCCATCCAGAGCCTCCACAATCGACCATCGTAGTGACGCCATACGGGAAACACATCTCTTCTGGAAACATTGCGCCAGAAAATCCAGTGGCATGCGCATGGATGTCGATAAGGCCCGGCGTCACGTACCAGCCGTTCACCTTGACGACACGCCCCGCGGATTCCGCCGGAATATCCTTAGTCACAGCGGCGATGCTACGGCCCGCCACGCCCACATCCATGGGGCCATCGATTCCATTGGCGGGATCAATTACGTGCCCGCCCTTGAGCACATAGTCAAACATCGGCATAGAGCTAATCACTCCCTGTTTTCATCACCACGCTAAACGTCTGGATTGTTCTTACTTGGACTGCCTCAGGCGAGGGTCTGTCTTATCTCGAATCCAGTCGCCAAGGAAGTTGAAAGACATCACGGTCAACAGGATTCCGAGGCCGGGGAAGAACGAGATCCACCAGGCTTGATCCAGCCAGATTCGGCCATCTGAGATCATGCTGCCCCAGGACGGAATCCTGGAAGGAATTCCAACACCCAGGAAGCTCAATGCTGATTCCGTGAGTATCAGGCCACCGACTCGAAGGCTGGCCAAGACCATGAGCAGATTAAGAATGCCGGGAAACAGATGTCGGAACATGATGTGTAGGTCCGACGCGCCCGCGATTCGTGCGGCGGCGATGTAGTCCCGCGTTTTGAGGGTGAGGACTTCTGCCCTGATGTTCCTGACAAGACCCACCCAGGTGAGCATTACCAGCAGAGCCATCATGATAAGCAAGCCCTGGCCGATGGTGATTGACACAACCAACGCAACAAGCAAGAACGGCAGGGCATTCCATATGTCTACGAAACGCGATAGCAACTCGTCAATCAGCCCACCATAGTATCCGGCAGTAATGCCTACCCAAGCTCCGAGAATCATCCCGCTGACCATGGCTACCAACGCAACCATGAGCGAAACCCGCGCGCCGTAGATGAACCGGCTTAGAACATCCCGTCCGAACTCATCGGCACCGAGTATGTATCGACCTCCGAACTTCTCCTCGGCGAATTTCCCGGAGGTCGACGCATAATAGTCATCATCCCAGGCTGGATGCGCGAGGCTGGCAAATATCTGTTGCTTGTTGGGGTCCTCTGGAGCAAGGACTGAAGCAAAGATAGACATCAAGAGTAGCGTGACCAGAATTACCACTGGTATGACTGGCCACCGGCGAAGAAAATTCCACCCTGATGAGAGGATAGCAACGGGAGAGTTGCTTCTCTGCGTACGTGATTCTTCTGCTAGCGTGAAATCTATTCGGGTACTCAATCGACTTCAGTCCCCAGTCGAATCCGGGGGTCGATGACCGTATAGAGGATGTCTGTGATGAAACTCATCACAACGTAAAGCGCCGTAAAGATAAACACCGTTCCCATCAGGACTGTGAAATCGTTCGAGTTCACTGCTTCAACAGATACCCGCCCAACACCAGGCCAGGCGAAAACAGACTCGACAAGCACAGCGCCATCAAGGAATCCAGCAAGCAATAGAGTAGATACGGTGATCGGCTGAATCAGAGCGTTTCGGAAGGCATGCTTCCAGATGACTTTGGACGAACTCGCCCCTTTGGCGCGGGCGAGTTTTACGTACTCTGAATCCATAACTTCAAGCATGGAGGAGCGCGTGATCCGCAGATATCCGGCAAGCGGAGCCCAGCCCAGGACTATGGTGGGCATCACGAAATATTTCCATCGCTCCGTTAATGGTTCGGTATCCCCCCTCCCAAAGACCGGTAACCATTCCAACCAGACACCGAATATCCAGATACCAACAAGTGCAATCCAAAATGCGGGAAGTGACTGCCCAAAAAGGGCGACGAATCGCGCTACATAATCCCAAGATGTACCCCGCTTTAGTGCGGATAAAACACCCAGAGGGATCCCGATGAATGTTCCAAATATCCAGGCGGCTACGGCGAGTTGAACGGTAGCTCCCCACCGCTCTTTCATGATTGTGGTAATTGGACGCTGCGACGCAACACTGCGTCCAAGGTCACCTCGGATCACGTTACCCAGCCACGTCGTGTACTGGATCACAAGCGGTTTATCGAGCCCCCACTTCTCCCGAAGAGCTTCGAGGGTCTCAGGCGCTATGAAGTAGCCATCGGCATTGATAAATAGGTTGATCGGATCTTCTTTGGCATGCGATAAGCCGAATACGACAGTCGTTGCACCGATCAGCGACAGGATGGCGAAAACGAGGCGTAACAGTAGGAACTTTCTAACCAAGCTGAAACAGCCGTCCTCTTTTTACTGACATGCATTCCAGTCAAACACCCGGCCTGCCGTGAGATTGGATATCCAATCCACACGGCAGACCGGGTGCAATATTCTGTCTACTTGACTACTTCAGTACCAGGAATTCCGGGTGGTGGGTCTGCGCTTCTCGTACTGAGAGAGGCATATCCCACGATGCGATCTTGTTCGGGTTAGCCAGTGCAATTTGAGGAACGGCGATCGTTGCGATCACGGGGTTCCACTCGAACAGGAAGTCGTTGATGTCGTTCCTGAGTTCAATTCGCTTGGCCTTATCTGGCTCTGCGCTCATGGCGGTAAAGAACTCACAGAGTTCTCTGATTTCAATCCCAATGTTGAAACCACCACGACCACTTGAGCATTCAGCGGTACCCATCACTGGCCAGTCCCAGGGGGCCTGTGGGCTTTCTGCACCGGCGGAGTGAATCCACGGTGCAATCGCCGTCCGACCCACAAGGTTTGGCCTGTAGGTCTGGTACTGGGCCTTCCAGTCCTGCATGTCGACGCCAATCTCGCTCCACATCCCAACTACGGCTGTACCAATTTCTTCATCACCACGTCCCAACCGAATGAAGAATGGCATCTCAAACCTGATGCCTTTGTCATTACGTGGGTATCCAGCCTGATCGAGCATTGCTTCAGCAGCAGATGGATCAAACTCAAGGTTCCACTTGTCATCCCAGTTGGGATTGTGGAAATCAGCACCGTAGATGTAGCCGGGCCACCCCGCGCCACCAGTCAGCACCTCTGCGATAGCCACGCGGTCGATCGCAAGCGAGAGCGCCTTACGGACCAGAGCGGCCCGTTCCATGTTGGTCATACCTTCAGGAGGATTCCCAAAGCTGTCTCGTTGCGGGTCTCCAATCCACGGGATTGAATTGTTGACGGCAAAGTTCGGGCCAAGGTCCTCACCAGTGGTGTAGTGGGTCCGTTCCCAGTAGTTTCCGGAGAAACTAATGGTATGGAAGCTGCCCGCACCGGCGCTCAATACGGCATAGCCGTCAGCGGTGAATCCACCAACGTTCCGCAAGTTCAATGGCCCTGACAGGATGTCAATGGCGCCCGTCTTGAATGCAGCCTCGGCGACCGATGTGTCAGGAATTGACTGGGTAATGAGCGTGTCAATGCTGGGAGTCGCACGGTGGTGCGGCTTTACAGCGCTCACCTCAAGGATGTCATCACGTACGTACCGCTCCACTTGGAACGGTCCCGTACCAATGACATTTTCTCGCGCCCAATCTTCGCCATTCTGATCGTAGGCGGCCTTACTTGTTATTCCCAGTGCAAGACCAGACTGACCAAACAGGAACGTGTCCCATCGGACATCAAACTGCGCTATTGGGAACCTGACGGTCAGGTCATCAATTGCCGTCACCGGTTCATTCCCAAGGAAGGAAATCCAGCTGGCGCCACCGTCAGTTGTGCTTTCCGGCGTGTAGCCCGGGTTACCCATGTTGTAGGACCACACAACGTCAGCAGAACTGAGGTTTCCGTATCCCCCGTGGAATGGAACTCCCTCTTGCAACTTGAACGTAATGCTTGACAGGTCAGTAGCGAGATCCCATGAATCGACTACTTGCGGAACGGCGTTGCCGCCCTTGTCGGTCAGAAAGAATTTCTCACTTACGCTTTGTGGTAGGAACGGGCTTTCATCTCCGGGGATTCCACTCCCCCTGAGTTCAAGTCCCGTTCGGATGACGGCCGTCCCAGATTTGGACTTCGGCGATGGGAGGCCTTCGCCACTGGGGTTCGACTCTGGAATTGGCAAGCCGAAGAATGTGGGTACTGCAGTTTCAGGAACCGCAGTAACTTCAACAAGCACTTCCTGATTGACAATCCTGTCAACCTCTACTGTCTGAACAACTTGCTCAGTGACCACTTTCTCGACTTCCACTGTTTGGATGACCTGCTCGGTCACCACCCTTTCAACCGGGACTTCAACAGTCTGGATAATCGTTTCCGTGGAACCGCAAGCGATCAGGCCGAGCATGGTCAATCCCAATAAGGCGAGTGACCAACGTGTGCGAACGATCTTGTGCATGGATCTGCCCCCTTAACGAGGTTCGTTTCTGGCGTCGCCCACATTCCAGCTATTACACCGAGTAAAAGGCTGATACCGCTCCGATAATGGCGGGCATCGCGAATATCGAGGGAGATTATGGAATAAATATCAGGGTGTCAATCCGAATCTGACTACTTTCTCTTGGGATTTGAATGGTACTCGAACGATTTCATGCTCACCCCCCTGCGGATAACCCAGCGTGAACCGCTAAGTCCCGATAGACTTCTGAAAAATTACGGGGGATTGGAGAGATGACGTGTATCTAGGTACTCAGGGTCAAGCGGATACGGATGACGAACTTCGAGTCCTCTCACAGCTCGGCGTGAATCACATCTCGTCTGATCCAGCCGGACACTGGACGACATGGGACAGAGATGCCCTGTCTGCCCATAAAGAAAAACTGAGCGGTTATGGCATTGAGTTGGACATGTCGCTGATGCCGTTGGGTTCCCGGTCAGCGTTTGACAACGATTCCCCACATGTCTTCCTGGGCCCCAGCGCTGAGCGTGACAGGGAAATCGACCAGATATGCAATCTGATTGAAGAGTCTGGTGCAGCAGGCATCCGGGCGCTGCGATACAACATCACCATCCTGGGGCACATGAGAACTGAGCCTCGCTTCGGCAGAGGTGGCGCTGAACTTTCCTCGTTTAAATACTCGAAACTTGATCAAGACCTGGGAGAGTACGAAGGCGGATCAGCCGACGCAGACACGATGTGGGAGAGGATTGACTACTTCCTCTCGCGAGTGGTCCCTGTTGCGGAATCCAACCGTGTGCAGATTGCCTGCCACCCGCAGGATCCCGGAATTGGAGATCGAACCTACCGTGGCGTTGCCCGAGTAATGGGAACCGTAGATGGGCTCAAGAAGTTCATTGGCATGCACGAGAGTCCTTATCACGGATTGAACTTCTGCCAGGGGACGGTCTCTGAAATGCTCGAGAATCCGGGTGAAGAAATCTACGATGTAATCCGGTACTTTGGCGAACGCAAAAAGATATTCAACGTCCACTTCAGGAACATCAAGGGTGGATTTCTGGATTTCACCGAGGTTTTCCCGGATGAAGGGGATATAGACATGCTCAGGGCGTTGAGAGTGTACCGGGACGTTGAGTACCCGTACATGATCATGCCCGACCATGTTCCAGGGCTTGCCGGGGACAATGCGCGACGCGTCGGATTCGCGTACTGCTACGGCTACATCAACGCGGCGTTGCAGGCGGTCGCAGCGAGTTGACCCCATCACCATTCTGCCGGGAAACCTAAATGGAATCTCTCAGTGTTCTGCTCGTCCGGATTGTCGTAGGTGTGATCCTGGGGTTGGTGGGAGCGTTCATCGGAATGCTCTTCAACGGGCTAGTGGTCCCATCACCCGCGGCGGGAGACGAGCTGGCGTTCTTCGTCAGGATGCTCGTACTCGGATTCGGAGCGGCTGGTGGCGCACTGCTGGCCTGGTTCAGTTTGACGGAAACCCGCGTTGGCACAGCACTTACAGTGTTGGCTGCGGCGTTATCCGGCACCGTCGGAGCGCTGATCGCCTACTTCATCGGAGACGCTGTGCTGGATCACCCTGATCTTTACATCTTGAATCAGCGACTTACACAGGTGGTTATATTCGGCGCAGTGCTGGGAGCGAACGCGTCAAACAGCGCTCTTGGGATGTACAAATTCAGGGGGCGGCGAAGTTCGTTCTGAGGGGGCGCACCCACCATCGAGTTCCCAGGCGCAGCTACCGCAGACGCCCCTACGACTTCATCCCCTCGACATAGCCAATGCCGGGGTACACGTCTGGAATTAAAGCCGTATCTCCGGTTGCCAGCTGCCATGCCCTGATCTTCTTCGCCAACCTCAGTGTGCGGTCCGAGTGAGAGGGATCATCGAACAGATTAGTCTGCTCAAACGGATCATCATTGAGGTTGTACAGTTCGCACTGGTCTCCCACGGAGAGGTTGAGCTTCCACCCGTCGGCTGCGACAACGCACTTGTGGGGGATCTCCCTCATCCGCTCCAACTCGGTTAGCGGGAAGGTGAGGTCAATGCTGCGCCCGTTCCAATCGAGGAACACGTCCTGATCTAACTGGCTAGCCTGATCACGAAGCGCACCCGCCTGGCTCTCGCCCTGAAGATCGTCCGGCACCGACGTGCCCAACAGATCTAACAGCGTTGGGACGGTATCGATATGACTGTACCTTCCAGACACGCGCCCGCTGCCGAGCCACGGCGCCCGGATCAGCATGGGCACACGCAGCGACTGCTCATACATCACGACCTTCTGGAAGATGTTGTGTTCGCCCATCTGGTCACCATGCTCTGAAGTGAACACGATAATTGTGTTATCTGCGATTCCCGCCTCTTCAACCGCATCGAGTATTTTTCCGACTGCCCTATCAACAAGAGTCATCAACCCGTAATACCTCGCCTGAATATCCCGGTAGGCAGCCTCGGTATTAGCGGCTGGCCCTTCGGCCGCGGCCTCTTCGGGAGGCATATCGCGGCCAAAGAGGTTGGCGTTGCCACTGCCAGATGGCTCGTGCGACTGCTGCTGCTGAGCGGCTGCCATGAGCCTATGCATTCCAGACGAGTTTTCCGGCGGGTTTTTCATGAAGGCTGGACTCTGGGGAAGATCATTCGGATCGTACTGTGAGTTGAATGGGCCGTCATACGGCGGATGCGGTTCCAACATGTTCACGTAGAGAGCGAATGGGCCTTCCTTATTGCGGTCTACAAATTCAACGACGCGATTGCCGAGATACGTAGCCTTGGAATGCTCCTCTGGCAAGCGTGCGGTGAATGGCCGTGAAAAGACCATCTTGCCGTTGGATTCTTTGTCTGGCTCATATCCCTGCTTCACAAGGTAGTGGTGGTAGTCACTTAGCACTTCATCGTGTTCCGGCTTCGTATTCCAGATGCGGTACTGATCCTCGATGGAGTGCCACTCGTCCCAGCCACGTCGTCGGATTACCTCATCGCCCAGATGCCATTTACCGTAGTAGGCGGTGTGATAGTCATCAGGGATCAGTTCGGCCACTGTCTTGACGTGGTCTGGAAGCGGAATGTTGTTCTTGATGCAGCCGTTGGTGTGCGGCCAGAGTCCCGTCAGTTGCGTTGATCGAGAAGGCGTGCAGATGGGTGAGCTGACGTAGGCGTTCTCAAAGACAAAGCTCTCCTGTGAGAGTCGATTGAGATTGGGGGTCTCAATCCAGTCGTTCCCGTAGGCGGCCATCGTATCCGCGCGCTGCTGGTCGGTGAACAGGTAGATCAGGTTTGGTTTCTTCGAAGGCAAATGATGCTCCTTGTAACGACTTCCGAAAGACGGGTTTCAAAATAGGTAGGTTTCAAACCTGTCTCTGCCAATCAACCAAAGAAATCAGTCGTTGGCCGGTCGTCAGGCGATGATACCGCCTGAAGGCTGGGTTGCTGCCTATAATGCAGCCCGCTAATGAAAATCAGATGGGTTGCGATTAGATGAAGTACAGGCATGTTGGTAACTCCGGACTCGAAGTATCAGAGATCGGATTAGGCGCTAACTCCTTTGGGGAACCCGGCCGACGGGATGCCAGTGAGTCTGCCTTCATAATTCATGCCGCCATCGACCTTGGCATAAATTTCATTGACACCTCAAATGTGTACGCACAGGGAAAGTCCGAGGAGTACATCGGTCAGTCCCTGGCTGGTCGCAGAGATGAGATGCTCGTCGCTACCAAGTTCGGAAGCAGACGAGTCCACGGACCGAACAATTTTGGTGGCTCTCGCAAGTTCGTGATGAACGCCATAGAAGCGAGCCTTCATCGACTACAGACGGATTACATCGATCTCTACATGATTCACCGGCCTGACACCCGAATGCCTCTTGCCGAGACGCTACGGGCAATGGACGATCTGGTCAGACAGGGAAAAGTGCGCTACGTCGGCTGCGCGAACTTCGAAGCCTGGCGAATGGTGGATGGGCTATGGGTATCTCGTGAGATGGGGCTGGAGAAGTTCATCTCGTCGCAGTTTGCCTATTCAATGTTGAATCGTTCTGCCGAGCCCGAGATGATGGCCGCCAGTCGAGCGCATGGCATCGGGGTCATTCCGTACCTGCCGCTCGCTGCGGGTCTGCTCTCAGGCAAGGTGACGGCGACTCAATCGCCAGTCGCAGGGACGCGAATGGCGATCGAAACTGGCACAGCCGATAGGTGGATTACATCTGACAACCTGGCGATGGTAGCGAAGCTAGACGACTGGGCGCGGGAGCGAGATCACACGGTGCTCGAACTGGCGTTTGCGTGGCTGCTCGCAGATCCAGCGGTTGCCACGGTAATCGCAGGTGCGAGTTCACCAGAGCAGATCGCCCAGAACGCCGCTGCGGCCGACTGGGAACTCACACCATCTGAGCGCACTGAAGTGACCGGGATACTGGATTCCGCACCGTCGGGTACGCCAGATGACTACTACTCCGTCGCCGCATACTTCAAGGAACAGACGGAAGTGTCCCCAGCTATGTCTCGTTGACGATGAAATCAGGCGGAGCGTCATGCTGGTGGCTCATCTCCACCGGCGAGTATCGGCCACCATCGTAAATCTGGCCTGAATACACCACCGTTTCTGGGACTATCCGCTGGTCTGCATTCCTGACTTCATGCAATACGTCCAGGTACTTGAACTTGCCCTCGTCAACCCGGCTGACCACCACGTCTGCGACGGTTCCGGCTGATAGCGAACCAAGCTCTCGTTCCTGGCTGAGTGCACGGGCCGGGATGCGAGTCGACATATCAATCACTTCTGAAATTGGAATGCCAAGAGCAAGCATCTTGGACATCGTTGTGGGCATGTCATAGACAGGCCCATCAACATTTCCAACGTGGACATCTGTGCTGATCGTATCGGGCTTGAGGCCCTGCTCTAGCGCCTGCTCCATGGTCCTGAACGCGAACCCCCTGGCTCCGTGCCCGATATCCAGATACACGCCTCGCTCTTTCGCGTCCCAGAGATGCTGCCACACCTTACCGCGATGATCGAAGATCGGAAACCTGAATGCCGCGTGGAACGTGTGGGTCAGTATGTCTCCGGGATTCATCCAGTCGAGCAACTGCGGTATCGGCGCGCCGTATGCCTCGCACATCAGCATGCCACCACCAAAGTCAGCGGCCTCTCTGGCGAGCGGCAAGGAGGTGAAGTGCTGGGAGTGGTGAAACTTCACGCCCAGAAGCGTGTCATAGCTGGTGATGAGATCCTTTACCTCCGCCACAGTCGCGGGGTCTGGGCCGTACGGGTCTGGCATTCGCACCAATGAGTAGAGCCGTACTTTGGTGGACGCGATATCGGTCTCCCAGTAATGCGGATACTGCGCGGGTGTTGCGGTGCCTGCATCAAGGGCGGTAGTGACTCCGAACGCAAGATTCGTGGTGTCTGAATCGACACTTGGGCGACCACCAGCTGACACGAAATTGTGTACGTGGAGGTCGATGAACCCCGGCGTTACGATCTTTCCCGTAGCGTCCACCACGGTTGTCGCCTGATCCGCGGGTAGGTTGCCTGCGACCGTTTCGACGACTTTGCCAGATATGGCAACATCCCGCACGTCATCAATGCCGTTCGCAGGGTCGATTACCCGACCGCCCTTGATTAATAGATCCCAACGCATAGTCGCTACCTCATTTTCACGATCGATATTTCTCGAGTTGCTTCTATCTCAGATCAGTAGAGCACCATCTATGTGAGAGCGCTTCGCAAACGGTCTATGACGGTTTGAACCTGTTCATCGGTCAGCACCTGGACGCCGATATTGATCGACTTATCATCGCCACGAGTCCAGATCGGAGGATCACCCGCTGCAAGTTCATCTATGACCTCATGAGTGGTTTTGCCTGTGATCGCACTATCAATGAATACCTGCACAACAACGTTGGGACCTATCAATGGCTCGGATGGGATTGATGTCTCAACTCCTGGGATACCGGCCAATCCGGCGCTGATGGCATCACGCTTGCTGTCTTCAATGGCCAGCCGTTCCTCGTGGTCCATCGTGAACCATCGTCGCAATGCAACCGCTACCCCAACTACTTCTCCGCGGTCTGTCTTGTAGGGACGCCCGAACGGTCTTTTCAGACCTTTCAGACCAGCCAGTTCAAACCCAAGGAAATTCTGCTGGAATGCGGATTCCACCATGTCAGCTCTCCCGGTGCAGATGCCGGTTGAATGTGGCGATCCGAAATACTTCGCTCCAAATGCCACAACATCCCCGATGCGCGCTACACGTGTAAATCGCTCTAATGGATACATCTGCCCTGCCGCATCGACGACAAGTTTTATCCCGTGGCGATCCGCAACCTCTCTGGCTTCATCCAGTGATACCCATTCGGTTCCCCAGTGGCCGCTTTCGAAATATGCGATTGCTGCTGTCTTCGGGCCAATGCCAGCCTCCATCTCCTCCACGGTGCAGCCATTGTCACGGCCCACGTCTACCAACTTGGCTCCCGAGAGTGTGAAGCAACGCCTGTAGGTGTAGTCATGGCCTTTCTGGAACACGAATTCATTGCGGTCAAATCCAGAGGTATCCGGGATTGCGCCTATCTTGTCCCGATCATCTCCCGCGAGAGCTGCGGCGGAACCAAGTGAGATCGCGGCGGCGGCGCCGGATGTAACGAAAGCCATTTCAGTGCCCAGTGTGTCCGCAATGAACTCACCGGTCTTACGGAGTAACTCTTCAAAGTCGACGAATCCGGCGTTTGTCGCCTCGTCCATGGCCTGTTGCACTTCCGGTGGTGGAGTTGAGCCCCCAAGAAGCGTCTGATTCCCTCTCGCATTGATGCCGGGAGTAATTCCGAACTGGGCGTATATGTCTGACATTTTGTTCACCTGCATATCAACGGCCTGAATTGCCGGAGTAAACCGTGCCGTCTGGCAACGTGTTTCCGAATCGCGGCCGTAGTTGTACCACACGGACTGTAGAATCGGGCGCTGAATTCCTGTGATCGCATTAACTACGCCAGGCCAGACGCTGATGGGAGCCTCCAGTGACACAATCCCGGTTGAACAATCCCGTTTACTCTCGATTCGGTGTGAAACCGATCATCAACGCGGGCGGCACCCACACCACTCACGGCGGGTCGATGATGAAGCCAGAGGTGCTTGAAGCGATGCGGCTGGCCTCGCAGTCATACGTAGATCTGGTTGAACTCAAGAGAGCGACCGGGAGATTCGTGGCCGAGGTCACTGGAGCAGAAGCGGGAATGATCTGCGCTGGTGCAGCAAGTGGCATTGTTCTGGCGACCGCAGCGTGCATGACGGGCAACGACGATAGCGCGGTGAAGCAACTCCCGGACACGACTGGCCTCAAGAACGAGATCGTGATGCAGATGGTGCATTTTGGCGGGTACGGAAATGTCCACAGGTTCGCCGGGGCTAAGGTCGTTTTTGCGGGAAGTGTAAGCGGGTGCACTGCTGGCGAGATGGAAAGGTCCATCACGGATAAAACTGCTGCAGTCGGCTACACATTTTCATACGGAGGTGCGCCAGCTAGCCTTTCGCTGCCGCAGGTGGTTGAGATCGCTCACGCCCGTGGTGTGCCGGTGATGGTGGACGCAGCGGCAATGGTTCCACCACGGGACAATCTGCGCCGATTTATACGTGAGGGCGCCGATCTGGTGACCTTCTCTGGCGGCAAGTTCCTTGGAGGGCCACAGTCAACTGGACTACTTTTCGGTCGCGCTGATCTCGTTGAGGCCGCATTGATGAACAGTGGGCCGGGGCAAGCTATCGGCAGGCCGCAGAAGGTAGGACGCGAAGAGCAGATCGGCATGGCCACAGCGTTGCAGCTATACGTCGAATCGGATGAAGATGCCGCTATCTCGCGGATGATGAAACAGGCTGAACATGTCCGTGATCGAGTTTCTAAGCTCAATGGCGTCGAAGCCTCGGTTGAGTTGGATCAGCAAAAATACTTCGTCCCCAACTGCATCATCACGTTCAAAAGTGGACCTGACGATGCAGGTGATCGTGTTGCGAGCGCGCTACACGAAGGGGACCCGCGGGTTTACGTAGCCCGCTCAGGAAGCGGCATTGCCGTAAACGCCTTCAACATTCAGGAAGGCGAAGAGATGATCATTGCCGACCGACTGGTTGAAGAGATCGGCAACCTACTCGGCTAGCGTCTGATGTTCAGCCCAATAAGAATGTGGTTCACCCGGCGTAGTCGACGAAAATTGGGCTCAGCCAGGCGACTTCTTGATCCAGTTGTGTCACCCGTGCCCAGTACGGGTTGATTCCGGGCTGAATTTTCAAGTCGGCTACCGATACTCGCGCGTCAGATGAACCCGGCTCCGGCGCTCGTTCGATTGCGACCGAGCGATCGAGATGACCAAGGTTCACCGCCAGCTTTTCATCTCCAAGCTCGTCCAACCGCACCGTTATCGATCCGGAATCGGCCTCGCTAAGGGCCATCCGACGCGGTGGCGTTTCGCCGTGTTTTCCGAATTTCTCCCCGATAATCAAGGACGACCTGAAGTTGAGTGTCACTTCGGCCACAGCGGGATCCTCCAGTTCAAGTTCAAGACCACTGGTGTAGCCGCATGCCCAGGAGTGAAATTCGATGAGATTGTCGCTGACTTGCCTCCAATGAGAGCGCGGACTATCGAACCGAAGGGTATTTACGCTGACAACGCGAGTGCCACTTACTCTGATCGAACCGTCCCAGACAATGCCAGAATAGCTCGACATCTTGCTGGCGCCCTTCCAGGTCACGCGGACCCGGTTTTCGGACCTTCCCGGAGAGATAGTCTCACTGTGAATTTGCTCCAGACCACGGAAAATGTCTACTTGTTCAATAGGTCCGGTTCCAGATGCGTCAACCTCAATGGTCGGTATCTCATGCGAGGTTAACTCCTCACCCATGACGTGAGTCCCGATACGCGAATCGGCGCGAATACGCGCCCCGGTGGTGGCGTAGCAACGTCGCCGTTTTATGGCGTCAAGAATCGACTCCAGGTCCAAATGGTCGGCGTAAATCCCTGTCAGTCCACCCTTGGCGTAACGACGGGTCTGATGCCCGGGTCGGTCATCACCGGGCCGGCCAGTATGGCAATCATTGCCACCAACGAAGCCCATCTTGTACCCGCGCTCAATCGACTCCCTGAGGAACCACTCAAATGAGCCGTGCGTAGAGACAACTTCCAACACCGGCTCAAGTTGCGGGTCGTGAAACTGCAAGTCCGCGTGTTGGCCGCCCACGTGCGGCGTTATGACGGTGTCGGTCCCTCGGTAGTGGTTGTGCAGATCTCGAACATGCCTCAGGTCCGTTTCTCCGGGTTCGCCGAGGGTTGCCGCTCCGTTCCAGCGCTTCATTGGCTGATCAAAACGCCGGAAATAGACGTTGTGATGACCGCCCCATTCGAGGTGTGCCGACCACTCAAACCCCGGAAGAGGAACAAACCGCCCTGGCTCGTGGAACTTAGACTCCTCTTCCTGCTGAATCTTGTATGCGGTTGTCGAGTGTGCACTGTCGTTCCGTTGGTACCCGGCAAAATCGATGTGTGAGACGTCTCGGGCATGCCGGTAGTAATCGGCGATCTTGCGAGCATCTGCAACTTGCCCCGAGTGGGGATCGCCCCAGAACAGTCGTTTAGCGAGGCCGATGTCAGCGGTCACGATCGGATTGCTGACACCTGACGCACTTTTTTCTTCGCAGGTTGCCGTAACCCGTAACGTTCCCGGCTCAGATATGCGACATCCCTTCACCTCAATGACGCCAGTGGGCTCATTGTCGAACGCAACCTCATGCGAACCCAGAGCGATACCGGGCGCGGTCAGGACAACATTGCCGCTGAAGTTCCGGGCGGGGTTACCCCAACGGTCCAGTGCCTTGATCCAGAGTGAGAACTCATCAGACGCGTTTACGTCTGGTGGAGCGATTACATCCAACTCCGCCAAATCACCGCCCGAGACACATACGGACGGTCGTGTTTCAAGAACCTGTCCCCTACCCGACCCATCTAGGTCAACTTCGCACAGGAAGTAGTGATCGTCCTCGTAAAACGTTTGGGCACGAGTTCCGCCGCCACCGTGACGCCGATCACCAATTGTCACGATGATTTGATCGCCGTTGTCCAATGCACCCGAGGCGATCGTCAATAAGATCGTGGTGGTGTTGGGGAAAGTGGTGAAAAGTGCAACACCCGATGGCCTTTCAACGCTGAGGTACTCATCAACAGTAGGATCGGTCATCTGAGGGGCGGCCCAATCAGAGTCACACTCATTAAATACTGTGATCTTTCCACCTGTTCCGACCCCACGAGAGCCAGCCGTGAAGATCAGCTTTACGGACGTGAATTCACCTGCCACCACCTCGGCCTGACTGTCCAGCCTGAAAGAGCCGTACTCGGCAGGAGCCAGACTAGATCTAACCGGGTCATATGAGGGTGTCATTTTCGTCCTGTCCTCAGTCTACTTTTGAACTCACACCATCCGGCGAGCAAAGGCAGGATACGTTTTTTTGCCACTGAAGTTGGTGCGAATCCACACGCGCGCGCCATGGCCGCCATTCGCGGTCAGTAACTTGGGGAGAGATTGCTGAGCCAAAAGAGCTTTTTGGGGATACGTTGTGAAACAGATAACTTGACCGCATATATTCCACGTTGGAGATCGGTCCAAGTCGCTAGTTTTCCCTGCGCCAATTGTCAAACATGTTTCGCTTGCGGCCGTCACTCAATTCCGTCGTCTGACCAGACACACTCGAGAGCACAACGCTACTCGAAGAGATCCGTCCAAACATGGATCACATCATCCGATCAAATCTTGCTGGTCACTTCTATTGCCATAACTTCAGGCAATTCAATTCACCACGCGGAGCAAGGTTACGACTCCTCCGCTCTTGGGCTTGCAGGCAATAAAAACCTAAACCCGCGCATGATGTGGCAGGGGACTGGAAGTTTCCCCCGAAGCCTTCTTCAGGATCTGATCATCCACCGCCGGACAAGCCCAGCGGTAGCGTGGGTCCGGAACGTTGTGATTGGTCGTTTCCTGACGCTGACAGCAGATCGACTGGGCCAGACCTGCCTTCAGCGTCAGGATTCAACTATTTGGTCAAACCGCACTTAACGCACAGTTGTGCGCTGGCCGTCTGAAGTCCGACGCGGTAAGAGGCACGCTTCCGAATGCCTGCTCGCGTATAACGGACGTTTGATCGAGTACGGGCGCGAACTGAGGCTCGACGAAGGCCACTCGGTCCAAATGTGCGGATATTGTTTACCCGCCGAGTTGCCCTTTTGTTTGCCCGCGCCGCATTGGCGTCAGGAGCGGCTGCACCTTGAACGGCGATTGCCAACAGGACCGCTAGCACTGCCGGAGCGGCCATGCGCCGTGCGACTGTGCCAAGGAGTCCGCCGAACCAGTGAGGGGCCTGCGGTTGTCCTGTTATTAGTTCCGGCGTCATACCGTGAGCCAACAGCTGCTGCTCATCGCCTGACTTCACCGCATCTAGCTCACACTCTGACAATTTGAACCGTCGCATTGCTGCAGCGGGGTCACGGCGAAATTTAGATAGTAGAGAACCGTCGGATATTAACGCCTTTACAGCGGAGTTCAGTGGCTCGTTCAATTGGTACTATCCAATCTTCTTCATATTGTTTTGTTGTCGTTCAGATTCCCGAGTGCGGTCCAAGTGGCAAAGTCAGACATTTCAATCCTCCACCTGCCTTATGAAACTCATCCAGATCCAAGGTCACCGCACGATAACCGAGCCTCTCAATTGCGTCAATTAGACTGGCAGATATTTTGCCTGTCATGAATGTGTCACCGATGGTGATCCCATTGCAGGCGAACCGTTCAGCGTCCTGTGTGTCGACCAGAATGATCTCTCTATCGACAATTGGAGTTCCCTCAAGTGAGGCGAGGCCGTTCTCAAGCGCCGATTTAAACACCAGGTATCCGGCATCCCCGACACGTCCAATCGCCATGTCCAGGTGCAGGTAACGGCGATCGGTCAGTCTGATCTGATGCAGCAACGTCCCTCCGGTCAACTTGAGCAGCTTCGCGAAGTACCGTTCCCCTGAACCGTCTGCCTCTGGCTTGAGACCGCAAGCAAAAGAGTCATCATGCAGGCGCAGAGTATTGCCACCATCAAGCGTTCGATTGGGCGGTATTGACTCCACCTCGAATCCGTCATCCCTGAGCCAGTCGGCGAAGTTTCGAGGTTCCAGGGCACCACGCGGACCATCATTGCGGAGGATTAGCGCTTGGTGGTCGCCAAGAATAACTGCGCCATCAGCGGTGAACACCTGAGCGGGAGAATCCGGCGAAGGCTCAAGGAGTTCGACTTCCGCCCCGGCCTCCTCCATAGCTTCGACCATTCCATTCCACTGGCGCGTCGCGCGGGTGATATCGACCGAATCGCTGAAACTCATCCACGGATTGAATAAAAATGTGGAATTGAAATAGTCGGGCGGGCAAACGAGAAATCGTTGTTGGGGTGAATCTAGCATCGTGATAGGACAGAGCATATCCGGTCGCTCGAATTCCCGACCACGTGAATCGCAGCACTAGAAGCGACCAGCCAGCCAAGAACTGGCGCCTAGCCATCTCAACACAGCCGCACATGAATTGAGAAGGAAATTGTGGAACTGATCGGACTCGAACCGACGAGCCCCCGCTTGCAAGATCTGCATCGTGCGTTCTTCGGAGTGCTCAGTCGTCCGTCCTGAACTGAGATCAGGGCATATGGAGAGATTGATCGTTCAGCGGCGTCCGCTGGTGGCCCTCGGTGTTGCTGTCAACTGTTATCGACGCCAGTCAGGAGTTAAATCATCAATCTTTCCATGTAATCGACTATTTGTCGCCGACTAGCTGCTCAATGCGAGACGTGCTGCGATGTGGCTCAGATCCTGGAAGCGCAGAGACTCATCCAGTCCGACAGTTCGTAACATTGGCCTGAGCGCCCGTTTGAGGATGTTGTGCCGGTCCAGCGGTGACCCGACGGTATTGGTGAATACCAGGTTCAGTTTGTTCTGCCATGCAGCGCCCAGGGCGATAGCCTGTGCAGATTCTCGGGCCCGATGCCGTCGTAGCGAATCAGCAGCAATACTCGTCAGCGCGATTTCTCTCACGGACGCCTTGGTCTTCGGCTCAACCATCTTGGGCTCTCCGTTCTGGTATTGAAGGGCCCTGTCGATACGAATCGTCTGTTTCTCAATATCGACAGAGTCCCATGTGAGGCCGAGTAATTCAGCCTAACGGCGTCCGCATGTGGCTGCGACAACAAACAGGGCTTCGAGTTCAACGTTCCACGCTGCTGCGATGAACCTCTTCGCCTCTTCGATTGAAAACGCTGGGGCTTCTCTCCTCGTGGGTTTCGGCGGGGTAACCAGCTCAGCGACATTCCGGGCAACAAAATCCCAACGGTAGGCGCCACCCAGCATGTCCCTGATTACCTTGTGAACGTACCTGACGGTGGCTTGCGAGAGCCCTGAGTCCAGCAGCTTGCTGTACAGCTTCGTGAGGTCTGTTGGATTGATTCTGGCGAGACGCTGGCGTCTAAGAGCGGGAACGATATGTAGGCGAAGAGTCGATTAGTATTGCGTATCGAGTCGATCAGGTTGCCCTCTATATTAATCGCTCGGTATAGGTGGCACTATCGCCCGTGTTCCTTTAAGGGAGTCTCGTACAGATACCAGGAGAAGCAACCGCTGCCTCACGTCTTACACGGAGATTTTGGCTGACCAGCTGAGCAACGGAGCAATACGGAACTCCCAGCCCCTGACTGTCTGGTGGCCGATCTCGAATCCCCATTGGAGTAGCAGTTCTGCTACGTCACGGAAACCGAGTTTGTAGCGGATTCGCCAGAGTACGTCTAGTAGAACGACGTCGGTTGGAAACTCCAGGTCGTTGAAGGGTGTACCGGTGTGGTCAGTGAAGCGCCGTCGGCATGTACTGCAGTAGGAGGTCGTATAGCCCAGTGAAGTCCCGCGTTTCCTGTCGCCGAAGTTGGTGCAAATCCCGGAGGCGGCCCGTGGTCGCGATTCGCAGTCCGTAACTTGGGGAATGATCGCTGAGCCAAAAGGGTCATCTTGGGGGCATTTCAAGACACAGTAATTTTCGTCATGTATAGTGCCGTTGTCGATGTGCTGAGCTGTTTCGTTGGTAGTTGGCACTTGAATTTATGGGGTTCTTAGAGGAACTGGTTTTGGGCCAAATATCTATGGGTCTACTCGCGCAGAGATCTTGCAGGCGTTTGGACTACCTCGTCGTCTTCCTGAAGAAAAGGGAGGAACTCTCGTGAGTATCACTCGTCCACGCTGGTTCCATCGATTCGTTGCGATTACCGCCGTTGTTGCGATTGCGTTCTTTGCCGTGCTGCAGCTTCCTGCGGAAGCGGGACAGACGTTCACCGTCACCACGCAGGCCGATACGTACGATGGCGTTTGCGATTTCGACTGTTCCCTGCGTGACGCAGTCAGTGCAGCCAACGCCGACGCTGTACATGACTCCATCCTCCTGCCTCCAGGCACATACGTACTCTCAGGTACATCGACAGACGACAACATCAACCTGGTGGGTGATCTTGATGTCTCAGAACCTCTGAACATCATCGCCTCTTCTCTGCTTGGTGCGACCATTGACGGAAGCAACGTTGAGCACACGCTGGAAGTTGAAATTGGGGTTCCCCTTGCGGTCGTTGGCGTAGACCTCATTGGTGGCCAGCCAATCGGCTTCTTTGGCCCACCTGGAACAACCGCATCAGTCACAGTTGATGGTGCCCTGGATATATTTGGACAGCGAATCGCTGGAACGTTCACACTTGGCGGCGGACTGGATTCTGTCTCTCAGAAGATGGTTACTCTGGCAGCGGAAGACGTTTCGCTATTTGTGGGAACCGGGTCCGGAACGCCAGGTGCGCTTGGGTTAGATCTGACCAACGGTTCTGGCCAGGTGGTCTATCTGACCAGAGGTATAGCCGGAGAGTTCAGCGGAGATCTGGCAATCCTTGGCGTACCAGCGTTTACCGCATCAGGGACTATCGCAGCGCGATTCAATGAAACCGGCGGCGAAGTTGACGAAACTGTTCCTACAGCCGGCGGTTCAACATCTCTCATATTCGGCCCGGGACAAGAGAACCTTCGACGCTTTGAGGCGACCAATCTGGATCTGGATATTGGTGGATTTGCCACGCTTTCGGGTGGTCTATCAATTGAGGAAGGAGTTGTCGGCTCAGGCATCTCATTCCTGGTAGGTGGCTCTGACGTTTCAACGTTTGTCGGCCAACCTGCCGGTCCCGGCGTATCGCTTTCTGGTGCGACGTTTGGTGCGGCGATCTTCGGTGACGGTGAAGTCACTGTGGATGCAACCGGAGCTATTTCACTAGATAACGTCCCCGGCCTAACTCTCGCTGGAACCGCGTCTGTTCGTTACAACGACACCGGCGGAGCAGTGAGCCAGACGGTCACAGTGGGTGACACATCTGTCGACCTGAACTTCACCGCAGACCAGGGTAACTATGTAATTCTTGCTGGCTCTAGCCTCAATCTTGATGTGGCAGGGTTCGCCTCACTCACCGGTAATTTTGGTTTCGAAACCGGTGGCGGCGGACCGGCTGGGGACGTTCTATTTGGCGGAACCGGCATCAGCGCGTTCCTTGGAGACCCGGGCGGTGTTGGAGTTTCATTATCGGGTGCTGACTTCGGAGCAGCCATCTTTGGCGATGGTGAAGTCACTCTCAGTGCCAATGGCACCGTCTCCCTGGACAACGTTCCGGGACTGACGCTCGCTGGTTCCGCATCGGTGCTCTACAACAACACCGGCGGTGCAGTGAACGTTGTAGCCCCAACCGGTGTTCCCGGCGGACTACTGCTCGATTTCGCCGAGAACACGGAGATATTTACCGCGGCAGACGTGATCATTGACGTTGGCGGGTTCGCTGCCCTGTCTGGTGACTTCGGTTTCCAGAACGCACCTGCGGGGTCTGTTGCAGATGTACTGATCGGTGCGACCAATGTTGCGAGTTTTGTTGGCGACCCACTTGGGGTGGGACTCGATCTAAGCAGCGGCTCTCTCGCCCTTGCCCTCTACCCCGGCGGCGGCGTTGCGCTTGAGGCGGGTGGAACCCTTGAGCTTGTTGGGGTTCCCGGAATTACTGCACTGGGAACCGGAAAGGCTCGATTTAATGACACCGGAACGGCGATATCAGAGTCTGTTCCTGTTGGCGGGGGAACAACTGCCCTCACGTTCACCGCCGATGAAGGTAACCTCCAGAGATTTGAGGCGAATGGTCTCAACTTCGGAATCGGCGGGTTCGCGACGCTCTCAGGAAACTTCTCCTTTGAAACCGGCAGCGCGAGTTCAACCGCTGACTTCCTGATTGGTGGCTCCGGCATATCAACGTTCGTTGGACAGCCCGGTGGCGTGGGGGTGTCACTCGCCGGTGCAGACTTCGGAGCAGCCGTCTTCCCTGATGGCAGCATCGCGCTCGACGCCACCGGAACGGTGTCACTCAACAACGTTCCCGGCCTAACGCTCGCTGGGACCGCGTCTGCTCTCTTTAATAACACCGGTGGGGCGGTCTCTGAGACTGTGACTGTCAGCGGCCAGATGATCGATCTAGATTTCACTTCCGTACAAGGTAATTTGCAGAGATTCACTGGTTCAAATGTTGATATCGACATCGCTGGCTCAGCGAGTCTGTCCGGTAACTTCGGTTTTGAAACTGGTAGTGGCGGAGCGCAAGGCGAAGTCCTCATTGGGGGAACCGGCATCAACGCCTTCCTTGGCGATCCCGGAGGAGTCGGCGTATCTCTGACCTCGGCTGAATTTGGCGCCGCCCTGTTTGATGGCGGGACGTTTGCAGTTGACGCCACAGGAACCGTCTCTCTCGATAACGTTCCGGGTCTAACTCTCGCTGGAACAGCCTCGGTTCTCTACAACAACACTGGCGGAGCAGTGAACGTGGTGGTTCCAACCGGCGCTCCCGGTGGAAAGCTGCTCGATTTTGCAGCAGATACCCAAATATTCTCGGCGACCGGTGTCACTGTTGATATCGCAGGATTCGCCTCTCTATCCGGTGATTTCGGGTTCCAGAACGCGCCTTCAGGTTCTTCTGCCGACGTCCTGATTGGTGCGAGCAACGTCTCGGCGTTCGTGGGCGACCCAACCGGCGTTGGCATCGATCTCACCAGTGCCTCTCTTGCGCTTGCCCTCTACCCGGGTGGGGGCGTGGCGCTGGAAGCAGGTGGTTCACTTGAGTTGCTGGGCGTTCCGACAGTCACAGCTGCCGGGACTGCATCCGCCCGTTACAACACGACGGGTGGAGCAGTCTCTGAGACAGTACCCGTCGGCGCAGGCACTGCCCTGCTGGAATTTGCTGCTGACGAAGGTAGCTTGCAGGCGTTCGAAGCCAACGGCCTCGATTTCGCAATCGGTGATTTTGCCACTCTTTCAGGTAATTTCTCGTTCGAGGCCGGCGGCACCGGCACGACTGCCGATTTCCTCATTGGTGGCTCCAATATCGAAACGTTTGTTGGCGAGCCCGGTGGAGTGGGCGTCCGCCTGACAAACGGTAGTTTTGCAGCCGCGGTTTACCCGAATGGAACCCTCGCGCTTGAGTCCACGGCGACATTGGCAGTCGAAGGTGTTCCCGGTCTGACCTTGTCCGGCAACGCCCTGCTTAGGTTCAATAACACTCTTGGGGCGGTCGACGAAACGGTCACAGTGGCCGGTGTACCTACCAATATCCACTTCGAGGCCTTCGAAGGCGATCTCTTCAGTATCACCGCCACAGGTATTGATCTCAATATTCTCGGTCTGCCAGATCTGCCGACCTGGAATGAGGTGTTCACCTTCACCAAGGTTGGAGTGGATATAAATATCTCTCTAACCGGTGAGATTGAGCTGTTTGACCTGCCCGGCAACCTTCTGTTGACGCTCAACTACAACGGCGTTGACATCGACATCCTGTTCGGCGCGAACTTCGACTCCTTTGGGCTTGGGGATCTGGGAATTCCGCTACCGCCAGAGCTCATTGGCTTCGACCTCCCTGAACTTACATTCGTCTGGGCGAACCTGGATCCCGGCCTGTCGCTTTCGATTCCCTCGGCAGACCTCTCTCTGCCAGAACTCGCCTTCTACGGCGGGCTGTTCGATATCCCGGATTTCACCCTGAATATCGATCCCGGGCTAAACCTTGCCGGCTTGCTTCCAAGCGTGATCCTTCCGGACTTTGTACTGGGCTCACTTGATATTCCAGACCTGCCCGGACTGAACCTGAGTCTGGATGGAAACCTGGCGTTCGATTTCAGCGGCGGTATTCCGGCGGTTGATTACTTCGAGATCGACATCATCATGCCGCCTGAAGCAGTGCTTCCTGGCTTGCCAGATTGGATTACGCAAAAACCAGGAACGGACCTCATCCTCCACATAGCATTCCTGGATACCGGTGCTGGAGCCGTAGCAGAGTTTGGGATTGCAGGAACCTACATCGTCATCGTGGACGGCACTCCGCTTGAGTTCGACCTATCGCTGGGTATCTCCAGTGAGGGCGGTGGTTCTCTCATCATCACCGGTGCCACCACCGACACCTGGATCGCTCCATATGGCGTTGACTGGCTCACTCTGAATGGGCTATCGCTGGAACTCCAGGTCGGTGGGGCATCATCTGTAACCCTTGATTCTGCGTTCCTGATTGGCGCCAAAGAGTTTGGCCTTGCCATATCAATTGCGCAGGTCCCCGGTGGCGGCGTCAGCGCGTCAATCGACGCCACAGCCAGTTCGCTGTTATCTACGGATCTCGTTGCCTTGTTGGTCGCCGCTGGCGTGCCTATTGGTGGACTTGATCTGCCAGAAGTCGGCCTCAATAACGTAGCCATATCAGTCTCAACTGCTCCGGGCGGCGTTGGGTTTGCCCTGTCCGCGGAGGTACCAACCCCGGTACTTGGAGCAGATGGCAGCCAATTCCTAATCGCCGTAATTCCAACCAGCACTGGCCCGCAGGTCATTGGCGGATTTGCGCTGCACAACATAACGCTCGGTGGTGTCGTTCCGGCCCTGAGCGGTACCCTCGCAGGCGGCCTGTCATTTGACAATGTTGCACTGGTCGTCGCGGCCGGAGCAGGTGGGGCTACGCGAGCCGATCTCCCAGCGCCAGTCATCGCCTTCTTCGACGGTGTGTACGGCACTACGAATTGGGATCTGGAGTTAGTCTCCGGCGTAAACCTGATCTCGTCGGTCTCGCTCGCCGGAACCGACATTGCCCAGGCGATGAACGTTATGGGCATCCCGGATGAACCAATCATCATCAGTGGTGGCGTGTCGATTCCGGGATTTGGACCGGCAGGACTGGGCGTCTCCCTGTCGGCTGACCTGCCTCCCATGTCCCCTACTCCTCGGCCAGAGTGGCTCAACTCCGCCCAATTGGCGTTCTATATCGATATTTCGGCAGGCAGCGGGGTCACCGTCGGTATCCGTGGTGAGCTAGATGTCACCATTCAGGAGACTCCCACTAAGTCCACAAACCTCATTTTTGGAGTGGCTGGTGAGTTCTCTGGTCCACCTCTGGCGATAACACTTATTGGGACGTTGAATGCTCCAGCGCCGTGGATTGCGCCGTTCGAGATCGATTGGCTCGAAGTGCGTGATCTGGGAATGGCGCTCACCGTAGAGATGACGCCGCCTGGGTTTGGCATTGAGCTATCCGGAAACACCGTCATCGTTGGCAAAAACCTTGATCTGACTATGGCGCTAACGCTTAGCCCCGTTGGAATCCCAACAAACTTCGCATTCCGCGCCGCCAGCGAAAGCACTTTTGGCGGTGCAGATTTCATCGCGCTGGCTGAAGCGTTAGCCGGGCAAACGGGCACTCTGAGCTCGAGTGATTCAGCGGGCTTCGAATTACGCCCCATCAGTTCTACTCAACCGATCGAGATCAAGTTCGCCTTACGTGACACAGCGTTCTTGAACGCAGGAATTGCTCTGTCAGGTTCACTTTGGATCGATACGGATTTCGATGGCACTCTGGAACACATGATGACAGTTGATATTGCAGTCAACACGTCAGGAGTCTTCATACACGGCTCTGGAGGAACAGTCACTCTTGGGCCGGTAACGCTTGCCAACACCGACCTTGAAATAATTCTGGCGCCACTGGTTCCACGAGCGCGGTTTGCATTTACTGGCGATGTAACAACCGTCGATGGCACAACGCGCATCGAGATCATTCTGGATTCCGACTTCCTGGCTGGCACGTTCGATCAGCTATTCCAAGATCTTGATGCTCTGGTAGCTGAATGGGGTACGGCGCTTGAGACGTTCGCCGCCGATCCGATTGGCACAATAGACATTCTCCTTGGCGGAACTGGCGAGCCTGTCTGGTTGGCGCCTCTTGAAATTGCATTTGCAGAGATTTCTGCGGCCGCAGAAGGTGCCGCATTAGACCTCCTTGATGGAGCGCTTGGTGGCTTCGAACTCACGATTCCTGCTGGTGTCGGATTGCCGGCCGGTGGAGTCGGCCCTGAAGGATGTCCGCTTGGCGCATTGTGGATGGATGGTGATCGTTGCTGGAGCGATACTCCAGATATCGATGGCACGCCAGATGGCGGCTACGAGGCCAATTGCGGTCTATGGGTAGAGCAAGGCGGCCTGTGTTATTCAGACCTGCCGGATCCGGATGGCACGCCCGACGGCGGCGTTGACCCGGTCTGCTCAATCGACACTCCGCTCGCGCTAGACGGCAAGTGCTACACGATTCTTCCCGACACCAATGGCTGGCCTGACAACGGCGTCTCATCACAAACTTGCTCGCCGTATGCACTACACAGCGATGGAAAGTGCTATAGCTTCTTGCCGAACAATGGGACACCTGGTGGTGGGACGGACAACCTGGGTTGCGCGTGGCCCAATGAAACAATGAGCGGCGGCAAGTGCTACTCAAGGACACCGGGCACTAAGTACAACCACTGGCACGCCGTTGTATCCCACTACCACTCTTGCACCGCCTATCAGTGGGCAACGTTCCAACATTGTGGCACCCACATCACTGCGGTTGGCTACGATCATGAACACACAGACACTGACGGAACACCCGATGGCGGTGCAAACGTTAGTTGTCCCGCATGGGCTCTACAATTACAAGGTTCAAGGTGCTACACCTTCCTCCCCAGCAGCGGAACGCTCTCAGGTACGCAGCCCTACACCAGTTGCCTGCTTGCCAGCGGTATCCATCTGTTCCTAAATGGCGGTGATAATCGCTGCTATACCGTGCTGCCCAATAACGGCACGCCTGATAGTGGGAATGATCCATCTGCGTGTACCCTCGCGAATCCGACCTGGGCCGGAGGGAGGTGTTACCAGTTATTTGGTGAACCTGACGCTGATGGATCCCCGGATGGAGGCCTGCCGCCAACCGGATGTGCCGCGTTTACATTTGATGCGGTCTACATTGGAGATGGGCGCTGCTACTCCGACTTCCCCACGACGGGCAGTCCACCGGGCGGAGAAGCGCCGCTGTGCGATATCTTCCATCCGTGGGAATCCGGTGGGCGTTGTTACACGTTCCCGCCAACCCCAACAATCTCAACGGGATTCATCCCTGGCCTGTGCGCGATATTGCCGATCCCATGCACAGCTGATGAGCTATTCAACGGCAACGTAAAAGGCCAAAAATCATCTGAGGCCAATACCCTCATTGAAAATTTCGTCTTTGTTCCAGAATTAAATAACCCACCAGATGCTCACGTGGGTGGTCCCTACTTAGTCCTGGAAGGCGGGACATTCCAGGCCTCGGGAGCACTGAGTTTCGATCTCGATTTTGATCCCCTCACGTACCAGTGGGACGCCGATGGTGATGGTGTGTTTGAGCTGACCGGAGTGACTCCGATCATCTCAGCGGCCGGCCTCGACGGTCCTTCGTTGCACTTTGGAATAATGCGCGTCTCGGATGGTGTTGAAACTGATCAGACAAGCTTCCAGTATTCAGTCGAAAACGCGCCGCCGGTAGTTGACGCGGGAGTGAGCCGCTCTACGCATGAAGGCGCGTTATTCGCATTGAGTGGTGTCACGTATTCTGATTCCGGAACGCCTGATACCCACGCCGCAATGATCAACTGGGGTGATGGCACGCCAACGGTTGCTGGATCGGTTTCGGTCGCAGGACCGGGATCAGGGTCAGTAATTGGCTCTCACGTCTACGCTGACAACGGCGTCTACACGGTCTCTGTGACCGTTTCCGATGATGATGGGGCGTCTGACGCCGATACCTTCGCTGTGACGGTTGCCAACCGCCCTGCCTCCGTGAACGCTGGCGCATCGGTCTCTGGCGTTGAAGGTCAATCCGTGGGGCTGAGCGCTGCTGGTTTCAACGATCCTGGCACCGCAGACACCCACACATCCTCCATAGACTGGGGAGATGGATCACTAGCGCAAACCGGCGTTGTAACCGAATCACCATTCGGCCCTCCTGGTTTGGCTACCGGAGCCAACGGTTCAATCTCTGGCACACACATTTACGCGGACAACGGTGTCTACACCGTGACTGTTACGGTCACCGACGATGAAGGAGCTGTGAGCAATAACAGCACGATGTTCATAGTCGGGAATGATGCTCCTATAGTTGAGGCCGGACCAAATGGTGTGGCAAATGAGGGCGGTGTATTCACCGTTCCCAACGCGACATTTAATGATCCAGGATCACTGGACGTTCATACGGCGACTATCGACTGGGGTGATGGATCCCTCGCGGCCATTGCTGCCGTAACTGAAACACCATCTGGTCCTCCAGGTAGTGGCTCAGGCATCAACGGGACCGTAACCGGCTCCCACTCCTACGCCGAAAACGGAACGTACATTGTCACGATTGTCGTCAACGATGACGATGGAGGCACGGCTTCTGACACTTTCACGATCTCCGTTGCGAACCTGGCGCCGGTAGTGGAGGCGGGGGCTAATCGCGCTGGGACTGAAGGTTCCGTGATATCGCTTCAGTCGGCATCGTTCTCGGATGCTGGCATCCTCGATTCGCATGTTGCCGTCATCAACTGGGGCGACGCATCGCCAAACACTTCTGCGACGATCGCTGCGTCTGGACCTGGTACTGGAACGCTGCAGGGAGCCCACGTTTACGCCGATAACGGCACTTATACAGCCACTGTCACAGTCACAGACGATGAGAATGCCGCCACGAGCGACACGCTTGTGGTCACGGTCAATAACGTCGCACCAACAGTGAACGCGGGGGCTGACCAGACTGCTGATGAAGGTTCCGTTGTCTCACTGGCTCCATCGACGTTCAACGATCTCGGAACCTCTGACACCCACGCCGCCACCATCAACTGGGGTGATGGAACTACTCCGGATATTGGAGCAGTTTCAGAGTCACCGTTTGGTCCTCCTGGCTCCACGGCGGGCGCTAACGGCACGGCCTCAGGCTCACATGTGTACGCCGACAACGGTAGTTACACCGTCACAGTAGAGGTCACTGATAACGCGGGAGCCAAGGGCAGTGACACGCTCACCGTGACCGTTAACAATGTTGCACCAACAATCGTTTCGCCGGAAGTCGGATTCGACGCGTTGATCGGTGAAGGCGAACTGTTCACTACTACTGTTGCGTTCACGGACCCGGGGGCAGATTTGTGGACGGCATCAGTCGACTACGGAGATGGAACCGGCACAGGGCCAATTTCGCTTGCGACCAAAAATTTCGGTACGAGCCACGTGTACGCGGACAATGGCAACTACACGTTGACCGTGGTCGTTATCGACGATGACGGGGCCTATGCAACGTCATCGGTTCCCGTGTCAGTGTTCAACGTGGCTCCGACAGTAAACGCGGGTTCTGACCAGTCTTCCGATGAGGGTTCAGTTATCTCGCTGGCCCCATCAACGTTCAACGATCTCGGAACCGCTGACACACACACCGCCACCATCAACTGGGGCGACGGTTCTGCTGTCACCACCGGGATTATGACCGAGACGCCGTTTGTACCGCCTGGCTCGATTATCGGAGCGGATGGCATGGTCTCAGGCTCACATGTGTACGCCGATAACGGCGCCTACACCGTCACGGTCACCGTTACCGACGACGAGGGTGCAGCGACGAGCGGCACGCTTGTTGTAACCGTCAATAACGTAGCCCCGACGGTGGACGCTGGCATCAGTCAGACCGCCGATGAAGGTTCAGTTGTAACGCTGGCTCCATCAACGTTCAATGACCTCGGAACCGCTGACACACACACCGCAACGAT
>JABMNO010000057.1 GCA_013204555.1 Chloroflexota bacterium | reverse complement strand
GCGGGGGCCTTGTTGTAAAGGTTCCTGATTTCTCGCCAGAGTAGCTCGCGCACCTGCCTGTCGGTTGGTGCGGTGGTGACCGCGATCCCGTCGGGATTGGCCATGAGCCACCAGAGGACTGCCGCAGCAGCGGCAAATGTTTTGCCTGAGCCGTTGCATGAGCGGACGGCGACGCGTCGGTGTCGTGTGAGTGAGCGGATGATCTGGGCCTGTTTGGACCAGAGGTGTACGCCCAATTCGTGGAAGAGGAATTGCGTGGGGAGTGCTTGCCAGAATTCGCGATGGCGATCAGTGATTTGATCAGCTGTGCGAGCTGGTTTGTAGTCTTCGATATGGAAATAGGGGAGAGGATTTGGGATTACTTTGTGCCGGTGGGAGCAGGGATTAGAACGTATGTGCTTATATTGGCACGTGGTCGGGTGGGGTGTCTAGGGGTGGGTGGCGGTGACTTCTCAACTGATGTACTCCTCCTTTGAGGAGAGTTGTGGATGTCAGAAAATAGATCGAATATTCCAAGTTTCCTAAGGTATGATCAATTCAAACTTAGGATATGCAAGAAGAAGTAACAGGCTATTTATGTCTTACGACTATTCAGACCTCC
Organism: Chloroflexota bacterium; assembly: GCA_013204555.1. GTDB lineage: Bacteria > Chloroflexota > Dehalococcoidia > Lucifugimonadales > Lucifugimonadaceae > UBA1151. Next base: position 4,264 of record JABMNO010000057.1, on the reverse strand, counting down.
TTACGTGGTCAGCAACGCTCGAAGATTGGCAGCGAGATGCTCTCCGGCGAATTCTCACAAAAGAGAGTCTTGATCACCCTGACATTGTCGAATTGGCCGACATCGCAATTGATGATCAGTGCAATGATGGGCCGACTGCAGCTGTCGTAGCTGATTTGACTCATATCCCTGTAGCTGGGTCGTCCGCAGAGACGGTCAATCTATTGGCTATTAAGGATATTGAAAACGTGAATGCGCTAGGCGCTGGCCCAGTCTTCTTCGGCCCGGATGGGCTCACCGTTGTATATGGGCGTACGGGCACCGGGAAATCTGGAATTGCCCGAATATTAAAAAGTGCCTGCAATTCACGTTCTGGCGGCGACCCGATATTGACGAATGTACATGCAAGTCCAACTTCAAATACTCCTCGGGCAGAAATCAAATTCACGAATTCTGGGGTCGATGACTCGACAGGTTGGGAGGATGGGCAGCCAAAAAATGCACAACTTGAGAACGTTAATATCTATGATTCTAGGGCCGCAGATATCCAGATCGAGTCGGCCAACAAAATTACATATTCGCCCCATATTCTCACTGTATTCACTGATTTGGCACGTGCAATCATCGAAGTCAGAACTGAACTGGAGCGGCGATTGGAATCTATTCCAGTCGATTCCAACCTATCGAAATCGCTTGGATTGTCCGACAAGTCAGCGGCGAGAACGTATGTTGACTCCCTTAAGCATGACTCGAAGGTATCGGAGTTGGAATCCCTAGCCCAATTGTCGGAAAAAGAACTCGACCGGTACAGCCAGATCAACGTTGCCCTTGCCAGCAACCACCCAAACGCAGCCCAGGTAGAGGATGCGTTCGCAAGTCGCCTTGATACTTTGGCGTCCCTTGAAACACGGGTGTCTGATTGGTTTAGCAAAACCCATCTGACGGAGATACAAACGCAGATCGCTAAAACCTCCGTCACCAAAATTGCAGCCACAGCAGCTGCAGGCACACTAAGCCAGATCTCCGAACTTGAAGGGGTTGGTTCTGACACATGGAAATCACTTTGGGAGAGTGCCCGTGCTTATTCAGAGACGTCAGCCTATGCACAACGAGAGTTCCCTCATACGGGTGAAGAATCGAAATGTGTGCTTTGCCATCAGGATCTGGCGTCGAATGCGAAGCAACGCCTCGGCTCGTTTGAAGAGTTCGTTCAATCCGATCTTGTCGTCAAGTCGAATTTGGAAATAATGAATCTTGCCGAAATCCAAACCGAACTCGAGACGATCGTACTTCCCTCAAACCCCGAGGCCGTGTTATCGGATGCAGGATTAGCCGATGAGACAGCGGTTGCACCGGTCCTTGAGTATTTTGAATCCGTTGGTAGTCAGATAGCGATGGTGAAAAAGGCTATTGCCGAAGTTAATGATGCTGAGCTGATTTCCACTCTAACGCCCACCCCAAATTTTGGAGCGATGGCAATCGCGAGAAGAACGACGGCGGCAACAATTCGATCCGCTGCAAACACAAAGGAGCGTAAAGATCTCGTCGAGGAATCTGCTGCAATCAACGACCGTAAAATCCTTGGCCAAAACATCAAAGTCGTCACTGGCCAGATCTCAAGATCGGCCGAGCGCAACTGTATTTCAGATGCGATCGCGACGGCGATGACGAATAAAACCACGTTGCAACATAGAACCGCGTCTGATCAAGTAATCACTTCTCGACTAAAGTCCAATCTCACTTCCAACTTGCAAGAAATCGGCTTCAACGGCATGCCGGTTGAAGTTGTGCTTGGACAGGGCTCGCCTGGTGAACACCCCTATGCGATTCAACTGCAAGCCGATGCAAAGGTATCCCCTTCGTCTGTACTGAGCGAGGGCGAACGAACCTGCGTCGCGATCAGTGGATTCTTATCCGAACTTGAGACGATGGGTAATAGTTCCTCAATTGTTCTTGACGATCCAGTTGACTCTCTAGATCAGCAGTACCGGCTCAGGGTTGCCATGAGGCTCGTTAGGGAGTCCAAGAGTCGGCAAGTAATAGTTTTTACTCATGACATCATTTTCGTACATGATCTGATTTCAGCGGCGGATTCAGCCGGAGAAAATATTTCTCAATTTTATGTAGAGGGTGGAGTGAAAAGCGAATTTGGAAAGTACATTGAGGGTCCACCCCCGATAGCGCTCCCCGTGAAAAAGCGGATTGGCCAAATGAGGGACATTCTTGCGAAGGCAACGAGGCTCAGAAATGAAGGTGATCTGAAGGGTTACAACACCAAGGCCGAGGAAATTTATATGATCCTTAGGCAGTCTTGGGAGCGAGCTGTCGAGGAAGTTCTTCTCAACAATACTGTTGTGCGGTTCGGAAACAGTGTGCAGACGCAACGGCTAAGCAAATTGACGGACATAACCGACGCTGACGCAACGCTCGTAGATGCGAATATGTCCTACTGTTCTGGGTTTGTTCATGACTCTTCGGCCTACCTTGATGTAGATCCGCCGCCGCCCGAGACCATTACTGTAGACATAAATAAATTGTCGGATTGGGTTGTCGACCTAAGGAAAAACCGAAGCCGCAGCTAGTCAATTGTCTGTGCATGCAAAGATTTAGCTGTTATTTACGCTGGCTGATGCAACTCAAATGATGTGGCGATCTTTCGGAACATTGGGCGCAACGCGGGGGACTCACCATATGAGCACCAGCAAGTGATCTCCCAGCCGGTAGTTCCATCGACGAAGTACCAACTGGATTGTTCGGTAGAGTCGGCACCCGCTTTCCAAGTTGCGTAGTAGGCAGCCGAGTCCATGCCCGCGATGCTGGGTGATTTGGGGTGTGTGGCCCGACTGATGTTGTCCTCGTGTGGCTTGATTTCGCGATACAACTCCTCGGCGGTTTCGATGGATAAGAGCTTCCACTGCATCACCTCTACCTCATGGGCTGCATCGGGATCGTCCAATTCTTCTTCCGCTCGCCAATATCCTTGCTGATCGACTTTCGTGGAATTCGTCGAAGGCAGGTCTCCTTCTCCTGAGAAGTATTCGGCAGGCTTCCATGCGTCTGGCAGCCATATTGAGAATGACATTTCTTCGCACGTGACACGGCGTCCGGGAATTGCGATGGATTTCTTCCGAGACTGTCGAGCGTCCTTATCTAGGCGTCGGCGGTGATATCGGCTGGCCGCGTACTTCAAGCGGTGATATGGAACATCGATGTCACGCGCAATCCTGGTAAGCGGGTGATAGACAGGAGCATTCTCATATCCGATAACTTTTTCAATCTCGTCCAAAGCGTCGCCCATGTCCTCTTCAGATGCGTTCTGGAGGATATCCATCACCATTTCGGCGATGGGGTTTGAGTCAGAGTTCATTGGTTGGGTTTTCGGCGTTCATGGGCAATTCGTGAATATGCCTATCCGGTTGACTACAGTGCATACCGTATCTAGTGGTTGATTCTTGAAGTGTGACATCCCTAGAACAGACCCCCAATAGAAGCTATGAGCAATGCGGCGAGTAATAGAGTCACAGGGATCAATAGTGCTGGGATTATGCCATCCTGGTTTGCTTTTCTGAATGTGAGGATTTCAGCGCTGGCTTCCACTACCCCCCCCAGAACCATCCTCGGTAATAATCTCTAGCCAGACGCTGTTATCCCCCCCTCTGAAATCCCCAGAAGGGTTACGCAAAGGGATGGCTTTTTCATTACCAGTCAATACCCCTGAACCCATGCTGTACGTACCCCGAGTTCCCTCTGTCGTAGCTTCGTAAGTAGTCTCTTTCTGGAGTGGGCCATCCACATCAATCCTGAGTTCGACATCGCAGCCCAACCAGTAAGGCCACCACCAACGGATGGGAGGCACCCTGCGGATGCCGGTTGGCCGGGTATGCACGCGCATGCCTGCAAGCACAACGTTCTTATAGGACGGCATAAAGTGTGGTCTCCAGTGGGATATCAGCAGCTTAGCAGCCACACTGTATCTAGTACCTACTGTAGTCAACCGGATAGGCATATTCGTGAATTGCCGCTACGGGGTGGCACTTGAGATGTCATCGCCGTTTTCCACCTTTTGAGGATCTGTGAGCGGGGTTGTTGGGGTTCATTTGGTTTGAGCGGTTGTCTGAGGCCGCGGCGCTGGCCGGGTTGTTTGGGTTGAGGGTGTTGGATCGACACCTCCGGTGCTGGACATAGGGGGAGTGGGTCCCTGCCTTCGCAGGGATGGCGGGGGGGCGCGTCATCGGCCTTTGCCGCCTCTTGAGGATCGGTGGGAGGGGTTGTTTGGGTTGAGGGT
>JABMNO010000056.1 GCA_013204555.1 Chloroflexota bacterium | reverse complement strand
TGGATCCCGGATATCTGCGCAAAGCCTCCGATTCCGGGACGACGGTCGTCGGTGTGACGGGAACGACGGGATGGCATGTTCGCCCCACACCTCTCATCCACCGCGCTCACCCCATCTGTCTTTCCAGCGGAGGCTGGAATCCAGGCGCGCACATCTGGGTACCAGGTGGGGTTAATTCGTACCCACCACGAGATTCGCTAGAACCACGTGGCCTAGAAGTATTGTGTCGAAGTGCCTGGATCCCGGATATCTGCGCAAAGCCTCCGATTCCGGGATGACGGTGGGCGCGGCCGTGCTAACGGTGAGTGATGCCGCTCAGCAGAAATATGCGATCCAGTTCAGGGATGACGGCTGGAGCAATCAGAACTAAAAATTATGGCGGAGGGAGTGGGATTCGAACCCACGTTACCCTTACGGGTAAACCGGTTTTCAAGACCGGCGCATTCGTCCACTCTGCCATCCCTCCGTGGACTCCGCATTTGGATGCGGACGCAAGAATTAAGTCTATCGCGATGCTCGCAGCATTCGCGAGCAGTTCATAATGAGTTTTCTAGCAGAATGATTTTGTGCGGACGCCGTTTCGCCACACCTACAGAGGTTGCTCGCTAATGAGTGTTGTGAAAATAAACGCCATCGAAGTTCCAGAGGGTATGGGCGAGGCGCTGGAAGGCCGCTTTGCTGCCAGGGCGTCAGAAGTAGACAAGATGCCGGGCTTTGAGGCGTTTGAGCTACTCCGGCCAGTTGAGGGTGAAACTCGCTACTTCGTGTACACCCGGTGGGAGTCAGAAGAGGCGTTCCAGGCCTGGGTCAACAGCGATGCGTTCCAGAAGGGACACGCCGGCGCCGGCAACCCCCACCACGGCAAACCCGTAGCATCCGGCTCCGCACTGCTCGGCTTCGAGGTTGTGATGCGCACGGAAGCGAGTTAGCTAGCCGACCGAATCAGGTCTGTGACTCAAGCTCATCCAGTCTTGATCCTGAGTATGAGTCCAGGGAGTGGGTCTCATCCCATTGTGGGTGAGTCCCCGACGGTTCTGAAATCACTCCGGGCAAGTCAACAATGAACCTGGAACCGGCGCCAACGGTCGACTCCACCGAAATATGCCCCTCATGTAGCTCGACGATCGCCTTTGCGATGGATAGTCCGATGCCGCTTCCCGCAATAGCGCGAGTCAGAACCGATTGTGTCCGGTAGAAGGGGTCGAAAACGCGTAGCTGCTCCGACTCAGTTAGTCCCGGACCCTGGTCACTCACAATCATCTGGAACCGATCATCGACGGTACTGACCATAAGGGTAATGGTCGAGTTAGCCGGGGAATATTTGGATGCGTTGGTCAGGAGGTTCGAAGCAACCTGAAAAATCCTGTCCCTATCAGCTACCAGCAGTGAATCACTGTCAGGAAGCTCTATCACCAGATTTTGCGAGTTCAGCTCAAAAGTGTCGGAAAGGCTCTGGCTCAACTCATTGACCAACTCACGAATTGGAAACTCAACAATTCTCAGGGTGAAGTTGCCGGTTTCCAGACGTGATACATCCAACAAATCATCAATCAGGCCATCAAGACGTTGAGCATTTTTCTTGATCAGATCCAGATGTTTTGTCTGCCTCTCTGTCAGGTTGCCATCGCGGTTCCTGGCGATCAGAGAGTTGAATGCCAGCACCGATGTGAGCGGCGTTTTCAGTTCATGTGAGACGACACCCAGGAATCGCTGTCGTTCACGCTCCGCGATTTCGGATTCCCTCGTGGACTGAACGGCGCTGGCAAGTTGCGCGTCTGCCTCGGCCCGTAGCCCTTCCTCCCTCTGGCGTTTACGATCGGCGCGCCGCAAAAGCACCTCTGCGACGAACACCGCGCAAATCAGTAGAGCGGTGAGAATGGCCATCACCAGGACCACCGATCTGAATATATTTGATTGGGCAGCGCTTATGGCAGAGTCCAAGTCATCTTTGACGTCTACATACACTTCAAGGACGCCGATTGGATCGTCGCCTGCATTTGGAACAAGGGGAAGGTAAGTCTCAACAGCGTCCGACACGTAAACCCGGCCCTGAGCGTCCAGTAGAGGAACATTCTTCTCCAACTCTGACGTCACCTGGCCCGAGAGGGCTATAGCCAGATGCCTCTCGTCATCGCCTTCAAATCTCACAAAGGTGGGATCATTGCTCCAGACGGCCTTCCCCGATGGATCAAATATCACCGTGACCGATGCGCCATCGTGATCCCTGGCGTGTTCAAACCAGGAGTTTATGTTCCCACCCGATAGAAGACCTTCCAGCGTCAACAAAGTTCCCGGCTCGTGCAGGAGATGAATATTCCTGGACAGATCTTCGCTGACCTCTGATTCAATCGTATGGATCAGTTGATCCGTTGCGCCATCAGTGGTGAGAGAAATTATCTGTGAGCTGGCAATGATCGCGATGATGAGACTTACCAGGGCAAATGCTGAGGTAAGGGGGTACCCAAGGCTCGCCGCGCGGGCGATCGATTTGGGAACGCGCAGAGTATGTGAAGAAACGAACATAGGCTCTGTAGTTTCAGTGGACATATGAGCGTCTCATATGTTTGATGAGTATAACGACACCCCCCGAGCGTCCAATCTGGCGCAATAATTTGATGTTAGAAGGCTAGTTGGTTCTGAGGCTCTTCACTAGGGATATATTCACCCACCGCCCTGCGCGAATTCCCGCCGCGATTCAGTGCTAACGCCGACATCGTCATCCGTGACACCCAGACTAAAGCCGATATCAGCATCACATGCCGGAAATCTGAATGATCTTCGATTTACTGTGACGATTAGGGAATTCAACTCTGCCGACCTCCCTCCGCAAAGTCGCCCCGTGCCCAAAATATATGTCCTGCATGAAGGAACGCACACCACTCGTACAGCAGCGTCCGACTGGCTCAGTGACGCCCCTGAATGACGCGAGGGACCGTAGAATCGAATGGATGCCAATCCAAGCGCTAATATTTGATCTCGATGACACCCTGATGCCGGAACACCCGGCTGATGAAGCAGCGCTGGCCGCCACGCTGCGGCCGTTCGTGGAGTCCGAGGAAGTAACGGACGAATTGCTGGCCAAACTTGTTTGGAAAGCGTCTCGGGACAATTGGCTGGCCTCGCCGTTTCTGGAGTACACGGAGACCGTAGGGACGAGTTCACTGGAGCAACTCTGGGCGCCGGTTGACCGGTCAACTCCAGAACTTTCAGGGCTTTCAGACTGGTCGATTACGTTCCGCGAGACCGTGTGGCGCGGTGTAGCGGCGGACCTTGGACTTGATCCTGACTCCACCTGGCAGATGATGGATATGGGATTCCAGCAGGAGCGGGGCGTTCGGCATTTCTCTTACGGAGATGTCATTCCGACACTTGAAGCGCTCCGAGGCTCATATCCCATGGGACTGCTGACGAACGGCATCCCAAAAGTTCAGCGCCACAAGGCAACCGCGGCTGGCCTGATCGACTACTTTGACCTGGTAATCGTCTCAGGCGATCATGTAACCAGAAAGCCAGACCCGCTGCTGTTTGAGTTGATGCTGGCGGGGCTGAATGTGGCTGCGGCGAATGCGGTCGTAATTGGCGACCGCCTCGCGACTGACATCGCAGGCGCCAATGCGGCAGGAATCAAATCAATTCAGGTTCGGCGCCCCGGTAACAGCCATGCCGGTGGCGATGAGGCTACTCCCGACCACGTAATTACCAATCTGACGGAACTCGCAGCACTACTCGAATGAAAATCCCAGACGCAGAATGAAAATAATCGTAATAGGCGGTACAGCGTTTATTGGCCGGGCCGTGGTGGAGCATCTTGCGCTGGCAGGTCATGAGATTTACGTTTTCCACCGTGGCCTGACGGAAGCCGTCCTCCCAGAGGGCGTTACAGAGATCCTGGGCGATAGGCGTGACCTCTTCGACTTTCGTCAGCAGTTCGCATCCATTGATCCTGACGTAGTGATCGACGCTATTGCCATGACCGAGCACCAGGCGCAGGGGACAATCGACACGTTCATCGGCATCGCCGACCGACAGATCGTTATCAGCAGTCAGGACGTCTACCGCGCCTTTGCACGCGGCACAGGCTGGGAACCCGGACCGCCGGATCCCGTTCCAATCACTGAAGATTCGCCCCTGAGGGACAGGCTGTACCCGTATCGTGATGCCACGGAGCACCGGTACGAGTGGTCAGGAGACTACGAAAAGATCATGGTTGAGCGCGTCGCCATGGATGAACCAGAGTTTCCCGCGACGGTATTGCGTCTACCGGCCGTATATGGCCCTGGTGACTACCAGCATCGTCTGCTCGGCTACCTCTCCCGGATGATCGACGATCGCCCGGCGATCATTCTTGAGCGAGCGATTTCTGAGTGGCGTTGGACGCGCGCCTACATAGACAACGTAGCCGCCGCAATCCGACTCGCCGCAGAAGACGACCGGTCCACAGGCCGCACATACAACGTTGGTGACCCGTATGCGTTCACTGAAATTGAGTGGGTTCAGCAAATTGGCAAAGCAGCAGGCTGGAACGGCAAAATCGCAGTCGTGCAGGATGAGCGATTCGCAACCGGCATGAACGCTGAGCAGCTGTGGACGATGGACACGTCACGCATCCGTGAAGAGCTCGGCTACGAAGAGCCCATCGCTATAGACGAGGCAATGCTCCACACGGTGGAGTGGGAGCGCAACAACCTGCCAGAGGGCTATCACGTCTCGCCCCACCAGTACGAGGCTGAAGACGAAGTGATAGCGCAGATCGAGGGACTCCAGGGGCTGAAATGACCTGGAAGTTGATGAAACAAACGGACTGCTAGATCCTCAGAAATTAGCCCAGCCGCCCTTTGGGACCAGGGCTTCCGAACTGCGCGTTCGTGCTTTGCGACTTAAATTGATCTCAATGGCTCACAGGTTGACGGTGAGCACCCACAGTTTTTGAACCGTTCGCTGCTACTGTCAGATCACTCGATAATTTCTGGTTGCCGAAATTCGGTGACTATTGGTCCTGACTGGAGCCAATTTGCAGCACAACTCTTCTATGCCCTTCGCCACCAGTGGCACTCGACGGCTGACTCAACCTGAGGCGCCGGTACCCGTAACTTCCCACACGTTTTGCGTGTGTAGCCATGAATCGGAGAATCACGCCGGGCCGAATCGGTGCCAGGCGCGCGGCTGCGGGTGTCAGAAGTTGAGGGACCTTTCGCCTGCTGAGAACGCCCAGCTTTACGCCCAATCGCAGTCATAATCATGATCGGATTGCTCGTATCCGGGCCGTTTTCGCCAACACCCTGTCAAGATTCTTCGCGGACTGTCGTATAATTCATCGGGACGCCCGCCGTCCATTCGGCGGGCGTTGCGCGTCCGCAATTAAATGATTGGAGTTAGCAGGCCATGCCTGCCTACGCAGTAATTGGTGCCCAGTGGGGTGACGAAGGCAAAGGGAAGATCATCGACTTCCTTGCGGAGCGCGCTACCGTAGTGGCACGCTACTCCGGCGGAAACAACGCCGGACACACCGTTATGAATGAGCACGGGACGTTCAAGTTCCATCTCATTCCCTCAGGCGTTTGCTGGCCCAACACCGCCAATGTCATTGGCAATGGTGTGGTTGTCGATCCCAACGTCTTAATCGAAGAGATCGAAGACATCGAAGCGAGAGGACTGGACGCCTCCACGATCGTTGTTAGCGATCGCGCTCACATTGTTATGCCATATCACGTGCAGCTTGATCAGTTGCAGGAAGCCCGCCGCGGTGACTCAGCAATTGGCACAACAGGGCGAGGCATTGGCCCGGCGTACCTCGATAAGGTTGACCGTTCAGGAATTCGTATTGGTGAACTCCTGGACACGGAAGACCTGACCCTGCGCTTGCCCGAAATCATTGAGCGCAAGAATGAGATTCTGACCAAGATTTACGGTGCTGACCCAATAGATATCGAAGTAATTTTCGCCCAGGTTCGCGAGTGGGCGCCAAAGCTTTCTCCCCACATCCGCGCAGCCGAGGACATCGTCGCCCAGGCGCTTGAAAATGGCGAAAACATAATTCTGGAAGGCGCTCAGGGCGCCCTTCTGGATATGGATCACGGCACCTACCCATACGTCACATCTTCCAACCCAACAGTGGGCGGAGCCCTCACGGGTCTTGGACTGGGACCACGAGCATTTGGCGGAGTGGCCGGGGTATATAAGGCTTACTGCACTCGCGTGGGAAGCGGACCTTTCCCGACCGAGATTTTTGGCGAAGACGCCGATGTTTTCCGGAATGCAGGTCCCGTTGGCGAGTTTGGTGCGACCACAGGTCGGCCACGCCGAATTGGCTGGTTTGATGGAGTCGCGGGTCGTTACAGCGCACGTGTCAACGGGTTCGACTCAATGATAATTACCCGGCTGGACATTCTGGACGGTCGAGAATCAGTGAAAGTCTGCGTGGCCTACGAGCTGGACGGCCAGCGCATAGAGAAGTTCCCGATTGACGCGGTTCTGCTGGAACGGTGCAAGCCCATTTACGAGGAAGTACCCGGTTGGACAGAAACGACCGCCGGGCTATCAGACCCGAATCTGCTGCCCGCCGGAGCACGGAACTACGTTGAGTTCCTTGAGAAGCTGCTGAACGTCCCTGCATCGCTCATCTCCACAGGTCCCGAACGCCACCAGACAATAGTCTGGCGCCCGATTATTCCAGAGGCGTAAGCCAAATCAGCTGCCCTTCGACGGCCTCACGAGGGCTGATTTCTTTCGTCGTGGTGAGCCCTGTAAAACTTGAAAGCTCCAGCTTTTGTACTGCGGGCATCCACGCCCGTTGACGCCTGAGTTTCAGCTCTGGCACTCGCCGCAGTAATACGCCGTTCGCCCGCCTATGACCTTTGTTCGCAGTGCCCGACCACACTGCGGGCAATCACTACCCGGCTTCCTTAGTATCTGCATACGTTCATCGAACGCGTCCACCACGAACGGTCGGCCATCGTCCAGCGGGTTCTCGCCAATGTAGTTGATCGCTCGCGCCAGCGAGATTCTGATCTCTTCCAACAGAGCTGCCAGACGATGCTCAGCGATGCGATGAGCACGCCTTGAGGGCGCAATGCCAGCCCGCAGCAACGCCTCATCAGCGTAGATGTTGCCAACTCCAGCGATCACTGCCTGATCAAGCAGCACCGCCTTGATGGGAGACCGTCGCTTGCTGACCCGGCGTACAAACTCATCCGCTGTGAACGAAGTATCCAGCGGTTCCGGCCCAATCTCAGGCAGCGCGTCCTCAAGCTTGTCCACGAGCCAAACCGATGCCCACTTACGAGGATCGTTCAGCTCGATACGGCGCCCATCGGCCAGATGGAAAACCGTGTGAGCGAACCGCATCCGCTCATCCCCAGGCGATGACACACGGAGACTCCCCGTCATCCCCATGTGAAGCACCAGGTGCCCTTTATCGAGCGCCACATCCAGATATTTCGCCCGTCGATTGATATCAACCACACGCCGTCCCGGCATATCGAGTACGAAGTCTTCGATTGACGGCAACTTGATCGTCCGCGCCCATGCCACGTCCACCGAACTGATGACTTGACCGGGGACGTGCTCAGCTATCAGGTAACGGCGGAGATTTTCAACTTCAGGAAGTTCAGGCATTTGGACGCGATTGTCTCATCCCACGCCGATCGGAACGGCAGCGGAGGACCTCATATGCCTTTCTCTACGTGATGAACGCCTACTGATCGATAACCGAGCCATCCTTGTGCAGCCGTGTGACCACTTCGCGTGGCACCATCGGGACGTTCTCTTTCGCTCCGGGTTTGAGATCAATCCCAATTCCGGGGCGGGTTGGGATCATGAGGAAGCCTTCTCCATCGTGTTCCGCTGAGCCGTCCACCATGTCGGACTTGGGAGGGATCTCTTCGCCTATCGGGTACTCCTGAAGCGCGAAGTTGGGCGCGCCTGCAGCAATCTGAAGACATGCCATTGTCGATACGGGACTGAGCGGGTTGTGCGGGACCACACCTACGTGTCGAGCCTCGGCGAGCGCGGCGATCTTCTTTGCGCCGGTGATGCCGCCCACCAGGCAGACGTCCGGGCGAACGTACTGCACGGCGTTTCGGGATAGGAGCTGCTCGAACTCCCAGATCGACGTGAACCGCTCGCCAGTGGCGATAGGAATGTTGATCTTGCTGGCCACGTACGCCATCTCGTCGAAGTTGTCCGGTGTGACCGGGTCTTCGAAGAAGTACGGCGTGTACTTTTCGATGCCCAGCCCAAGCTGTACAGCCTCAGTCGGCGTCATCCGCCGGTGAATCTCAATGCAGAGATCCACGTCCGGCCCAACCGCGTCGCGGTACATTCCTACGGTGTCGATAGCATCGTTTATCTTGCTGGCGTGCGTCTTGAAGTAGGGCACATCGCGTTCCTCATCCAGAAACGGCGTCAGGTGACCCACCGCCGTGAACCCGCGCTCTTTGGCATCGACGATACCCTTCACGAGCACATCGGTCGTATCTCCAAACACGTGATAGTAGACGCGGGCACGGTCTCTCACCTTGCCGCCCAGCAGGGCGTACGCAGGCACACCAAAGTGCTTACCTGCGATGTCCCATAGAGCGATATCAAGTGCGCTCAACGCGCCCATGATTGCAGCGCCACGGAAGTGGCTGAACCGGTACATGTACTGCCAGTGGTGCTCGATCAACATCGGGTCTTTGCCGATGAGGTATCGACCAAACTTCTCTATCGCAGCCCCGGACGCCTCCAGGAACCCCCACGCGCCTGATTCGCCAAGCCCAATAATGCCCTCATCGGTATGAACCTGCACCAGCAGGAACTTGTCCAGAAATAGCGGCTCAACTTTTGTGATTTTCATGGCGTGGACTCCGGTGGTGACTCAAAAACTACTCAATGCACCACGGATGTTACCGCCACCGGCCCTCTTCGACCATTAGAATCTCTCTTCTATGCCCGAAACGAAACTGACCAGAGAGCAGATCACAAACGCCTACCGCGCTGAGCGGCGCGCGCTTGGGCAACTTGTGGAATCCATGAATGAATTTCACTGGGAGAAACAGAGCCAATGTGATGGCTGGACCAACGGGCAAGTAGCGGCCCATCTCACGCTTGGCGATGGCATTCCATGGCGTGTTGCGTGGTCGGTGGTATCTCAGATAAGCCTGAACCTTGGCGTTGAGTCGATTCAGGAGAAGTGGGCGGCCCGAGGACGTCTGTGGGTTCTCGATCGGATCAAGAGCGACAGCGTGTCGATCTCCATCCGATGGGGAGTTCGCCCGTTACCGATTATCGCTCTCGCTGAAATGTTCATCCACGGCGAAGACATCCGGCGTTCGATAGATATGCAGCGATCTCGGCCACCAGCGCCGCAACTAACCACTGAAGTCCTGAGCAGAATGGGCGGCAGACTGCGCGAGATCGGCCTGCCGGGTCTGGTTTCAATTGGTGCTCAGGAAGATGCGCATCGGGTGTTCGAACTCGATGGAAAGGGCGGCATCAAGAAGCGTGATGATCTTCCGGAAGCGCCTGTGAAGATCATTGGTGAGCCGCTTGAGCAGATACTTCGCCTCTCTGGCAGACCAGCCCGATTACGTGTCGAGGGTGAAGGCGATCTGGCTGAGTCAGCGCAAACGTGGGCCGATAGCAGAAGCGAATCAGGTCGGCTGTTTTACTGGAGATAGGAAGGGCGACCGGCTGGTCGGCCACAGGCGTATACGAAGAAACAGTGGGTCTGTGGCCCGCTTCTGGAGGAACGTGAGTTTGGAACAACGACGCCTGATGTTGGCATTTGCACACCCGGATGATGAGTCTCATCTGGCGGGGAGCACTATCGCCAAATACGCTGCTGAAGGTGCGGAGGTGGTAGTGGTGATCACGACTCGTGGCGAGGCCGGAGAGATCGCTCCGGGAGTGGACGCCACGCCTGAGAATCTGGGTGAGGTACGTGAGGCGGAACTGCGGGCGTCGGTGAAGGTCGCTGGCGCATCTCTGGAGATGTTGAACTATCGTGATTCCGGTATGGCTGGGACGCCAGAGAACAATGACCCGCGGGCGTTCGTCCAGGCCCCTGAGCAGCAGGTGGTAGGTGAACTTGCCGAACTGATGCGGAAGCATCGGCCGCAGGTTGTGGTCACGTTCGATGAGAACGGCGGCTACGGTCACCCGGACCACATATTCATCAGCAAGACAACGTCCATCGCGTTCAGAGAATCTGGCAATCCGGAGTACTCATCGCCCGGAGGCCTCAAGCCGTGGTCTCCGCTCAAGTTGTACTACATGGCTTTTCCGCGATCCCGTATCAAGCGGTTTTTCGAGGAATACCGGAAGATGAAACCGGACAACGACATTACCAATGCCGACCCAGAAACTTTCGGGGTGCCGGACGATATGTTCACAACTCAACTGAAGGTTGCGAAATATGTGCCGGTGAGGCGTGAGGCCGCATCAAAACACCGCTCGCAGGGCAGTCCATTCGATGTGTTCCCAGAGTCGATGCACGAAGATATCTTCAGCGTCGACCACCTGATTCTGATTGATCCGACGCCAGCGCCGGGTACGGCGGAAACGGACCTGTTCGAGGGAATCTAGCGGCTGGCCAGAATCTGTTCGACGACCGCGGCAACGCCATCTTCGTTATTTGAGGGTGCGATCAGGTCCACGCCTGACTTCACGTTATCGTTCGCATTAGACATCGCAATTCCAATTCCCGCGCCCTCAAGCATCACGCGGTCTGGATCGTCATCACCAAACGCGACCACCGATGACGCTGGAATCCCGGCCGGCTCCGTGAGTCGTGCGATCGACGACCACTTGGAAACGCCAGGCTGAACCACGTTCAAAAACATATCTCCGTCTGACGGGAAGTAGGCCAGGTCCTCACCGTAGTCCTCCCGGATCGCTTTGATCAGCGGCGTGATCGGCTCATCGCCAGCCGCTATCACAACCTTGGTGGGACCAGATGCCAGGAGTTCAGAAAAGTCTGCAACTTCACGCTCAAGAGCCAGGACGGTTTCCGGATCAGTCCCATTTAACCCGCTGATAGCAACAAGTTCATCAATAGACACGGTAGGCACAACGGCAAATCTGAAACCGTCAGATTCAATGAACGCCCTCAAACCATCTATAGCTCGAACTCGGTTTGCCAGATCCTCAGTCGCACCGTCTGGCAGTCGGAAAAGATGGTCTCCAGAAAGAGCGCCACGTCCGTTGACGGACGCTCCATTCATCGCTATAACAGAGACATGCTCCAGCAACTCTGGCCTGATGAAGTGCCTGACAGTGCGCCCCGGCCGTGATGTCGCCACAATTACGGCGATACCGTGATCAATCGCATCGAACAGCGCCGACTGAGATCGCTCGCTCAGGCTTTTGTCATCGCGTAGCAGTGTGCCATCGAGGTCGACCGCTATCGCCTGAACGCTCTGATCAGACCAGTTGAACTCGGTTGCTAATTGAATTGGAATCGTTACCCCGCTAAGACAAATAGATGGCTATACTTCAACGCCGGTGAATCAAAGAAACAGACAAGATGAACCCTACGGCAGTGAGCCGTTGGGCTTCACATTAGACCAAAACGCAGCCGAAACTATTCGTCCGCTGCTGGATCCGGACGAGATAATTCTCTGGGCGGGACAGCCTGATCCATCTGTCCACTTTTCACGGAATGATCTCTTTCTCCTGCCGCTGTCCATAATAATCTTCGTTCTTGGCCTCATGTGGGCCACCACTGTCACCATAACGGGCTGGATATTCGTGATAGTGGGCGTGTATGCGCTCTTTGGCCGGTTCTACTGGAAGTCCCGCCGTAAGAAGGTCAACTACTACGCCATCACCGCAAAGCGGATCATTCGTCTTGCTGGCAAGAAGGGCAAAGCACAGCCGTTTAAAGAGATTCCGGGTATACGACTAAAGCCCGGATCGCGTGGCAGAGGATCGATCAGGTTCAGCGACCGACCAGACTTTGTAGCCGTCTACCAGAATTCAGGGATGGAATGGATATCGCTGGTCGGAGCGCCAGATGAGATCGCATTCCATGATATACAGGACGTTCGGGCGGTTCACGACATGGTACGTCCGATGATATACAGGGCTAAAGGGATGCCGATGCCGGAGGAGAATCCGGCTGATCGAGATCAGGAAGGGCGTGACGGATGACTCCAATGGCACCACCTGAGCAGATAGCGCCACAGGGTCTGTCCGACTACCTGGACATCATGAGCAAAGCGGTGTTCCAGGCCGGTATGTCCTGGAAAGTGATCGAGAATAAGTGGGCCGGCTCAAGGGAAGCTCTGCGAGAATTTGACCCCCACGCCATCGCTGAG
This sequence comes from Chloroflexota bacterium, assembly GCA_013204555.1. Lineage (GTDB taxonomy): Bacteria > Chloroflexota > Dehalococcoidia > Lucifugimonadales > Lucifugimonadaceae > UBA1151. Next base: position 487 of record JABMNO010000056.1, on the reverse strand, counting down.
ATGGACGACGTAGACATCGACGAGCTGATGCAAGACACCCGCGTCGTCCGCAATCGCAAAAAGCTTGAAGCCACCGTCCACAACGCCCGGACAATGATCTCGCTCGACGAAGAGCACGGCGGATTCCAGACCTACCTCCGCTCCCACGAAGATTTCTGGTCAACCGTCAAATCGATCAGAAAAGAGTTCAAGTTCATGGGCGATATGGGCACCTACTACTTCCTCTTCGTAGTAGGCGAAGAAGTAATCCCCCACGACCAATTCGACGCCGAACGCAAAAAGTAAGGCACCTGCCGCACAGGCACTTTACCGATCTGTCCCTTCTCCCCTCGAGAGAAGGTTGCGGACCATGCGGATCGCCCTTAGCGTGCCACTGCCGAAGGTGGCTTAGGGGTGAATTTGGGTTCTGTCAGAACTCAGTGTCGGGGCAGAATAGGATCATTCCTCATTTGCTGAGGAGATCTGTTTATGTCCTGCCCACACTGCC
>JABMNO010000055.1 GCA_013204555.1 Chloroflexota bacterium | reverse complement strand
GGCGGGCTGCCGTCACCGTTCGGCGGGATTGGGTATGGTGCTCCTTAGCCCCTCGGGTAGTGCATTAGCGAAATAGTTATTTGCGAGAGGTGTGCACGCCTCTCATAGGTTGAGTTTCCGGCGGATCGCGGGATCTGTCGAGGGGTGGATGTCAGAGTGGGGGAGATTCCGGATTAGACGGGCCGACTCAGTCGCGATGGACATCGGATCCGACAGATGTAGCTTTTTTGTCGGATCAGTTGAGATTCCCGTCGATAAAACGAAACAACTCGAACAGGCCGAAGCCCAGCATGATGAGGTTCGCAAGCAACAGGAGCAAGCTTGCTCCCATCAGCATGTTGACGTCGCGTGGAGCCGGGGCGTCAAGACCAAGCCTAACCACGGCTAGTCTGAGTCTGACTGCTAATAACCAACTGGTGAACACCGAAAGAATTCCACACGCCAGTCCGGCGCCCAGAAGGATCCAAGCGAGTCTCAAACAAGAAAGGCGGGCTACGTCGTCATTGATATCCACAATCTGCAGAACGAGGAGTGAGACACCCAACGAACTCGCCGTAATCGCCAATATCCGATCCCGGAACCGAGTCCACGCGGAATCGACGAGATCGTCAAGTCTCTCCCTGAGTCGAGCCGCCTCTGATTGTGCCGTCAGCTCAGCATCAGCCGCACGGTCTCTGGCCCGACTAGATTCATCAACGGCTCTATCAAACGGTGATTTCATCATCTGGCGAGTATCCGCGCCCGTAATCAACAACACAACTAGGTAATTGGTCGTGTCCACTGAAAGCCGCACCGTTCACGCCTTGGAACATCGAATGGCCTTTAACTACCTTTATGGGACGAGGATTTCGTACAAAAGGAGCGAGACCGGATGCAGTTCACGCCAACACTCATGTGGCCAGGCATCGCGCTCGAGGACAACCTCACCACGATTCATTTTTGGTACCGCGCCGATGAAGGAGTCGCTTTCCGAATCTGTGATGGAGACAACTTCGAATCCGCAGCAGACCCAATTACCCCGATCATTGACGCGCCAATTTGCAGTGCCTGCATCGACTGCTACGCGGGTGATGGTGCCCCTGGAGCCGGTATGCTCTACACGAGATTCAACAGCCCGACATCTGGGGCTTGATACCTAGAACATATGGCGCGACACTTCGATAATCGACCTTACCAATTGGATTACTGAGGTGTAACAAATGCCGAACGTATCAATAACTGAGCGTGACTTGGCGCGCTTCATCACCGCCCCCGCAAACGAACGTCTTGAGATCGTCCGTGACATGCGTGAGCGAGGAGGCTATGACCGTCGCCGGGACTTCTATGGCCCTGTCCGAGATGCCATTCAGCAAGTGCATCGTTCTGGAGATCCTGTTGCCGATCTTTCTGCCATTGCCAAGGGGCAAAAGGATCCCCGAAAGCAAAAAAACTATCCGGGAATAACTGGGCCATATGTCACCGAATGGGAAGAACTGAACGGCTCATTCTTTGGCACCGATCCGGCGGCGATTGTGAACGACGATATCACCGTACGGAGTCGGGCAGAAATCGGTGTCGAAACGGGCGGACGGCGTTACTTGACGAAACTGTGGTTCAACACCACAAAGCCGAGCTCAGAGATGGTCGACATTCTCCAAGGGACGATCTTGCTCGCCGCCCAGGATGGCGAACAGGCAAGCTGTGGTGCCGCTGTTTGGGACATTCGAAACAAGCGATTTGATCGGATGGAACAAATCGAATCATGGGTGCGCCCGACAATCACGTCTGAAATAGCCAATTTCCGTTCCTACTGGAACAGCTTGGACGAGTAGCGGGGCATTTGTGGATAAATTGTCTTAGGCTGAATCTACGTAGGTTCCAATCAGACCTGATCCGGAGCATGGTGTGTAGACGGACTCACCGATATCGGGCGGCTCTGCGTGCTTTGGTAGAGGGGTCATGAGGCCGTCCACGGTGAAGATGCGGAGACATTGCGAGCATTCCACTTTTACCGGCATCTCGAACCTCATTTCTTGTTGGTTCAATTGTAGGCCGTTGATGCGTCGATCCGACAAAAGAACGTAATTTGTCCAGTAGATCCTTGGTCGCTCGAACTCTGAACGCTCCCGACGTGATCGGCAGCGAATTGGCCTGCACTGATAGTTGATCCGCCTGTGGGAGGATGGGATGAACGATCCCCACCGCCACACCCTTATTGACGCCTTTCACCACTCACTCCGTTCCAAAACGCACGTTCTAGAGCAGTGATCCCATCGCACTCGCCTCATACGGGTGCGATTCAGCTATCTAGCAGTGAGGAATGGAACACCGGTCAAACCGAGCCGCAGCCGCATGGCGGCTTTGTTTATCCTGGCCCTCTCCACCGTACCGAGTACGCGTATCCAGAACTACCGACGATGGCGTTGGGGCGCGGATGGGCTTCGTGGTTGTTCCTTTGGGGCGCCGCCGGAGCCGGGCAGGCACGGGGGCCTACAGCTACTGTGCGTGGGCGGGGTGTTCGGCTATGAGGTGTAGCCGCATTCCTTGCTGGGCGTGCCTGGGTTCCGGCCTACGCCGGAAAGACGGTGAGGTTGGGGTGTTTCGATCCTCCACATGCACGTTTATTTCAGCGTGTTGTTTTTGCGCGCGGCGCGTAAGGGGCGTGGGCAATTCGTGAATTGCGGCTACGGGGGTGGCGCGTGAATACGGACATTATTGGAGTGTGTAGGTCCGCGTGCCTGGGTTCCGGCCTGCGCCGGAAAGACGGATGGGTGTGCGGTGTTTCGATCCTCCGCATGCACGTTCATTTCAGCGTGTTGATTTAGCGACCCGTGCGTTTGGGAAGAGGCAATTCGTGAATTGCCACTACGGGCGAGGGGCGAGGGGCGCGAGAATGGTGCGTCCTACAGGCCTTCCCACGCTCGCTCGTATGTGGCAATTATGCGGTCGGTGAGCTTGTCAAATTCGGTGTCGACAGCCTGGCGGGCCGGGTCGGCGTCAAACCACTCGATTACTTCCTGCGCACCGCGTTCATAAGAGATGGAGCAGGTGAAATCGGGCGAGACACGTTTGATCTTGGTGTTGTCGAAAATCATGCTGTTGGCCTTATCGCCCAGTAGCCCGGCGCCCCAACCCGGGTCGATCGCGTTGATCAGATCCGAGGGCACATGCACAATCTGAGGCTCTGGAGCATCGGCGGCTCTGGCTACGATTTCATGGATCTGGTTCCACGTAAGTAGCTCGTCCGACGTAATTTGGAACGCCTCTCCAATTGCTCGATTATTGCCCAGCAAGCCTACAAAGCCTTTAGCGAAATCGCTGTGATGTGTCAAAACCCATAGCGACGAGCCATCGCCATGAACGATGATTTTCTTCCCTTTGCGCAGGCGGTCCACTACTGTCCAGCCACCCTGGAATGGCAGCATGGTTTTGTCGTAGGTGTGCGATGGCCGCACAACGGTCATTGGAAACTTCTCTTCACGATAGGCGCGCATCAGCCGCTCTTCACACGCGATCTTGTCGATTGAATATTGCCAGTACGGATTGTCCAGTGGGGTCGACTCAGTCACCGGCAGATTGACCGGTGGCGACTGGTAGGCCGAGGCTGAGCTGATGAAGATGTACTGATCAGTGCGATCTCGGAAAAGCTCGATATCCGTTTCTATGTGGTCGGCGGTGTAGGCGATCCAATTCACCACTGCATCGAACTTGTGGTCAGCCAACGCAGCGCGCACAGACTTCGGATCTCGGATGTCGCCATTGAGTACCGTCACGCCATCAGGCACCGGACGGTCCGTCTGCCCACGGTTTAACAGGTACATCTCATATCCGCGTTCGACCGCCAGTGGCGTGCAAGCTGAACTGATTTTGCCGGTGCCGCCAATAAATAAAACTTTCACGGATGTTCCTCTTTTGCAGGGTGCGTTCTCTTTGAGGTTCTTTCTGGGCTCGGGGTCTGAGCAGCGTAGCACCCTTCCGGGGCGATGGATTTTGTCTGTTGGGTGGGGATCATCAGGATGGTTGGAGGCGTGGGCAATTCGTGGATGGGCACGCGAAATCGGGCCGGGCAAGCCCGGCGGCTACCGGGTCATGGCAGGGGCCTAGATTTTCCGTATGGTGCGTTGTCGACGGAAGCGTTGTTGGATGTCGTGGGCTTGATGGTGCATGTCCTGAGCGATGTCGCCTTTATGGGCGCCGTGGCGTTTGCTTGCCCTCCGAGGACGGAGCGCCTCCTGTGGTCATCGACCTCGACGACACGAGGCTGAGATACGCGATGGCAGAGGGTGAATTATGCCGTGAACGAGCGAGCGATGCCGAGAGATGAATGGTGTGAGAAATTGTGCGTGCCTGGGCCCCGGCCTCCGCCGGGGCGACGGTTTGGGCGTAGTGCGGGCATCCCTGCCCACACCTGTTCAGTCAGCAGGGATGCCGACGGTACGCGGGAGGGTAAGGAACGCGTGAACTGAATCTGGCGTGAGGATATTTGTGTCCATGGGCCTTCGCCGGGGCGACGTTGAGATGGTGTTGACTGGCACGGTTCTCATTTCCTGATATAAGAGGTAACCAGATTTAGCAGCGGATTACTGCCAGATGATGTTTGGAGAAAAGAATTGTCGAAAAAAATCAAACTGCTCGTTACGGGGCTGAATGGTGTTGTTGGTAGGGCACTTCGACCTGCTCTTGAAGAGCGGTACGAAATAAGCGCGCTGTCTCGCAGTGGTGTTGATGGCCTGCCGGCTGAGCGCGTGTTCAAGGCTGACATTGCTGACCTTGATGCCTTGAGGCCCGCGTTTGAGGGTGTCGATGTCGTTTTGCACCTTGCTGCGGACGGAGGGCAAAGTAGTTCTGTGGGAATGGACGGCGGCTGGGGCACGATGCTGCAGAACAACATCATTGGCGCTTATAACGTTTGTCAGGTGGCTCTGGAGGCTGGAGTGTCCAGGGTGATTTTGTCCAGCTCCGGTGCGACCGCGAACGGCTACGAGTTGCATGAGCCATACAAGACTCTGGTCTCAACAGAGGACCTCCCACTGCCAGACTCATGGACCATGGTTAACGAACAGTCTGAGCCGAAGCCGATCACCCTTTATGGCGTTACCAAGTTGTTTGGGGAGGATCTGGGCCGGTACTACGCGCTCACCACTCCAATGTCGGTCATCAATCTCAGGATCAGCAGTTGTGGGCCAGTCGATGAAGCAGGTCCCGGCAGGGCGCAGGCCAACTGGTCCAGCTATCGCGATTTGCAGCAGTTGACGGTCAAAATCATCGAAGCACCCGCCGACTTGAAGTTCGACATTTTCTGGGCCACGTCGGATAACAAGAAATTATTCCGGGATAACCAGCACGCCAAAGACGTCCTTGGGTACGCGCCACAAGACGGTGTGCGCTAACTTCTGCGCTGCGGCGTTGCGCTTCGATATCAAGTGACCGGCTAGAGGAAGAACTTGGCAGACAAACTGCGGGTTGGAGTCATTGGCTGCGGCGATATGTCGCGTAACCACGCCTTCGGATATCTCAGATCAGACAGATACGAAATTGTCGCTCTTGCCGATCTGAGCACGGAGGCGATGAGCGACTTCGATGAACATTTCGCCGAGTACAGCGACTATAAGGCGGAGCACTTCACCGACTTCAGGGAGATGCTGGAGAAGTCGACGCTAGACGTCGTATCTGTTGGTGTGTGGGACAAGGGCCACAGGGCGATGACACTGGCAGCGGCCGCGTCTGGCGTGAAAGCGATTCTCTGCGAAAAGCCGATGGCCGACACGATTGGCGCAGCAGCGGACATGCGGCTGGTGTGCGAACGCAACAACGTGAAGCTGGCGGTTGGGCATCAGCGGAGGTGGATACCCGCGTACACAATGGCGAAGGAGATGATCGCTGACGGTGAGATTGGCGATGTCCGAATGATCACGGCGTTTGCCCGCGATGGGTTGCCTAACTACTCGTCACACCAGGCGGACATGTTCCGGTACCTGCTGGGCGACCCGGAATGCACGTGGGTGATGGGCAACATTGAGCGGGAGACCGACCAGTGGGCGCGTGCGATCCCAATCGAGGACAAGGCGCTGGCGATGTTCGGCTTCGAGGGTGGAGCGCAGGCGGTTATTCTCGCTTCGCTGACGCCCAGAGCGGGGTGGGGCGCGTGGATCTCTGGGAGCGAAGGGCTCATCGATCTATCGCTGACTGACGTGAAACTGATGAACGCCACATCGGGCGGCTGGCAACACCATAAGCCGGACGGCGACTACTTGAAGTACGGGGACGATGATTTCGAAGTCCGAGAGGCGGCGATTGCGCAGGCCCGCGACTTCGCTGCATGGGTTTCAGGCGAGGCGACAGAGTTCCGGGGGGAAGCGCAGCACGGCTACAAGGCGCTTGAGATGGTGCATGCCGTCTACGAGTCGGCCAGAACTCACACGCAGGTTCAGATGCCGATGAAGACGATGGTCCATCCGCTGGAGCTGATGATCGAAGAGGGTCATCTGCCGGTGAGATATCCGGGCCGGTACGACATCCGCAATCGGTCGTTGCGCGGCGAGAATACGGCGAGTGACGAGGAGAACGGGTAAGGCGGACGTAGAATGGGCAGAGATGCCCATGCGAGAGGTACCGCACTCGGCTCCTACGGGCAGAGATGCCCGTGCTACGCGGGATTACGAGCCCGTCTCGGGGTGATCGGACATTACCGCCGCAACTACCCCGCCCTCACCCCAGCCCTCTCCCAGAGGGCGAGGGGGTAAGCAAATTAGCGGCTACACCATTTCCGCGGCAATCACAGCAGCATCCAGACCAACCTGCACTTCTTTGCCATCGCCAATCAGCGGTCGCAGGGTTGCCTCGCCCTGCTCAAGATCGCGATCGCCGAGGATCAGCGCGTATCTGGCACCTGAGTTATTGGCATAGCGCATCTGCGATTTCATGGAGCGGCCTTCAGGGGCGACTATTACCGATTTGCCCGCTGCTCTGAGAGTGGCGGCGAGGGTAACCAGGCGGCGGCGGGCATTATCACCGATGTGGACGCAGATGAGATCAAGTGTGCGCGCTTCGGGGACTTCGATTCCCTGTGCTTTCAAGTTGAGGATTACGCGCTCTACGCCACTACCGAAACCGATGCCAGGGGTTGGTTTTCCGCCGAGAATCTCGATTAATGGGTCGTAGCGGCCACCAGCCAGTATCGTGCTCTGACCTTTCACATCGGCCGGTTCAAACTCAAATACCGTGCGGTTGTAGTAGTCGAGTCCGCGGACAAGGCGATTGTCGACTGTGTAGGGGATCAGCGCCCCTGCGGCCACGAGATCGTCCAGCGTCCCTTTGAGCAGTTCAAAGTGCTCACGGCAATCGTCACAGAGATGATCAACACTTGCAGGGGCGTTCACGCTGACGGATTGGCATCCGGGCTTCTTACAGTCCAACACCCTCAGCGGGTTGACCTTGTAGCGCTTGCGGTGATCGTCGCACAGGCTGTCTTCGTAGTGCTCCAAATGCGCGTTCAGGAGTTCCAAATACGTAGGGCGACACGCGCCGTCGCCAATACTGTTGATCTTCAGGCTGAGGTTCTTCAGCCCTAACGACGAAAGATACGTCCAGCCAAGCTCAATGATCTCCGCGTCCACCTGGGGTGATGGATCACCGATAATCTCTACGCCGAACTGGTGGTGCTGCCGGACTCGCCCGGCCTGAGGTCGCTCGTAGCGGAAGTGCGGGTTCTCGTAGAAAAGACGCACCGGCTGCGGCAGGTTGGACATACCGTGCTGGATGTACGCGCGGCACACCGGGGCGGTACCTTCCGGCTTCAGGGTGATGTTGTCTCCACCCAGATCATCGAAGCTGTACATCTCCTTCTCGACGATGTCGGTCTCTTCACCGACGCCGTGCCTGAACAGCGATGTGTCCTCGAACATGGGTGTATCGATTCGGCCGAAACCGAACGAAGCAGCGACCTGTTCGGCCGTGCCCCACACGTAGGACCAGTAGGCCTGATCCTCAGGAAGGATGTCATTTGTGCCGCGAGGCGTCTTGAACGCCATGTACGGCGCTATCCGCCCTGTGCGCGCTGGTAGATCTTGCCTTCAGTCTTGATACTTGGGGCGAGCATGAGTTCCGTCTTGTGCATCTCTTTCAGGTTCATTGCGCCAACAATTCCCATGCAGTTGCGGAGGGCGCCTATGAGGTTCTGGGTGCCGTCGGTGAGCGACGACGGTCCAAAGAGGATTTTCTCCAGCGTGGCTTTCGTTCCCACGCTGATTCGGGTGCCCCGTGGGAGTGCAGCATCCGGAGTAGCCATGCCCCAGTTGAAGCCGCGGCCGGGCGACTCCTCAGCCTGGGCGAACGGTGTTCCGATCATGACGCCATCGGCGCCCGATGCGAATGATTTACATACATCGCCACCGGTCCTGATGCCACCGTCTGTGATGATTGGAACGTAGCGGCCGGTGCGCTTGAAGAACTCATCGCGAGCGGCGGCGCAGTCGATGGTAGCGGTGACCTGCGGTACACCGATACCGAGGACTTCACGGCTGGTACATGCGGCACCGGGGCCAACGCCAACCAGAATGCCGCTGACGCCCTGGTGCATGAGCTCCAGGGTGACTTCATAGCTGACCGTGTTGCCGACCATGACGGGCTTCTGAAGCTCGTCGATGATCTCGGAAAAGATAAGGCCACGCAGACTCTTGGACTTGTGCCTCACCGTGGTGACGGTACTAGCGATGACGATAACGTCGGCTCCAGCCTCGGAAGCGATAGGAGCGAATTGCTTCGTGGTTGGCGGGATGGTGGCAACGGCGCAGTTCACGCCCGCAGCTTTTATCTGCTCAACCCGTCGGGCGACGAGGTCTTCCTTGATTGGCTCGTTGTAGATCTTCTGCATCAGCGGGGTGGACTCTTCCAGCGATGCAGCGGCAATATCGGCGTAAATCTCGGTGGCGTCCTCATAGCGAACGTGAATACCGTTGAGATTCAGGACAGCCAGGCCACCGACTTGACCGAGTTGTATTGCGAATGCAGGGTCGACGATGGCATCCATCGCAGATGCGAGGACCGGGATACCGAGATCGACGGATCCAGACCCATTGAAGTCTGGAATGGTCAGTGACGTATCAACCATCTCAGGATTGATGGTGATCTGGCCGGGGGCGATGGCCACATCATCGAACCCGTAAGCGGGACGGAGTTCTTTTTTAAGCGGATAACTCAAGGCAACACCTCACCACGCGGTTGTCACCCCCCAGTCCAGGAGGGGGCAGGACACTCATCTTGCACCAGACGAGTCCAACCCGGGTCTAGTCGCACGTGCGCAATTCAGAGTCGTTGCCGGACCCGACTATTGAAGACGATGTCACGCGCAGCGGGTATCAACCTGAGTATACGACCGCCGCGACGAAAATCGTAGTCCTCATGTGGAGATGATTGGGGTGAAACTGAGTGTGGTCGCCCCAACCCGATTGCCGAGAATGTCGTATAACTCGATTACATTCCCCTCCCAGCTCAAGCAGGAGTTTCAACATACCCATGGATCAACCGCTTCCCATCACTCTTGATGGCATGATCGATCATGCTGGCAATCCGCTTGCAAAGATGCCCGATGAGATTCATCCGAGTTCCAATGCTGTGTTGTTCAATGACGCGGGTGAAGTTCTATTGCAGCGTCGCGCCGACAACGGCCTGTGGGGCCTTCCGGGCGGTCGGCATGAGATTGGTGAAAGTTCAGAGGCCTGCGCAATTCGCGAGTGTTGGGAAGAAACGGGCATCATGACCCGCGCGAAACGCTTGGTTGGGATCTACTCAGACCCCGGCGGGCACAACATTCTTCGGTATCCCAATGGATACACAGTCCACTATGTGGTCGCTGTCTTCGAGGTTGAGTACGTGAGCGGCGAGATCGCGGTGTCGTCCGAGAGCACAGAGGTCCGCTACTGGCCGGTGTCGGCGCTCCCCGACGAGATTGCACCCGCCGCCCGCCTTCGAGTCAATGACACTGTCGCTGGCCAGGTAGCCGCGTTCAGCAAGTAGGGACTCAAGCTTGCGTAATTGTGACGCGTAGCCGGTCGTCAAAGCTGAAGGATTCCAGTTCCAATCGCAGCAATGCGCGATGCCCAAACTACCCCGCTATCCACGCTGAGATTCTTCGGGGGACCCCAGAATGGCATTGAAGGCGTGATTTTCTTGGCCTCGAAATGGAAGTACCAGACGAAGTAATTAGGTCGTCTGTGGAGGCTGAGGCAGCGATATTGGCGACCGCTCGAATAACAACCGCTTCTTACGGCCATATCCCCGCACTGCGGACAGCGTTTTTGGGGGCGACATTGCACCCTTGTCTCTAGACCGATTCACAGATTGCGGTCATATCCTACGTTTGAGCCGAATTGAAAATGCATCACCCAGATCACACATTCTTGGCCAGTTGGCCCAGTTGGAGGGCCATGCCAAATGGCGGATATCGCTACGGTCGACTCTGAGAATCTTAGGGAAACCTCGAAATGATGGGCTCACGCATCGATAATCTGCTGCCCGGAGGCGAACACATGGTTCCACGTTTGGCACAGTCTTGGTAACATGCCGCCACTCTAGACAGCCCCTATCAAGGTAGACGCCATTATGGTGACCGCAAAGCGGAACCCAGCCCTCGTTGTTATTCAGCTTTCTGGCGGTAACGACGCCATGAACACAGTAGTGCCGTACACAAACGGTATATATCAGGATTCCCGGAAGGCGATCGGTCTGGTCGAATCCGAAGTCATCGATATCAACGGCACGCTTGGATTCCACCCGAGTATGGGCCCCATCAAGCAACTGTGGGATAAAGGTAACGTGGCCGTCATCAACGGCATCGGATACCCGGTCCCCAACCGATCTCACTTCCGATCAATGGACATCTGGCACACGGCGGAGTCAGCATCGATCGCACCGGATGGTTGGCTTGGCCGAGCGATTCGCGAGATTGATCCCACGCACGGCAACGTGATCACCGGGATCAATTTTGGACGTGGCCTACCGCGATCGTTGCATGCCAAAGGCGTCCCAGTTGCATCTGTTGGCAATCTTGGAACTTATGGCCTGTTGCCTGACATCAAGGACCAGCAGACACGAGACATGGCGCTGGACGTTTTCTCCCGCATGTATGGCCCCACCGACGGCACGGATGCGGTGCTGCAGGCGATTGGCGAGACAGGGATGGGCGCATACCTTGGCGCAGACATTCTTCGTACCGCCCCGGAAATGTATTCTTCATCGATCGAATACGAGGCAGAAGTAGAAATTGCACAGAGCTTGCGTGACATATCGCAGGTATTGCAGGCAGATCTTGGGACACGCGTCTTCTACACGCTGCACGGCGGATATGACACACACGCAGGTGAGTTGGAGAACCACTCCAAGCTCTGGCACGAGCTATCTACAGCAGTAGGCGATTTCTTCTCGGACCTGGACGAACACGGCCGAGGCGATGATGCGGTGGTGATGATCTTTTCAGAATTTGGCCGCCGTATCCGGGACAATGGCAGCGGCACGGACCACGGTTCCGGTGGTGCAGCATTTGTAATCGGTAACGCGGTCAAGGGCGGGTTCTACGGCGAGTACCCTTCGCTGGAACTGAACGCACAGGTTGAAGGAGATATGGCCTTCAACAACGATTTCCGCAGCATGTACGCGACTCTGCTTGATGGGTGGATGGGTATTGACCCGCACCCCATTCTTGGCGACAACTACGAGCAATTTGACATGTTTAGGCGATAACCATGACTACAACAATGACGTCAGAAAAAGCGTTGATGGCCCACTTGATGCGACGTGCCGGTTTCGGTGCGTCCAGCGAGGAACTGGACAGGTTAGTTGAGCAGGGATACGACGAGACCGTTGAGCAACTGCTGGACGTCGACCGCCCAAACCGAATGTCCGACAATTTGATCCGTCGGTACCACTCGGAGTATTCAGGGATGATGGGCAACCTGTCCGCTGGTGCAAATTGGATGTACCGCATGGTCTCAACAGACGCACCGCTCAGAGAAAAACTGAACCTGATGTGGCACGGCGTGTACGCAACCGGCTATTCAAAGTTGGCGAATGGCAAGGTGCTGCACGATCAGATCAGGATGTTCGAACGCCACGGGATGGGCAGCTTCAAGAACCTTCTGATTGAGATATCGAAGGACCCGGCGATGCTGGTCTGGCTCGATAACGTTCAGAACCACAATGGCGCGATCAACGAGAACTACGGCCGTGAGTTGCTGGAACTGTTCTCCATGGGCGTTGGAAACTACAGCGAACATGACGTCAAAGAGGCCGCCCGTGCGTTCACAGGCTGGACGATCGGCAACACCGAATACATGACGATGAAGTGTGCAAGAGACTCTGTCTGGCCATACGGTCGACTTTCGTTCCATTTCGAGTTCAAAGCGGACGATCACGATGACGGCGAGAAGGAGTTCCTGGGTCACAAAGGCAACTTCAATGGCGAGGATATCGTCGACATCATCTGTCAGCAGCCCGCGACCGCCGATTTCCTGTCTCGGCACATCTACAGCTTCTTCGTTGCTGACGAGGCTCCGGTTCCTGAGTGGCCATACAAGCCGCCACGTGATCCTGCCGCAATCGCTGCACTGTCGAATGTCTACTTCGAAAGCAACTACAGCATCAAGGCAATGCTCAGATTCCTGTTCAAGTCTGACTTCTTCAAATCCGAAGAGGCACGATTCCAGCGAATCAAAGGCCCGGCGGAACTGGTCGCCAGTGTGCTGCGCCTTACGGAAGAGTACGGTCAACCAAACATCAGCATGAATCCCACAAGCCAGCAGGCACAGTTCATGGGCCAGTGGTTGCTCTCGCCGCCCTCCGTGGAAGGATGGCACTGGGGCACGGAGTGGATAGACTCCGGTGCACTGGTTGAGCGAGTCAATTTCGCCTCCGAGCGTTTCGGCAATATTGACAGTCCGGGAGTCCGATCAGTCGTCGACCGCATCCTTGACAACTCGGACGAAGATCTTCCGCCAGATGAGGTCGTCGATAGGGCGCTCTCCGAGCTGGGAATCACAGAGATTTCAGACAACTCGCGTGAAGCGCTGATCGACTTCGCGAAGAAGCAATCCGAGATTGCAACGGCAGAACAGACGCCACGTGAGAGGGTCGTCAACATACTGAAGCTTGTGGGCGCCACTCCCGAGTTCCAACGAGCGTAGACGGAGCCACACATCATGACGACTGCTTCAAAGACTAAAACCGGGCACCTTTCATACAACCGCACTGTTGGCGTGGCTGCCATGCAAGGGCGCGGGTTCTACTACCCCTGGGCCGTATCGGTAGCGGCTGACGGGCGATATTTCGTCCTTGGACGCGGCTCCGATAGTGATCCCCGTGGAACTCGCTACACAGTGATGGACTACGATGAGAAGTACTACGGTACTTTTGGTGAGTTTGGAACCGGCGAAGGGCAATCTCTCTGGAACGCCGGCACTGCCATTGATAGCCAGCAACGGCTATATCAGAGCGATGAAGGCCTCCACAGGATCATCGTGCGAAACCTTGATGGCGATTTGCTCAATACGTGGGGCGAATTTGGAGCCGATGAGGGCCAGCTAAATGGCCCGACTGGCATCACCTTTACAGCCAACGATGAATTGTTGATTGTGGATCACCAGAACGGGCGGATTCAGAAGTTCACGCCTGAAGGTGAATTCATTGGGTCTTTCGGCACACCTGGATCAGGAGACGGGCAACTAAATCTGCCGTGGGGCATTTGCGTTGACTCCGCTGGTGACATCTATGTTGCCGATTGGGGCAATGATCGAATTGCAAAGTTCACCGGCAATGGCGAATTCGTCGCGAACTACGGCTCATCAGGCCGTGGCGAAGGAGAGTTCGACGCACCATCAAGCGTGGCGGTAGACGATAACGGCTACATGTATGTGGCCGACTGGGCTAACCATCGTGTTCAGGTGTTGGACTCAGATGGCGCGTTTGTTGATGTCCATAGAGGCGAGTCAACAAACTCAAAGTGGGCTCAGGAATTCCTGGACACAAATACTGAGGAAAAGGAAGCCCGAGCTACGGCCAACCTTGAGCCTGACATTGAGTTCAATACGGATGACCTCCATGAAGAGTCAGCCCACATTGAAAAGTACTTCTGGGGGCCGACACACCTCGTCTTCGACAACGATGGACGCCTGCTTGTTGTAGACAGCAATCGTCATCGATTGCAGGTGTTTGACGTCGGGTAGATATCACTTGTTACTGGAGGCAGGTTTCAAATCCGCCCCCACCAAAACACATAGCGGCGCGATACCGTCGCCAGACACAGATCTGAATCAATTACAGGGAGCAGAGATCCGATGAGAGCAGTCGTATACAAAGAGCCGTTCAAAGTCGCCGTAGAGAACGTTGCGGACCCAAAAATTCTGCATCCTAATGACGCGATTGTTCGAATCACCTCATCGTGCATTTGTGGCTCTGACCTTCACATGTATGAAGGCCGAACTGCTGCGCAGCCTGGAATTGTGTTCGGTCACGAGAACATGGGCGTCATCGAAGAAGTCGGAGCTGCGGTAAAAGAACGCAAGGTTGGCGATCGCGTTGTCATGCCCTTCAACGTTGCGTGTGGCTTCTGCAACAACTGTCTTGGCGGGTTTACCGGCTTCTGCACCACCGTGAATCCTGGATTTGCTGGCGGAGCATACGGCTACGTGTCCATGGGACCGTGGGTTGGTGGCCAGGCAGAGTTCCTGCAAGTGCCATTCGCTGATTTCAACTGCCTACCGCTCCCGGCAGGCACAGAGCACGAGGCAGCCTTCGCGCTACTTGCCGATATCTTCCCAACCGGCTACCACGGTGCGGAGCTAGCAGGCGTGAAGCCTGGCGAGAGCGTTGCCGTCTTTGGTGCCGGACCAGTTGGCCTTATGGCGGCGTACAGCTGCCTGATCCGCGGCGCGGCTGAAGTATATGTGGTCGACCACGTGAAAGAACGGCTGGACATGGCCGAATCTATCGGCGCCACCCCCATCAACTACGACACGGCAAGTCCGGTCGATCAGATCAAAGAGTTGCGCGGCGGGAGCGGGGTCGACAAAGGCATCGACGCAGTTGGATACCAGGCCACTAAGGCCGGGTCGTCAGCGGTTGGAGGAGAACAAGATGAAGTTCCCAACATCGTCCTTAACCAGCTCATTGATGTTGTAAATCCAACAGGTGCTCTCGGCATACCAGGCCTTTACGTGCCATCAGACCCTGGAGGAGTGGACGCCAACGCTGCCCGCGGTGCGCTTTCGCTCAACTTTGGTCAACTGTTCGAGAAGGGACTCAAACTGGCTACAGGCCAGTGCAACGTCAAGCAGTACAACGCCCAACTCCGTGATCTCATCATCTCCGGCAAAGCCAAACCTGACTTTGTGGTGTCTCATGAAGTTTCACTTGATGAGGGCCCCGACGCTTACGTCAAATTTGACAGACGCGAGGATGGATACACGAAAGTAATCCTTCACCCGTAGTCAATAAGTTCCTCAACATAGGTGGCACATGTGGGAGCAGGCACCATCACAATATTAGTGCTGGCCGAGTAGTGGGTGATATCACCCACCGCCTACACTCCTTACATGACAACTCGAAAACTTCCCAAAGTACTGATCGTTGATGACGAAGATGATATTCGTTCCGCTCTCCGCCAAATGTTGGAAGAGGTCGATGATTTAGATATCGTCGAAGCGGGCGATGGGCAGGTGGCACTGGATGCTCTTGCCCACACGCAATTCGACCTGATGCTACTGGACATTAATCTGCCGATAGTTGGCGGAGAGGAAGTCCTGGCAGCGATCAAGGCGAACCGCATGTTCAATCGACCGACCAACGTGGTGGTGATGTCTGCACAAGCCAACCTCACCGGGATTAGAGATAGGCTCGACTCAGATGACGTCGATGCTTACCTGTCAAAGCCGTTCCGCTATGCAGACCTGCAAGTAATTCTTGCAGACGCGATCATGATTGACGTGCTCCTGGCCATGTAGCCCCAGCATTATCGGACGGTCAGGCTAGCTGCACGATGCAGTGCCGCCTTGAACTCCGCGGGGGTGCCGTACCGGTCTTTAGAGTCCAACGCCAACGCCCGCATAGCGATGTCCGAGATCTCAAGTGGAATAGAGCTGTTGACTTCTGAGGGAGGCACCGGCGGCGAAGCGTAGTCCAGCTGCTTCGTTGGATTTTCATCCGGCTCATCCGAAGCAATCTCAACCGTCTGATATGGCATATTGCCGCCCGTCAACAGCCTGTAGAACACGACCCCCAGCCCGTACACATCCGTTGTGTACCCCACGTAGCCTCGTGTGGTCTGTTCCGGCGCCATGTAGTCCCGCGTTCCGGCGTTGTCCTTGAACGGCTCCTCTGGGTCGAACTCTTTCGCCACGCTGAGATCGAACAGGGTCACGTGTCCGTCGCTGTACATGATGTTCGTTGGCTTGATGTCAAGGTGGAGAATCCCCTCACCATGCAAATAGGTAAGGCCGTCGGCAATCTGAGAGGCTACTTCGACGAAATCGCTTAGCTGAAACGCGTCATGATTACCTTCAAAGAAAGTCGTTTCCAGCGTTTGGCCCGTCAGGTGCTTCATCACGATTCGAGGGTGTGGCTGCAGGCCCACCGAGTACCCTTCAAGCACGTTGGGGTGGCGCAGCCGTGTCAGCAACTCGCCCTCGTGCAGGACCGCCGCCAACGCCGAGAAGTCCAGCCTGAATTCAGGCCGAAGAACCTTGCAGGCAACTACGTCGTCGAGTTCCCTGCTCCTGCACAGGTAGATATCTACCTTGCGACTGCCGCCCAGATGGTCAAGGACCGTCAGATCCCGGACTATCTTTCTCCCCGGCTTGAATATCGTCTCAGCGCGGTTGCGCCACCCTGACGTCACGGTCGATCTACTCCCTTTCCCATCGTCTTTGTTCTTTCAGATTACCAAGTCTTGAAAATCAGAGAGGCCGGGCATCTCTGCCCGGCCTCTCAGTTGATCAAACGGTTCTAACCCTGGGGCGAAGTCTTACTACTTCTTGCCCTTCTTCTCGGACTTCTTGGACTTGCCGCCCTCGTCGTCCTTCTTCTCGTCGTCGTCTCCGGCGCCACTGGCGTCGTCATCGGCTTTGGTGTCGGCTTTCGATTCGTCGCCACCACCTGTGACGGTGTCGCAGTCAGGGTTGCCCTTGTCGTGCTGGTTCACTGCCTCAGCGAGGTCCTTCGCACGCTCAAGATCGGCCTTCGTTGCGCCCGGGTTGTTCATGATGGTCTCAACCTCTGCGATCAGTACGCCGAACTCGGTGTCCGGTGTTCCATCTCCAGTTGTGTCGATCATCTCTGTCCAGTCAACAGAACCCTTAGCAAAGTTCAACCACGCTGCCAGTATCTGGCTCAGAGCCTTCTCTCGAGACTCGGACACGTCAGTGTCCTCACCCGCGGCTGACTCGTCATCGCCATCGTCGGCAACGTCTTCGTCGTCCCCGTCACCCTTCTTCTTGCCGGAGCCGGTCAGAGAGGCGTTTCGGGATGGGTCGCCGTTACTGGTGTTGTTGTTCTCGTTACCCGTCTTGTTCGGGTTGAAGATGCTGTTCGCATCTACTATCCCGCTCAGTGCAACCTGCTCATCAAAGATGCTGCTCACAGCGGTCACGATGCTCAGGT
>JABMNO010000054.1 GCA_013204555.1 Chloroflexota bacterium | reverse complement strand
GCAGCGGTACTATCCGATGCTCGGGTTCAAACGATTCGATTCAGCCAGCCAATTCTGCAATGCCTTCGACGAGTTGCGAAGCTACTTGCGGGTTCCGGCCTCGGTAGGAGAGCGAGACTCCGCATCACATAGACGGCAGATCTTGAGCAGTAAGTGGGCGAATCTGATGGCGGAGCTGGCTACCTAAATCGGAGATCCGATCGCTGTTCAACTCGGCATAATCTTGATGGGAGACCTGAGTTCTGACAGAACCGTACAGAACCGGCTGACTGAATCGAATCGTTTGAACCCGAGCATCGGGTAGTACCGCTGCTTGATATGGCGATGATCCTGCTCCATACGGTTGTTCAGATACCGGTTGTGCCGGTGTAGCACCTTGCGGCCAACAATCCATCGAATAGCTTTGGCATACGCGGGATGCTTATCCGTGGTCAGACGAAGTGGCCTCTGTTTTGTGTTCTGAAGAAGGCGTCGTAGGAATCGTCGTGCAGCGTACTTATCGCGCTTCTCACTGAGCATCGAGTCCAAGAGATTCCCGGCTCTATCGATAGCTCGGTAGAGATAGCACCAGCGAGCGTTGACCTTTACGTACGTCTCGTCCAGATACCAGGAGAGCCCAGCCCGGCCACGACGTCTTGCACGGAGGTTTTTGCTGACCAACGGTGCAAAACGGAACTCCCAGACCCTGATCGTCTCATAGCTGACCTCGAATCCTCGTTCGAGGAGTAGCTCAGCTACGTCTCGAAATCCGAGCTTGTAACGGAGCCGCCAGAGTACGGCCAGTAGAACGATATCGGTTGGAAACTGGAGGTCGTTGAAGGGTGTCCCGGTGCGGTCATTGAACTGCCGCTTGCAGGAGTTGCAATAATAAATCCGGTAATCCAGCGAGGTCCGGCGTTTCCTGTTGGCGACGTTCTCAGACCGACAGCATGGGCAGGACATTGGCAGCTCCTCGTCTCATTTCAGACGATGCTACCCTCCATGGAAACTGAGTTCTGACAGAACCTCCTTCAAGAACCCGTCTATTCAAAAAGCTGTTGGGATCAAATTCAATTGTCTGTTGATGAGCCTGAGCGAACCCCTGCAGAGGCGTGTGCGTACGAGACCATTCCTGTGCACAAAGGCATCAACTCAACATTGCGGGCAGAGTTACCTGAGGTGGCCAAATTCCTGGAATTGATTGACGTTGGGAATCATCCAATCACCGTTACGGCGGCGTGGGCGGTCGACAATGGGATTGACGTTGAATCCAATCCAGCGCCAGCGGCAGAGTACTACCTGAAAACCTTTCCTTTGAAGTGGCCCAGATGGGTTTCCGGTGATGCGGCAAAGCGATTGGAAGCAGCTCTTGCAGCAGGCACTGTGGGGACGTAAGCGCGTTACTTGCTTCGCATCCCGTTAGTTAACGGAGTCGGTTCTGTCAGAGCTCAGTATCCATGGAGGCCAGCATCGTCTGAAACTAGACGAGGAGATACCTAAGTCTGACCTTGATCCATTTCTCGCACCAGGTGAAGGGATAAATAAAAACGGGGTCGCAAAATACGGGTTATTTTCGTTCTGGCGGTAGCGACAGATAAAACCGGTCCTTTTTATCTCTACTACCTCACTCATAGAACTGCCACGCCGTAGAGCGATTCCGATGTTGTGCCACTTGTAAAAGCATTCGTTGCGTATTGACCCGATGCGGCTATACGTTGAATCGAATATGATTCCGGTTCAATACGCCATGGATCTAAGACGCCCCATTGACCCAATCTTTTGACAATGAGCCCTTCGTGGGCCGCGAATCAGAACTGGCCGAACTCACATCGGCCCTGGACGACGCGCTGTCTGGTCGTGGTGGGCTCGCAGTCATTACTGGTGAACCCGGCATCGGCAAAACTGGGTTATCAGAAGCGTTCGAGCAGATCAGTGTTGATCGCGGCGCGCTAGTGCTGTGGGGTAGATGCTACGAAGAATCCGGTGCACCCCCATACTGGCCCTGGGTTCAAGCGATCAGGAATTACATCCGCGACGCTAACAAAGATTCACTTCAGGGTGAGATGGGCCCAGGCGCAGTTGAGATTGCTGCAATCGTGCCCGAGGTGGGCGGGGCGTTCCCGAACCTCGCTGTGCCGGAATCCACAAATCAGACAGACGTAGGTCGTTTCAGACTTTTCGACGCTATTGCCTCTTTCCTTCGCAGGGCATCCGAAAACCAACCTCTTGTATTGATCCTTGAGGATCTGCAAGATGCCGACGGTGATTCCCTCCGCCTGCTCGAATTCGTAGCCCGGGAACTGTCAAATACGAATGTGATGATTGTTGGCACTTACCGCGATGTTGAATTAGGCCGCCGCCACCCTCTTTCAAGAACACTGGCCGAACTCAGAAGGAGCAGCAATTTCCACCGTCTGCTGCTCCTCGGACTGAACGAGGGCGCTATCGGAGAGTTCGTCGCCTCTGCGCTTGGCACCTCTCCGCCACCGGGTATTGCCGAAGCCATTCACGAAATGACTCAAGGCAAGCCGTTGTTCGTGACGGAGACTCTCCGGCTCATGCGCCAGGAAGGTTGGGTGGAGCCAGAGGCCCTGCAGAGCTTCTCTCCAGAGGATCTACCGTTGCCGGAGGGGATACGAGAAGCGATTGGCCGACACCTGGATGTACTTACAGAAGCGTGCAGCGAACTGATGACGGTCGCTGCAGTCATGGGACGGCAATTTGAGTATCGGTACCTTCTTTCACTCACAAAGGACCCGCCCGACGGAGCGCGTCCTCAACTCACAGAGAATGAACTTGACGATCTGTTGGATGAGGCAATCCGAGCTCGAGTAATCGAAGAGATTTCCACTCCAGGCGCTGACTATCAGTTCACACATGCCCTAATCAAAGAGACTTTGACTGAGGAGATAACACTCACTCGGCGGGCCCGTATGCATGCCCGGGTGGCCCTCATGCTTGAAGATTTTCACGGGATAGAGCCGGCTCGGCAGGCAGCTCAACTGGCATTCCATTTCGGTGAGGCACAGAACGTTCTTGGTTCTGAAAAATTCATCCAGTACTCACTGCTCGCCGGAACACAGAGTCTGGCCGCAAACGCCTACGAAGTTGCGATTGAACAGTTCCAGCGCGGTCTGTCTGCAAAAGAAGGTCAACCTGACGACCTGGAAACCGCTGAGCTACTAAACGGGCTCGGGCGGGCTCAGATGACAACCCTGAACTACGACGATCCAACGACCCAGATTGGAAATTTTCGTAAAGCGTTCGATATTTATCTAAAGGTAGGATCGACCGACAAGGCACTTGCAATTCCTCAGCAAATGACACTTGGTCGCGCCGGCGCCAATGCCGCGGCGAGGGAACTCCTCAGCAAAGCGTTGGAGATCGCACCGGAGAACTCGGTGGTGTCGGGGCAGATCCTGTCTAAATATGGTTCTGCGGTTGCGCTCGGACTAGCAGGGTGCTGAAGAATCACAGTTT
>JABMNO010000053.1 GCA_013204555.1 Chloroflexota bacterium | reverse complement strand
TGGCGCAGCCTGGTAGCGCACCTGCTTTGGGAGCAGGGGGTCCTCGGTTCAAATCCGGGCTCCCCGACCATTTGCACTTTTTGAGATATAGCTGGTCAATTCAAGGCCAGCTATATCTTGTTAATGTGGCAAAAAGACTCCCTGTCCGGGCTTTCGCGACGCGCTCCGTGATTTCCGTTGTCCAGTGGACACTTACCAATTCCTGGGGCAACGCACATGCTTAAGTTCATGAAGAATAATCGCAATCGTTCCGACAAACCATTCACTGAAAAATCGATTCAAGAAGCGTTTAACCATTTCCAGCTTCGGAACCGGTCAGAGAACAGATCTGACAGGACCCTGGAGTGGTATGACGCCGTTTTTACGCAACTGTTCAAGTCCCAGTGGGGGATCCCTCCCGCAACCCAGATGGGTGAGATAACCGAGCTCAAGTTGCTGGAGTACAACGCGCATTTGCAGGAGCGAACCTGGAACGGAAAGAAACTTAAGCCTTCATCCGTCAACAACAAGGTTCGCGCTATTCGGGCTTTCTTCCGGTGGGCGTTCGAGGCCGGGTACACCGAGACCCATCTTCTCCGAACGGCTCGCCCACCAAAAATTCCAAGGGAGCTCATTGAGCCCCTGAGTGACGAGGAGATCCGGAGACTGTACAAGGCCGCGATCTCGTACCGAGACCAGGCGATCATCTCTCTCCTGCTTGACTCTGGGCTGCGGGCATCCGAGCTCGCGGGCCTTCGACTCGGTGATGTAAACCTGGACCTCGGAGTGATGCGGGTTATGGGCAAAGGCGCAAAGGAACGACGGGTTCCATTTGGTGAAACTACGACTGGGAGGATCTCCCTGTACCTGGAAAAGCAGCGCCCCGATGATGTGATCACCGATCGGTTATTTCTTACTACACACAAGACAACGATGGACCGGCGCAACGTGCAATTGATGATGAGGCGGTTCAAGGTTAGGGCTGACATACCAAGGCTCCACGCTCATTTGCTGCGTCATACGTATGCAACTCGGTTCGTCCTGAACGGAGGCAATATTCTTTTGCTCAAAGCATGCCTCGGTCACAACTCGCTTGAGATGGTAAATCACTACACGCATCTTGCGGCCCAACAGGCAATCGACCTCGGCAGGGCTTACTCCCCCCTCGACAGTATTGCCATTGGGTCAAAAATAAAGAACAGCAACGGATATTCAAATTCCAGTGTTCTAAATGATCTTTTCAACTAGAAGCTAGGATGGTCTGGCGTGGCCACGTCGCGTTCACCGATTGTTAAGTAGCAACTTCGCAAATATCAATTGGCCCGTTTTAGGGTGCGAAACCACCCTGTGTTTGAGACAGGGTGGTTAATTCTGAGTTCAAATCGGCGCTGAAACCGCTTCTGACGTGGGAAATTGACCTCCTGCCATGGTTTTGCGGACGTTGGAAACTCCGATATCCGGTTTCCTAAACCGGGTGTCGCAGGTTCGAGTCCTACCACGGGGCTATCCTGTCCTAATCAGTTGAACGAATCGTTCAGCTAGCGATGGATAGATTGTGAGGGCTCCCTGCGTTTAGGGCAGGGAGGCTAGTTTTGATTTCTGCCTTCGCCTAGACGAAATCAGAAATGATTTCCGGGCAGGGCGTTGTCGACTGTACTCCCTACAAAATATCCGTATCTCGTAGAAGCCGAGTCCCTGAATTCGGGCCCCAATTGGGCCGAAGTCCTCTCCAATTGCGATCGTTGCACTAGCTCCTTCTATACGCGTGTAGCGCGCGCCCGTTAATGCGACACATTAACTTGACACAGTGACATGTCATGTTATTCTGTCCACCATGACACAAGACGAATACAGCATCGATCAGCTTGCAAATCTAACCGGGTTTACAAGGCGAAACATCAGGAGCTACGTCCAGCAGGGACTCATTGACCCTCCCGATTCGGTGGGGCGAAAGGCCCGATATGGACGCAAGCATCTTGTAGTTCTTCAGGCGATCAGAACACTCAGGGAAGGGCACAATCTGGCACTGGCTGACATTCGGGCAAGGCTGCTCTTTGCGGATCCGCAGGAGGTGGAGGATCTGGCGGCTCAGACGGGAGAGATTGGATCATCGCCGGCGCCGGATTCAGATGGCGTGGGTCGCTCGGCTCTCGAATATCTCGAGTCACTGAAGAGATCTCCTGGGCAACTGAGGGAAGTCAGTTCACAAATGGCGATGGATGATGGGGGAATCGAGGGCCAGCATCTGCACCGTCGAATGATTCAAAGCGGAACTGCACCTCCCGCTCGCAGCTCGCCGGTAGATCGGCTCCTGCGGAATATTGAAAGGTTGGGTGACGGTAAACCGATCGCCAGGAAGTCAAAGGGAGAACAGTGGGTGAGGATTCCAGTTACCCCAGATATTGAAATTAGCGTGCGAGGCGCGAACTCTCCGGAGCAGGTTGCACGGTTGGAAGCGATCGCAGATCGACTGCGCGTATTACTGATGGAGGAGGAAGAATATGACGAAGGCAAATAGCACCACGCTGACCACGACCGCGGAGTTTGACCGATCACTGATCTGGGGCCGTGGCGGATCAGTTCGTTACATGGCGGCGAATGTAGCGTGCGAGGCACCGGAGGCGGACGAGCCAAGACCACTGAATCTAGCGTTTGTCATCGACGCTTCGGGTTCGATGGCCGGCGATCGAATCGAAGCTGCAAAAGAGGCCGCCATCCGACTGGTGGACCAACTGGAAGACCGCGACAAATTGAGCATTGTTGCATTCGACAGCAATCCAACAATCGTCGCGAAATCGGTCACGTGCGACGCCTCGGGGCGATCCGACCTGAAGACTCGGATTCAGGATCTGCAGGCCGGCAGTATGACAAACCTGTCAGGCGGATGGTTGCTGGGGGCAGAGTGTGTCGCTGCGTCCTCAGAAGTAGCAGCGACGCTGAGCCACGTGGTGTTGCTCTCAGACGGCCATGCAAACGAAGGAATTGTTAACCCGAGGGAACTCGCCCATCATGCGCGAGAACTGGCTGCACGGGGTGTGAGCTCATCAACCGTGGGTATCGGCGATGACTACTCGCCGGTCCAGCTCAACGCGATCTCCGATAACGGAGGCGGAAGAACACATGATGCCGAGAGACCGCACGAAATTGCGGAAGTTGTCGGTGGAGAGCTTGCAGAGCTCAGGGGCACGGTGCTTGAAGACGTCCGAATGGATATCTGGGCGCCTGATACCGTCAAGGTCGAAGTCCTGAGCGCGTTCGCTGTAACTGATTCTGCCGATGGCGTCGAAGTCCGCCTGGGTTCACTGGCGGCGAAGAGCAGCCGACGTGTTGTTCTGAGAATAACCAGTGGCGAGAGCAAGCCAGGCGGGTCTCTCGATTTCGGAGTCGAAGCATCTGGCAGAGAGATTGCGACCGGAGCCGAGATTACCTCAGAAGAAGTGACGGCACGTCTTACCTTCGCCCGAGGTCGCGATAATTCAGGACAGCCGAGAAACGAGGAAATCGCGGTCATTGTCGCTAAGGAGTGGCAGGGACATGCACTCAGGCGTGCAATCGACCTGAATCGCTCGGGTGACTATCACCGGGCATCCGAATACCTGCTCGCTCAATTGAGGCACTTCAAGCGGTACTGCTCTGGACTCGCTGACGGAGCCCAGTTGATTTCTGACTTTGAGTTGGCTGCTCGAAGAATGGGGCGGCCAATCGAGGAACGGTCTCTCAAGGAGATGGCTATGTCCAGCCGATACTCATCGAGACTTGAAAAAGATTATCGATCGTTCAAGCGACCCGATCCGCGTGAATACCTGAAGCGGTAGTCCGCGCTCGTTCTGAACTTTGATAACGCTTCTTGCTCAACGGAGGTTAGTTTGCCTGTTCCAAGTACGACCCTGAACCGGGTGTACCCACTTGAATCGTTTGTTCCCACTGGTCGAGCGCTGCACCTGATTGATATCGAAAACCTGATCGGCGGACCACAGGCGGGCTGGGATGCCATTCCTCTTGCGACCGAGGGATATCTTGCGACTGTCAGCATGATGCCAGATGACTTAATTGTGGTCGCAACCAATCCGCATCTGTGGTTACCGGCCAAACTGGCGTGGCCAGGAGCACTCGTGCTTTCAGGGCACGGCAAAGACGGAGCAGACAAAGAGCTGATTTCTCAGGTCGTCGATATCGAGCGCACTGCGAGCCATTTCGAGCGGCTGGTCATTGGTTCAGGCGATGGCATTTTTGAGGCCGTGGCGAGGGACTACACGATGGTCGGCATTCCAGTCGAGGTGGTCTCACGTCGGGATGCGCTCTCTGGTGGATTGAGGGGAGAGGCAACCGGGGTAACTTTATTGGCTGATCAGTACGTGCTGGGCACCTCCTGCTTTTAAGGCAGGGTGTGCAGGATTGAGTTCAAGTCTCTGCCGGACTCGCTAGAGTCACCGGAATCGAATTCATGCCACGGTTTTGGGCACAATTACGACTCGACTACCACCTTCGTTAAAGCTTTCCAATAATGGATAATTTGTGATCGACGGGTTTGTGGCGTCAAAAGGAAATAATTCAGGGGCAGTCCAAACGCGTTCTCGATCAACTGAGTCAGCGTTGCGAGTGAGTATCAACGCATGTGTCAGCCATCCACCGATCCGCTCCGGCACGTCGAGGTGCCCAACGAGCGACCGCTCATCGCTTAGCCGGTCACCCCCTAAGATCTCCAACGAGATGAGCGTGTTTATTGCCATCAATACCGCTTTGTGGATTGATTCCCTGTCGCCCCACTCTCCAACCACGCGCCGCCGAGTCTCGGCACTGCTGACGCTACTGCCGCGTTTCAGTACGTTCCCTATCGATCTATACACGTCTCCCGTGAACGGAAAGTTGGCGAGCATAGCGCCGATATGAAGAACCCTTGTATCAGCCGGGTGCTCCGATTGGATCGCCCATTTGATCATAGCGCTGGCCTCGGGCCGGGGTTCCCACCAGATCTTTCTGAGAATCACCAACGTCTTCTGGCGAGCCATACTTCCAAGTTCGGATTCGTCAAGTACTTCACTGAGCACTCCAAGTCGACGATCTTCATCCTCCGGGTATTCCCTGACTGCCCTCAGGGCCGCATCGAGCCATACCCGTTGCAGCGGCCGATTGAGAATGTGCCCCCGGCTCATGCGATCCTCGCGAACGGGACGAAGACCTCTTCAAATGAGATCCCACCGTGTGTGATTCTTTTCTGCCCAGACTGTATGAAGGCCCCGTCCCTTTCGGCCATCCGCACATGTAGGTTGTCGGGCAAACCAGTGTTCCAGTCAATCCCAGGGGCGCTGGATGCGGAGCGCGCTGTCTCGCTCTCGAATCCCTGTGCCCTGACACTCGCAGTTGCGCCCAGCACACCGGGAGGAAAAGCACCGATCCCATTGCACACCATATTGCCGTGGTCAGAGGTAATCCACAGTTCTGCCCTCGCCGTCCGGGCTTCCTCGGCAAGGGACTTCAGGAAGCCCTCCCTCAGCCAGTACTCGACTCCAGCAGTGAGTTGTCGGTCCAAATATGGCCCAGCCGAGTGGACGAGTTTGTCAATCGCGAGGGCAGCGATCCCCTGTACCTTGTAATTCCCGATCCCGAGAGAGCGTTCATAGTGAAATCCATCGGTATGAGAATATTCGATTTCATGATTGGCGAGTCCCACCGAATCTCTCCAATAGGTCCGCCAGCGCTCTCCTTCTTTCACATTAGATCCCAAGGTATCGCTGAATTCACGAGGCAAACGGCCGGCGAAAATCGCTTGCCTCGATATCGAAGTCACTGTGGGAATAACTGCCATGATCGGCGTTGCCTCGAGTATTTCGATCTCTCCACTCTGCTCGATTTGTGCCCATTGACTTAGTCCAAGACCATCGAGGACTAGCAATACAATCCGCTCTGCCTCCCCCCGAGTCATACGAGAACGCAAGAAATCGTTGACCTTATGCACTGTAACTGGCCACGCCGGGCTAGTGGTCAATAGAGGCCCATAGTTCTCTTGAATCCAATTTTCGAACAGTCCAAGCCGACTCTGGTGGAGTTCTTGCGCGGTGTGAATTAGCCCGTCCGACATTGTGGCTGTCGCAAGCTGATGGCGAATCTTGCCCCATTCTGATGCGAATCGAATCCATGAGTTCAGATCATCTGGATCGTCGTCGCAGACCGACTTAAGCAATACCTCCATTTCATCATCGTCGGATCTTGAAGTGACTCCGATTGACGCCCAGCTCGGGAGATCGCGGCTTGCCGTGCCTGGCCGGAGAACCTGAAGAGAAAAGAGGGAACTCAGAGACGGGCCAAGATCGTTGATGATTTTGGCTGCGGGATCGTCTGAGTCCACGAGCCATGCATCCCAGGCGTCCTGGAGTTCGGTTACGGGGTCTCCATGGATCAGCCCTAGCGTTGCGGGATCTTTGATCCCTGCTATGACACTATGTCTGACAGGCTCCGGAATATCGATTCGAATGAGGAGGGTGATTGCCGCCTTAAGCTGCTCGATAGCAGTCGCATCATGTCGCAAGTCGACGCCATAATGGCGGGCAGCATTTCGTAGTAGTTCTGTATCGTTCTTGGAACTAAAAAGTCCGTCCGCAATCCGCTCCGGAATCTCGAGCAACAAGAGGGCTATGTCGTCAGAAAAATGAGTGGTTAGGTTCACGACGGTCGCTTGGCGCGCTATATCCCAGGGGACATCGTTCTGTGTTCGAACCGAACTATCTACCACTCTGATGACGACAGGTCGCGGATGACGCTCACCATCAAGGCACTCCCATTCCCAGTATCTCCTTAGGCCGAACCAGTCAGTGACTTCCTCATATTCGGCAAAACTAGCGGCCACTTGGGCTGATGAGAGGTTATGAGGATCCAGAATAAGCAGCGGCTTCAGATGCAGGTCAACAGATTCAAGCTTATCGTCAATGAACTTCAACGGTCGGACCGGATCACAAGTCTTAAGTTCAAGACGGGAGCAGCATTTCGCGTCGCCTCATCTCCGGGGGCTGGCGCATAGCTTGAACCCAACTGGGTCAATTCAGACCATACTTCGGGCGAAGGAACTCGGTAATCGACCGGCTGGGTAGTTTCGGCCAAATCCCAAATCTCTTGGGCTAAATCCGGTCGTATCTGACCTGAATCGCTCCTGAAGACTGAGTAGATCGATCGGTATCGACCGGCAGTGAGTTCCCACACCGTTAAATAGCCTGATGTCGATCCACTTAGCACCGGCACAGGTTCTCCGGGAACGGTTATCGGCAACTCGGAAATTACATCGTTTATCTCGGCGGGTGCGTCCCCTTTCCAATCCCTCCACTTGGCCAACGCCACCGCGATTATTGCCCCCGAACCAGACCTCTGGGGAGTCACCGGTGAATCCGACTGCATCATTTGTTCCAGCGATTGCCCTTGTTCCACTTCCACTTTGGCTTCATTCAACAGTCGGCTCGCCTCAGTATCGAGCTTGTCTGGGTCTAGCAACGCGGTGGCATACAGATCTTCAACGCTCCTGGCCGAAGATTCCAAAATGTCAGATCTCTTGTCAATTCCCATATCGGCCACAATGGTATTGAGCTTCGACTCCAGAACTTCAAGAACACGATCGTCTATGGAGTGATCAAGCACCAGGTTGAATGCCAGCACCCGGCGAGTCTGGCCAATTCGATCGACTCGACCAATTCTTTGCTCGACTCGCATCGGGTTCCATGGCATGTCGTAGTTGATGACGACGTTAGCGAACTGAAGGTTAATGCCTTCCCCTCCGGCATCGGTAGATACCAAGATGTCCGCGTGTTCTTGGAACGTCTTCTGCGCTATTTCTCGGGCCGAAATGCTCATGGAGCCGTTTATCGTCGCCGTATCGAATCCTGCATCGCCCAAGAACTCCACCAACATCCTTTGAGTCTGCACGAACTCGGTGAAGACCACGAATTTCAGTGACGGCTCCCCCAATTTTCGACGAACGCGCTGAAGCAGGTCCAACAAATGGGATGTCTTGGCATCTGGCCCCGTAGCGGCGGCTTTGCGAGTCAGATCCAGAAGGAGTTCGACCTCCCGATATTCGTTCCCCCAGGCACCTTGCCGGGCAGTGGTAAATGCTTCGATTTGCTCCTCGCCTGACAAGTCTCCCCATTCTTCTGCCCCCATCGGGAACAGCTGCAGTTGGTCCCCAAGATCGGTTAGTGCAAAGAGGCGTCTTTCTAGCGCTGAGCGAATTGCTGCGGTAGATGATGAAACCAATCTCTGTAGAAGAAGGGTGAGGAATCCAACGGCGTAATTTTTCTCAGCAATCGCTCGAGCGTAGCCATGACGGACATATTCGGTAACGGCATCGTAGAGTTCACTCTCGATATCCCTTGCCCCGTACTGGACGCTCTCCGAAGTAGTAGTCCTGGGTGTGAACAACGGATGCCCTTTGGAGTCGATCGCCGTCCTTTTCTCCGTACGAACCACCAGAGGTTGCACCGACGCTCGAGTGATCGGTTTGCCAATCGCAAAATCCTGGTCAAGCAATGACATCAAGCGGCCAAAGGCGTCCGTCTTTCCGGAATGCGGTGTGGCGCTGAGTAGTAGCAAGTGAGAGGTATTTTCACTTAGTGTCTTCGCCAGTTGGTGCCGAGCAACATCTGATTGGGATCCTGCCGCGTGATGTGCTTCGTCGATGATTACCAGGTCCCATCCCGCCGAGACCACTGCTTCAAATCTCGATCGATTGTGATCTCTCAATCGATCAGTGTCCCATCCTTTCCGTTCTTTCACCGGCTTGATCGAGTCCATTGAGCAGACGACTTGATCGAACGCGGACCAGATGTCAGTCCCTGCGTCAAACGGCACGCCTCCTGGGCCGAGCCTCACAAAGTCCTCGGCAAAATGCCGTCGCATTTCGGCCACCCACTGGAGTTGCAGCGATTTTGGAACCACCACTAGGATTTTTGAGATAGTCCCCCGCGCTTTGAGCTCCCGAATAATCATCCCCGCTTCAATCGTCTTACCAAGCCCAACTTCGTCAGCAAGCAGTAACCGAGTCGGAGACATTGAGAGGGCTCGTTCGACAACTATGGCCTGATGGGGTAGCAGTTCGATATCCGCATCTTCCGACACTGTCACTTGCGGCAAAGACAGCGCTTGAAGAGCATGAAGAACAGATGCCCTTGCTGCAACCTCCTCGCCCCTCCAAAGACGAGCGTCGATCCCAGACAGATCAGCGGCGGGTAAAGAGGTCGTTCTTCCGGTGCTTGGCACAAAAACAGTGACTGTTTCATTCCCCCAAACGATGGTCGAGTCGATCACCTTAACGGACTGATGCAGTGACCTCGACCATCGCCAAAGTGAGTTCAAATCAGCAGTAGAAGTTGAGCCGTCCACACGTTAGGCCTTGGCGAGTTGCTTGGCGTTATCAAAGAAGAAGAGCAATGCCTGATCCTCCGCAAATACTTCAGACGGGATCCGAGAACCGACTGAGACAATGACTTCATACTCATCCCGGTCCCAAGCGTCATCAAAACCCGCTTTTAGGGCCTCCGTGCGGAATCGTTCAAGTTTTCCTCTTGTGGACACGTATCGTTCGAATTCGGATAACAGTGATCGGCGACGAAGCTTGTCCAGGTCTTCTGCCTTTTTGGGATCAGGTACATACCATCCACCGGCCTCATCTTGAAGGAAGTTCTCATCGAGCAGGGCTCGAAGTTCCGGAAGTTCCTCGTAATCTGGCAGACCCTCCTGCATCTCCCGAAAGTAATCCGGTTGAATTTCTGAGTATTCAGGGTGGCGACGACGCGATCTTTGAGATCTCTTGAGAAACTGTCGGAGCCAGCTGACTGCCGAACTCTCCGAAGTGATGAACAGGTCAGATTGCACAAGCTCTCTCACTGTCAAGCGTTTGCGTTCGTATTCCTCCACCTGGTACTCAAGGAAGTACATGTCATCACGCTCTGGAAATAGACGCTCTAGACCTGAGTAAAATTCCGTAACTGTCACCGGGACCGTCACTGTGTTGTGGACATGGTAGGCGACCATTCGATCGTAGATTCGATCCGCAAATCGCTCACGAACTGGCTCTAAAATTTCGGCGCGCCCCTGCGTCACTGGAAGATGCTGCAAATGCTCTCTCACGAATGACCAAGCGGATTCCTCCGTACCTCGCGAAAGCATGATCTCCGACGCAGCGGAAGCCGTCGGCTTGTATGCGGAAATCAGTAGATCCCGTTTTACAGCATTGGTGGCTTTCACCTGAGAAAACGAATTTTGCTTCTTGTCGAAAACCCTAGTATCCGCAACAACGAATCCGGCTGAAGCAATTGCCTCTTGTATTGCCAGCCACACATCTGTGCTCTTGTTACTGAACTCCACCGTTAGCCACCGACCGGGTTTTAGAACACGAGCGTACTCAGCAAACGCAGAACCGATCAACTCTTGATATTCAGCCACAGAACGCGGGGTGCGATTGCTCTGGTTGACGATCGCCTCGTTTGACCGTTCGGTCCAATTGCTGTGCCAAGATTCAACAACGTGAGCCAGGTCGGCATAGTAGAAGTTGAACCCAAAGGGTGGATCAGTGAATATGTAGTCCACCGAATCATCCGGAAGGTCGATTGTGGTCGACGAACCGGTGGAGATCAGTACTTCACCTTCCTCAGCGGGTAGCTGCCGCCACATGCCAACGAGGTTTTGGCGTTTGCCTCGGTTTGGACTTGATCCTTCGAGGTTGTACCAAGGCGAACACTCTGCGATCTGCGATGGGATGTAATAGACACCAGATTGGTATTGCGCTACTTGAGAAAATCCATCAGGGCGATACCTATTCATCCAGGACAGCCCCCAGAACGCCTGCTCCACCCAAAATTTCAGCGCCAGGCGGGTGAGTGGATTCAACTCGCGACCGACCATCGCCCATAGTGCGGAGAGGGTTGCCAACGATCGATCAGGCCAGAACGTATGGATATGCGTCATTCCGCGAGCTGGAATCGCCCAATTATGTGTGCGGTACATATACGGCAATTGGTGTGACGGCGCCCATTCCTTCAATCCACCAGTTGTGATCCGACGCAGAATCTCATGGTCCGACTCATCAAGCGCCTTATCGCATTTCGTCTTACCAATTCGGTAATGAATTCGAACAGGTCTCAGATCGATGCGTTCAATAGTCTCTCCTGTGACCAGCCGAACATTTACCTTCCGCTGCTCAAGTGACCGCTTGGTCAGTTCGCTCGAACACTCCGGACAGCTGAAGTTATCTCGAACCTTTCCCGTTTCTTGGTCAAACGCAGCGTCGTAGAAGATCACCGCAGACCCGCACACTGGGCACGTAAATACTTCCGACCAAACGGTGTA
>JABMNO010000052.1 GCA_013204555.1 Chloroflexota bacterium | reverse complement strand
GGTCAGTACCGCTGTCGTCTGCGGCGTAGTCGGCAGTCAGGTCGACGGGCTCGCCCGCAATAGCGTTAGATACGACGAACGTGACCTTGAAGACGGTCGATGTAGAGTCGGCCAAGACACCCTTGTAGGCGACGACACTTCCTCGTGGCTCGATGGAGCTCTGTGCTTCCTCGATGCCGGCAAAAACCGTTTCCTTGCTTCTCTCTGACGCGAAGATACCCGTCGAAAGTACTGTAAAGGCGAAGACAGATGCCACGACCACAAATGCGATCAGTATGATGGCGGTCTCCAGCCCAGTTATTCCGCGCTGGTCGGCAGACGGATTGCTCTTGAACTTCACTCTATGAGTCTCCTTGTTATCAGCACCTGCAACCAGATTTGTTGGAGGTGTATTTCTGTTGGGAGCTGCGCAATGAACGCTCTCCTCTTTCCTGATATCAAACGTTAGAACTCTGTAGGAGCCACAGAAACGGTGTTAACCAGCGAGTAGGGGCCGGTGAACCCTCACGCTTGGGATGTGGACTGTACGCACTTTCAGTCGCTGGGTGAGGGGCAATCACCGTCAGAGTGAGAAGTGGTCTCGAAGTCCCTGATACAGGTCGCCGAATCGGCCGTGAGCATCTCGATACGAGGCCGTATCTGTCGAATTTGGCTCCAGGGTTTTGGTGCGCTTTACCCATTGAGCGGCTGTTTCAGAAGGTCTGTTGAATTGCCCAAATGCGCAAGCCGCAAGTATCGCTGCACCGTAAGGCGAACCGGAGCTCTCTACTGGTGTTAAGGGAACGCCGAATACGTCGGCAACCATCTGTTGCCAGAAGGCGGATCGCATGCCGCCACTCGTTCCGATTAACTCCGTTGGCGCTTGAGTCTGTTCCAGGATGAGTTTGTACGAATCGTAGAGCGAGAATGTGACGCCTTCGACCACGGCGCGGGTCATATGTGCGCGGGAGTGCCCCGCGTGGAGGCCGATGAATGCGCCGCGGGCGTTCGCATCGGCGTGTGGCGTGCGGTTGCCTGTGAGATATGGCAGGAAAGTGAGGCCATCTGCACCGGGCTGCGTTTCTGCTGCCTCCGTGATCAGGGCATCGAACGATCGCCCGTTTCCAGCTTGATCGCGCCACCACGCCAGCGCTGATCCCGCGGCGAGGACCACGCCCATAAGGTACCAACTGTCTGGCTCGGCATGGTTGAAAGTATGCAATCGCAGGCCGGGGTCGACCGCTGCGTTGGGGATAGGCGCTACCACCGTTCCTCCGGTGCCGATGCTGACCATAGCGGTCCCGGGTATAGTGACGGCCGAGCCAATCGCCGCTGCCGCGTTGTCCGCTGCTCCACCGGCGATTGGGATTCCCGGCGGGAGCCCGAGTTCATGGGCGGCTCCTATTGAGAGAGTGCCAGAGACCTCGTGGGATCTGACAATCTCAGGCATCCACTCTTCCGGGATTTCCATCTTTGCCAGCGCTTCGCTTGACCATCGCGTCTTGGCTATATCGAACATGAGGGTGCCAGCGGCGTCCGATGGATCCATTGCTTTGACGCCAGTCAGTTTGAGGCGAATATATTCTTTGGGGAGTAGCACCGTAGCAATGCGGTTGTAGTTTTCTGGCTCGTGATCTCTTAGCCAGAGAAGCTTCGGGGCGGTGAACCCTTCTAGGGCAGGATTACCCACGAGGTTTCGTAGCCCATCCTTCCCGAGGCGCCGCTCTATTTCCCTGCACTGATCGGCGGTTCGAGTGTCATTCCAGAGGATAGCGGGCCGGATCACATCATCCCGCTTGTCGAGTGCCACAAGGCTGTGCATCTGGCCGGACAAACCGATGGCCCTGATGTTCACAACACTCGCCGTACCATTGATCGCCTGCCTGACGGCCGCGACGACACCGATCCACCAATCGGCAGGGTTTTGCTCTGACCATCCGGGCTGCGGAACTGATATCGGCATTGGGGAGTCGCCTTCGCCAATAACCTGACCGCGCGTATCGACCACGAGTACTTTGACAGCGGTCGTTCCTGCGTCTATTCCCAGATAAGCGTCCAAAATCACCCTTCGCACGGCACTTGCTCAGTCGATATGTTGTGGACGAATCATGCCACACCAGACAAAAAACAAATTACACGATTTGATCTTCACTGCCCTGTTGGTCGTATTTCTTGTGCTCGTCGGATGCGGAGGATCAAGTGTTGATGATGTGCGAGCGACGTCGCTTGACACTGCGGTGAGCGAATGGGCAGTGAGTCTTGACACCCTGACGATTGAACTTAGAAGCATCATCAACGAGGAGACCGCGTTCGGTTCATTACTTGCTGTGCGCGATCAAATTAAGGATGTTCAACGTGCCATTGAGCCACTGGGTGCGCTGGATGATAACGACGCCAGTTATCTTGAAGACAATTATGGACCGGAGCTAAAGGAGATCAGGCATCAGTTCTCTGGAGAGGCTCAAAGGCTGAGGATCAACGGTGAGATTCCATCAGAAATATCGGAACTACTACGTGACGTCCCAGAATTCGGACCGCGCTAACGTCGTCGCTTACATGTAGAGGTCAAGCTGGCCACCCCCATGGAGGTGCAACCCGGGATCACCACCGCCGCTCATACCGCTGGCCGGTGATTGGAATTCCGACGATAGCCTGAAGCCATCTGGCGTATGTTCCGATGCGTATTCGATCGCAGTGCGCCCAACTCTCAGGAAATGATCGCCTGTCCAAAGCTGCTTCTGCGTGGCGTCACCACGGTGCGATAACTTGACCGAGAGGGGTACGCCAGCAGTATCTACCCGATGCACTGCCACCGCGCCATTCTGTGCGATGAGGGGACCCTCATGGCTAGTCGGGGGACCGGCTCCGGAAACGACGTGCAGATGGGCGTGTTCCTGACTCTGATGGGCAGGGCGGCCGAAGTTCGAGATTAACCGGAAGCCCTCCGGGCAAAGCGACTCCCCCAGTTCGATTCCCAGTTTCGCCGCTTCGTTCAGCAAGTCGCCGGTCCAGTATTCAGCCTGAGCTATGTGCGTTCTGGGGACGATCAGAAGCATGACTCTCGCCCAGTCGAGGCGATTGTGGAACGCGGCAAGATCCGGGTGATTGAGGAGTTTGCCATCATCAGAGACGCGGTGCTCAAACCGGGCAGGTGACCTGCCGTCCACGATTTCGCAGAATACGCAACCATCTTGTCGGCGGGTATCCCCATCTTGTCGACCAGTATCCAGAGGCGTCATTCGCGGTAGTCGGGCGCAGAGATCGGAAGAATGGTTACTACGCGCTGGTCCTTCAAGCGGGAGGCGATGGCATCGGTAAACGTGGTCTGCCTCCGCCCGCGACCGGTCGACTGACTGGAGGAGTCGGCATCGAGCAACAGGCGCGTCGTAATAACCGTGGGCAGCCGGTTGTTATGACGATAGACGATGAGCTGGTAGAGCTTCTCTTCTGCCCACGGACTTGAACTTTCACCGCCAAGGTCGTCGAGTATTAGGATATCCGCCGTCTTCACCTGCTCAAACAGCACGTCATAGCTAAGACCGCTGTTCGGCGCGAACGCACGCCGAAGGTGATCAAGGAGGTCAGGCACAAATCGGAACAAGACCGACTCTCCGAGGCCTATGCGCTCGCGGGCGATGGCAACAGAGAGGTGAGTCTTGCCGGTACCTGTGCCGCCCATGAGCAGTAGCCATCCCTGTGGGTCGTCTGCAAACGCCTTACAGGCGTCTCGCGCATATTTGAGCGAATCCTGATCCGGAGCGTTGGCAAATCTTCCTCGAGGAGTGAACTGATCAAATGTCATCGAGTCAAAGAGCGCTTTCGGAAGTCCCGACTCCTCCAGTCCGGGCGCGTGGCGAGCCGACTCAAGGCGATGCACCTGGCTCAGAATCATGTCGAACATCCGCGTCCGGATGCGCTCGTCTAGCGTGGCTGCATCTGCGGATGTGACCAGAATTGTTGGCGCCCTGCTGTTGAACCGGTAGCTCAGTATCCGGTCAATCTTTTCGTTGGCCCAGTTGGATGTAGTGCCAACGCCAATGTCGTCGAGAACCAGCACTGGGGCCATCACGATCTGGCTGATGATGCTGTCTGGCGTTATCTCGTTTTCGCCGTCAAACGCGGCGCGCAAGTGGTCGAGTAACTCTGGAACAGAGATATAGAGTGCGGCCTTCTCGTTAGTGACGAGCTGGTTGGCCATCGCTGCGGCGAGGTGTGTTTTACCAGTGCCACTGGGGCCAAGCAGCACAAACCAACCCTGGGGGTCTGTGACGAATGCTCTTGCAGCATCAGACGCAGCGCGGAAGCTCGCAGACTCCACATGTTCAATCCGGCCGCGTTCATCAAGGTTGCCGAAGGTCAGGCGCTCAAGCGAGCCGAGCTGACTGTAGCGCCGCAACGATGCGCCAACGTTGGCGCCCCAAACTCGTTCCTGGCACTCACACGGCTTGACTGACCCGAACTCTGGCGTGCCTAGATTTGCTTCAACCGCGATCCAGCGCCGCCCATCGCAAACATCGCAATCGGGTGCGTTGGGATCGTCTGTGACGTCCGCCTGGTCAGGTGCGCCGGACGTACTTGTCGTAAGCCTTTCGGAACCCTTCTTGCCGAAGCTCCTCAGGATCTCGTCGAGGCTCTCCATCCTCCCTGCCTTCCGTTTGCCATCGCTCAAGTATGGCCGTCACATATCGCCAGTTTCGTGCGTTATTTTCAGCGGCGAGGCCAATCGCCTCGCGGATCCAAGAATCTGGATACTGATCTGCTGCTTCTTTGATTCGCTCCGCAACGATTGGCGTCAACGCTCCGATATTTTGTTCGTATAGTTCAAAAATTGCGGGTCGCCCAATCGGGGAATCCCAGCTTTCAGGTCTGCGTGTTCCAACATCCCAAATTCGAGCGCCTGTTTGCGCAAGAGCGCGACGCTCGGGAGAAGTGTTCAAAACGTACACCAAACCATCTGATTCCGAGTTGGCTTGAGCGAATACACCTCGTCGCGTCAGGCTATCCAACATGGTCCCGATTTGTGTAGTCAACGCATCGCCCGTCAATGAAAGACCTTCGGCCATAAGTCGATCGGCGGACAGCTCCACCGCTGTAATTGGACGTGGGACACCTTTCTTGCGATCGATGTGCCACAGAGCTCGCAGAAGCACCTTGAGTTCGAGCAAATTGTTGATATCTGAGAGCAACTGACCGAATAACGGGGCTGGAATCCTGACCCACGCCATATCGTCGGTAAAGAGTTTTAAATTGCTCATACGCGCTCTGGCGTGGACGCCACCAGACGTGCTGCGTCAACGAATCGCGCGAACTGGTCCTGAACGGCCAGCGTCACGGAGTCGGTTGGGCCGTGGCGGTGCTTGGCGACGATGATCTCCGCCAGGTTGTGCGGGTACGGCTGGCCCGGGTTGGTGCGTGCCCACTCATCCTCATTGGTGTACTTGTCCTCGCGATGGATGAACATGACCACGTCCGCGTCCTGCTCAATTGAACCGCTGTCCCGCAGGTCAGAAAGTTGCGGCCGGTGCTGAGTGCGCTGCTCTATGGCACGGCTTAGCTGTGATATAGCGATTACAGGGATGTTGAGGTCCCGAGCGAGTCCCTTCATGGAACGTGAGATTTCGCTCACTTCCTGTACGCGGTTTGCATCACCGCGCCCGCTGCGGCCTTCAATCAGCTGCATGTAATCAACCACAACCATGTCCAGACCATGTTCCATCTGTAGGCGACGCGCCTTGGAGCGGATCTCTACAACGGTCTGCAGTGCGGTGTCGTCCACCCAGATTGGGAGGTCCGACAGGTGACCGATAGCGTCTGCGATTCGGGCGTCTTCTGTCTCACCCGTCAATCTCATCCGCAGGCGATGAGTATCGACCTGAGACTCGGCAGACAACAGGCGAAGCGCAATCTGCTCACGCCCCATCTCAAGAGAGAATATTCCGACGATCATGCCAGTGGCAGCGGCATTGCGTGCAAGGTTCAGGGCAACGGTTGATTTACCAATAGATGGACGTGCGGCAAGTACCAGCATGTCTGAGCGTTGGAGACCGCCCAGTAGCCTGTCCAGATCACGAAATCCACTCATGATCGGCTGGTTCGAAAGGTCGGTAGGATCAGCAAGCGCAGGGTCGTTCTCAAGGTAGGCGTCAAAGACTTCGCGTATGGGAGTGAAGTCGCGAGAGGCCTGGCCTGACCTGATGCCAAAGAGAACGTTCTCGGCCTGGCTGAGAGCGTTGTCGACATCCGGGTCGTCCTGGTAGCCGATATCAGCGATATCGTCGGCGGCTGAGATCAGCCTGCGCATCGTCGCCGTACGGTGGACCAGTCGCCCGTAATGCTCAATGTGAACCGACGTTGGAACGGCTGAGATCACATGGCTGAGGAAGGCGCTGCCGCCAACTTCGTCAATGCGCTTACGGGCCTCAAGCTCGTGAGCAACGGTGACCTGGTTTATGGCCTCACCGCGGTTAAAAAGCTCAAGGCAAGCTTCATAGCACCAGCGATTCCGCTCCCGGTAGAAGTCTTCCGGAAGCAGGAATGATGTGACCTGGCCTAATGTTTCGCCATCGATGAGCAGAGAGGCGATAACCGACTCTTCTGCGCGTATGTCGTGAGGTGGAAGTCTATCTGCGAGCAAAAACGGCTAGCTTTGGGATGTCTCCTCGGAATCCTCTTCACCAGCGTTTGATGACTCTTCAGTGCTTGCTTCTTCTTCGGCTTCATCGACGGCCGCGATCGCCTCTTCGATGGTTACCGGCTCTTCATCAACGAAGAGTTCGGTTCCATCCAATTCTGCCACGACATGAAGGTCGATTTCGCAGCCAACCTCTTCAAACAACTTGATTGAGAGTTTTACAACTCCCAGTGCTCGAATTGGCTCCGGAATACGGATGCCGCGACGGTCAATCTTGCGTTCGATCATCGAAGAGATCTCAGTTGCAATCATTGTGTTGGTGACTGAGCCGTACAACCTGCCGGTTGGGCCGGCGCGCATCTTGACGATGACCTGCCGTGTCTCAAGTTCACTCGCGACAACCTGCCAGTCTTCGGCTTCTTTCAGACGCCGTTCAGACGCGGCCGCACGTAGCGACTCAGCCTGCTGTAGCGCGCCTTTAGTCGCAAGTGTTGCCAGACCCTTTGGGATCAGGAAGTTGCGACCGTAGCCGTTTTTGACCTCTTTGACATCACCAGCCCGGTGATTGGGCGCGACATCTTCTAAGAAGAGAATTTCCACTGTGAGGATTCCTTACGTCTGACGGACACAGTTGTCCGCCTCGACGAGACTATCTAAACCGACTTCAATTTCTAAGTGCGTCCTGGCTGGGAGATCTTGGATGTCCCCAGGTCAGCGGCGCGTAAATATGTTTGCTCTCCCCATTATCCACAATTTCAGGACTGCCGTGGAGAAGGAAAATTACCCATCTGCAATTAACGCGCGCCGGATCAGCCCAATTTCACCAGCTTGAAGATGCATGAGAATGGTACTCGCAGCGCTTTTTGGACTTGCGATTGTGGTAATTCGCGGCGACCGAGCTCAGTGATGCTTGGCTCCTCGAAATCGTCGACCACAAACCCGGCTGTGCGAAACGCTCGCCAGTAATCTCGCAAAGGCCGATGGAAGCTGAGTACCGGATCAAAGTTCCCCCATGCGCCCAAATATGCTCCACGGCGGAAATAGTTGTCGGTGAAGTAATACTCCTGATCTTCGCGACGAGGCGAATCCGCGGCTGGAGTCCAGAACGTCCCGGGTCCTGACGCGAACGCCGGATGGCTGATCACGACCACAAACGTTCCTCCCGGTTTTAGTACTCGTGCAACTTCCGAAAGGGCAATCTCGTAGTCGGCGATGTCCATTAGCACGTAGTTGCTGACGGCTTTGTCCAGCGACGCGTCGCCAAGAATACTGAGATCGGTCGCTGAGCGATTGTGGTATTTGATACCGAGCCGGTCGACAGATTCTCGTTCGGTTGCGATGCGGAAGACTCATCTGACAACTCCACGCCCGTCAAAGAGGCACCTGCGCGCGCAAGCTTGCGGGACAGGTAGCCGTTGCCGCTGCCAATATCCAGGACGTTCAAGCCGGACACATGCCCCAGCGCCTCCAACATGGGCTCATCGCTCTGGTAGCGACGATTGCGATCGCCATCGTCGTCGTATCCCTCGTCCCACCGAACAGCGTTGGTGTTCCAGTTCTGCTGAACCTCGTCGTCTGAGAACTCACGGGATTCCCGCCATGCGCCACCGGATGAGGGGTAGCGTGTCAGCATCTGCTCGCCAGAAATAGCGGACGCCGCGGTGGTCCTGAGTGCGTCATCGGCAAATGAGTGGTTACCTATGAACTCCAGCCGATCAAGCGCAGGTTCCCATTCGCCGCTCCACGGTGATCGGTGGCGATCGTGTCCGGCCCATCCCCACGTTGGAGCATCGATTTCTTCGGACTCAGTGGCGCAGTTGGAGCAAAAAAACCGGTTAGTTTCTGTGCAGAACGAAGTTCCGATGAAGTGGGATGGATTGCCGCATTTGGCGCAAATGTATCGCCAGTGCTTATCGCACCGTGGCGCGTCGGAGCCGAGGTCGCGTGTGGCAGGACTGGCGGCGTAGGTATCGTCGGCGGCGTGGAACTTGTCGCAGTAATAGCAGTTCAAATCTCGACCTCCACGGGAGATTGGCGCAGACAGTGAAAGATATCAGGTGGCGCGGCGATGTTGCGCGTGCCTGGGTCCCGGACATCTCCGCGAAGTCTCCGATTCCGGGAAGACTGCGTTAGCAGGCGTTTGGGGCGACAATTCACGCCCACGTGAAGGCGTAACTGACATCACGTTTCACAACGTCTGACTACCTCCTGAACAGAGCCAGGAATCGATCCTCGTACTGGTCAAACAAGCCCCACCGGTCTAACTCACGATGAACCTCAGACGGGTCGCGCTCACCCATGCGCGCTTCAGACAGCATCTTTTCAATGCGCACGTGTGCGGCGCGAGGGACGTCGTTTTGTGGGTCAAGGAGTCCGCGAGAATTTAGATCGTTGACGTTCGATCGCACTGACTGATTCGTCAGGTCAAAGATGAACTTGAGCAACGATAGATCCCAGTGGTCGTCCACGCCCTTAATAATCGCCTCTAGCTGACGGTCTTCTTTATCCAGCCGGGATTCGATTCGTTTAGCGACTTCCTCCGGGTTGCCGGAGACGATCTCGGTCCCACCAAACTCGTTCTGGTACTTGTACATCAGACCGGGGGAGTTCGGTCCGTACATTCGAGTGATCTCTTGCAGAAACTCCTCGGCTGAATCTCCGAAACCCTCGGCGCGGGCAAGGTAGTAGGGCGTTACGACTTCAGGTTTGTTGGCGCGCACGGTGCCGTTGCGAATCACCGTCTCATCGGCACCGCCGAGACCTTCAATGTCAGAATAGACTGGCACGCTGAGCATGTGATATCGGATTATTGTTGTGCCGAATGTCGCCAGCGATTGCTTTGGCGGTCGCACAACCTCCGTATTCCGCATCACGTACTCAGCGCGTGGGTCGTTTTCTTTTTCTTGCATATGATTGAAATTTGAGACCTGCCAGAAGGAATTAGAGTGTCTGGCAGTTGGCGTGTGTGAACCATTCTGACATTTGAGTCGCCGAAATAACATAGCGTGATTGCGCACCGGTGGCCCGAACTCCCGTGGCTGCCGATTGACCAGAACTCTGGTTCGGTTCAAACTCGCCTCCATGTCTCGACTAACTCAACGACTATTCGCAGCGATCTATGATCCCGCGCTTTCTGCGTCAGAAAGAGGCGTCTTCAGACCGCATCGAGAGTACGTCGCTGGCCGAGCAAGTGGTGATGTTCTTGAGATAGGCGCGGGCACCGGCGCCAACCTGTCGTACTACGCCCCGGATGTCAGGCTCACTGTTACCGACCCAAATCCCTTTATGTTGCGAAAACTCACAGCCAAAGCGGAGAAGCTTGGGAGGACGATTACATCGTCCGTTGCGCCAGCCACTGATATGCCGTTTGAGGACGAATCCTTCGATGTCATCGTCGGGACGCTGGTTCTGTGCAGTGTTAGGGACCAATCGGATGTGATTGACGAGGTCACCCGCCTGCTACGGCCAGGTGGTGAGTTCCGGTTTATGGAGCATGTGCGTTCGCCGGGTCGCCTGAAAGGACTCGTGCAGGACGTTGCTATGCCCGTGTGGCGAACTTGCTTTGAGGGCTGTCACCCGAACCGCAACACAGTCGCTATTATCAAGGCCAGTAGTCTGGAGTTGGTAGAAACTAAAGACTTCGGTAATGGCCCTTATCCGGTGCGACCGCACGTAGTCGGGTTTGCCAGAAGGAAATCCTAGCTAGAAAGAGAAAGTCAGCGCGTATGACCGGAATGAGTGACTTCAAGACTGATGCGATAGAACTGGTCGCCACCGGATTCGTGTTCACGGAGGGGCCGCTCTGGCATCCAACCGGCAAACTGTTCGTTTCTGACGTTGATGCACGCATCCACTACGTTGTGGATCTGATGACGGGACATAAGTCCGTCATCAGGACGGACTCCGGCGGGACCAACGGCGCAACTTTTGATCTGGACGGGAACGTCATCTACTGTGAGCAGGAAGCTCAGCGTGTGGTGCGTATGGAGGACGATGGCGCGATCACCCTCCTCGCGGAGCGTTATGGGGGCGCTCGTCTGAATCGAAGTAACGATGTCGTGGCTCACTCCAGCGGAGATCTCTATTTCACCGACCCGCAGGTGTTGATTCCTGATGATGAACGCGAACTGGGATATTCGGCGATATTCAGGATTGGGCGCGATGGAAAACTGACTCCGGCCGCAACAGATATGAACCATCCAAACGGGATAGCGTTCTCTCCAGACGAGTCCGTTCTGTACGCATCGAACTCCCGGCCAGACCCGCACCTGCACGCGTACGACGTGGCCGCTGACGGCGCCCTCAGCAACTCGCGGGTCATCGCCGAGATGCCGTACGTGCCGGCGGAAGGCACGTTTGAGAAGTATCCAGGCGTATTCCGGTCAAAATCTGAGTTGGGCGGAGTTCCCGATGGAATGAAGGTAGACGAGGCGGGTCGGATTCTCTGCACGGGTCCGAAGGGGATCTGGGTATTCGAGCCGGATGGAACGCACCTTGGCATGATCCAGTTACCAGAATTACCCGCGAACCTGGCGTTTGGTGATCCCGATCGTAAGTCGATCTACGTGACAGCCCGGACATCCGTTTACAAGCTGCGCACGGAAGTGGCGGGGACGCGGTTACCCGGCATTCCCCGCTGAGACCGACACGAATGTTCCTATGCCGTGCCCAACACGGCGTGGGCCGCAGCCAATCGGGCAACGGGAATCCGGTACGGCGAGCAACTCACGTAGGTGACGCCCAGCCGATGTGCGATTTGGATCGACTCAGGATTGCCACCGTGTTCACCGCAGACCCCAATGCTGAACTCAGGTTTTCGAGCACGTGCAAGGCTGATTGCCATCTCCATTACTCGGGCAACTCCGTTCTCGTCCAGTATCGTGAACGGATTGTGCTCAAGTAGACCTTCGTCAAGGTAAGTGTTCAGGAATTTCTTCTCAGCATCCTCGCGACTAAATGAGAAGACCGCCTGCGTCAGGTCGTTGGTACCAAATGAGAAGAACTCGGTGTGATCGGCAAGGGCGTCTGCGCGTGTGCATGCACGGACAGTCTCAATCATCACGCCGACTTTCAGTCCAGCATGATTTATGTGCTCCATCACATTGATGGCCTCGCGCTGGCTCATCACCTGCGGAATCATCAATCTGACGTCAGCTGGCACTTCCTGTAGAGCATCCTGAATTGCGTCCACCTGCATTCGATAGAGTTCCGGCTGCGAGATACCAAGTCTTACTCCACGGTGTCCCATCATGGGGTTTACTTCGGCCATCTCCACCCGTCGGGCTTCGATCTCAGGGTGCCCG
Organism: Chloroflexota bacterium; assembly: GCA_013204555.1. Classification (GTDB taxonomy): domain Bacteria; phylum Chloroflexota; class Dehalococcoidia; order Lucifugimonadales; family Lucifugimonadaceae; genus UBA1151. Next base: position 4,376 of record JABMNO010000052.1, on the reverse strand, counting down.
CGGCCAAGCTCTTCCGGTAGGAACTCGTGCAGTGGCATATCAAGCAATCGGACAATTAGCGGCAGTCCATCCAGCGCTTTGAACAGTGCGATGAAGTCAATCCGCTGTATTTCGTGGAGTGTTGAGAGTTCCTCTTCTCGTCCTGAATCCGTATCAGCCAGGATGAAGTTGCGTATCGCTTCTAGAGAGGCTGGTTCGTTGAACATCCGCTCGGTGCGGAGAAGCCCAATCCCTCTTGCGCCAAACTCTCTCGCCTGTGTGATCATCTCCGGCGTATCGGCATTGGCCCAAACCGCAAGCTTTGCGGCGTCATCGGCCCACTCAAGCAGCGTATCCAGGTCTTTTGAGGCCGTGCCTTTTTCAAGAGGCAATTCGCCAATGAACGCGTTACCCGTGGTGCCATCCAGAGTCACCACGTCTCCACGTCGAATTTCGGTGTCGCCGATCGTGAATATTCCAGTTTCGATGTCCAGCGTAGCGTCTTCAACGCCTGTGATGCAGGGCTTCCCCATTGCCCGCGTCACAATGGCCGCGTGTGAGGAGTATCCACCACGGCAGGTGAGGACTCCTGCCGCCGCTGCGATGCCATGAATATCATCAGGCGAGGTTTCGGGGCGAATCAGAATCACCGGGGTTGAGGCTGAGGTTTCAACCGCATCCTCCGGTGTGAACACGACCCGGCCAACGGCTGCTCCCGGCGCAGCGGGAAGCCCTGTCAGCACCGGTTTCGCATCGTTCGTCTCGGTCAGCCGATCGTACAGAGTTGCCTCAACATTCTCCGTAGTGATGCGTCGCATCGCGTCGGCGGAAGTGATGAGTCCCTCATTGGCCATATCGACCGCTATCTTTATCGCTGCCTGACCGGTCCGCTTACCCGATCTAGTCTGCAGAATGTACAACTTGCCATGTTCAACAGTGAACTCAACATCCTGCATATCGGTGAAATGCCGTTCAAGATCTTTTACTCGATCATGTAGTTCCGCGTACGCCTTGGGCAAGGCGACATTCATGGTTGAGAGTTCTTCAGGCGTTGCGGTTCCTGCGACCAGATCCTCACCCTGCGCGTTGACCAGGTACTCACCAAACAGGCGGTTTTCACCGGTGTTGGGATTGCGAGTGAAGAGCACGCCTGTACCTGAGTCGTCCCCTGAATTACCAAAAACCATGGACTGAACCACTACGGCCGTCCCAAGGTCCCCTGCAATATCGTTCAGCCGCCGGTACTCAATAGCGCGGGCGCTGTTCCAGGACAGGAACACTTCAGAGATGGAGGAAATGAGCAGAGATTCCGTGCCGACATTGAGCACGGTGTCCATCATCCCCGGCATCGAAACAGGACCGGATGAGCGAACCGAGACCTGGAGGTCTTCACCAAACTTCTTCCCGGTCTGTTCCTCAAGCCATGTGATCGCTGATCTGATCTCGTCTTCTGGAAGTACCTGCGTGTCCACGAACGTGTGAAAGGCGCTTATCGATATCGTGAACCCAAGTGGCACTGGCATGCCCAGTTCCGTCATCGTGACCAGGTTCGCCCCCTTGTTGCCCAGTTGAAATCGATCGCGGCAATCGTCGGTGAACCGGAATACAGATGTGGTAGTCACTAAGAGGAACTCCAATCTCGACTATCAGGCAATTCGTTCTTGAATACAGGGTGTGGCCGATGCCTGTCCCAGAATCATCTGCCAAATGTTACCAATCAAAATCGACCCACCCCATTATGGCGATGTGTCTTTCGCCATATCACGCGAGAGGTTTTCGTGAGTAAGTGGGCACTTTCGTACCTAGAACCCGGGTAAGCGGCCGCTTTCCGCTGGCTCCAGCAGTTCGACGCCCTGATTCTTCGCCGCGTTCACCAGACTGGATACTTCGTAAGCCTCCATTGATGCGGCAGGAAACGTCCCTATCAATGGCAACAGCGAGTTAGCATCATCCGTTTCAAGATTGATCCACGCCGCCTCTGCTTCCTCGGACAGAATCACGGGCATCCGGTCGTGTATTGGAGCCATCAGCTCATTGGCAGACGTGGTGATGATCGTGCAAGAGCTGACCATTTCGCCTTCAAGGTTCTTCCAGCGATCGTAAAGTCCCGCCATCGCGTAGAAGCCACCGCCACGCAGACGGATGTGCATGGGCGTTTTCGTTTTGCCCTCGCGCTTCCACTCGTAGAACCCGGAAGCCGGTATGAGGCAGCGTTTGGTCTTGAAGCTGCTCCTGAAGGCTGGTTTCTCGGCTACAGTTTCACCGCGGGCGTTGATCATCCGATTACCAATCTTGATGTCGTTCGCCCAGAACGGAACAAGCCCCCATCGCATCCGCTCGATGCGTCGACTACCTTCGTTTGTAATCACCGGGACATCCTGAGTTGGCGCGATGTTGTAGCGGGGTCCCAGCCACCCCTCCTCAACAAACTCCGCCAGGAAGCGTGCGTCAATCTCAGGCGTCTCGCTAAATGAGCCCTGCGGATTGGAAAGCGTGTATCGACCGCACATGATCGTCAGATTGTAGCCGCGCCGCCCTCGTGGGCCCGCTACTTTGTTATGTGGCCCCACATCTCTATGGCGTGGCCGTCGGGGTCGGAGAAGTAGAGGTGCAATGAACCATCGGCGTGCGGCATTGGACCAACCACTTCATGCCCTGCGGCGATGAGCCTCTCCGCGAGCGGCTCCACATCTTCCTGGGCGACGCCGAAGACGGGGTGCACCTGCCCGATCTGGTCACCGAAATAGTGACCAAACGGCCCCTCCCAGTAGTCGCTGTTCCAGACGCCGGGCTCCCACAGGCCCATGTACTGGCTTGGGCCAACCACGAGCGCCCTTGACCCCTTGCCAGGACCGCCATCAAACGGCGCGTACTCGAATCCCACGACATCAACATAGAAGTCAGCAGAGCGTTGCGCGTCCGCAACGACCACGCCCATCTCGAAAATTCCGTATGTCTTCAATTTCAATGCTCCCGTTCAGAACCCTGAGGCATGACCGCCTGATCAACTGGCACATGATCGCCCGGTTCGGAAGTATAGCCGCATGCCATGCCTTCCGCTGCCACATCGCCGATGGTTGCCTACGAGATGCCGATTGATCCCGCCAGCCTTCGGAGGGCAATTCGCGACGAATAAGACTGAGGTGGAGTGAATCTCGCATTCTCGGGCATCAAGAAGAAGCCCACTCCCGGGCCAGCATCGAGTACACGGCGGTATCGAAATATTTGCCATCTAAGAGCGTCTGATCGCGCAAGTAGCCTTCCAGCGTGAAACCTAACCGTTCTGGTACCGCTCGACTCTTTTTGTTCGGAGCGGCGGAGCATATCTCAACGCGATTTACCTTCCGGTCCTCAAACAGCCAGCGAAGCAGGGCGCGACAGATCCTGGTGACAATGCCGCGTCCCTGCATATCCTCAGCTAGCCAGTAGCCGAGTTCAGCCAGGTTCTGACGCTCCTGAAGTCGCATAGCGCCGCAGGCGCCGATAATCGATCCGCTGTATTCGATGACGTAGTTGAAATTTGACGCCTCATTCGCATCTTGCTGCCAGCGCTCTATTACACCTCTAGTGACTTCAACGCTTGAAGTCCCGGGCACAAAATCTAACCACTCCCGGAGGTAATCGCGATTTCGATCAATCACTCCGTAAAGCGTCTCCGCATCTTCAACGTTGGGGATGCGCAGCACGATCTCATCGTCCACTTCGGTGCGCCACATAGTGTTGAGAGGGTACTACGCATCTCGCACCACCCGGACGTGGCATGGGCATTTCTGCCCATGCAAGTTGATTTAGTGTGTACCGTCGTGCGCTACTCGCACGGGCAGAGATGCCCGTGCTACGCCAATCCACCCACCTACATGTCATCCAGAGCGGCGGCAGCTTTGAGCCGGAGTCGAAGGATCTGGAGCGGTCCGATGTTCGAAGCCGGTTGATGTTGTGTGGGCCGTTGGTTGTTGCTTCTTCTGGCGGATGGATGTTTCGAGATCCTTCGACTGAGTTCCGTCCGCCTACGGCAGACTCCACTTCGCTTAGGACGACATTTGGCCTTGAGGGCGGCCGCAAACCATGCGCCGCCACGTCTTACCCCCTCGCCCATTTCGGGAGAGGGCTGGGGTGAGGGCGCTTTGGGTAGGGATGCGACGCTCCACTCTGCCACCCACGCGAGGAAAAGTATCCTGAGGTAACTCGAAGGCACTTTTCCGGCGTCCGCGAGATAGGCCGCATTTCGCCAGACGGCCAAAGACCGAAATCCAGGCGGCCACAAGGGCGGCCCCTACGATTGGGTGACGGGGCACATGCAATGTGCCGCTACGTCTTACCCCCTCGCCCATTTCGGGAGAGGGCTGGGGTGAGGGCGCTTTGGGTAGGGATGCGACGCTCCACTCTGCCACCCACGC
>JABMNO010000051.1 GCA_013204555.1 Chloroflexota bacterium | reverse complement strand
GTCTTGGCAACAGAAAGTTCGATAGCCGAGCGAGGTTCGAAGTTTTCTCTTGGATACGGACGAGGACCGGCAGTGTGGGCAGGACATAAACAGATCTCCTCAGCAAATGAGGAATGATCCTATTCTGACCCGACGCTGAGTTCTGACGGAACCGATCCAAGCATCAACCTCGCGAGAGATCAGCCAGGATGGCGTTTGCCCAAAAAGTCGACAAGTGCAGCGAAAGGTGCACCGGGGATTCCATAGTCCAAGCTGTGATTGAGGCCGTAGAACTTTGCAGCTTCCGCATCAGCGTATGTTTCCAGCATCTTCGTCACGTCAGAGTCCGGCTGGAATCCCCCGTTTTCGGGGTCCCCCTGGAGAATGAGGGTTGCGGCCTTGGTGTTCTTGAAGCATTCTTCGATGTTCCATCCATCCGGGAACGTTCCATCGGCCAGTGCATCAACTGTTTCTGACCTCAGTTGGGTGAATGCCATCGCGCGGTTCTCCACCTGTGCCTCGGTGAGAGTGGGATCACCGGCAGCGATCTTGATCTTTTGCTCTTCAACAGTAGATTCTTCCTGAAGTTGCGAACGGGTTTCAACACGCGCTTTTTGGAGCCAGGAGCCCATGTAATTTTCGGCGAAGAGTGACCATGGGGCGTCACCCAACACCATCGTCTTGATAAGGTCCGGCTTGGTACCAGCGATAACCATCCCCACGAGCGCACCGAGAGACATGCCAATGTAGGCAACGTTTCTATCGGTCATGTTCTCGATGAACTCCGCCATATCGTCGGAGAAGTCGAGGAGTTTGTACGTGCCGTTGCGGTTACCAGATTGTCCGTGGCCTGCGTGGTCAACCGCATAGATATGCCAATCGGGAAGTCTCTCGATGTAGGCCATATGGCCTTGCCAGCGTGAGGAAAAGCCATGACCAACTACCAGTGTTGGTCCGTCACCTTTGAACTCCACGTAGTTGAGGTCAACATTGGTCGCAGAGAAAGTGTGTTGCGTGTAATCAATCATGGGGGCGTCTCCAGTCTTACTTGCGTTAGGGAAATTTACACAATTCTTCATTGGCTGAAAAGTGAGAGAGACATAGGGCTATCCTGATTTCGTCCTGATGGGAATACTTTCGGAATTTCGGTACCCCCTGATTGATCCAAGCAATCGATTCGCAGTCGACTCTTCGACGCCGCTGAACTAACGTTGGCAAAAACAGCACGCGGAGGCGATCTGAATGACTGGATACGCAAAAATCATTGTTCTCAAGCCCGGAGAAGGTCGGCAACCTGCTGTCACGCCGAACATGATCCAGACGATCAAGGTGGCCGGTGAGGACGTGAGCGGAGAGTTCGCCCTCTGGGAGTCTGAGATCAAAGGTGGTCCAGGACCGCACATCCACCATAACGACATCGAGACGTTCTACGTCCTTGAGGGTGAGGTCGAATACCGACTGGGCGACGAGGTTGCCGTTCTGGGCAAAGGCGGCTTCTTGTTGATACCCCGAGGACAGGTTCATTCGTTCCAAACCGTGGGCGACGATCCTGCGAAGTTACTTGTAATGGTTCTACCCGCCGGTTTCGAGCATTTCTTCGAAGAGATGGCTGCCATGCAAGCAAATGGAGTCGAGATCACTGAGGCCCTGAAGGTGGCAGGCGAGAAGTTCAACACTACGTTCCTTCCGCCTGAATAAATTCGGAAAGTTACCTACCTACCCCTCTATGGGATGATCCGTTCTCCTGCGATAACATCAGTATGGTCAAGGTAAGAATGGAATCGATCTTCGTTCAATGACCACCATTCAGGGTTCTGTCAGAACTCATGCCCCCCCCTTTAATCGTATGTGTCGGAGGCTATCAGGCGAGAACCTGACCCAAGGCAAGGCTTGATCAGAGGCATACTGGGCGGTCTTCTCATAACCCCGCGAGTGCGTGTACTCGGTCAACTCGCGTAGCGAACGCTATGTCAGGTTCGTCCATCAATTTGAGACGAGAAGCACGACCTCTATCATTCGATCGAACGCGCGCGCCAGCCATGGATGGGGTTCAACGGAAGGGTGCGAACCTCCCGGGGAATGGGCGGCTGAATCGGCTCCCGCCCCGCTCTAAAAATAAAAAAGGGATCCTCAAATACTGGCAAGTTTTATTCTGGTGAGGGTGGGTGATAAAACCGGTCCTTTTTTTCGACCTCATTCCCGCGCTATCCCGGTTCGGCGAAAGGCTGGAATCTAGCGCACCAAAAACTGGGATTCGTCATCTGGAACGGCCCTGTGCCAGACGTTCCCATCTGGTGAATTCCAGATCGCTGCCTCGAGCGATTCAAGGTCGACCCCAACAACCACGATTCCTGAATCGGTAATTACAGCATCTCGAATCGTCGCGTGGCCAAATGGGACGGGGATTCGCTCCCACGCTATCGCATCACTTGAAACCCAGGCGAGCTGAGTGAGATCACTTTGATTGCGACCGGTGGCGAATAGTTGAGTTGTGTCAGATACGACCATGTCGATACGGGCCTCATCGAAGGTGTGAGAGTCCAATAGCTGGCTCCAAGAAATGCGATCTGCTGAACTCCAAATCGCCGCCGCACGTTTTGTCCGATCCCAACCTACGGCGACCGCCCCGGATCTGTCAGAACTCAGCGCTCACTCGGCGATCAGGTCGACTCAAATAGAGGATCAATAGCACGATTTAAGCAGATAATTCGGTCATTAGAGTCGACCACTTATCTATGAAGATTTTCCTTCGAACGTCCGCTGGGACATGCTCACCGTCTATGACACGGACCCTCAAATAATTTCGCAACTCATCGAATGCTGTGCAAAATCGACTGGCTGACTCGAACTTCGCGAAGCCGAGCATCGGGTAGTACCGTTGCTTTATAGGTCGATGATTCTGTTCCATACGATTGTTCAAATACTGATTATGTCGATGCAAAACCTTACGACCGACGATCCAGCGAATTGCTTTCGAATAGGCCGGATG
>JABMNO010000050.1 GCA_013204555.1 Chloroflexota bacterium | reverse complement strand
GCTGGCCTGTGGTCGATACCGCCGGTTGTGATGACGCTCTGGTGGATAACGAACGGCATCACGACTCCCATCTCCGATTCCAACTCCTGTAAGGAGAAGTCTAATCGGGGAGGTGGAGTTGCGACTGTGAGATATTTTTGCTGTTTGCGTGGGCCTCCGGATCGCATGCAGCGCGTGGCTGGTTTTGAGGGTGTGAATCGAGTTGTGTTGTGTGGATGCGCATGGAGAAGGGGCTGGCCTCGCTGCAGTTCGAGGGAGCTTGCTCTCTACCTGGAGTTTCCGAGAGATCGCGGGATCTGTCGAGGGGCGGATGGCGGAGGGGACGCAGGGCCCACTGGGATGATGTGGTCGCCAATCACAACTGGTCTCTCTGGCGGTGTCGCGGATTAGCGATCGGGTGTGATGGGAGGATGGTAGACCTGTGGGGGGTGGGGGCTGCTGAGCCTGACTCATGATTTGAGTTGTCAGAATATTCCAACAATCGAGCCGATGACAAAGATGACTGAAGGGGATAGCACGACTAGTCCACAATCCACCCCGATGACACCAAAAACAATATGAGCGTCACCAGGCTAGCCCATTTTGGGATTATTACGCCTGGTCGCGCGGCGAACGATTTGAATGAGCACGTATTGAACTCCGACCGGGTATTTGCGGCGTTTATATGCCCACGTCAAAACAAACCAGAAGCCGATCACCCAGGTGATGAACACCAGGTCAAACGGAACACCACTCAGACCACTAATCAATTTTCCCAACCGTGATTCCATTGGGACCAATCAGGATGGCGGGAGCGTTGGCGCGCACAGTCGTCGCCTGAAAGCGTGCTGTCCGGTACGGCGTTCCCTCGATCGTAGTCAGACCAATGTAAAGCCAAGTCTCATCCCAGCGACTGCTACGCACGCGAAACGTAAACGGAACTTTTGTCTGTTCCCCGGCTAAGATCACCCTATCGAATACGTCTGCGAACTCTTCTTCTGGATAATGATCCAGGCCGAAATCAGCTGGAGTGACCCTCGTGGAAATAACGATTGGGATCTCCAAAGTGTTCCATATGGTTAGGTCTCCTACCGGTCCGCAAGCCATCATCAGCACTGCCAATGAAATTACCGTTAATTTATATCTCGATCTGATTCGGAACCGATCTGACATCATAGAATGCTGATACTTGCCTGCGAAAATCAACTTTTGGCTCTGATATTAGAGCCCTTCATCGATATGAGTGAATCGTGGTGGTGCGTAATATACAGGGGGTGGTGGTGTCGGTGAATATACGACAGACATTGAGGGAAGACCTGCTTCTGAGTACCGGTGGTAGTCCCCTTCCTCTTCAAAATAGACGCCGTAGCCGGTATCCGCTGAGAGTACGCCTTTCGGCTTGACCGTACGTTCCGCGAGTTCGGCAATCGCGTCCCATATGGCGTCGATCGTAGCCCCTGCTTTGGGTTCACCCATCAGAACCTTTGTGACGGTGGATTTCTGTTCAGCTTTGAGTTCAAATCCAATGTTGAATGAAGCCGCGACGCTGTCGCCATCCAAACTGACGCTTGCGCAGCCCCCTATGATTAACGCGGCGCAGCCCCCAACAGAATTCGTGAATCCAGCGATGTCCTCCAGGTTGTCTTTACTCGAGATCTGGACACCCAGCCCGAGTGACGCGCCAACACCGAAGCCTACTCCATAAGAAACACTGACGACGGTCCCATAATTCCCGTTTCCATCCCAAGCGGTTCCGACTGTAATCGTTCCAGTGAATGCGAACGCATCAGTGCTCACCGCAAAGCAAACACATACCACCTCATGACCCGTAGGGTCCGTGTACTTCAGTGGATTGTTGTTCACATAAGCGTAGCGATTGAAGCTGGTGGCATCAGTGATCCCCGGCACGATGCTGTCTGCGGAGATGAAACGGCCTATTTCTGAGTCGTAGTAGCGGGCGTTGTAGAAGCCGAGGCCGGTTGCGGCGTCTCTGCGTTGGCCGGTGAAGTTGATTTCACCGGAGTCGAACGGCGCCGCCTCCCAGTTAGGCGCACCGAACGGCAGGAACGTACGACGTCCGCCGCCAGCCGCCAGCACGTCGGGATCGCCAGATGCGACCGGACTGCCAAGGTGGTCCGTGAAGTGCCACTGCAAGTCCGTACTGGTCCCCGGCCCCTTCGTGTACGACGCCACGTACCGGCCAGCATGGGATAGCTGGATGGTGTCGACGCCGTTATCGATGTCGCGTTCCCACATGCCGTTGACGTAGAGGGTGGTGGAGGTTGTTGAGCCGTTCCAGTACTTCTTGGCCACGCGACCGCCGTCGGCGTCGTAGACGTAGGTTTCTTTCCAGCCCTCAGCTGAGTCTTCCACGCGCTCCAGCCGGTTTTCAGCATTCCAGACCATCGTCCGG
>JABMNO010000049.1 GCA_013204555.1 Chloroflexota bacterium | reverse complement strand
CCGCAGCGGCGGCGAATGTTTTGCCTGAGCCGTTGCATGAGCGGACGGCGACGCGTCGGTGTCGAGTGAGTGAGCGGATGATCTGGGCCTGCTTGGACCAGAGGTGTACGCCCAACTCATGAAAGAGAAATTGCGTGGGGAGCCGTTGCCCTTCGACTCGCTCAGGATGGCACCAGAACTCGCGATGGCGATCAGTGACCTGACCAGCCGTACGAGCTGGTATGTAGTTTTCGATATGGAAGGGAGGGAGAGGATTTGGGATTACTTCGTGCCGGTGGAGCAGGTACTAGAACGTATGTTCTTATATTGGCACGAGGCGGGATGGGGTGTCTAGCGTGGGATGGCGGTGTACGGGAAAGGGATCGTTTCCGTACACCCACCCATCAGGGATTATTGCGAAGGGATTGATCGACACCCTTTTCGCACTTAACGAAACGATCGGTCAGGCGATCTCTAGGATGCGGACCGGCACCCAGGTTCGTCGGCTGCCAGGTGACCAGTGTTCGGCTTCAAGGTTGATTTCAACCCAGTCCTCTGGAGCTGATGATCCGAGCGGCCCGAGACTAGGATCGGTCATTGGGGCAGGCCCAACCTCTACGATAACGGCAGCCATACCACGCCTACCTGAGTACGGACCGTCTTCGTCTTTCACTCGTACCTTATCGCCCTTGTTAAACATTGCCATGCTGAGATTCCTTTTCTGCTTGTATCATTGGATTCTCAGTTTAGCACATGTGTTCTGATCGCTATGGAATCTCGACTATCATTCCATCAGGGTCAGGCAAAATCTCCAAATAGATCAGCGTGGTTTGAAGATTGGTGTGGCTGAGCCACCGGGATCCGACATTGATCAGCACGCCGTTAGCGAGCCAATGCCTGGCCGCTGAATGCCGCAGGGTGGGATTCCCTTCCGCTCACCCTTCGGGAGCTGTCCGACGGCCTCAGCGGCATCTACTGCAGTTATTACCCAGACCCACGCACTAGAGAGCGATGGGTGCAGATTACCTGACCGGAAGTGTTGTCGGCCTTTAGTGACAAATAAAAATGGGGTAGCGAAATACGGGCTACTTTCGTTCTGGCGATGGCGACAGATAAAACCGGTCCTTTTTGTCGACCTTCATCGCGGAATCTGGTCCAAAGGGAATATCGATTATTCAACGTGCGGGCGATCTTGCATCTCTTGGAGAACTCACATTACCGCTGCTTCAGGATTCGGGGAGCCGGTCAGGATCGGGAGTGATCTAGAATCTACTGACGCACATGAATACGAACGCACGCAATTCAAAATCATTACCGCCGGTTTCTGCCGACCAAATCAGCCTGACTGCACTAGCCGAGGAAGATTTGCTGATGGCAGCGTGGAGCCAATGGAAACATTGGGCAGGGCATGCAGATCTTACGTTCGACCCATCAGAGGTTCTCGAATTTGAATCTGGACTCTCGGATGAAATCCTCCTCATATCGAGATCAATACTAGGAGGCGGGTTCGAGTTTCAACCCATGACCCAATTATCGATTCCCAAGCCTAGTGGAGGCCGGAGGATCCTCGCGTCCCATTCACCCGCCGACGGAATCGTTGCGGAATCGCTACTTAATCTCATCGGTCCTATCATCGACTCAGCGCTGTCGGAATCCACGTTTGCGCACCGACATGGAGATAAGTCCAATGGGGCAACTGGCTTCTTTCGCCCTTGGGGAGATGGATGGAGTAAGTACTCCGCGTCGACAGAAATTATTCTGACGTTTAAGCCAGAGACGAAATTCGTCATAACGGATATCTCTAACTATTACCCCACCATAGAGAAAGAGCAGTTGCTATCCATGGTAGTCAGGCTTCTCCCGCTTGACTCCGACCTGATCCCGATTATTCGATCATTCATCGAATATCAAGTAAGACTTTCCGATGGGTCCGCCACTTTCGGGGGTGGATTGCCAATTGGTCCCAATTTGGCCCACTCGCTTTCGAATCTTTACCTCTCGGATTTTGACAGACGCTGGGAATCAGAAGCGATCCATTATGGGCGCTACGTGGATGACATGTTTTTTGCGTTCAATCCTGGTGACGATGTGCCGAGTCGCTTGGCCGAGATCGACGAAGATCTCAGGCATCTAGGTTTAGATAGGAACGAAGACAAGAGTTCAGATGGGACGGTGGCGGATCCTTCCATCTTGCTCGGCGAAGCTCGCCATCGCAAGTATTTGATTGGCCGAATCGATTTCCAAGATGCTGATGAGTCCGTTCTTGAGACAAGCATCCGTGATCTTCTCGGTGAAGATCTTTGGGAATTTGTCGATGCTGATGAGCTCGCGCGAATCGGTCCCCATTTGCGATCGATACTTCGCATACATGCGAACGCACCCGTCCAGTCACGCTTGCTGACGATGGCAATGCAACTTCTCAGCGACGGAATCACCGATCCCGCAGCCATCAGGTCAACTCTAATTCTCATAACCGCAAATAGTGCCTTTAATTGGGATTCGCAATTCAATCAACTGATCCGCGAAGGCGATCCGTTGACTCGGGCGATATTTTTGCGGTTGATTATTGAAGACGCCGAGGTGCGTCCTCCGACAGAATTATTGGTTGATCTCGCGTCGGATCAAGATCCGACTATTCGTACACTGGCCTACTCAGCGCTGAGAGTCCACGAAGTACCTCTATCGAGCCCTGGAATACGATCCCTTATCGATATTGAGATAGATCGTGGCGCGGCTAATCCCGCTCTTCCATCAATGACTCGGTATATGGCTACTTTCGAGAGTATCCCAAACGAATTGTCATCGACTATCCGCAACGACCGTGATTACAAGGGGGCGTTAATCGAACTTATTGGCCACGTAGATCATGATGATCGACTCTTTGTCCAATTCAACGAATTGTTAATTGATGCGACACCTAGACAGTACTTGACGCTCCTCCGACGATCACTGATCGCAGGGGATCCGCACTTGGGGTCCGCGGCCATCGAGGCTGTCCCAGAAAACCTATTGGTTGTATTGCCAAGAATCTTCGAATCAAGCCTGAGGCGGGCTTGGCAGATCGCTGTCGTCCTCGAAAATCGCGACTTCCTCGCCAACATGCCGGGCATTTCGAGGTGGTCGATATCTGTGAACCTTTCGAGCATCGTTCGGGCTCAAGCGTTGTTGCACCTTCAACTGATCGTCCAGCGAACATCGGATGACGTGGTCAGCGAGCTAGCGCTAGATCAGTTCAGAATTTTGGTCTCGACCGACTCAGATAATCCGTTGCGGTTTGACGATGGCGTGCCCACGGCAACGGTCTGTGGAACAACCTATCGCTACGGCGACGAAGTGCTTTCAACACCTGACGGGGTCGTAAGAATCGTCAATTTAATAAGGCCATCTCAAAAGAGGGCGTTGCTTGAGATAATCCCATTCTCAGAGTTAAAGCGACGAGGATTTCCAACACTTGAGGCCTGGCGAGGATATCTTGATGGACAAATTAGGCATGAGACATCATTCCCGTCCTGCTCGATTATTCATGATGACATCTGCTACACCGTCTACGAGGTTGACGAGGGTTTCGATTCTGTGGAATCCCAACTAGATGATTTACGCGCATCGTCAACTGCCAATCTATTTAGACTCCTTGGTTCAATCGGACAAACGATACAGAGAACGGGATGGGCGCAAGGTAAGTTCCAGAGCGCTGGACCACAAACCGTTTACTCAAGTTCAGACGACGAGATTCGTTTGATCGGGTTCGGCCTCGCGTGCGTCGAGCCATACTATGGTGGCCAAGTGTCCGATCCCTTGCCCCGGGAAGCGTCACCCCAGACGTATCAACTTTTTCTAACCTATTTATTGAATGAAATTCGGGCTTCAGGCGCAGCTTCAACTGAAACAGATCCCATCACGCTCATGTACAAGCAACAGCCACGGGTATCCATGTTGTTTGGGTATATTTGGAGTCGAATGGGTAGTGCGGATTCTTCCCGGAGATACGACGCTTGGGAGACAGCACTACGGGATATATCTTCGGCTACGAACGCACAGATGGCCCTTGAACGCGCTTCGGTAGAAGTTGGTCCACTGTCCGCCGTTGAGGTAGCTTTGTATCTCGATTTTCGGCTCGCTATTCGACGACGAATGCCAACCATGAGTACCGAGAACACTCGCGACTTCTCGAGCGAGATGACCCGTGCCTATCTAGCGGAACTAGAGAGAGCACTTGCGGTCGCCTCGGTTGTGGGGGGCGATGAATCGCTATCCCGGCTATCTGAGTTTGAGAACGGCCGTGGGACGCAATTCACGGGGAAGAAGAACCGGAAGAATCTTCTATATCTGACACGGGTGCTGATCGGATTGGCAGAGAGATACAGCGACGTTCTTGGCACCACTAATACAATCAGCCTCGAGCCCGGTACAAGTCCACCCGCAGAACTTCTCCGCGCCGCTATCTGGCAGGAAGCTGAACGCCTGGTCAAAAGCCGTGCGTTGCACTTTGCACGACGATCCCCTGAGGAGTTCGGGAAAATTGTTGACGACCTCACGGAGGCTGAGCGTCAATTTGAGCGCGACGACACACTGGAAATCGCATATTCGTCGCTAGGACAGGGTGTCTCTGGAAGATCAACAAGCGCCACGATTACGGTAGAAGCGTTTCACCAATTAAAGACTTGGTTTGAAGGAATTCGCTGGAACCCAGGCCATCGCGGAGACCAGTTCCATTTGAGATCTTGGAACCAACTTTCGCTGGCCGGTCGTTTGCTCTGGGGCGGCACAATAATCATCGGGAAAACTGTAGAAATCAAGTTTGCAAAGCCAGGGTCCGAGACGCCGGAAATAGAACGGTACATTTATCAGTACGATGATGTTTCGAGATCGCTGGCGATGCAAAAGGCCTCTTCATTAGAAATCCCCGAACTGCTCAGGTCAAAAATCGATATGTTCGTCGAAACGGGAAGTCGACTACAAACGTTTGCGAGACACCGAGCGACGGTGATTAGGTTCAACTTTCTTTCGGGTCAGGGAGTCGTCCGATATTCACGAATGGGCAGATCGCGTGATATCCGGTTTGACGAGTCCGCGATCACCCGGAGATTTCGGGAGCGTCGAACCATCGCTCCCATTCCTTGCACAATCGACGTCGCTGATAAAACTGGAATCGGGGAATGGATGTCTACGGGACCAGAGTTTCTGGTGGGCCGGCGTCGTTCTGCCACTCGGAAAAGATTTCATCGCTACTGGGCGCGATGGTTGAGAGCCACGACTGGCAGGAAAATCCTACTCGCCAAAAAGGGATTGTGGGTTGGTGGATTGATCGTCTTCGCGATCGGAGCGATGAATTCTTGGTGGGCCATCGGGCTGAGTTCGCTGATAGCTGGGTTCTTACTAAATGAAACGGTCAAAATCATAGAATCCCGTCCATTTAGGGACTCGTAGCGGGTTCTGGCAGAACCTGCGCCAACTCCATCTGCGCGTGACTGGCTCCCAGGTCCGCTACAGACGAGGGATTCTCACGATCAGCTCGTTTTGCAAGTAGTGAACAGCACTCCCTGCCCCGTCTCCACCTCAAAAGGAGTAGATAGCGTCAGACCACCAGCGGGACCGTAACCTCAAAAGTTCTTGATATCGTCTCGTTAGGCCCACTAGTCGGGACTCGAACCGACAACCTCGATCACAGTGCCCGCTCTAGTACGAATCGGGGGTACGTAATTGCGTACACGGTGTCAGGATAGCTGGCGTTTCAAGTGGGTGTGTGGGGGCAATTCGTGAATTGCCGCTACGGGGGGCGAGGTGCGGGCAGGGATGCCCGCACTACGCCGGAACCGCGGCGCAGTGAAGTACACTTCGGCGACTGAACACTCGCACCCATCCGGCAGGAACTGACATTGCAATTCAAGAAGCTTGGCAATACGGACATTGAGGTCTCTACTTTTGCGCTGGGGTGTTGGCCCTTTGCTGGTGGGGATGTGTGGGGCGAGCAGGATGACGGCGACTCGATTGCCGCTGTGCATGCTGCGTTGGATGCGGGGATTAATTTCTTCGATACGGCAGAGGGATACGGCGCAGGGAAGTCTGAGCAGGTGCTCGGCGAGGGTCTGGTTGGTCGTCGGCAGGAGGCGATTATCGCCACCAAGATCAGCCCGCCTCACCTGGACCCGAAAGTGGTCGAGGAGACTTGCGACCGCAGCCTGAAGAACCTGGGCACGGACTATATCGACCTCTACCAGATCCACTGGCCGAACCATGACATTCCGCTGGACGACCAGTGGGAGGCGCTGAGTCGGCTGGTCGAGAAAGGCAAGGTTCGGGCGCTGGGTGTCTGCAACTTCGGCATCGAAGACCTGTCCGCGGCGCTGGGTACTGGCGAGTGCCAGTCTGACCAGCTTCCGTACTCGCTGGCATGGCGTGCCATTGAGCACGAAATTCAGCCTCTGTGCGTTGAGAGCAACACGGGGATCATTTGCTACAGCCCGCTGGCGCAGGGTGTGTTGACGGGCCGCTACAAGAACGCCGATGAGGTGCCGGAAGGCCTCGCGCGCTCGCGACACTACTCAAAGGACAGGCCGCAGAGCAGTCACGGCGAGGATGGTTGCGAGGAGGAGTTGTTTGAGGCGGTGGAGAAAATTCGGTATGTTGCCGACCAGATGGAGCAGCCGATGGCCAGCGTTGCCCTTGCGTGGGCACGCAGCCGACCCGGTGTGCTATCGCTACTAATAGGTGCGCGCAGTCCCGAAGAACTCAGCTGGAATGTTCCCGCCATCGACCTGAAGCTCACACCTGACGTATCAGCTGAGCTATCGACGGTGACCGAGCAGGTGAAAGAGATCATCGGCTCAAACCCTGACATGTGGAACTCCGACAACAGGATGAGGTAGTTCAAAATGAAGATTGGCGTCATTGGCACCGGAATAGTTGGTCAGACACTTGCGAAGGCGTGGGCGGCCAACGGCCATGAGATTGTGATTGGCACCCGAGAACCGGGCGCGGACCGCATCTCCGAGATGGTCAAGGCATGTGGGACATCGGCGTCGGCGACACTCGTTGACCGCTGCCACGCCGGTGCTGATGCGGTGCTGCTTGCCGTGCCCGGTCGTAACGCCGTTGAGATCGCATCCAATGCGGGCGATCTTTCCGGCAAGGTGCTCATGGACGCGAACAATCCGATTGGCGATGACATGATGCCGTTCACGGAGGCTGGCGAATCGCTTGCGGAACTTATCGCAAACGCTACCGGCGCTCGCGTGGTGAAGGCCTTCAACACCATTGGCATGGGCAACGTAGCGAAGCTTGATTTCGACGGCCAGAAGGCGGCCGGGTTCGTGTGCGGCGATGACGCTGACGCCAAGTCGCTGACAATGGGGCTCGCGAGCGAGATCGGTTTCGACGCGGTCGACTGTGGCCCACTCAGCGCGGCGCGATTACTTGAGCCGATGGCGCTTATGTGGATCCGCCTTGCGTACGTTGAGAAGAACGGCCCGGACATCGCATTTGGACTACTTCGCCGATCCTGAATCCGCCCCGGTACGCCAGTTTTTCAGGGTCACTCAATAACCCGAAAATGCTCTGCCAGTAAGCGAGTTGCGGCCTGAATCGTGAGATTTGGCACCACGCCGTGAGGGTTTGGTGATGAGGCGCTCAACGGGCCTCCGCCGGGTGATAGCGTTTTTTACAGAGCAATGTTTTGTCACGCGAAAATCATCCACTCAGCAATCACAACGCCACACCGAGCAGTAGGCGCGAAATCGTCATGCGCCCGCAGGTTGGTGGCACTATGACGTCTCGAATGGGAGACTGCGTCGTCCAACTGCTTGGCCTGCTGGCTGTGCTTTCTCTTACGCTGCCGCTCATTGGTCCGGCTATCGATCATGATTTCGCCGAGCGACAACCGGCTCACGGCCACGTCTATCTTGGGGCGGTGAACCCTGATCACGCTCACTCATATGAACTGGATCAGCCAGCCGGGTCACCAGCTGCATCAAGGGACCAAATCACGTCTGACAGCATCATTTTCCTATCGACCTACGAAGGTGCAGTACAGGGTGTTCCGGCATTGGTGAATCCTTTCTTTCTCGTCGACGATCTCGTTTTCCAGAGCGATGATGATGGTCACTCGTACGGCACCCCGCGTAACAGTGACAGACCTGCGGAAGCCGCGCTGACCCCGCCCAGCCCCCCGCCGCGCGCTTAGTTCCCTTCAACAGACGCACTGAACGTCGGTTTCGCTGAAACCGACCTCGTCTTTGATCAACTCGCGCCGTGGCGACACCATCACTGCGCGTTTCACTATCCGATTCACAGGTAATTCATGACGCACAAGCTATTAAAGGAATTGATGACAGCCGGGCTCACCATGGCGGTGATGGCGGCGGTTGCATGTTCATCATCCCCGGTCCAGGAAGATCACGAGTTCTCCGGCGCGGTAACGACGCCAATTAGGGAGATCGCGGACTTCGTCCTGACGGATCAGGATGGTGAGAGCTATCGCCTGAGCGAAGACCCAAATCAGGTTGATCTGATCTTTTTTGGCTACACCCTCTGTCCGGATGTCTGCCCTACGACGCTTGCCGAATTGGTAAGGGTTAAGAGGGCTCTGGGCGACCGTGCCGATGACGTCAATTTCATCATGGTGACGGTTGACCCCGAACGCGACACACCGGAGGTCATGAAGCAGCGGCTGAGCGTGTTTGACGAAAGCTTCGTTGGACTCACCGGCGACGACGCTGAGCTTCGGGCTGTCTGGAAGTCGTTCGGTGTGGTGGCAAAACGTGAATCGGTTGGAGAGAGCGCCGCTGGATACCTGATGGCGCACACCGCTTACACATACCTGGTTGATCAAGACATGAAATTGAGAGTGAAATACCGCTTTGGATTCAACCCCGACGAAGTAGCGGCAGACGTAATTCAAATTCTTGAAAACTCATGAAACCCAAAACAATAAGAGAGCTAACAATCATGCGAATCTCAATTAAGACCTGGCTAATTGGCCTGATGGTCATATTGATACTGCCCGCAGCGGCCTGTGGCACGGACGACGTGGCTGCCCCGGCCACTGCGGCTCCAACACCCATCACCGTCACCTTGCCCACCACGGCGCCTGCGCTGACTGCAACGTCTGAGGCGATACCCAGCATTCGCGTGTTGGACGCGTGGGCCAGACCTGCGGGGGCCGGTACGAGTGGCATGGAGTCGATGATGTCCGATCACTCCATGGACGATATGGGCGACGCCACAGCCATGCCCGGTATGGACTCCATGAAGTCAGACGATGCGATGGGTGGTATGGCTGACGCCACAGCGATGCCCGACATGGGCTCCATGAAGCCTGAAGATTCTATGGACGATATGGCCGACGCTGTGACTATGCCGATGGACTCAATCAAACCAGATGATGCTATGGACGATATGGCTGACGCTGTGACTATGCCGATGGACCCCATGAAATCAGATGACGCTATGGGCGATATGACCGATGCCACCGCCATGACCGGAATGGACACCATGATGTCGGACGAGGCCATGGGCGATATGGGATCAATGGCAGGAATGGATGGCATGGGAAGCACGGGCGCCATCTACTTCCGCCTTGTGAACGACGGCGATGCGGCAGACGCGCTCGTAGCTGTAACGGACGTCTACTGCAAGAGTACCGGTGAGGTCGTCGCAACTTCGGCAGAGATGCATGAATCGTCGATGGACTCAGAAGGCCTCATGTCGATGAAGCAGGTCCAGAACATTCCAATCCCGGCTAGCGGAAGCGTCGAATTGGAGCCAGGCGGCCTCCACGTGATGCTGCTTGATCTCCAGAGCGATCTGATTCCGGGTGACATCGTCTTACTAACGCTCGACTTTGAGATCAGCTCTAACCAGGTGATCGAAGCCATTGTGCGAGAACCATAGTGGGATGTGAGCGTTAGGTGCAGCGGCCGCGAGTGAGTTCGGGAATTCTGAGGGCCTACCTCCTTGGCTCCGGGGTTCTCGCGCTCATCGCGCTAATTTGGATATTCAGGACCGGGGTACTTGAAGGATCGCATGACGTCACGGTCGTCATCCCCCCCGGCACCGCTGCCCGGCTGGATGCTGGAGACACGAACGCTGGTATCCCTGAGAGGATCGAGTTGACCCAGGGAGACCGCCTTGTCCTGAAAAACGAGGATGTGGCGCCACACCTTGTAGGTGGGCTATTCGTCTTCGACGGGTCAACCGTGACGGCGCCATTTCGTGAAGTGGGTACGTTCAACTACGTCTGTAGCGTCCACCCCAATGGCCGTACGGTCTTTGAAGTTGCGCCGAAAGCTCAGCTTCAGACGCTTGTCTGGACTGAGTTGGGTCTATCGGGCGCACTCGTACTTATCATCGGGTTCGCGTTTGGCAACTTTGTCACTCGACGAGGTATTTCAGCGCTTGCTCTTGGGGGCGCTGCGACGCTTGCGGGGCTGGTTATGACATTCAACTCCAGCGGATTGTTTGCCAGTGAGGGTGGTTCTCAAGAAAATGAGTCCGCGCCTGTGGCAGACCCGTTGGCCAGTGGAAAAGTTTCCTACCTCAGGTTCTGCGATGTGTGTCATGGCAGCACGGGATTTGGTGACGGCCCGCTGGCGACGAGCATTGACCCACCTCCCGGCAACCTGATTGACCGCGTACCAATTCAGTCAGACGTCGCCCTGTTCCAGTCGATCAGCGAAGGCATTCCAGGCACCAGCATGCCCGGGTCCGGCGACGTGCTGAGTGGCGATGAAATTACTGATCTGATCGCCTACATCAGGACGCTGAAATGATGATTGCCATTTCACAGTCGATGCGATCGGTCCTGTCCGTCGTGGTCGCTTCAGGTGCTCTCATATTGATCGTCATGGGATGCGGCACGTCTGATGCTGACGAAAGCGCGCTGGCGCCAGATTTCGAGTTGACTCTCTACAACCGACTCAACGAGCCAGACGGAGCGATGCTGCATCTATCGGACTATCGAGGAAAGGCCGTGGTCCTGAATTTCTGGGCCACATGGTGCGCCCCATGCCGCGTCGAAATGCCTTCGTTTGAGCAGACATACAGGGAATACAAAGATCAAGGCGCTGCGTTCATTGGCGTCGACATGGGAGTGTCGTTTGATCCGTCAGATAAGGGTGTTGTCGATTTTCTCAACGAGGTCGATGTGACCTATCCCGTCGGGTTCGCAGAGAGCAGCAGCGTTGGGCCGGACTACGGAATCGTAGGACTACCGGCCACGGTCTTCATTGACCGCCACGGGCAGGTCACGCGCAAGTGGACTGGCGAGATCAGCAGGAGCGATCTGGTCACGCAGCTAGGCGAGCTGCTAGATCCCAGTTAAGCAATAGTGGAGAGCGCTCAGGAAACGCCACTCCCAGAAATCAGCAGATCGACGTAATAACAACGAATTCCGTAATCCTCACGGTTCCATCATTTTGTACTACAGCAAGTTCATTGACGGCTCATAGGCCGGGCGTTCCCATAGATCGGTAGTACTAAAACATCTCTATCGAGTAGGAGTTATATTGCTCTCGGTAACCCGGTTACTCATCGGCGAACAGACACCTGGAGACGACCTCAGATACGGCGAACGCCGCCCGGGCGCGCCGGTGCCGCGACCAGTTCACTCACGGCCAATCGTCGTCTGGAACATCACGCGAACCTGCAATCTTCATTGCGCACACTGTTACAGCTCATCCCACGACGAAGAGTATCCGGGTGAGCTAACAACGGCACAGGCATTCACGGTACTCGATGACCTGGCCGACTTCGGAATACCTGTGGTCCTGTTCTCTGGCGGCGAGCCAACCATGAGACAAGACCTGAGTCAGTTGATCCGGTACGCCACAGAAATTGGCCTCAAGTGCCTCATCTCAACCAACGGGACTCTCCTTACGGAAGAGCGGGTTGCAGAACTCAAAGACGCTGGACTCAATCGGGTCGGCATCAGCCTTGATGGCTTGGAGACTACGCACGACAAGTTCCGCGGCAGCAAAGGGGCGTTTCAAAAGACGATTCAGGGGATTCGTAACTCTCTTGCCGCGGATATGAGAGTCAGCATGCGGGTAACGATGACAAGCCAGAATGTGGGCGACCTTCCTGCACTGTTCGACCTCGCTGAGGCGGAGGGAGTCCCTCGCCTTTGCGTCTACCACCTGGCGTACGCTGGCCGCGGTGAAAAGCTGCTGTCATTTGACCTCGAAGCAGAAGCGCGTCGTCAGGCCGTAGAGTTCATTTTCAAGCGCACCCAGGAGTCACACCGCAATGGCTCGAACCTTGAGGTGCTGACCGTAGATAACCACGCCGATGCTCCCTACCTGCAAATGTGGAGCCGGGAGAATGCTCCAGACCGCGCAGAGGACATCGAGGTGCTTCTGGCGAAAAATGGTGGCAACAGTGCGGGTAGCGGAATTGCGGCCATCGATAATCTCGGTAACGTACACCCGGATCAGTTCTGGTGGACGCGAACCCTGGGCAACGTCAAAGAAGATTCGTTCAGCAAGATCTGGACCAACCCGGATAACACGTTCCTCAGCCAACTCAGAGACCGCAAACCGTTGCTGGCCGAGCCATGCAAGAGTTGTAGCTGGCTTGGTATCTGTAACGGCAACCTTCGTGTGCGAGCAGAGAGCGCAACTGGCGATCCCTGGGGGCCCGATCCCGCGTGTTACCTCACGCCGGCAGAACGATCCGATGGCGTTCTAGCCTCTGCCAGTACAGGCGTCGCATAGTGCCACACCCGGGAGGCACCTCCGATGCTGTACATGGTGGGGCGCACGGTGGGCCTCCAGCCCCGCGCGATCTTGACCGTGACCCGGTGGTGGTCTTCTGGGAACTCACGTTGGCCTGCGCCCTGAGCTGCCGCCACTGCCGTGCGGAGGCGCGCCCGCAGCGACATCCAAATGAGCTCTCCACCGCGGAGTGCTTCAGCGTGATGGATCAGCTTGCCTCATTTGATACCAAGCCCATCGTCGTGCTGAGCGGCGGCGACCCGTTCATGAGACGCGACCTCTTTGAGATCGCTGAGTATGGGATTGGCCTTGGGATGATCGTATCGGTATCGCCAAGCGCCACCGCACTGGTAACCGAAGAGCGATTGAAGAAGCTCGTCGATATCGGCGTCCGTCGGGTGTCGTTCAGTCTGGATGGCGCAACGGCCGAGACACATGACTCATTCCGCGGATTCGCAGGAACGTTTGAACGGACGCTGGGCGCGTTCGAAAAGGCCAACGCCGTCGGTCTCCAGTTTCAGGTGAACACGACGATCACCTCTCGCACCAGAAACGAACTTACTGCAATGGGCGACCTTGTTTCGGTAAGTGGCGCCGCCCTATGGGACTTATTTTTCCTTGTGCCAACCGGAAGGGGACTTGAGAGCGAACTGCTCTCAGCCGACGACCATGAAGATGTCTACGATTGGATCCTGGACAATGCCAGAACGTGGCCGTTCCAGGTCAAGACCACCCTGGGGCAGCCCTATCGTCGGAAGATGATTCAGCGCCGGCTGAAGTCTGAAGGGCGGTCGATTGCAGACTTAAAGCCGGGCGAGGTTGCGCGCTACTGGCCCACCTCGCCAACCAACGACGGCCGTGGCATCTTCTTCATATCGCACACCGGCGATATTTATCCAAGCGGCTTCTTACCGCTGAAAACGGGCAATGCGCGCGCTGAAAGCGTGGTCGACCTGTACCGAAAGTCCGAAATCTTCACAACGCTCCGCGACCGGTCCAAGCTCACCGGAAAATGCGGCGGCTGCATGTTCAACAGCGTGTGCGGGGGCTCAAGGTCACGCACATTCGCCCTCACCGGAAATCTAACCGCTGCAGACCCAACCTGCGCCTTCCAGCCTGCGGCGGCATTAGCCAGTGCTTAGTCCACGCCACATGAGTGGCCAGCCGAGAATTACACGCAACTCTCATGGGAGTGTGATTTGTATCACACTCAATTCATGGAATACTTTTTATAGTGCCCTATATGAACACAATCATCCGATGGGGTCGACGCAGAAAAGCGCGGTCATCGTGATACACCGAAGAAGTCACTAAGGGAGTCCTACGATATGGCGATCTCAGACGCCGCCGATCGAACGTTATCGAGCTCTGCTACCCTCCGCGAAAGGGCATTCCGACAGCGTCGAAAATGGACGGTTCTCGTTGGTCTGGCAATTGTGATCATTGTGCTGGGTTCTGCGGCATCGGTGCTGATCGCTAACCGTGGTGGCGTGGATTCCACGGACACGGTCGGAGACTCAACTGTTGCGGAGCCTGTCGCTTCCGTATACGACCTGTCAAAGGTGCTCCGAAGAAATAAGAATGGCGTCTCGTACAACGGCGTAGATGAGATCGAAGTTACTGCCACACTCGCGACCAGGGAATACCTGGATACATCGTTCCCGAATGGTGCTGTGGAAGCGTATATTCCTGACGGTCAGGTTGCGTTCGTATTCTCAGAAAGCACTCACACTGAGAGCCTGCCCGACGTGAAACCGGCATTAAGGCTTTTTGTTGACGGTGAAGAGTATGCCTCTGATTTCACTGAACAGAAAGTCACGTCGCCGCATCACAGGGTGACGGTGGTCCGGTTCCCTACGGATCAGGATCTGCTAATCAACGCCGACAAACTTGAACTCGCGATGCCACAGGGCGAAATTCTTGATTGGGATCTGCCCATCGCTTACACAACATCGCGAACGCCGTTCGGCATGAGCTGGGCGACCGTTCTTGCGCTGCTGGCTGGGATGTTGGCGTCAATGTGGCCGTGTCTCTTCCAGTTGACTGTTTACTTCATTCCTGCTCTGGCAGGGTTGAGCATGGAGCAAGCCAGCGGAAAAGTGGCCATCACCCAGCGGTTCGCTGTGCTCAAGGCAGCACTGTTCTTTGTACTGGGCTTCACGATGGTTTACACCGCCGCCGGAGCGTTACTGGGGTTTGCCGCCGGGCAACTTGGTGAGTCTGATGTTTACGTGTCGGCCCAGAAATGGGTGGCATTCGGCGCTGGAATAATCGTCCTTATCCTTGCGCTGCGGGTAGCGGCGAAAGTACGTGCACCGCTCATTTGCAAAATGCCGGTTCTCTCAAAAATGTCCCAGGAGAGCAAAGGCGGGGCAAAACCGTGGGAGATGATGCTGGCCGGGTTCGCGTTTGCCACGGGCTGCATGACCTGCTTTGGCTCGGCTCTGGTGATTGGCATGGTCGTGTACGTGGGCATGGCGCAGTCGGCGCTTTACGGCGCACTGATTCTCTTCATCTTCTCACTGGGCATGGGCATTCCTCTGGTCATCGCCGGAGTGGCGATGGCGAAGGTGCTGCCGTTGCTATTCAAGATGGAGAAGATGGTCAGATGGATGGGTATAGCAAGCGCTCTGTTGATGTTTGGCTTCGGCATCCTGCTCATCAGCGGAAACTACATGGCCTTCGCCGAGTTTGTCTACGGCCTTACCGGGTCTCCGCTGGGCACGTAGCCAACCCGCCAGTCCCACCCAGGACTCGGTCATGCGGCTGCGATGCAGCGGATGCACAGCCGCATAGAACCCACAGACTTGAATCTCATGGCGTGATATCGCGCGCTATATTTCGCTTGATAGTTAATGTTATTTCCTGCTAGATATTTATTACCATATTTCTGACGAACAATGCGGGGTATTCATGAGTAAAACCACCCAGTATGTATCTGATTTTTCAATGTCGTACTTCTGTTCGGTTATATGTCATAGAGTCGCTCCTCACAAAAACCTCATTTTGATTGTGACCTGCTTCACAATAGGCTCACGCTCTACCTAATAAACCTGTGTGTGACCGTTCATCGGTAGTCCGTGCGAGTAGCCGAAATTGCCGATCACATCGGTTATCGGTTGCTCAAACGCTCAACCGGCATGGCTGGTCAACAGTAAATGGTTCTTGTGCCCTCCAGACCTAACTGTTGCCAGCCATGTGGAATAAGCGAAGTGAGAAATTGTCGGCCAGGGTTCGAAACACTGCTCAGGCCGCATAAACAGGAGAATAGGAATGCTAAGTAAATTGGCGGCTCCGTTCGGCTCCAGGATGGGGCGAGTGCTTGCACTTGCCATCGTCGCGAGTCTTGTAGTTGGAGTCGCATGCAGCAGTGGCAGTGACATAAACCAGGAAGATCTTGACGCCGCGAAAAACCTGGCCGTCGCTCAAAGTGAACTATCGTCGGCCAAGGCTGACCTGACATCGGCCCAGGGCGCAGCATCTGCTGCAGAAAGTGCCGCAGCAGCCGCAGCGAGTGAACTGACTACAACCAAGTCGTCACTTGGCTCAGCGCAGAGCCAGGTAACGTCGCTAACGACTCAGTTAGGGACGGCTGGTCAAGCAGCACCTCCAGTGACCGTTTCCGTCATCTCAGCAGGGCAATCAGTACCGGCACCGGCTGGGTCAGCGCCTACCGGATGGGCCAACGATGAGTCTGTGCGCGGTGGACTATTCCTCGTCACACAGTTCGATTCGAGCGGTCCTGATGCATGGAGCGCAGCGGAACACCCGTTGATCTACATGAGCAGTGAGGGTACGGAGAGTTCCAACCCCGCCGCAGACGCAGACGCTGCGTACTTTGGCGGCTTCCACATGGTTGACGCGTACACCCACGACGTCATTGGATCGGTGCTCTTCACCGAGGTGGAAGACGGCGGAGTAACGAAGCCAGTTTCTTCATTCCCACACGGTGCGGACGTTTCACCTGATGGCAAGTGGGCATACGTAGGATTCGGTGCCGGCAACAACGATACGGGCGGCCGTTTGGGCTACCTCGCTATCGTCAACATGCGGACCTTGAAGATTGACAAGCTTCTGAGGCAGGAAAGTTACTTTGAGGGTGGAATGCGAAGCCAGAGGGTCCATCACGTACAGGCGTGGAACGACCCAGACGGTAACCCCAAGGTAATCGTACAGTGGGGCTTCGGCGCCAATGGTGGCCCGCATCACATCCTGGACCCGAATGACGACAACAGGGTTTGGAAGTCGATTACGTACGATGACATCATGCCGATGGGTCACCCGTTCACTACCCCGTCACCTGATGGCCAGTACGTGTACGTCTCAATTGGAGCCAACTGGATCCGATCAAACCACTCACCGGCAGCCGGAATCGCGAAGTTCGACATCACGACCGGTAAGCACGAAGTCATTGAAGGTGTTGGGCACCACCCGATTGGGATCACGCACACAGCTGACGGACGCTTTACCTACGTAGTTGATGGGCACAGCAGTTCCGTTTACAAGATCGACAACGAGATCAACGAAGTTGTTGGCTCGACCAGCGCAGGAGTTGCCGGACCTTACGGTATCGCCCTGAACTGGGATGAGACACGGGCTGTTCTCGTCGGTAAGGGTGAGGGAAGCCACAACCTTGGTGGTGTACTTGGACTGCTTGACACAGTCGGAATGCGCCAGGCGCGTGACCTCCACCAGATGCCTATCCAGCTTGGTGGATCAGCTTCAAGCGTGGACCACGCGATTCTTCACCCGGACCCTGAGGTGAACCAGTTCTGGATCAGCAACATGAACGGTTGGGAAACCATCGTGGTCGACATTGACACGTGGACAGCCGTGGACTGGATTCCGACTCCTAATGGTGGAAACACCCACAGTGGTGCGTTCGTCA
Organism: Chloroflexota bacterium; assembly: GCA_013204555.1. GTDB lineage: Bacteria > Chloroflexota > Dehalococcoidia > Lucifugimonadales > Lucifugimonadaceae > UBA1151. The sequence continues at coordinate 127,188 of JABMNO010000049.1, read as the reverse complement.
GCTACAACGCTGACTGGACCGGCACTCTGGAATCCGACCAGGGTGGACCGAAGTCTGCCGAAATGTGGGCCAACGTGAGAACCGCCGTCGCCAACTCGGCAGCGGCACTAGCACGCTAACCATAAACAAGACGCCTCCGGTGCTGCCCCTGGTCATGGGACCAGGGGCGGTGCCAATAACCAATATTCAATCTGTCTACACAGGTGACGCCGATGAATAACAACTCTCCTAACCCCGTTGTGTGCGTGTTCCACTACAGAAAATTAGCTATGTCTGTTTCTGTTTGTGCTTTCTGGAAAGCGCCGTGCAACCGGGAAATTATCGCTACCAGGTTTGCCTCATGACACAGAAACAGTCATCGCCAGAAGTGCGGGACAAAATAGTGACGCGCGAAGAGGAAGCTGCGGAGAATGACCGCAAGTTTCAGCTAAGCCGACGCCAACTACTCAAGATGATGGGTGCTGCCGCCGCAATTGGAGTGGCCGCACCATTAGTTACAAAAGTGATGGCCTCAAGTTCGGAATCGCCTGCTGTTGCACTGAGCGGCGCCGAATCCACATCAAAGAGGCTCCGTCGCTGGATGATGGTCATAGACCTACGGAAGTGCGATGGATGCCAGTCTGTTGATCTGCCTCCGCAATGCACAGCAGGCTGCATCCAGAGCCATTTCGCCCCTGAACCAATGGAGTGGATCCAGGTCTTTGAGGCTGAGTTGCCTGGCGGAGGGACGCAGTTCATTCCTACTCCCTGCCAATCGTGCCAGAGCCCACCGTGCGTAAACGTCTGCCCGGTTGGGGCCACGTGGACCACGCCAGAGGGCATGACGCTGATTGATCAGGAACGGTGCATTGGTTGCCGCTCTTGCATGGCTGCTTGCCCATACGACCGCCGTTTCTTCAACTGGGGCAGTCCTCCGATTCCGCCCGAGGCTACATTTATTGAGTACCACCCGGAGCGCCAGACGCCACTCCGAAAAGGCGTTACCAGCAAGTGCGACTTCTGTGTGGATATGGCACGAGCAGGCAGACTGCCGAGCTGTGCGCAGAGCTGCCCGAACAATGCCATCTACTACGGAGACTTTGAGGAAGATCTCGCCACCAACGGAGATGAAGTGGTGGAGTTGAGCAAGTTCCTCTCCGACAACAACGCATATCGCCTGAAGGAGGAGTTGAACACGAAGCCTCGTGTCCACTACATCCCAGGGCACGGCCAGGACGTTGGCCGCGACGCCTACTCAAAGGGCAGGAAAGACACCGTATGGCCGTGGAAAGAGACAAAGGAAGGAGCGAAGGTATGGGACCGTCTGGGTCACCGCAAATAAGCGGTTATCGTGAGCGGCTCGAGGACCGGGTCCTTTCGCCCCTGACGACGGCAAGCAGGGCCTATTACCTGCTCATAGGTATTCTTGTTCTGATCATCGCCTGGGGCATCTACGCGTACACGACGCAACTCAGGGATGGTCTGTACGTAACCGGTCTCAGAGACAGAATCACGTGGGGCATGTACATCACGCTTTTCGTGTTCTTCATTGGCATCAGCCACGCTGGCACGTTGATCTCCGCAATTTTGCGGGTATCAAAGGCGGAGTGGCGGGTTCCGGTTACACGGATGGCAGAGTTCATCACGGTGGTGGCTCTTATGATCGGTGCGCTCATGCCGCTGATCGATCTTGGCCGCCCGGACCGGGTTCATCACCTGTTCATGTTTGGGCGGTGGCAGGCTCCCATCACGTGGGACATCCTGGCAATCACGACGTACTTTACGGGCAGCCTGATCTACCTCTACCTGCCACTCATACCAGACTTTGCGCTGGCTCGTGATCGGCTCGGTGACAGCGTTTCACCATTCAAGCGGGTGCTCTATCGCACGTTAGCGATAGGCTGGCGAGGATCGCCAGAACAGAGGCGGAAGCTGCACGTCGCCATGGGAATCATGATGATCCTCATCATCCCCATCGCTGTGTCAGTACACACAGTGGTCTCATGGATCTTTGGCATGACATTGCGCGACGCATGGAACAATCCTGAATTTGGTGTGTTCTTTGTTGCGGGGGCAATCTACTCAGGCATTGCGGCACTGATCATTTTGATGGTTGTCATCAGGAAGGCCTATCACCTGGAGGAGTACCTCACCCCGAAGCACTTCATCAATCTGGGATACATGCTCGCGGCGCTCTCGTTGATCATGATGTACTTCAACATCCTGGAATACGTGACTGAGGGATACAAACTGACGGGTGAAAGTGAATTTGGATTCAACCAGTTGTTTACCGGGGCGCTAGCGCCTTACTACTGGTTCTACGCAATTGGTGGTCTGGTCATCCCTGGGGTGATCATCCTAATACCGTGGACCCGAAACATTCCGGGGATTCTGGTTGCGTCTATTCTGGTGGTAATTGGCATGTGGATGGAGCGGTACTTCATCGTTGTCGGTGGACTTAGAACCCCAACGATGCCGTACGAAGCCGCGGATTACTTCCCCAGCTGGGTTGAGTGGTCAATTATGACGGCCGCGTTCGCGGGGTTCATTTTGATCATCACGATAGCAGTGAAAATCCTGCCAGTTATCGCTATCTGGGAAGTTGCTGAGGTTCACGACGAGCATGAACTAGCGGCACGGGGACGCCCAATTGAAGCCGTTCCGCCACCGGTCACCGCAGCCCAGCCAGCGGGAGGGGACTAATCATGATAAGCACCAACTACCTGAAAGTTCTTTTGCCGCTGGTTCTCGCAGCGGCGATTCTTGCCATCTGGTCTTCATCAGTGAGTGCTCAAGATGCGGCCCGGCCGTCTATGGAACTCATTGTGCCAGCCGCAGCAGTCGGCGACGTGATCGATCTGCAGGCTGTCCTACTGGTTGAGGGCGTTGCCGTACCGGAGGCAGAGATCACATTCTTTCGAGCCACAGAGTTCATGAACAACGGAAGCGACCTTGTGATTGGAATCGCCATGACCAATACGCGTGGGGTAGCGACAGTTACCTATGTCCCACGTACTGAGGGAGAAATACTGGTCCTGGCTGAATTTGAAGGCATGGACGGATTCCGTGGCGCCTTCGCTGAGACCACGCTCATCGTAGGCGCAGGGCCAGGGCAGTACAAAGTTGAAGCCGGCGTAAGTGTGCCCGGCGTCAACGTCTCGTTCCTCGTAGCTATCCTGAGCGCCGTGTGGGGGACTTTCTTTTTTGTGATGTTCTTGATTTGGCAGATCGCCAGAGATGGCTCAATGACTCCTGCTTCGGAGGGCGGTCAGAGTGAATAGCAAATACATTGTTCCAGCGGCTGGGTTCGCGTTTCTTACCGTTGTAAGCCTGCTGCTGATTGTGGCCGTGGTTATCCGGCCCTGGGGAGGTCACGACAGAGGGTGGGCCACTCACTTGAACCTGACTGATGGCCCATTGGATGGTTACAGTCGTAATGTCCAGACGTTTGTTTCTCCCGAAGGGGAGGCGCAGATCGGAGTCTGGACCCGAGCTGGCTGTGGCAATCAGGCCGCCATCTCAACCGACAAACCAACATACGACAACATACCGATCAAGCAGCCAGCATGCACAGATGAACCGATCGTCGAATGGATGGCTCAGGGCTGCGCGGGATGCCATGGTCTGGATGGCACAGGGGGTGCCGTTGGCCCTAACCTGCAGGAGTTGCCAAGGTTAGATTTTGCCGATCAAATTCGCTTTGGGCCTAAAGGGATGCCCGCCTTTCACCAGTTGGATCTATCGGACGAGCAGATACAGGTGATTGCGGATTATCTGGTGCAGGTGGGTGGCCCAGCGCCAACGGTAACACCCGTTCCGCCAACACCAACACCGTTGCCGCCCACGCCTACCGCCGTTCCACCCACGCCCGGGCCCACGGAGGTTGCCTCCGGCGGAACCCCGGAGGCAACCTCCGTGGTCGCTGCTCCAACGCCTGTTCCATCGCCCGCTCCAGACTCACTAGATGCTGAGCTGATCGCGGCTGGAAAGCTACTGTTTGAGAAGGCGGCCGGGATCAAGGGCTGCGCGGAATGCCACGGGTTCAAAGCCGAGGGCGGGGGGCCGGGCGCGTCAAACGCTCCGAGCCTATTCGCACCGACGCGATCGGACATTCGAGCGGCCCTATCCGGTGCCACTGATATGACCGACATCAAACTCACCAGCAGTGAGATCGAAGCCCTTGTCGCATACTTGGAAGTTATTGATAGAGATGGATAGGCAATTCGTTTCATGGTCTGCCGAAGCGTCAGTATGAGGATTTCCAATATGAGGATTCAACGTGGATTTCTGATCGGCCTCGTCCCTTTTTCGCTCCTCATAGCGGGTTGCGGCGGCGATGATGGCGCTCCAAACGCTGCGGTGGAATCTGAGACGTCTCCGCAATCCGTGGCGACGGCCAGTCCGGTAGCCACTGCCCTTTCGGTGGCGACAGAAATCATTGATCCAACTGCCGCACCAATTTCGGCTACTCAGGTAGTTACGTCTGAGATTCTTCCTCTCATGTTCAATGTCAACCTGACCAGTACCGGGCCAAAACCGGAAGAACTGTACATCCCGGTAGGGCGAGAGGTACAACTCGTGATGCGAAATCGTGGAACTACTGAGTATCACTATCGGGTCGAAGGTCTGATTCCAGCCGGATTATTGTGGATTTCTGAACCGGAGAATGTTGTCGTGCGGGAAGAGGGCATCACAGAAGAAGACCATGACGCCCACCACGATAAAGATTTCGTGCCGTGGCGATCAGAATCACGTGCAGGCATTCAACCGACCGGCAAAGAGGTTCACGGATATACAGAAATAGGACAACTAGAGGTTGTACGCTTCATAGCAACAAATCTTGGCACGTTCCAGGTCGTGGATCCCCTCCACCCGGAATTTTCAGCACAGGTGACCGTGTACTAATGATTTCTCATGGAATTCTCAGAGTTACTATAGAAAAATCACTACAACGCCTCGTCCAGAGGTCAATAATCGATATCAGGATTGGCATAGATGGTGGTGGTTCGGTTTTGGATAACTCGTCGATTGGAGAGTCCGTTATGAAAAAGGCCTCGGACGTTTTTGTTTACCGAATGTTGGTCGTGGCCGCCCTCATGACCTTGATATTCCTGGCAGCCTGCGGAAGTTCTGATAGCGGTAGTTCACCCGCGCCGACCATGGCCCCACCGTCCGCGACGGCGACCGCTCAACCCGAGCCGACGCCAACCATCGCTCCCCAACCTACAATGGCGCCGGAGCCCACTACTGTGCCGACGTCCGCAGCGCCCAAGGCCACAGCAGCACCGGTAGCAACAACTCCACCCGAACCTACCGCCACGGCCGCACCGGATGTCGAGGTTCCAGAGGGCGGATTTGATAAGGCGTTGTTGGCCGCGGGAAAGATCATATTTGAAAAAACTGCCGGCGGAGTTGGCTGTGCTTTCTGCCACGGATTGAAGGGTGAAGGGGACGGCCCCTCAGGCCTCGGCGCACCCCCGAACCGTGGTAAAACTCTGGCGCTATTTGAAGAGGCTCGGCTCAATGGAGAATCGGGGGCGATGGAGTTCATCAACCTTACGAAAGAAGAGAAAATAGCCGTATTTGAGTACGTTGCCTGGCTTGGCACTCAGCCGGAGTGATCCGTCAGAGCATTTAGGAACGCAATACCTGAAAAGGTATCGGAATAGAAAAGACGCCACTTGATGACCGAAAAAGCACGCATAGCAAAAGACGCAAGACGCTTGCACCACGCGGCAACCCTGGGGCTGATGTTGCTTTTGGTGACGATCATGACCGGTTGCGGCGGCGAGTCTGTATCCCAGTCGGCCATCGGGTCCGAGGCTGCTCACGAAGTACCTGCGGCCATAGACACCAGTGACGCCACGTCTGTGGTATCCGATCCTGCGATAGCCATGGATCTGGATGGCGATATGTCCAAGGACGCCGAAGTGGCGATGGACAGCGTGGATTCCATGGAGACCGAGATCGTTGAGTCGGATCTCCCCCGATCCTCAGATGTGGATATTACCGCTAATGACATCCGCGCTGGCAGAGACGCGTTCATCGTCAGGCCGATCGACCGGGCAGCCACGGGATTCAAACTTCTTGACCAGGACGGCAACGAGACCAGCCTGAGTGATTTCAGGGGCAAGTGGGTGGTGATGGACTGGATTTACACCAACTGCATGACCGTGTGCCCGGCGCTTACTGGCGAAATGCTAAAGGTAAAAGAGGCACTGGGAGACAGGTTGGGGGATGAGGTAGAACTCGTGACCTTCTCATTCGACTTTGAACGCGACGATGTTTCCGCCATGAAGACATACGCCGACAAAGTTGGTGGGAACGTACCGGGATGGTCCTGGTTGACGGGTGAGAAGTTCCGAACTGACGCGATAGCTCAGGCATATGGAGTGAGCTACACACCCGCTCCCGCCATGATGGGTGTGGCGATGTTTGACCACACCGCGCTCACCGTGATCGTCGATCCAGGCGGGCGGGAGCGACACCACTATTATGGTGTGGGCTGGGGCGAAGACATGATCGAGAGGCTAAATGAGTTGGTTCCGGTAGTGGAATCAGCACCAGATTCATCAGGCTCCGAAGCCGTTGACCTGCCGCTGGTTGGGCTAAGCGAGAACGCGGCGGCAAAGCTTGAAGATGCCACCTCTTATTACTGGGAAGAGTGGGAACTCGACCCCGGAATCACGGGGCAGTCCGTCCACAACTTCGCTGGAACGATACCCACCAAACGGTACTTTGTCGCCCGCATGAGTGGCCTTGAAGAAGCAGGCTGGATCAACCTGGGCAAAGAGGACGAGGACGGAGAGGCGTTTGGTATCTACTTCATGTTCCAGGGGCCTGATTCCAGTTACATCGGCGTGGGCACCAATGAGAACGTGATGGTTGAGATACGGGGTGAGTCGTTCACGGAGACGCTTGACGCCCTTTTCTGGCTGGGTGGTGCCCTGTGCTGTCCCGCCTAGCGGTTATCGCTATTGCGACGGCTATGATTCTGGGGTGTGGCGGTGGGACAGGAGTCGATGAGTATTCAGTTGAATACGGTTCCCCCGCTCCCCCGTATGCAGGAACCCTGCTGACGGACGAGCACGTTAGCTCCGAATCACTTCTTGGCAAGCCAGTGATACTTACTTTCTGGGCTTCTACCTGCGTGCCGTGCAAACAGGAGCTGCCGGTGCTGGCCCAACTTGCAACCGAGCATGCTGACGATGATCTCACCGTGCTCGCGATCAACACTGGCGAGTCAGAAAGCGCTATCGAAGCGTTCTTCAAGGAGATCGGCGTGGATCTGCCGGTGGTGATCGATCAGAATGGTGAGATAGTTGTGCGGTACGAGGTTCTCTTGCTGCCAATGACCTTCTTCATTGATCGCGAGGGGACCCTGCAATACAAGACCTTAGGGGAACCTAAATCGAAACAGATAGATCACGGCGTGGCGGCGATCCTGGGAGTAGCGATTTGAAGTTGTTTCGCGTAAATCAGGGAGCGTTGCTTTTATCGGCGGCGTTCATAGCGGTTCTAGTTGGATGTTCCAGCGATAAAGGGCTCGCAGCTACCGACACACCTTCCGCCGCTCCCAGTGGAACGCCTGTAACTGATGAGTCGATCGTCCGCGGAGTGCTGCCCTCCAGCATTGGCCCAGAGGATAGTCTGCTCCAGGTGAAATTGCAGGACGGTGATGAAGCTCGCACTCCACTGCGAAACGGAGGCGCCATCCGCCTCGCAGACGATCTAATGGCCGAAATTTTCATTGATCCATATCCAACGAACACACTCACGGCGTGGTTAGACCTGTATCTCCATGATGGATCAGGCGAGCCAGTGAAGGGCGCTGACGTTGCAATCGACTATGACATGTTCTCCATGGCGCATGGTCCGTTTTCTGGATCATCGCAAGATAGCGCCACTGGTCACTATATTTTCCGGCTCGACTACATCATGTTTGGTCCATGGGCTCAGTTATTGCAGGTTCAGGCACCTAACTCCAAAGAGGAGCATCGACTCGAAGTCACAATCGTGGCTGTCCCCTAGTCCCGCCATATGACCCTTTCAGCAGCTACGACAGGTCCTGTTCGGATCGGAATTCTTGCGCTCGTTCTCGCGCTCGTCGCGATTGTCATTTCCACCAATTTGGAGGGAAAGACCGCCAGCGCGCACGGCAAAGAGCTTGCTCTTTTTGTGAGCGCGCTCGCTCCGGATGAGTCTGAGCCACTTCGCCGTCTTTTCCGGCTAGAAGTGTTGTTCGCCGGCGACCTTGACCGAGTCGAGGGAGCGGATGTGCAGCTATCTGGATTCCGTACTGAGGGTGGCGAAGACCTGGGTCGTGTAAGCCTCACCGAGTTGGGTACCGAACAAGGCGTTTACGTTGGAGAGGTCCTTTTCACACGGTTTGGTGACTGGAACATAAAGATTGACGTGACCAGTGCATTTTCTGCCGGCGAAGGAAGCACGACATTCATTGAGAGTGTTCGGCCTGTCATATTGAGTGATGCCGAGGAATCGAGTCTCCAGACAGAAGCCGCACGGGTTCGCCAGTTGCAACTATTCTTCAGTTTTGGATTGTGGCCGGACATCGTCTCCATAGTGCTGAGGGTTCTGCACTCAGTTTCATCGGTCGCGTCCTTCGGTCTGCTGGGGACCGTCCTGTTGGCAGCCTGGCTGGGGGAATCTGGACGAAATCTGCTACGAGGACCAGTGGGGAAATACTTCCTGCGGTTCAGTTTGCTTGGTCTACTTGGGTTGCTCGCCACGGGGCTATACGGCGCCGCATTCGATGCCCCAAACGGAGCGCCCGGTATCTACGATGTGAAGGACCTCTTGGAGCTTCCCTATTCCGAAGCCTATCTCGCTGCGTTTCTCGTGAAGCCGTTAATGCTGCTCGTACTTGTTGTGTTCGCTTTCAGGGTCAACGCACTGATTGTGCGACCTGCACGAATCCTGGCGCCCGCCGAAGAGGCTTCTGGGTTCGAGAACGGTTATCAGCCAACCCGGGCCCTGCGACGACTAACCTTCATTGGCGGGACCGTCGCCCTGTTGCTCGTGGCAGACATCGCTGTCCTGATTTACATCCACTATATAAGTCACCTGGGCGTGTTCCTTCCTCCCGGCTCATGAGGTGATTTGAATCTGGTGAAACTGGCGTTTTTTATTCTGCAAACTGACCCCCAAAATTACCCATTCATTGAACTGCGTAACCTCCCAGAGTTGGGCCTTTTGGCTCAGTCGGGTAATATCGGCGTTCGTCCGGTCCATTTGATGATGGACCTTGGCTTAGGAGAAGCATGCCGGAATCTGCTGTTCAAGTAATAAAACCCGCCTTCAAAAAACTCGTCGACGAAAACGCCAAGTTGGTTCAGATCGCCAGCGGTATGGGGTTCACTGAAGGGTGCTGCTACGTTCCCAATGGCGATTACCTCATCTGGAGCGATATTCCCAATAACCGAATTTATCGCTGGTCTGAAGAGGGCGGCATCTCGGTGTTCCGTGAGCCATGCGGCAATACCAACGGCCATACGGTGGATCGTGAAGGACGGATATTGTCTTGCGAAACCAGCGGCAGGCAGGTTTCGATCACGGAGTTGGATGGTTCCGTTCACCCGTACATTCACCAGTACGGAGGCCGCAAACTTACATCGCCAAATGACATTATTGTGAAATCTGATGGATCAGTCTGGTTCAGCGATCCAGATTACGGCGCCCTTCACCCTGAACTTGGCCACGGCGAACTACCAGATCAAGAAACCAACCGGGTCTACAGGTTCGACCCTGAGACGCGGCGCGTGCGTGCGGTTATCGATGATATGGACAAGCCGAACGGGCTCGCGTTTTCTCTGGACGAGTCGATTCTCTACGTTGGCGATACCGCCCGGACGCACGGTGAGGAAGAAAACCACCATGTAATGGCATTTGACGTAGTTGATGGAGAGCGCCTTGCGAACCGTCGACTGTTCGCGGAGGTTGATCCCTGGGTGCCAGATGGCATGAGAATAGACGTACAGGGAAACCTGTGGATAGCGGCGGGAGATGGCGTGCAGTGCCACAATCCGAAAGGCGAATTGATTGGCAAAATCAAAACGCCGCAGGTGGCTGCGAACTTGTCGTTTGGAAGACCCGACCGCAAAACACTGTTCATCACCGCCACTGACTCTGTCTGGGCTATCCCAGTCCTGACGGCAGGGGCAAAACGACCGAACCCACCCGCACCCGCACCCACAGAGGAAGCTGAGTGACCAATTCCTATGTAGTTGTTGACGATACGTTCCGTTCGCTGATCGAATCAGGCGCTGAACTCCAGAAGCTTGCCGATGGCTGCATTTGGGCTGAAGGGCCTGTGTGGATTCCCAATGAGAGTGCGCTTGTCTGGAGTGACGTTCGCAGCAATCGTGAATGGCGGTGGACGGCTGCGGGCGGAGCGTCCGTGTTCCGGGAGCCATCCAATCACGCTAACGGTCACACTCTGGACCGGAACGGCAACATCATCACGTGCGAGCACAGTTCGAACAGCGTGACGAGACGGGAAGCCGACGGCACATACACGACGCTGGTGAAAGAGTACCGGGGTGGCAGGTTTAACTCACCCAACGATGTTGTGGTCAAATCTGATGGCACCATCTGGTTTACTGATCCGCCCTATGGCATCCTGAGCAACAGTGAGGGATTCAAGCGCGACAGTGAGATTGGTGCCAACTACGTCTATCGGCTCGACCCGGAATCGGGCGAGGTCACCATCGCAGCAGACCAGTTTGATCGTCCAAACGGGCTGACATTTTCGCCTGATGAGTCGATTCTCTACATTGCGGACACTGGTGAGCCGCGAAATATCCGGATGATGGATGTTGGCGATGACGGCAGTCTTTCTAACCTACGATTCTTCGCTGCACCGGAGCCCCCCGCTTCAGATGGTTTACGGGTTGATCAGTTTGGGAACATCTGGACATCGGCTGGCGATGGAGTCCAGGTCTTCTCATCCGAAGGCGTCCTCCTTGGCCGCATACCAGTTCCAGAGAAAACGGCGAACTGCGAGTTTGGCGGTGAAAACGGCACGACTCTGTTCATCACGGCATCAACATCGCTCTACTCAATAGAGACGCGGGTAATCGACGCCCGACGGGCTTGACCGGACAGGCGCCATAGATGACGCCAATCCCTCCGTACGTCCTTGCTCTCGATGTTGGAAGCACGTCGATACGCGCCCGGCTCTACGATTCCCACGCCCGCCTCATTGAAGGTGTGGGTCACGAGATACGACGGACTGCATCATCGAGTGGCCTTGAAGATCCAGAAGCACTCCGCCAGACCTGCGAAACGGTAATTTCAGAGACCCTCAAGGAGGCCGGTCCCGCCTGTTCTGACATTGCGGCCGTAGGAATGGCCTGCTTTGTGGGAAATGTGGTGGGAATCGATGCCAGCGGCAACGCCGTCACGCCGCTCTACACCTATGCCCACTCTGGCTCCGGTCCAGAGGTGGAGCAGATCAAGCAGATCGTGGATGCGGACGCTATCCACGAGGCGACCGGCGCACCACTCCACACCTCATATCAAGCTCCACGTCTCCTCTGGATCAAGAATCACAGGCCCGACGAATACGCCCGTGTGACAAAGTGGATAGACCTTGGTGCGTACCTCTACCACCACTGGTTTGACTCCATTGAGATTCCCTGCGGCTACTCCGTGGCCTCATGGTCTGGAATGCTTGACCGTAATTCGCTTGGCTGGCACCAACCGCTGATCGACGCTATTGGTCTTGACGCCTCAACTCTGCCAACACTTGCCAACTACTCGGAGTCGGTCCACGGACTTGCAGACCCCTACCGTTCTGAGTGGAGCGAACTGGCCAATGTGCCGTTCTATTTCGCTGTGGGCGACGGAGCGGGAGCAAATATCGGCTCTGGCCGATGCACTCAGGACACGGCAGTCCTTACCGTGGGGACTACGGGTGCCATGCGCGCGATAGTGCGGATGGAGGATTCTCCAATCCCACCAGGGTTGTGGGCATACTGCATTGACCGGGAATTCTCGCTTCTTGGCGGCGCTGTTACTGACGGTGGGAGCATGCTCGACTGGCTTCACCAGACACTGCGGCTGACTGGCGAACGAATCACAGACGTGGAGTTAGCGACCGTTGAGCCAGATGGTCACGGCCTCACTGTTCTGCCGTTCCTCCGGGGCGAACGCAGTCCCGGGTGGGCAAGCGATGCCAGCGCCACGTGGCAGGGAATCACCGCATCAACCTCGCCTGCTGATATGGCGCGCGCGGCCATCGAAGCGATCAGCTTTCGATTCGCCCTGATTTCGCGGCTCCTGGATCAGTCCGGGACCGAATTTACGGAAATCATGGCGGGAGGTGCGGCCATCCTCAAGCTGCCGACATGGTTGCAGATTGTGGCCGATGCCACAGGGAAAACAGTAGTGGCAGCTCCAGAACGTGGAACCACAGCTCGCGGAGTTGCAGTACTCGCCCTGAACGCGCTTGGCGTCATGAAATCCCTGGATGTCCCTCCCGCTTCCGGAGAAAGGGTTGAGTACCATCCGGACTCTGGCGCCCACGCGACATATCAATCGGCGATTGAGCGCCAACAGGATTTATATGCCCGTCTGATTGGTAAATGACCCACCGCTGACGATTATTCGTTGCCAGGATAATTGGCGAATCATCTGCCGCTCAAGCACAATAGGTCTGAACTCACTACTGTTGAACCGTACGGGCAGGTTTTAAACCTGTCTCTACAGACGTGTGCAGGACAAATATGCGGGTAGCAATTGGGGCAGACCACGGCGGTCTTCCACTCAAAGACGACATCATCGAAGTACTAGAGGCCGATGGCCATGAAGTGCTTGATCTTGGCGCATACGAATACGACCCGGACGATGACTACCCGGATCTCGCAGCGCCAGTCGCGCGCGCAGTGAGTTCTAAAGAGGCTGACCGCGGAATCATCCTGTGCGGAAGTGGCGTTGGAGCGGCAATCGCAGCGAACAAAATCCCCGGCGCACGCGCGTCGGTATGTCACGACACCTACACGGCCGCGCAGGGTGTCCAGCACGACAATATGAACATCATCTGCCTGGGCAGTCGAGTGATCGGGCCTGAAACAGCCCGTGCGGCGACACGGGCGTTCATGGGCGCAGTTATGGATCCTCACCCGCGATTCGCACGCCGACTCGAAAAAGTAAATTCACTTGAACTGGAATCCCGTTAGCCAGCCAAAAGAGGTAATCGCGCATGGCGCAATCTAATGACAATCTGAAGGCGGCGCGAGATCTCGGCCAGTCGATGTGGCTTGATTTCATAGACCGAGACCTGCTGCTCTCTGGCAAGCTGGAGGAGTTAGTGGAGGCGGGTGTTGGTGGGCTGACCTCCAACCCAACGATCTTTCAGAAGGCCATCTCCGAAGGCTCCGAGTACGATGCTGACCTCCGGAACTTCGCCAGGCAAGGCCACAACGAGAACGGAATATTCGAAGGCCTCGCTGTCAAAGATATCCAGGACGCGGCTGACGTTCTTCGCTCCGTCTACGACGGTACTGATGGTGCAGACGGTTTCGTAAGCCTTGAAGTGAATCCCACGCTCGCAAATGACACGGACAGCACCGTTTCTGAGGCACAGAAGCTCTGGGCGTCAGTTGACCGTCCAAACCTTCTGATAAAGGTCCCTGCCACAGCCGAAGGCATTCCGGCAATCCGCACGCTGATCAGTCAGGGCATCAGCGTGAACGTAACTCTCATCTTCTCGCGCACCTCATACAGGGCCGTCGCCGATGCCTATATTGAAGGTCTGGAGATATACAACGGCCGCGGAGGCAGGCACATCGCCCGTATTGCATCCGTTGCCTCGTTCTTTATTTCCAGGGTTGATAGTTCCGTGGACGCATTGTTGCCAGATGGATCCGAACTATCTGGGAAAGCCGGAGTAGCGAATGCCAAGATGGCGTACGCCGATTTCGAGCACCTCTTCTATGGCGACCGGTTCAAGGAGCTGGCGGCCGCAGGGGCGCGTGTCCAGCGTCCCCTCTGGGCCAGCACCAGCGTCAAGAATCCGGATTATCCGGAACTCATGTATGTGGACGGCCTCATTGGCAAGGACACCGTAAATACGCTGCCACCCGCGACGCTTGAAGCGTTTATGGATCACGGCACCGCCGCTTTAACGTTGACTCAGGACGTGGACGCGGCGGGAGACGCACTTGCTGGACTCGAAGCCGCAGGCGTCTCGCTAGACACCGTGACAGACGATCTCCTGGCAGCAGGGGTGTCATCGTTCACAGGGTCGTTCGAATCACTGATGGCCGATATCAAGTCGAAACGCGATGCCATCAACACCGATTAATAGCCCCCCTGTGGGTATCTGTTCGCCCACTACGGCTATACTTCCCGCCGCCCGACGAGGTGGCCGAGTGAACTGCGGAACCATCGGGAACGCTGGGCAACAGCCCGAACCCTGAGAATTCTGCTCAACTCGAAAACAGTACGAGGCCGCCCGGCCCCATTCCTCGTAATTCCGGAGTATGAGCATGTCAGGCCCTGAAAAGAGTGACTTCATATTCGTCGCGGCTGTGGACCACCGCATCGATTTCATCAAAGACCTTGTTGGCGACGATAGACCCGAACCTCTGGCCGCCAGCCACGAAAAAGCAGCCGATCTGAAAGGCATCGTATTTGCCGCGATCGCTCACGCTATTGAATCTGGCCTGCCAAAGTCCCAGGTTGGGATCTGGGCTGATACGGACCTTGGCGAGGCAGTTTTGCTCCGAGGGCGAGGCATGTCGTTCACAACGGTCGCATCCGTCGAACGCAGAGGCCCCCAGCACTTCCAGTTCCAGAACGCCCTTGGATTTTCTGAAAACCTGCAGCGAATTGGCGCTAGCTATGCCGGAGCCAGGGTCAATCACAACATCGAAGGTGATTTGTCTGAAAGTGAAGCGCACCTGAAGTCGCTTCGCCGACTCAGCGAGATATCGCGCAGCGAAGGCCCGCCGCTTATGGTGGAACTAAACATCCCGCCAACCAAACGGCAGATGGCGAGACTGGACGACCTCAACGAGTGGAAACGTGATTTCCTTCCTGCAGTAATGCTTGAGGCGATGCGCTCCCTGCAGGATAACGGCGTGGAACCGGCCATCTGGGTTCTTGAGCCGCCAGACCAGCCAATCCCGGCCAGCGCCCTTGTGGCACAGGCCTACGTGGATGACCGTGTGAATGTTCGTGTTCTGTTCGCCGTGGGCAATGATCGGTTGGGCGAAACTGACCCTGAGGCCGTGGACCGTAAGATTCAACTTGCCGCCCGCACCGCTGGAGTAAGTGGACTGTTGCTGGGACCGGCGATCTACGAGCCAACGCTGAAGTCGCATATAGCGGGCAATATGACTCGGTCCGAGGCTATAGATGCACTATCCGAGATCATCAGCTCAATAGCGAAACAGTTCGCTGAATCCGGCATCGCACTGGACGTTTCTTAGGCGATGGAACGATGAACGCAGACAGCCGAATCAAGGCTGTCATATTCGATATGGATGGCACGCTGGCGGACACCGAGCGGCTGAAGGCGATGGCGTACGCCGATTGCCTCGCGGAGCTGCTGGGTCTCGATGGACCTGATCCACGGGTACTCCCGCTCTACACCCGATACGTGGGCAATACAGATCGCGCGCTCTGCGAGGCGATGGTTGACCGCTTCGGTCTGGCAGAATCACTCGCCAAACACGTACAGCGACTCGGGGTAAGGGAAGCGTGGGAAGCGCTTCACCAGATTCGGCTGGAGTACTACCGGGATACGTACGGTCAGCCCAACGTGATCGCTGAAAATCAGATTACCCACAACGTAGAACTTCTGAAGCATTTCAAGTCGACGGGGAGGACCGTGGCTGTGGCCACATCCTCAATGACTGATGAAGCATCGCGCGTTCTCAAGGCCATTGGCGTGTTCGATCTCCTTGAGACGCTTGTAGGGCGCGATCAGGTGACCAACGCCAAGCCGCACCCTGAGATATATCTCCATACTGCCGAGCTCTTGCAACGGGCTCCTGAAGCGTGCCTCGTCATCGAAGACTCACCTCTTGGAGCGGCGTCCGCGACAGCGGCGAACATGCCATGTCTGGTTGTCCCAAACGCGTTCACAGAGAAGGTCTTGCGGGAGCGTGATCCGGTCGCTAATCAGTGGGTGATTCAGGATCCGGTCGGACTAATCGCTGAGGCAGAAGAGATCATCTCAGGGCTCTGACGCGCGTCTCGCTCGCCAGCAATTCGCCGACGGGGTGACTGCTCGTAATCAGCGCCCTATTCCTGAAAATTAGGTAAGATCACGCTCCGCAAACAATCGTTCCCAGGAGTGCCAGATGAGCAGCAACCTAATCCAAGCCGGAGACCTGACCCTTCGAGTTGACCCGAACTGGCCTGACCTGTCCAAAGGCCCGAAGCTGGTGGAGGTCGCAGGTGTCGCTGTCGACTCCAAGAATCGCGTCTATGTTTTCAATCGTGGCGATCACCCGATGGCGATATTCGAGCCTGATGGCACATTTATCGGTAGCTGGGGTGAGGATATATTCAACCGGGCACACAACGTATTCATTGGCCCAGACGACTCTGTTTACGCGGTTGACGCCGGTGACCACACAACCCGAAAGTTCACGACCGAAGGTGAACTGCTCATGACGCTTGGAACGCCCAACGTACCCAGCGATACTGGCGTGACCGACGACTACCGGACTATCAAGTACGGTGGCCCTCCTTTCAACGTGCCCACAAAGGCCGTGCTGAACAAAGATGGCGATCTCTTCGTCTCTGATGGCTACAAGAACGCTCGGGTTCACCGATTCACTGCTGACGGCGAGTTGGTCAACTCGTGGGGCGAGCCAGGCGAGGCGCAGGGCCACTTTGATCTATGTCACTCGCTGACAATCCATCCCGACGGAACCGTAATAGTCTGCGACCGTGAGAACTCACGACTACAACTGTTCGATCAGGACGGCACGTTCCTGGAGGAGTGGACGGACCTGTCACGACCTTGCGACGTCTATATTGGTCCGGATGGGCTGATCTACGTCGCTGAGCTTGGTCACAAGGGCGGCCTCTCGCTCGCCAAGCCAACCGACAACCCGGGCATTCCATCTGTGTCGATCTGGACGCGTGATCACGAGCGAGTCGGTATCTGGGGCGATGACGACTTCACGCTGCCGGGCGCCTTCTTCTGCCCTCACGGCATAGCTATCGACGGTGACGGCTCAATCTATGTCGCTGAGGTAACCGTGTCAGGTGACGCCGGCCGCGGAGTAATTCCCGATGACCTCGCCTGTATCCAGAAGTTTGAAGTCGTTCGCTAGTCCAGGCATGAGGGTCCCACCGTCCGGATATACCGCGCTCGAACTGGATACGCTCAGCGACACGGAGCTACGTGATGCTCACGCGGAGTTGGCGTCGTGGATCGAAGAAGCATTGTCGATGCCCCTCAACGGGGCTCCTTCAGACGATGTATACGATGCCGTCTACGGGAGACTGTCGGCAATATCTCAGGTGCGAGCACAGAGGCAGCGCGAAGATTTAGGTAGCCGCGACGGTGGGCGGTTTTAGGAACGCCAATGGTCTACACGTACGAAATGTGGGATGACGATGGCCGCGAGGTCTCGATTGGTCTCTATGAGACCGGGTCGAGGCCTGACGATCGCGTGTCCGATGGCGACCTGATGCCTGTCGACGTGCGAGGTAACGTTTACGTTCTCGACTCAGACGATCTGCTGCTCAAAGCCCACAGCTTCTTTCGGCGAAAGTATGAGCAGCCGGCTGCAGACGATTTCTACTTGCGATGGGCCTCGGTCATCACTTTCAGCCGGGAGAACGCAAGAGCCCTGGCAAATGAGAACGTCGTGCAGATGAAAGAGGGAGTGATGGTTGGCGTTGACGCCAACTTCGTGCGCATGCTCCTGGACTCATATCAGGCGTCCCCACTGGAAGGTGGATTCCCCACCAGCGAACTCCACGAAGGCGAGGTCGGATTTAACGTTGGAAAGTGCATCGATGCATGGAAATCAGGCAAGCGTTTCACCCCAGTTGATCCCGACCCCACGGAGCTATGGACGCCCGGCCAGGGGCTGCCGCAGTAGTTACCGTTCCTCTGGTGGCACGATCGATTTGAACGTGCGCCACAGTGCGATGTTGTAGGCCAGCTTCACGGCTACTGCAATCACAAACGGCGTGGCGGTTATTGATGCTGCCCAGAGAGCACCTGTGATGGCCGGTCCGGGCACACGAAGAGCCGCCCTGCCAAAATTAGCGGTGCCAGCCATTGGCATCCGGTCCGCCGGTGAAACAACTGCCATCGAGTAGGACTGGCGTGTCGGTACATCCATCTCGTTCCAGAATCCGCGCATCACCCAGACAAAGATCGCCAGCCACGCCCACGGTGAGAATACGAATGCCAGTACCAGCAGGTTCGCTATGGTCTGAGTCCACACCATTGTGTTCAACAAGCCCCAACGCTTCGCAAGCCACGCGGCCACCCACAGCGAGAATGAGTTGAGAATCTGGACCGCAACAAATACGACCCCGATCACCCCGACACCAATGTTGAAATGCTTCACGAGCCACAGCGATATGAACGTGTCAGCGATCATCCCACCTGCAAACGAATCAACTCCGAGCAGTAGCGCTAGCCCCAGGATGCGGTTGCGAGATTTGAGTTTGAGCGGGTTGACCGCCTTAGGACGCTCTTCACCGCGTTCGAGTTCAATCGCTGGCGTCAAAAACAGGTACAGGGCGGTCGCTCCGAAGTTTAGTAATGCATATAACCCAAATGTGATCTTGAACGAGTCCGGGTCGTTAGCTCCCAGGACTATGACGATCAGGGCAGGCAGAACGCCTGCAATATTGCCTACGCCGCGTGCTGCAGACGAAATGATGCCCAGCCATGCGAACGCAGCGGTCCGGTGCTTATCGCCAGACACCTCGGCTATCGACGCCTGTTCCAGTTGCAGCAGCGGTCCGTGGTTCAAGCCTGATGCGGCGTATGCACCGAAGAATGACCCCGCAGCCAGCCACACAAATGAATCAGTGATCGCCAACGCGATAGACGCCACAGAGACGGTCAAACTCATTACAACGAAAAGCCGGCGCCGACCAATAAGATCGCCGATGAACGTAGCCGGAATCGAGAGCACCATCGAGCCGACCAGGCTGATCGTGAACACAAGGCCAATCTGAGGAGCGCTCATTCCGATCAAATCGAGATACGGCGCTATCAGGATGATCAGAATGCCCATCCCCATCGCCCGTAGTGAACGACCAGAGATGATGATGGCCGCGTCACGATTCAGCCATTCGACCTCTTTGATCGAATCGACGACCGCGCCAGGAGCTATCTTGGGAATGATGGCTACTTCACCGAATACTTCTCGACAGCTTCCTCGTCAATCTCAACGCCCAGGCCGGGCACGTCTGTAGCCGGGGACGCGCCGTCAACCGGCTCCGGATAGCTTGACGCTATCAAGCCTTTGTTCGCGTGGGCATGGTGGGAGTGCTCAAGAATCTGGAAGTTTGGGATGGCGAGCGAGTATTCGACTGATGCGGCGACCGAAAGGATTCCGCCGCCGCCCACGTGTGGAGCAATTGGCAGGTTGTAGCTATCGCACAACGCCGCGATTCGCTTACCTTCGGTTAGTCCAGTCCTGGCGATGTCAGGCATCGCTGTATCGAAGCCACGATAGTCGACCCACTGCCGCCACTCCCAAACCGTTCGTAGCCACTCACCGGTGGCGACTTCCATATCGAGGGCTCTAGCGATCTCAGCCTGCCCTCGCGCGTCTTCTGGCGCGGTCGGACTCTCGATCCATCGGACGTTCAACGCCTCCAACCCGCGTCCGAGTCTGATAGCGCCAGAAACATCCCGGGTGGTGTGAATATCTACCCGGAGTTCGATATCTTCTCCAACGGCGGTACGCACAGCCCGCACAATCTCCAACAGCTCTTTATCAGGGGACTTCAGGTGCAACTTGATCGCTCGGTACCCGTAGCCAACGTGCTCCACAGCCTCCGTTGCGACCTCATCGGCATCCGTACCACCCATGCCTACATAAACTTTCACGCTGTCGCGAAACCTTCCGCCCAGAAGTCGATGCGCCGGCTTGTCCAGCGCCTTACCAAGCAGGTCATAGAGCGCAAGATCCACACCAGCAATCGCGTCTACGAAAAATCCGGTGATATGGCCACGCTCCCGCATGGAGCTGTACAGGCGGTACCAGAGGTACTCCACATCAAATGGGTCACGCCCAATCAAAATTGGCGTGCACAGATCCTCAACTATCGCCTTCACCGCTCGCCCTGAAACGGGCGCCTGCGCCTCACCCCAGCCAACCAGTCCGTTATCGGTCTCAATGCGGACGAGCGATGTCTCGTGGAACTGGGAATAGATAGACGTCCACGCGTCCTTGTCGATGAAATACTCGCCGTAGTTCTCGATTCCCTTGCGCGTATCTACCTCGGCCCTTGTTCGAGGTCCTACTCTCACCGCGTAAGCGTCGATTTTGACGATCTTCATGTATGTAATTTCCCGTGATATCAGTTTGCTGACTGGAGATATCTGTGAGGGTATCGCGAAGATTCCAGATATTCCCGCTAACCGTACCCATTTCTTTACCCCGTATCCAGCGGAGACGAATATGATGGGTAACGTATGAAATTCGCACTCCTCAAGGAAGCAGCGGACGATGAGTCCCGCGTCGCCCTCGTCCCAGAGACGGTTGGGCGATTATCCCGCAACCACATAATTTCGGTTCAGACAGGCGCTGGAGTAGCCGCCGGATTCACCGACGAGGCTTACGCTGGTGTTGGAGCGGAGGTTGCCGCAGACGTTGCTTCTGCCCTGAATGACGCTGATGTACTCCCCCTCGTCGGCGCTCCTCATCAAGACGCTATCTCTGCACTCGAACCTGGCGCAGTCGTCGTCGGCATGTTGCAGGCCCGCGCCAACCCTGACTTGCTTGATTCGCTGGCGAAACAGGGCGTCACGACTTTCTCGATGGAACTAATCCCCCGTATCGCCCGCGCTCAGCGCGCCGATGTTCTTTCGTCTCAGGCCTCACTGGCCGGGTACAAGGCCGTGCTTATGGCTGCCGACACCATGGGCAAGTTCTTGCCCATGATGATGACTGCAGCGGGAACGATTCCGCCGGCGCGTGTGCTAATTCTTGGCGCAGGCGTCGCTGGTCTTCAGGCCATCGCCACAGCGCGAAGGCTGGGAGCGGTGGTCGAAGCGTTCGACGTTCGTTCCGTCGTCAAGGAGCAAGTTGAGTCCCTTGGCGCGAAATTCGTGGAGTCGGACTCAGGAGACGCCCAGGAGGCTGGCGGCTACGCCCGTGAGCTTACTGAGGAAGATCAAGAGCGTCAGCGCCAGCTAATTGCTGAGCATGCTGCGACTTCAGACGCTGTGATCACGACCGCCCAGATTCCGAATCGTCCAGCGCCGTTGCTACTAACCGAGGCTGCCGTTGAAGGTATGCGGCCCGGCAGTGTCATTGTTGATCTGGCGGCAGAGTCCGGCGGCAACTGCGCACTGACACGGGCCGGTGAGACGGTTAACCGGAACGGGGTGCTAATTCTTGGGCCACGCAATGTGCCTTCATCGATGCCATATCACGCCAGCCAGATGTTTTCGAGAAATCTCGCCGCACTATTTGAATTGATCGTTGGCGATGACGGCATAACGCTCGATTTCAGCGACGAGGTGGTCAGGAAGTCATGCGTTACGCACGGTGGTCGGGTTGTCCTGGACGATCAGGACTCCCTCTTGCCGGAAGCAAAATCAGAAGGGACCGCAAATGGCTGATCCACTTCTGATCTCAATACTCATCTTCGTCATCGCCATATTCACCGGCTACGAACTCATAACAAAAGTCCCCCCCACGCTCCACACGCCACTGATGTCCGGCTCCAACGCGATCTCCGGAATTATCGTTATCGGAGCACTCGTTGTCGCAGGACGAGGCCATTCTGATCTGAGCATCGTGCTCGGTGTGGTCGCCGTGGCACTCGCCACCATCAACGTAGTCGGTGGTTTCCTGGTGACCGACAGAATGCTCAAAATGTTCCGCCCTCGCGAACGGCCCGATAGCAACAAACCTGATTCGGGTCCTCCAAAGTGAGCGAACAGGCAACTATCAACCTGATCAACGGCCTGTACATAGTGGCCGCGGTTCTGTTCATACTCGGTATCAAGTTTCTGGGATCACCGCGCACGGCGCGGCGCGGCAACGCCCTCTCCGCGCTCGCAATGCTGATCGCCGTGGGCGTGACGCTTATCAGCGAGGAGATTGTCGAGTTCGAGTGGATTATTCTTGGCGTAGTAATCGGGTCAGTGATCGGGGTGATCCTCGCCCGCACCGTCCAGATGACCGGTATGCCTCAGATGGTCGCCGTCCTCAACGGTTTCGGCGGTGGTGGATCAGCGCTTGTCGCTGCGGCGGAATTCATGCGGGTCAACGACCTCGTGCGAACCGGCGATCTCAGCGCTGTGTCAGAAGATGTCGCTGCCATCGCTCTGTTCAGTACCGCCCTTGGTGCGTTGACACTCACGGGCAGCCTGGTCGCCTTTGGAAAACTTCAGGGGTTGGTGACCACGCGGCCCCTCATGTTGCCAGCAAGAAATATCATCAACGCGTTACTAGGAATCGCCATTATTGCGATATCCGTCTATCTGGTTTTCGAGCCCAATAACCCTGAGCTATATGCTCTCGTGGGCATTCTTGGCGCTCTGTTCGGGATACTTC
This sequence comes from Chloroflexota bacterium, assembly GCA_013204555.1. Classification (GTDB taxonomy): domain Bacteria; phylum Chloroflexota; class Dehalococcoidia; order Lucifugimonadales; family Lucifugimonadaceae; genus UBA1151. The sequence goes on along the minus strand of JABMNO010000049.1, from coordinate 104,461 downwards.
TGGTCATCCCAATTGGTGGCGCCGATATGCCCGTCGTCATTAGCCTGCTGAACTCATACTCAGGCGTCGCTGCCGCCGCCACAGGATTTGTGCTGAACAACAACATCCTCATAGTGGCCGGAGCGGTTGTTGGTGCGTCCGGACTCATCCTTACGCGCATCATGACGAAGGCGATGAACCGCTCGCTTTCCAACGTCATGCTGGGCGGATTCGGCGCTGAATCATCAAGTTCCACAGGCGGACCAGCACCGGGTGAGAGACCATATCGCTCCGTCACGGCGGAAGACGCCGCCATGATATTGGGGTACTCCCAATCGGTCATATTCGTGCCAGGATACGGACTTGCCGTGGCCCAGGCCCAGCATGCCGTCAAGGAACTGGCGTCGCTGCTTCAGGAACGTGGAATCACGGTCAAGTACGCCATCCACCCCGTGGCTGGAAGAATGCCCGGCCACATGAACGTGCTTCTGGCTGAAGCTGACGTGCCATACGATCAGTTACTTGACCTGGACCAGAGCAACCCGGAGTTTGAACGAACGGACGTGGCGGTCGTTATCGGCGCCAATGACGTGACGAACCCGGCGGCGCGCACCAATCCGGAAAGCCCCATCTACGGCATGCCAATCCTCAACGTGGACAAAGCCAGCCAGGTGATTGTGCTGAAACGCTCTATGGCCACAGGCTTCTCGGGAATCGATAACGATCTTTTCTACCTGGACAACACTGCCATGTACTTTGGTGACGCGAAGAAGTCAGTTCAGGACCTTGTGAGCGAGGTTCGCGAGATCGAGTAGCCGCGTTCGCGGTCACCTAAGGACTATTCAGAACGCGCTCCAGCGCACATAGCGTGGAGAACAATCTGCCGTTGATGAATAACGGCGGTGAAAGTCTCTACTATGCGCATTTCTCGTAATAGCTCCGCCCGTGCGATGCGGGTGTTCCCGCTGGCCCTGCTTATGGGTCTCGTGATCGCGTGCGCCGAATTTACCGAGTTCGAAGAGACCTACAACGGTCTGATTCCGACCCCTACCGTCGCCTCATCCGACGCTGATAAACCTCAAGGTGCTGTTAATTTCCTCTCCGAAGATTTCCCGATCGGCTGGCTTGTGCGGGCAAGCAGTGGTGAAGGCGGAACCCGCCAGATCGTTGCAACTGATCCGGGTGATAAGAGCAACACAGTGACAAGCTTGGTTCAGACTCTTGAGTCCGATGAGGCGGCGCAAGACCAGCTAGCGCGAGTCACGGCTGAGACCAATGGCATTGCACCTCCAAAACGGTTGGATATCGGTGATGGAGCGATGCTGGTGCAGCGGGAATCCAGCATCGAAATTATCTTCACTCAGGGCGCTGTATTTGGCCGCCTCTCAACACGAGGTGACGAAGAATCCGCGGTTGATTGGGCCATCCGCCTCACGAGTCGGATTGAAGGCAATCCCCTGCCACCGCCCGCTGTTGCCCCGGTGGCGGCTCGAACGCGGACTTTCACGTCGTCCGTGCGACCGATTACCAGTGCCCCGAATCCTGCTCCCATTGCACCTACTCCTGAGCCTGTTGAGCCAGCAATACTTGAACCAGCTGCCACTTCCACGGAGTCAATCGTGGTGGAACAGTCGCTAGAACTGTCATCTCCAGCATCAGTTGGCTCCTCCGCCCCTCCTCCCGCCGAACAGATGCCTGAAGGCATCGCAGACCTGGTCCTCATGAAGATCGAACCGGGCAGCAATCCCGCAACTCCGGGCGCTAACGTGAAGTGGACCGCAACTATCTTCAACGGGGGCGTTACAGCGGCTGAAGATCCGCGGCTGGGCGTATTTGTGCGTCAGATAAGCACTACCACCTTCACCCAAGTGGGGGAATTGGAATTCGCAGATGTGCCACCAGGAGGCACCGTGAACATCGATTTCCACCGTGCTGCGATGGCGAACGAAATCATTGAATTCGCTATCTTGCCGGGTTCGACACTCGACTTGTGGGATGGCAACAATCACAAATCCGCGGTCGTGAGCGACATTATGCTCCCAGACCTCATCGTCGAGAGCCTCGCTCCATCCGGCGAGGCCGTGTACCCCAACCAATTGGCCGAGTGGCAACTCACTGTTACTAACAGGGGAGCCGGAAACTTCTACGGTGAGACAGAGATTGAGCTACTTGGCGATACAGAAGGCGCGGCGACAACGACATTCATTGTCACTGCTCTGGCGTCAGGAGAAAGTCAGAAGTTCATATTTGGGTCCATCGTGGCCGAAGAAACATCCCTTGCAGCACGCGTTGACTTTGCAGGGCAGGTAACCGAGTACGACGACACGAATAACACGCTTGTGGGCGTTTCTGGCCGGTCAGCCCTTCGCCCAAACCTGATCATCGAAAGCGTCACCTCCATACCTGAGTTCCCATTGCCCGGGGACAGCGTTGAGTGGACCTACGCTGTGCTAAACCGCGGCCCCGGCAACTCACGGGAGTTTGATCTAGCGGTCTTGGCGTCGACCGACCCAGACTCCCTCTCCTCTCCAATATTCCAGGCTGCCGGCAACGGACTTGAAGTCGGCGAGACCTTCGCTGGTTCGTTCAAACGGAAAGCGGTCGCCGAAGAGAGTCTCCAATTCGTAGTCAGCCACTCAGGCGCACTTGAGGTCTCTAACTCCGACAACGTGCTGGAGTTCGCGATCCACGAGCGCATGCTGCCCGATCTCCGCATCGCCAGTGTCATTTCCAACCGGTTGGACATCGAATCCGGTGAGGCGTTCACGTGGCGAATCGAAATCGAGAATATCGGAGCGGGAGATGTGTCTCGAATCACCGAGATATCGATGATCGATATTGAGTCTGGAGAGGAGCTTGCCACTTCTCGGGTTTCCCCGGTCGCACGGGGTGAAACCACCACCGTGTCGCTGGACGTTGGCTCCGCGATAGGTCGGGAACTCAGATTTGTCGCTGACTCCACGTTGAAAGTCAAAGAGGCAGACGAGGAGAACAATAGCCTGGAGATATCTGTCCTCGACGTGATGGCGCATGACATTCGACTTGTATCTCTGACCACCTCAGCGCCTGTCGACTTCATCGAAATCACCGCATTCCGATGGGTGATCGCAAATGACGGTCCGGGGCGCGCTCTGAACTTGAACGCTCACGTGACCATTTTTCACGCTGGAGGAGGATCCACGTCGCTGCCAGTCGCGGTGATCTCTTCGCTGGAGGCGGGATCGTTCACGACCGGAGTGACAAAGTACCTTCCAGTGGCGGGTGACCGGGTCACAGTTGTCATCGAAACGCCAGAGCAGTTCGAGGTAAACGAACTGGATAACACGGCAGAATTTCTCGTAGACGACCTCCAGACCTAATCCCTGACTCCGATTTCGCGCTATGATCGGTCCCCAAACATCGATCATCGGAGTCCACCTTGTCGTCCACGATCACCAGCGCGTCCGTAACCCACATCCCGGTCTGGTACCGGAAAGAGGTTGGCAAAAACGCCTACCGAGACAATATAGGCCTCTGTACATCAGAGTGGCTGGTTCGGCTCAAGGCCGACTCTGGTCACGAGGGCCTCACCCTCGGTAACCGGTTCATGCGGGCCGATGATGGCACGGTTGGCGGACTGCTAGAGGTCCTGCGCGAACGGGTCGTTGGGCTGAACGTGGACGACCTCCTGAGTATCGAAGGCGGAGTGGCTTCCGGGCCTGGTAACGGCACAGCAAGCCTCTATCGCGATCATCCGTGGCTATCGAACGCTGCGTTCGATCTCGTGGGCCGAGAATCCGGCGTGTCGGCCATCGACCTCCTTGGCGGTCGAGTTCGTAACGAGGTACCTGCGTACGACACAACAATGTACTTCCAGGACTTCCTTGATCCTCAGAAAGGTGCTGCGAAGTGTGCTGAGGAAGCTGCCGAAGCTAAGGCCGACGGCTACCGACAGATGAAAATCAAAACCGGGCGAGGCGGTCGATGGATGCTCCCTGAAGTCGGGATGCAACGCGATGCTGACGTGGTGAATGCTATTCGTGAGGCAGTCGGGCCAGATTTCGCCCTCATGGTGGACGCGAATTTCGGATATGACGGCCGACTGGACCTGCTGGAAGACTTCTTCAGGCTCACCGCCGACGCCAACGTCTTCTGGTTCGAGGAGATGGTCAATGCAGATGTAGAAGACTACAAACGCATACGGGAATTCCAGGCCAAATACGCACCACAAGCACTCATCGTCTGTGGCGAGGTTGACCGGAATCCAATATCGCCCGTGTTCCAGGACTTGATTGACCAGGGATTGATCGACGGCTACCAGCCGGATATCGTCTCCCACGGTCTGCTGGGCTGGATGGACCTCGAACGACAACTGGCTGGAACGAAGGTGCTATCGGTCCCACACAATTTCGGCAATGGACGCTATGGAACCGTTCTTGGCACGCTTTTTGGGGCGGCGTCAGAGACGTTCATCTCATTTGAGGACGAGCGGCAGCACGACCACACCTATGTGACAGACGGCCTCACGTTTGAGCGCGGAAACCATGTGGTGGGTAACTTCGCTGGCATTGGACTGGGCATAAACGAGGAGATTTGGACACGTGACCACGCGAAGCATGAGGCGGTTGTAAGTGCCTGACAAACAGATCATCACCGAGATCCGAGTCGCCCCGGTAGAGACCGCGTTTGGTCGGCAGGTTGGCCGAAATTCCAAGGGTGATCCCTATGGCTACAACCAGCGTGAATGGCTGACTCAGGTTAAAACCGCCTCGGGTCTCATCGGGATAACCAACGCCCGCCCGTTCATGAACCGATCGTCCATACTCGCGCTCACCGAGACGCTCAAACCACTCATTGGCCGTGACATATTCGAAATTCACACGATGAACGGTGAGCGAGTCACTGGCGTTGCCCCGCGCTGGCAGCAGTATCTGCTGGACAACGGGTTCGTCAGCTACGCTCTGTTTGATCTCATGGGCCAGGCGCTTGGGATTCCGGCGTATAAGCTCCTTGGCGACAAGGTCCGTGACGACGTGGAACCGTATGACTCCAGTCTCTACTTTCAGGATCTGGTTCACCCGGCAGATGGCGCTGGTACCGTTGCCACCGAAGCGAAGCAGGCCGTCGAAAAGGGCTGGACTGCGCTCAAGCTGAAACTAGGTCGCCCCGGCAGGTGGTTTGAGCCCACGGCAGGACTCCGGCGCGATATCGACGTTGTCATAGCCACTCGAGACGCCATCGGCCCGGACATCAAGATCCTGGTGGACGCCAACAATGGCTACGATGGTCGGCTTGATCTGCTGGAGACATTCATCCGAGAGGTCGGCCCCGCCAAAACCTATTGGATGGAGGAGATGATCACAGAGGAGCTTCCGGGATACCGGAAGATGAAGGAGTGGCGTGACCGCTACTCACCCGGAACGATGATCGTGGATGGCGAGAGCCACCAGGGACGCCAGCCCATCTACTGGCGACTCATGGAAGAGGGCCTGCTGGATGGGATTCAGCCGGACATGCTTCACATGGGATTTTGGCCGTATCAGAAGCTCGTAATGGACATTTCTGATGCTGGCTACGCAACCAAAATTTGCCCACACAACTACAACGCAGCCCGAATCGGCCTTTGTGGCCTGGTCCACTTCGCAGCAGTGACGGAAAGCTTCACCGTGGCCGAGGACTCGACGCTGGACTTTGATGTCTACGATTACAGTGCGTATGAGTTTTCCGGCGGTCGTATGCGGGTGCCCGAGACGCCGGGACTCTCAATAACCGTGGATCAAGACAAGTACGCGCGACGGCACTCCACGCTGGAGACCGTGATCAGTTAGGACCGTCGTTTGTCTTAAGTAGGGAGTCTGCGGGATGTCGCGCCGCTGACTCCCTACTCATCCTTTGAGACCCTCAGGATGGCTGCTCACGGTAATGCAGCGGATTGGTTGATTTTGCCTCGGGAGAATTGCGTGGGGCTGGCAATTTGAACACGTCATCCTCAGAGTCTCGATCACGAACCCGGAATGGCTCGGTAAGTGAGGTCTGGCTAGAACCGATGTGTCATCCCGGACGCCGGGAAGCGAGCCGGGATCTCAGCGTCGAAAACGGCCACGAGCGATCAGCCGCGCCCGCCTCGCGTCGATGAAGCTCGCACTGGCCGCGGGATGGCGACGGGCGGAGTTGGCGCGGAATAGAATAGGCGAAACGTTAGCGCTGGCAGAAATGTCTACGCTACGGCAGACAAAAGGTGGAGATGCAGTATGCCCGCGGTGATTTCTTTCTCAACAACGATGAATTCATACATGAACTCAATGAGGAGAAATCTCAACAGCCATGGACATCTGGAAGTACCACGGAATAACGCATCGTAACCACCTGCTCTGCAACCCTACATCTGAGGCCAAGCTCGACGAGCTAGTTAGCCTACTTCCGCTTAATACTGGCGCACGCGTGCTGGATATCGCATGCGGCAAATCTGAACTACTGCTCAGAATTGTTGAACGTCATGACGCGTCCGGCGTAGGCATCGACATCTCGCCTTACGAGGTTGAGAACTCGAAGCGGAGAGTGTTGGAACGCCAGCTTGAAGACAGCGTCGAGATCGTTCAGGGTGATGGAGCGGACTACGATGCCGCGCCGAACTCATTCGATCTGACGATGTGCATTGGAGCGACGTGGGTCTGGGGTGGGTACCTCGGGACAATTGAGGCGCTGAAGAAGATCGTCAAGCCGGGCGGACTGATCGCCATTGGTGAGCCGTTCAAGATGAAAGAGCCCGACGCCGATTACGTTGAAGCTGAACCTACGTTTGCACCGACCCTGGTGACGCACGCCGAGAACGTTGAGATCGCGCGTAATGCAGGGCTGAAGCCGCTGTACGTGACGGTCAGCAATCAGGATGAGTGGGATCGGTACGAGAGCCTGCAGATGCTTGCGGCCGAGACCTACGCGGAGGAGCACCCGGACGATCCTGACGTGCTGGAGTTGCTGGAGCGGCGACGCAAGGCTGATATGGATTATCTGAAGTGGGGCAGGGACACGGTCAACTGGGCGGTGTACTTGTTCAGAGCGCCGTAGGTTTTGTAATGCGACCGTAGGGGCACGTAGGAACGTGCCCCTACGGTGCTACGGCGGGTCGGTGTGGTTATCACCTCCCTGTTCTGGAGGTTGGGTTTGTTGCGCATGCCATGTGTGCGTGCCTGGATCACGGATAACTCCGTGAAGCCTTCGATTCCGGAATGACGCGGTGAAGGGAGATGACACCTCTCACGGTGGAATGACACAGCGCAGCTGGTATTGGTCGCGATTGCGTTGGGGCGAATCAAGCTGCTGAAAGAGTAGTATCTACGAAACCAGTTGTTTACGGGGGTGGAACTATGTCTTTGCCGGGTGGTGGATTCGACCCCACTAAGATTCCAACGGGACTTGAGGGCAAGGCCTGGAAGGGCGGCAATCGGCAGGATTGGGTTACTGATCATGCTGGCATGATCTTTCTGGTGATTGGTGGATCAGGATTTATTGGGCTGATCATCGCGTTCGTTGTGAGTGCGATGTAGGAAGAGTGATCTACGTGGCATGGGCATCTCTGCCCATGCGAGTTCCGGTGAAGGGAAACGTACGCCGCGCGCGGATGCCTCTCGACTGCGCGATTCTGGTCACCCCGCAGAATCTTCGATTCCGGAATTGCAGTCTGGTTGGGACAGGGGACCACTCGCAGGGTCAGAGATGGCCGTGCTACGCCAAATAACAAAACACCCGGCAATGCCGGGTGTTTTCGGTTGAGAGGCGGCGGCTAGCTGCCAGAGCTGGGTGCTTCGGCCTCGGCTGCCTTTGCAGCCTGCCGACAGGCGCCCACGGGGTGGCGCGTGCCATCGTCGTGATAGCACATGCCATCGCCGCCGTTGTTGCCGGTGCAGTGACCAGCACATGCGTGACGGGGAAGCGGTGTCTCTTCGATGATTTCGACGTCAAGAAGTTTCATGTCACCCATTATCTCAGACGATTGGCTTATCGGTGAAATATCACCATCTTCATTTCCGTCATCTCCTCAATCGCGTAGGTCGGGCCTTCTTTTCCAAGACCGGAGTCTTTGAGGCCACCGTACGGCATCATGTCTGCACGGAACGCCGTGCCACCATTGATGTTCAAGTTGCCCGAATCTACTTCCAGAGCGAAACGCATAGCAGTGTCTATGCTCTCCGTGAAGATCGCTGCGGCGAGACCGAATCTGGTGTCGTTGGCCATGGCTATGGCCTCATCGACGCCGTTTGCGCGAGCGACCACTACGGCCGGGCCGAATAGCTCTTCTCGGTAGGCCTTCATGTCGGATGTGGCGTCCGAGATGATCGCCGGGCTCATCATTGCGCCTTCGCGGTCACCACCGGTCAGGAGTTTGCCCCCGCCCGCCACCGCCTGGTCCAGCCAATCTCTTACTCGAACGGCATCGCTCTCTCGAACCATCGGGCCCATCCCGGTGTTGCCATTGGAAGGATCACCGGCAGTGATCGCTTCAACGGCAGGAATCAGCGCGTCGAGGTAGTCGCCATAGGCCTTGCCATCGACAATCACACGCTGTGTTGAAATACAGACCTGACCTGCGTTTGAGTAGCCACTCTGCACGGTGGCAGCGACGACCTTTGTCATATCGGCATCAGGCATGACGATCAGCGGAGAGTTGGAGCCGAGTTCCATGGTGACTTTCTTGAGGCCGGCTGTGCGGGTGATGTGTTCTCCCACTTCCTGCGAGCCTGTGAAGGTTACTTTGCGAACTGAGGGGTGTGCGACCAACGTGTCACCGATTGCGCCACCAGGACCAGTGAGGCACTGAATCGCCTCTGATGGAGCGCCAGCTTCGATCAGAACTTCGACCAGTTTGAGCGCAGATAGCGGCGTGTCCGAGGCAGGTTTCAGCACAACAGCGTTCCCTGCCGCCAGCGCGGGCCCAACCTTGTGCGCCACGAGATTCAGGGGGAAATTGAACGGACTGATTGCCGCAACGATGCCCACTGGCACACGAACTGTGAAGCCGAACTTTGTGGGATTGCCGGGCGAGGCGTCGAGCGGGATCGTCTCGCCGCGGAGACGCTTTGCTTCTTCGGCAGACCAGGTGAGGGTCTGGACACAGCGGTCGACTTCGGTTCGCGCCTCGTTGATCGTCTTGCCCTCTTCGGCGGAAAGTGTGGAGGCGATATCTTCTCGACGCTCGATGGTGAGAGCGACCGCCTTCATCAGAAATTCGTAGCGATCGAGAGCCGACAGTTTCTGCATCTGTTGGAAGCCGCGCTCTGCGCTCTTTATGGAAAGGTCCACATCTTCGATACCGGCGCGAGGCACTGTGTCGATCGGCTGTCCCGTGTACGGGTTGATCACTTCAACCGTCTGATCTCGACTTACCCATTCGCCGCCCAGGTACATTCTCATCGTTCAGCCTCCCCATATCGGTCCACCGGACCGTATTGATCCTGAGGCGGAGTATACCTGTGCCTTCGTTAGAATTTAAATTGAGGTAATTGCCGGGTCGATACCCCTGTGCTAGGTTGGTGGCAGTTCGTTGGCGGACGTTTACTGGGATAGTGAGGAACTCCGGATGGCCAAGATCGCACTTATCGGCGCAGGCAGCGTCGTATTCACCAGACGCTTGTTGCAAGACGTTGTTACAACACCTGCGCTGCAGGATGCTGAGATCGCGTTGATGGACATCGATACGGACCGGCTTGATCTCATTGGCAAGTTTGGTGCGAGGCTTGTCAGCGACGCTGGCTCAGGCAACAAGATCACCGCCACCGCCGACCGCAGAGCAGCGCTTGAAGGCGCCGACTACGTCATAACGACGATTCGCGTTGGTGACGATCTCCAGATCGACCAGGGCATTCCGATGGAACGCGGCGTGAACCAATCGGTGGCGGACACCATTGGTCCGGGCGGCGTGTTCAAGGCGTTGAGGACCATTCCGGTGTTGCTCGATATTTGCAACGACATTGAAGATGTGGCGCCGGATGCATGGCTGCTCCAGTACACCAACCCTATGGCGATGGCCTGCTGGGCGATCAACGAGGCAACCGACGTTAAGGCGGTCGGCCTGTGCCATAGCGTTCAGCGGACCACTCAGGTGCTGGCTGATTACATTGGAGCGCCCCACGACGATGTGTGGGCGTGGGTGGCCGGCATCAACCACATGGCGTGGTTCTTACGATTCGAGCGCGACGGCAAGGACGCCTACCCGGCGCTCTGGGATGCGCTGGATGACGACGACACGTACGCCAAGGATCCAGTGCGGTTCGAAGTTATGCGGCATTTCGACAGTTTTGTGACTGAGTCCACCAGGCATATGTCGGAGTACGTGCCGTATTTTCGTGTTACGCCGGATCGGATTCACGAGTTCAACCTTGATGCGATTGAAGTGGATCTGGCGCGACTTGAGAAGCGCAACGAAGAGTACTTCGACAAGATGCAGCAGGAGATCAAGGGCGATACGCCACTGACGGCCGAGAGGTCAGACGAGTACGCGTGCCGGATCATGGGTGCGATGGAATCCGGCGAGACGACCGTAATCAACGGCAATGTTTATAACGAAGGACTGATAACGAACCTACCAGCGCAGAGTTGCGTCGAAGTCCCCTGTCTGGTGGACAAAGGTGGTCTACACCCGATGCAAATCGGCGACTTGCCGCCACAGCTGGCAGCGCTGAATCGATCGAATATCGCAGTTCAGGAGTTGGCGGTGCGCGCCGTGCTGGATCGAAGCAAAGATGATGCGCGCCATGCCGTCATGCTTGATCCGCTGACGTCAGCGGTGCTTTCGTTGCAAGAGATCGACGATATGTTCGAGGCGATGTGGGCTGCGCATGGTGATGCGCTGGCTGAGTACGAGTAGTAACCCATAGAACAGACTATTCGCCAGCGGGTTTGAAGTTGAGTGATTGAGGTGATGGATAGTCCCATCGAGGCCTATTTGATCTCACCTGGTCTAGCCGCCAGTGTTCTTTCTTGCTACCCAATGCTGTCTAGGGGTTGCAAGACTGGCTGAAATTAGAGGTCGGATAGAGCCCACCATTTATCGCTCCCGACACCAGGATCCGATAATTCGCTCTTCACGAAAAATACTGCTGTTGATCCAAGGTTTTCGCGTCTTCACCCACAAATGCATGTTGTCGCCACATTTCATAAACCACAAGGGCGACAGCATTTGAGAGATTAATGCTCCTGTTTGAAGGCATCATCGGAATTCTGATACATCTGTCGGGATGGAATGTGGAAATAATATCGTCAGGCAACCCCCGGCTTTCGGAGCCGAAAACCACCGTGTCGTCCGGTTGATACTCGATCTTGTCGTACGAGGTCTTACCTTCCGTCGTGGTGACGAAGACTCTTTCGGGGTCTACCGACTTGAAGAGTGATTCGACGGAATCATGGACTACTACATCGGCCAGGTGCGAATAATCCAAGGATGCACGTCGAAGCTGCTTATCGGTGAGGCTAAATCCCAGTGGTTCAACTAAGTGCAGTCGAGAACCCGTATTCGCACATAAGCGGATGATGTTGCCCGTGTTTTGCGGTATTTCGGGGGCGACCAGAGCTACGTTGAACGGCATTTGCTACTATTACCAATGTTGTAGAGGTCAGTCGAGTCTGAGACGACTCCCAGATTAGGTGATTTAATCGTGGGGATGTTTAGACGAGTGAGTATTTCTGCGTCACATCCGTTCAGCATCCGACAAGTTACGAAACTACTTGAGGGTTCAGCGGTCGGGAGAGGGCCTATCAGCCTTCGGCGTCCTCCTAATAGAGGATCCGTTTGTCCACCACGTTCCGCAGGGGTTCGCCTTTGACGTAGCGACGAAGGTTGTCCACGAACATATCGAGGGTGCGCGCCGCAAACTGGGTACTAAGGGCCCCTGCGTGCGGCGTGATTATCGTGTTCGGCGTGGACCAGAACGGGCTGTCGGTCGGCAGTGGCTCCAGGGTATGAGCGTCCAGCCCGGCGCCGGCAATCCATCCTTCGTTCAGAGCCTTCACGAGCGCATGATCTTCTATGATCCCGCCTCGCGAAAAGACGACTGCGTAGGCGGTCGATTTCATGACTCGAAGTTCGGCTTCACCCAGTAGGCCCTCGGTCAAGGCGGTCATGGGCGCTGCGATTACCAGGAAGTCCAACTGTCGAAGGAACTCGGGTAGCCGGTCATGTGTGAATAGCTCGTCAACATCTGGGCAAGCCTGCTTTGTCCGTCGGAGTCCCAGCACGCGCATGTGGAACGCCTTGCACTTATGGGCGAGGTCGGCGCCCGAATGACCCAGACCGATTATGCCTACCGTCTGGCCGTTGAGTTCCGGGTGAAATCGGCGGTCCCAGCTCCTGGCTTTCTGAGCATCCAAATATTCGGCGGCGTTGGCGTTGAGCATTAGTATCAGCAACATCGCGTGCTCGGCCAGAGGTATGGCGCCGTTCCCTTTCGAGGATGTCAGAACTACTGGGTGATCAATGAATTCTTCGGTGAAACCGTGGTCGATGCCGGCGCCCCAGTTATTTAGCCACCGGAGGTTCTTCGCCTCAGCAAGCGAAGCGGAGGCAAGTCCGACCGAGGCCACAATTTCGGCCTCGTTGATCGCCAATTCCATCTCGTCCTGCCGATCGTAGATTTCGACATCATAGCCAGGCGCTGCGGATTTGATTTCCTGCAATCGATCAGGGACCTGAGAGCCGAGAAGGTGGCGCATATTCCAGAGGATGATCTTTTTTGACGTACCTATCCCATCCGATTCCCGTGACATCTACTGCCCAGCTCCCTCGCACCCGCCCTATCAATGTCATGTGGCGCCACATCCGCCTTGATCAATCTACCTTGGATCTGTCAGAACTCAGGTCGCCGGCGGGTGTGCAGCCGAGCTGAATCGTGATTCAGCTTCAGATTTATGCAGCCTACTCCTCCAGTAAAATCGTTCATTTGATGCCGAAGATCTATTATCTGGCAGATGCTTAAACTCGCTCTCCTCCCGAAGATCGAACCCTTAGATAGTTTCGTTACTCGTCAAACGCTGTGCAGAATGACCGGCTTCCCGAATCTTGACCCAGCGGTGCAATTGCTTCAACCACTCATGACAAGCCAACGGATTAAGCTACCTGAGTAGGTAAACGTATCGACACAAGCTCTGTCTACTGCCCCCCCAGCTCCATCAAAAGTGGGAGGAACCTAAGACACCGATGACAATCTCGCTCTATGACGAAGCGCGGGTGTGTAATTGCGTACACGCTCTCAAGATGGCTTGCGTGGGCGTGGCGATAGGTCGTCGGGCCGCGGTTAGCGTCTCTAAAGAGATCGCTGTGCGGAGCCCCAGGCGTCTTCCGAAACTATTTCGGCCAGAGGTTTGCGAGTGACGGGGCCGAAATCACCTTTTGGGTAGCCAAGCGGTACGCAGTACACAATTTCCACGCTCCCAGGTATCTGTAGGAGTTCTTTGATCGACCCGTCAACTGACGGGTGAAGGGAAGTTATCGTTCCTCCAATCCCGAGGGCTCGGGCAGCAAGCAACAGGTTCTGGGTAGCAGGAATAACCGATTCTCGGAATCCGAGATTCATCGCACAGGCCAGCACGATCACGGGTGATTCGCCAATCGCATCAGCCAGGCCCATTGCCGATCGGAAATGATCGGGGAGGTCTTCAGGCTTGAAATAACCAGCGTCGTTTCGCTTGGCCCACCAGGCCTTTCGAAAGAGCGCTCCGAATTGGCGCCGGATTTCTGGGTCCCGGATCACGACGAAGTGCCAATCCTGTTGATTACTGCCATTCGGCGCCTGGCGTGCCGCGTCCAAGACGGTCCATAGATCCTCATCTGGAATAGGGTCCGGCTTCAGACGCCTGATAGCGCGAAGCGAGTAGATGGCGTCGCCCACTGACATATCCAGTTTGCCTATGTTCTTTAATCTCAATCCGGCCTCCGGAATTACCATGTCCTTATTGATCCGCCATTGACAGAGATTACGCCGTTTCACGGTCAAAGTGATCTGAATCAACTCTCACGTGGCGGAGTAAAGTAGCCGCCGGTCAGTTTGACCGGAAACAACACATGGACCTGAAGGCTTCGTGCCTTGCACAAAGGGAATATTGCGATGAAGATCACCGACATTAAGACATTTCCCGTGTGGGTTGGCGCGCGAAACCAGATGCTCGTAAAGATCGAGACGGACGAAGGGATTTACGGCTGGGGCGAGTCAGGTGTGATTGGGCGCGAATTGGCGGTACAGGGTGCAGTGCAGCACTATCGAGAATTCTTGCTGGGACAGGATCCGATGCAGCGAGGCCGGATGTGGCAGGAGATGTATCGATCTCAGTATTTCGAGGGTGGACGGGTACTTACGGGCGCCATTTCGGCCATCGATATAGCTCTGTACGACATCGTCGGAAAAAAGCTGGGGGTGCCGGTGTACGAGTTGTTGGGCGGCAAGCATCGGGAGTGGGTTCCGACATTCGCAACTGGCACTGGCAACAACACTGAAGAGGTTGTGGCGATGGGTCAGACCCTGTGGGACGCCGGCTACAAAGCGTTTCGGTTGGGTTTGGAATTCAGTAAAGAAGGAAGCGAGCAACTGTACGAGCCTCGGGAGTCGGTCGCAGCTACGGCGACGGCTCTCAACGCGGCGCGTGAGGCGCTTGGTCCTGAACCCGTGATCGGCATCGACATTCATCATCGATTTTCAGTGGCAGAGGCGTCGTCGTTCTGTAACAAGCTCCGGCCAGATACGCTGGACTTCATTGAAGAGCCTATTCGGGACGAGACGCCGGAGGCTTATATAGAACTTCGCAAGATGACCAATATTCCGTTCGCTATCGGCGAAGAATTCTCTTCAAAGTGGCAGTTTCTTCCGTATGTAGAGAAAGGGCTTACCAACTTTGCACGAGTGGATATCTGCAACGTTGGCGGGATCACCGAGGCGATGAAGGTGGCGGGGTGGTGCGAGGCGCATTACATCGATCTGATGCCGCACAATCCACTGGGTCCGATCTGCGTTGCGGCGACATCACATATGGCGATGGCCGTGCCCAATTTCTCGTGGCTTGAGATCCGGGAGTCTCCGGGCGAGAAGCCAGGCAAGTACGACCCCAGAGTCTTCCCGGTCCAGCCAAAAGTCGAGCCCGGAAGGGTGACCGTGCTAGACCAGCCAGGCCTTGGAGTTGAGGTGGACGAGAGTGCTCTCACGGAGCCATTCAAATTTGCTGAGCCGCCACACCTGCATCGTAGCGACGGCTCCTACACGAACTGGTAGCGGCCGCATAGCTGACCCCGGGGGGGGGGTGGAGATGCCGAAGAAGCCAGGTGAAATTATTATCGCCTAGCGCACCCCAACGCTTTATTTGGTTTAGTATCCCCGTATATGCCTACCGGGCGTGTACAGAGTCATATTGACATAGCCGCATCCGTTGAGGATCGGAAAACAGTGATTCGGAATATTCGACTGGTTGGCGGACAAACTTGCTTCGGCGCGCTGCCACAGGCATTCCTATGGCCAGCCGCTGCCTCTAACATCTGATCGATAAAGCCAGAGAGGAAATCCGCCGCTATCCTGAGTCGACCTAAAGGTGGCGACGGTGGACTCCCCACACAGATACAGGAATAAGAACACTGCCTGAGACACAACAGATCAATGTAGCCGCTCAATCGGTCGCTAAAGGCCGGTGGGAGATTGTGGATGCGCCTTACCCGGAGATGAAGCCGGATGATGCGCTGGTGCAGTATGAAATCGCCTCAATCTGCGGGAGCGATCTTCACATTGTCAATATGGGCTGGAATGTGGATGAGTGGCCGCTTGCGCCGGGATATCCGGGACATGAGGGTGTCGGGAGGGTTATCGACTCTCGCTCAGACAGCTTTTCGGCGGGAGATCGCGTGCTTGCCGTGCCGCACATCTGGAACTCGTTTGGGTTTGCTCGCTATCAGGCGGTCGATGCTCCGCATCTGCTAAAGCTGCCGAATACGGGAGACGCCGGGGAGATATCGCTCGCCCAGCAGTTGGGCACCGTGATCTTTGCAGCGATGAATCTCCCGCAAGTTTTCGGACAGACTGCGGTGGTAATGGGCCAGGGCAGCGCAGGTCTGTTCTGGGATTTCGTGTTGAAGCGGATGGGCGTAGAACGCGTAATTTCCATCGAGCCGGTGGCTCACCGACGCGAACTTGGACGGCAATACGGCGTTGACTCAACGATAGACGTGACGGGTGATGCGGCCACGCAAGCCGTTATGGACCTGACAGGCGGCAAGGGTGCCGACCTGGTGATTGAAGCGGTGGGTAGTACGCCTACACTCAGCCAGTCGTTCCATGTGGCTCGGGACGAGGGTCAGGTGGTACTTTTTGGCCTGCCAGAGGGCAAAGGGAAGGTTCTATTTGACTTCGATACGTGGTTCAGGAAGCGTGTGTCGGCGTTCACCCGACTTGGCGCCCAGGACGAGCCGGGGCTGGCGAGTTTCGCTCAGGCGTTGGATTGGATCGTGTCGGGTCAGATCGATGTTGGCCCCATAATCTCGCACCGCTTCCCCGGCACGGAGACGCAGCATGCGTTTGATGTTGCGCAGGCCCGTGAGGAAGGCGTCGTAAAGGTCGGACTGGAGTTCTAGCATCTGCCATGCGGGCACGGGAAACACAGGCTTCATCTCCAACGAGAATCAGCCCAACCTAATAGTTGGCCCTGCAGTGCTTTATTGGGGGTGCGTGAAGAAATCTCGCCCGGGTAGGTGAATATGATCTCCGCGTACTTGTCGATCGAGTCCTGTGGTTCGAAGCCTGGTGTGAAATCGAATCTTCGACGAACTTCTACGCTGTTTCCATTCTCGATAATCCGAAGTCGACCTGAATTTACTTCTATCCAGAAATTCGTCGCTTCAGATCTGGAAAGAGGCATCGTTGCACGGAGGTCAGCACCAGGTCTCTCTCCGTGATATCGGAAGCCAAGTTCCTCGGAATGTGCCTGTTGGAGGTAGGCGTCAATTGACCAACGGTTGGAGTTGTTTCCAATCCGGAGATGAGTCTGAACGGCGGCTTCGTTGTCGCTGATGGCGTGTGCGAATTCGTCCAGCTGTGCGAAGCTCACTCCCCGTTTGAGGAATAATCCTGCGTTTTGCAGTGATCTGAGCTTTTCATACGGGGTCATCATGTCGTCGTAGCGGTACTTCTAGCGGAGGCGCCCCTTCGCGTCGATCGACTCCTCGGGGAAGAAGCATGGTCGTTGGTAATTCCGATAGGGCGGTAAGACGTTCAACGTGAAGCCGAGGTGGCCGTTGGAGATGTTTGCCAGCCGCTCATAACGTGGATCGCCAAATCCGCCTCAGGCGGACCTCGCCCGTTCGCATAGGTTGCGTGTTGCGAGGCCGGAGAGCACGCCAAGTAATCGGTCCATGTTGGAGAGGTTCGTGATGTCTTCAGCGGAGCGGTCATGAGCCTCGAATTCGACGCTGACGGCACCGACGAAGAAGGCTTGAACCTGCTCCAGCGACTGGAGTCCTTGAGTCTGTAATGTCACAATCATCCTCCGATGATCCCAACTCCTGAGCGGACCCTACAGACTCACCTGTGCGTGGGAATAAGCCCGCTGCTTCAGACTCATGTGTCATTGGACAAGGCTTCAACTTGTACTCGCGCGCCAAATCTGATCTACTGCCGCGGTTACGCCTAATCGGTGAATCCGTTATCTCGTAGCGCAGCCGGCGCGAGGTTGAGTCTGGTTGTCACATCTGATTGGAAAGCTTCAACAGGCGGTCTATGCAGTTTGATATTGAAGGGAATCCAGACTTCGGTCAGTTGACCGTTGGATTGGAGCCGGGCGAGTCGTTTCTGGCTGAGTCAGGTTCCATGGCGTTCATGAGTGACGGTACGGAGCTGAAGAGCAAGCTCATTGGCGGCCTGGGCAAGGCACTGATTCGGAAAGTCGTGGGTGGCGAGTCGCTGTTCGTCGGCGAGTACAGTCATCCAACCGGGGGCAGCGTCACGTTCTCGCCAGATCGCCCCGGCATGATCATGCACCGCAAGATTTCGGGTGACACCTTCGTACTCACCGCCGGCTCATTCCTGGCCGCCACGCCGGGCATCACGCTCAAGACAAAGTTCGTGAGCCTGCCAGCAATCTTCTCTGGCGAGGGAGCCTTCACGATTGAAGTCAGCGGCGAAGGGGACCTCTTCTTCAACGCGTACGGGGCAATTATCGAGAAGCAGGTTGACGGTGCGCTAACGGTTGATACCGGTCATGCCGTGGCCTGGGATCCGGGTCTGAAGTACAACGTGACGACGATTGGCGGAGCCAAGTCGACGATCCTCTCTGGTGAAGGCATTGTGCTCAACTTCACGGGTACTGGCACCGTTTATATACAGACGAGAACGCTTGGCGGGGTCGCCAGGTGGCTCGGTGGCATGTACCGCTAGCCGCCGAAGGCGATTGAGGAAAACATGGACGTTCACGTAGAAGACAGAGGCGCATTCTCCTGGGTGCTGGTGGGCCTTGAGGGCGAGGAGCAGTTTGTCTCCGAGTCCGGCGCAATGTTTCGCGCGTCGACCAATATCGATATCGAAGTAACCACCCGTGGCGGCAAGGGCGGCGGCGGTCTCATGGGTGCCATTGGGGGCGGAATTGGCCGCAGCCTGGCGGGTGAGAGCATTTTTCTCTCCACATATCGCAGCGCCGATGGACGGCCCGGTGAGGTTGGACTTGCTCCAACGCACCAGGGCGAGATCCGGAAGATCGACCTCGATGGCAGCGCACGCTGGCTCTGCACCGGAGGTTCGTATCTCGCCTCATCCAGAAGCCTTGAACTCGACACCTCATTCCAGGGAATCGGTGGGATGCTCTCTGGTGAGTCGCTGTCATTCATGGGCGTCACCGGCGAAGGGCCACTGGTGGTGACGGCGTTTGGAAAGTTGAGCGTGATCGAAGTTGACGGCAATTTCACGGTCGATACCGGCCACGTTGTCGCTTTCGAGGAGACTCTGAGCTATTCAATAGGCAAAGCATCGGGCAGCTTTATACAGTCGTTTCTCGCGGGTGAAGGGCTGGTATTGAAGTTTTCTGGGCGCGGTCGTGTCTACGTGCAGAGCCATAACCCTGACGAGTTCGGCCAAAGTCTGGGCGGCATGCTTCCACCGCGGCGAGAGGGATAGGCAGGGCAACTACCATGGACTACACGATTGAAGCCCAACCCACTTACGCCTATCTGGAACTGACGCTGAATCCAGGTGAGAGCGTTGTTACGGAGGCTGGAGCGATGGCCTGGATGAGTCCCGGCCTTCAAATCCAGACCAGCACCCGCGGCGGCATATTGGCCGGACTATCGCGGACCGCGCTCACGGGCGAGAGTTTCTTTCAGAACACGTATGAGGCGATCAACGAGCCGGGCACACTGGGGCTCACCCCGCCTCAGCCGGGCGATATTGTGGCTCACCAGATGACGGGCAAAGAGCTGCTTCTTGAGAAGGGCGCATACCTTGCCTCCCACCCCGGTGTGCAACTGAGCAGTAACTTCCAGGGTCTGAGCGGCCTGTTCAACGAGGGCATGTTTGTGCTGCGGGCAACAGGCGATGGCCTTCTCTTCTTCAACGCGTACGGTGGAATTGAGAGAATCGATATTGATGGCGAGTACATCGTGGACAACGGCATGGCCGTTGCCTGGGATGCCTATCTGAGCTACAGCATTACCAGAGCGCGCAGCCTGGGATCATTCCTCTTTTCCGACCAGTTGATAATGCGCTTTTCCGGTCGAGGGAGCCTGTGGGTCCAGTCCCGCAGACCGCGCAGTCTGGCATCCTGGGCGCACCCGTTCAGGCCGGTCCAGCGCCGGGAGCGGCGGTAGATTAAAGCGCCCTCACCCCAGCCCTCTCCCGGAATGTGAGGGGGCGGAAGACTCCATGTTCGCGGCCATATTACGGCGTCGGCCTGAGGAGGAAGGCTCCGCGACCGACGTGAGAATCTCATCTTCGAGAGCGGTCCTGATGGGACGTTCTTTTGACCAAAACCCACAAGTTCAGCAGCACCCTCACTCCAGCCTTTTCCCGAAATGGGAGAGGGGGAAGCGTGGGTCCCTGCTTCCGCAGGGACGGCGGTTTTGGCGGCAGCGGTGTGGCACACGAAGCGGACAGGTACGGGGGCCTGCCCCTACGGTGATCGATCGACGTGCTTAGACCGGCTGAATTTTCAACAGCCTTGCCTTTGTTTCCGCATCGGCGAAGCGTTGGACTGCTTCTACGTCGTTGAAGATACCGCCGGTGCAGGTGTCGACTGATTGCATGGCGACTAGGACCGCTGCTTCAACGTAGCTGTCGGATGGTGGCATGGGTGGGAGTGGTGTGTCTCCGCCGATCTGGCCGGGGGCTCGGCCGAAGCGGACGCCGGGAGTGTCGATCGCTCCGACTGGCTTTAGGGCGTTGACCGCGATGCCATCGTCTTTTACATCTTTCGCCATGCCTATGGTGAGCGCCTCGATGGCCGCTTTTGTGGCGCCATAGTGGGAACTGCGGCGGTCGGCTGCGACGGATGAGATGTTGATGATGTTCCCGCTGCCTTGCTCGGTCATCGCTGGCAGCACGGCGCGTGAGCAGTGGAATGGGCCGTGGACGTTGATGCGGAACTCCAACTCCCAGTGGCGCGGCTGGATGGTGTGCATGAATCCGGGCGGCTGAACGGCCGCGTTGTTCATGAGTACGTCGATGCGACCGTACTTTTCGAGGATGGTATCGACCATCGCCTGAATTGAGTCGGTACTGCCAACGTTGCAGACGACCGGAAATGCCTCGCCGCCAGCCTCTTCCACCATTCGTGCGGTGTCGTGAATTGTTCCGGGAAGTGCTTCATTCTGAACCTGCTCAGTGCGCGCTGCGACTACAACGATCGCACCATCTTTCGCGTATTCAACCGCGCAGTACTGGCCCAGTCCGCGGCTTGCACCGGTGATAATCGCAATCTTGCCTTGGAGTCGTCCTGCCATGTTGTTCTCCATCTGGGTAGTGAGGTGGTCGACAGCCTACCAGCGGTCGTAGTGGACTATCTCTGAGAGCGGTTTGCGGGCTACGGGGCCGAAGTTGCCGGTGGGGTAGCCGACGGGAATCATCGCGTACGGTTCAACCAGATCGGGTAGCCCCAGAACTTTTTTCGCTGCCGGACGGTCCGACAGGCCGAGGCTGGTAATGA
This sequence comes from Chloroflexota bacterium, assembly GCA_013204555.1. GTDB lineage: Bacteria > Chloroflexota > Dehalococcoidia > Lucifugimonadales > Lucifugimonadaceae > UBA1151. The sequence goes on along the minus strand of JABMNO010000049.1, from coordinate 83,353 downwards.
CCGCGCCGAGTCCAAGTGCACGTGCTGCGAGCAGAAGATTCTGCACGCCGGGCCAGATTGAGCCGCCGGAACCGGCGCCTGCCGCCCATGTGTCGACCGGCGCCTGCTCGAATTCCAAACAGGGGATCAGTAGAGCGGGGATTTCCGCCCAGTGGTCACGCTGCCACATGACCGCGCCAACGATGCCTCGCATATCTGGTGCGACATCCTCGGGATTTCCTATATAGGCGTCTACTGCAATGCGGTTGAGTTCCGCGAGTTTCGCTTTCTGACCTGGGTCGCGGACGACTATCCAACGTGCGTTTTGCTTGTTGCTGCCGGTTGGTCCCTGGTTTGCTGCGTCCAAGAGTTTGTTGAGTACGTCATCGGGAACAGGGTCGGGCTTGAGTCGGCGCATGGCGCGTGTGTGGTGAATGGCGTAAAAGAGGTCGTTCGGGTCTGATGTCATTTTGGGGGCCTCGGGTCTGTGTGCGTTTGCGTGATGATGGCAGGGTACACCGCCCACCGCCCCAGGTAGCCGCCGGGCTTGCCCGGCCATGCGCGGAAATTGGGTGATACGTGTGTACCAACATGGCGGGGATCGGAGTCGCGTGGTCGGTGGTGTGGGGCAAGCCCCACAGTTACCAGGAGGGGTAGCCGTTGACACTCCTTGACACCCCGATGCATCCGGGCGTAATTTCCGCGCCTCAGATGCGTTGGTCTATTTCGTGAGGACAGTGCTGTTGAAGATTTCTGCGATTACCGTTTTTCCGCTTACCAGCGAGCGCCCAGAACTCAAGGTTGGCAAGCCCATTCATCCCTCGTGGTGGGGCTACGACCAGGCGCTGGTGAAGGTTGATACCGACGAGGGGATTTCTGGCTGGGGGACCGCTGGCACGCGATGGGAACTAGCGGATGCTGCTCGGAAGGTGCTAACGCCGCATTTCATTGGTGAGGATGCTCTACAGCCTGACGCTGTTACGGAGCGAGCTCATCAGTGGACGTTCTGGTACGGGCGTGGCGGGACGATTACCAACTTCGTCGGCGCTATGAATCAGGCGCTGTGGGACATCTTTGGAAAGTCCACGGGGCAGTCGGTTTCGCGCCTGTTTGGCGGTCGGTTCACTGACACGATCAAGCCATATGCGTCGATGTTGTTTGAGTGGCCGGTGGACCAGATGATCCGTCAGCTTGAGGCTGGAATGGAGTTGAACTTCCGGGCGTTCAAAATGGGATGGGGGACGTTTGGACGCGTTGACGCCAACCGAGATCGAGAACTGGTCAGTGCTGCTCGCAAGGCGGTCGGTGACGATGTCGAGATCATGGTCGATGCAGGTGGTTCGGACATCTACTGGCACAACGGTTTGAAGTGGGCGATGGAGACGGCACGGATGCTGGCTGACTACAACGTCAAATGGTTCGAGGAGCCACTTCGCGCGGATGATCTTGAAGGCTACAAAGCGCTTACGGCGTCCTCGCCAGTGCCGATTTCAGGTGGTGAGGTGCTGACTCGACGACAGGCGTTTGAGCCGTGGATTCGCGAGCGGGCGGTAGACATATTGCAGCCCGATCAGACGATCTGCGGAGGCCTCTCCGAGACGCGTCGCATCTGGCAGATGGCGTACGACAACAACGTGCAGGTCATCACGCACGGTTGGAATACCGCTGTTGGACTGGCGGCCGACCTCCAGCTTGCGGCGTCTATGCCCGACTCAAAGTATGTCGAGTTCTGGTACCCGGCACCGTATGTCGATGGAATTCTTGTCGATCCGTTCATGCTCAACGCAGATGGGCTACTGGATATTCCGGACAAGCCTGGCCTGGGCATTGAACTGGATGAAGATGCGATCAAGGAGCGCGGCAAAGGCGCTGATGATTATGGACTCTGAAGGAAGTTATTAGACTCAGATGACTCAGAAATTTCACGTTACCCAAACCACCCCAAACCACAAGGAGTAGTTAGTTGGCCGCAAAGTACAAGTACGAAAACCTGACCTGGCCTGAGATCAATGAGGCCGTTGAAAAGGGTCTCATTCCCATTCTCCCGGTGGGTACGACGGAGCAGCACGGCCCACATTTGCCGGTGAAGATGGACTCATGGAGTGCGCGTTCGATAGCCCACGAGACGGCGAAACGACGACCCGACAGGCTGCTGGTCATGCCGCCAATCCACTATGGCTACACCACGCATGTGATGGACTTCCCTGGCTCGATTACGGTCCATCACGAAACGTTTATCCGGTACGTGGTCGACGTCCTGAAGAGCATCGCTTACCACGGCTTCAAGAAGATCATCATGGTCAACGGCCACGGCTCCAACATGCCGCCTCTTGAACTCGCTGCCAGACGAGTAATCCTTGAGACTGATGCGATCGTTTCGTGGGGGAGTTGGTGGCAGTTTACCCTCGCTGACGAGGAGTTCATGAAGACCTGGCGTGATGGTCCAATGCCCGGCGGTTCGGCCCACGCAGGTGAGAGTGAAACGTCGCTGGCGCTCTATCTTGATGAATCGATCGTCAAAATGGATGAAGCCACCAACGATCAGACGTGGACCAACAAACAAGAGTCGAAGTTCAACTGGGTCGACCTGTACGCCGCCGGCCCGGTGAGCGTCTCCAATTGGAGTAGCACTTATATGGAGAAAGGCATCGCTGGTTGGGCCGCTGAGGGGACGAAGGAGAAGGGCGAGATGCTCTTTGAGGAAGCGGTAACTCGTATCTGCGAGTGGGCCGATGAGTTCCATGCCCGCGAGTTCCCTCCACGTGTTGATCACCACACCCGCAAGCCCACGACGGATATCCCCGGGTGAACAATCCAGTAACCACAGGTGCATGGGCCGAAACGCTCCTTGGCGCGCCATCTGCGACGGTTTCCGGCAATCGGATCTTCACGTCCGGACTTCTGGCGCGTGACGCAGCTTCCACTGAGAGCCAGGCACAGCAGATTTTCAGGACGGGAGTTGAACTTCTGCACGGGCAGGGCGCTGGACTCTCAGATGTTGTCCGTACCCGGCTGTTCTATACGGAAGAGGACTCGCTGGAGATCCTCAAGATGATCCACCGCGTGGTCTTCAACTCACCCGGTCCCGTGATGACAGCAATTCGGGTGGATTGCCTCCCGAGGGATTCGAAGGTAGCGCTGGAGATCGAGGCGATAAAAGGCGGAGGCGATGCCGTAAGGCATATCGGAATCGACGCTGACTCATCGTCGTGCCGGGCTATCCGCGTTGGTGACGAACTCTTTGGCTGTGGATTCCAGGGAGCGGCAGGGCAATCGCATGATGCACAGATGGACGCGGCATATGCCGAAGCATCTGCCACGCTGGCTGAGGCCGGAATGGTTGAGGCAGATGTTGCCTCAACGCGCCACTATTACGCGTACTCGGTTCGCGATGAGACGGACGGAACCGGCAAGAACGAGTTCATGGGACACGGCGAGCCGACCTCCGCGGGCATCTGCGTCCACGAACCGGGCGTGCCTGGCGGTACGTTTTCGCTGGAATTCGAAGCTGTGACTGATAGCGAATCCCGGAATACCTTCCGAACAGGCCGGACGTTTGAAGTGGAAAATAACTATTCGAGGGCGGTTCGGGTTGGCGACGTGATCTATGTTGCGGGTACTACCTCAATCATCCCGGATGAGGTGATACAGCACCCAGGAGAAGTCGGTCCTCAGGTAGACGACACCCTGGCGATCATCCGTGACGCGATTGAGCAGCTTGGAGGAGCGTGGACGGACCTCGTTCGCACGCGCACCTATGTGGTCGGCGGCCTTCCGGCATTGGATGAGGCATCGGCGCGATTGAAGGCAAACCTGGTGGGGACCGGGTCCGTCGCTACGTTGATGGGGGTGCCTGTGTTGGGTCGGCCAGAAGTGGTTGTGGAGATAGAAGCGACGGCAGTTCTGGAGAAGTAGGTGCTGCTCGTAACGCTCCGCGTCGCGAGGGCGTCTCTGCCCACAGTTTGGGGTTAGAAGCCAGCGCGACGGCCAATCTAAGAACGGGTAAGGACGGCGAGATCTACGATATTCGTAACCACGAAAACGGGTCGCCAAATTTCAACTGTCGCAACTCAGCCAGCGGTTGAGGCCAAAAGGACCATGGACTGACCCAAAATCCGGGCCAAACCCTTTGCGATGCGGGCCGATAAGGCGAAATCTTAGATCAGGTCACTCGTCGTCCCCGTCGGGTGGCCTGGCCGGGGCGATGCGCGGTTCTGCTGCGCGTCGTCTCGGTCCCTGACCAAGGTCGTGCTCAGGAACCGGCCACACGGGCGCGATTTTGACACGTTGCGCCATCGCTGCTAATTTTGGGCCTTATTCTCACGCTCAAATTTGTGAATGTGAGACCTGATTCGGGAGGGATTCATCAAATGGCAAAAGTAAATATCGATATCGAGTACTGCGTCCCATGCGGCTACCAGAACCTGGCAGCGTGGACGGTCAGCGAAATGTTCGCCGCGGCAGGCACCGACGCTGCGATCGCCCTCACGCCTGGCGAGGCTGGCGTGTACACGATCACCGTTGACGGTGAAGTGTGGTTCGACAAGGCCACCAACGATGGCAAGACGCCTGAGATCCACCAGATGAAGGACCTCAAGGCTCGCATGCGGAACTACGTTGAGGATCTGGCAGCAGCGCCGGTTAGCTAACCCCTGTACGACACGATCTCTCGAATGGCTCGGATTGCTTCAGGCGGTCCGGGCCGTTTTAGTTCCAGCGACCGCGCCCAATCCCACGCCCGGGTAGGACGCCGGTGTGTTTGCCTTCATCGATCACCACCTTTCCGTTGACGATCACGTACGGAATGCCTTCCGGGTAGACCTTCGGGTTCTGTTTGGTGGCCCTGGTTTTCACGTTGTGTTTATCGAAGATGACGATGTCAGCCTTGAACCCGTCGCGAAGGATGCCCCGGTTTGGGATGCCTATTCGTTGGGCCGGGAACGATGTCATTTTGCGAATCGCCTCGGGCAACCGAAGATGCTTCTCAGCGCGGACGAACTCTGCGAGAACGACCGGGTAGCAGCCGTAGGTGCGGGGGTTTGGGTAGTCGCCGAACAAGATCGCGTCTGAGCCGATCATGCCGTAGGGGTGAGAGACGAACGCAGGCAGCGTCTGCGCGTTGGTCCCAAGGCTGACGGTGGACAGGCCGAGCCCTTCTTCATCGAGCAGGTCGAACAGCGTGTCGAACGGATCCTGACCTCGCATGTCTGCGATCTCTGTGATCGAGTGGCCTTCGTAGCCCTTGTTATGTGGCAGGTTGAAGTTCGTAAGCCACTGCTCGTCAAGTTTGCGCCACCCACCGTCACCGCCCATATCAGACGCCATCGCCTTCCGGTCTTCTGGCGATCTCAACGCTTCCTTGAGCCGCTCAGGGCCACCATCCATGGTCCACTGTGGCAGCGCGATAGTGATCCGGGTGCCAGAGTACGGGTACGGATAACAGTCGAACGTTACGTCCATTCCCGAGTCACGGGCATCCTCAACCAGGCCGATGTAGTCCCAGTGGCTTCCAACTCCCTGTGCTGACTGCCTGTAGTGAGTCAGATGTAGCGGAACGCCGGAATCGCGACCGATCTCCAGCGACTCCTCCCACGGTGCGAGCAGACCCTGGGAGAGCAGACTGGCCCGGGTATGCGTGTGGTAAAAACCGCCGTTCTTCATCGTGACTTTGCTGAGTTCGATGAGCTCCTGCGTGTCGGCGAAGGAGCCGGGTGGATAGTCGAGGCCAGTGGAGAGTCCAACCGCACCATCTTCCATTGCCTCTCGCACTACGGACTTCATGTTCTCAAGCTCTTCGGGCGTGGCAGGCCTGTCATTCCAACCGACGCCCCAGATTCGCGCCGGAGAGTTGCCCAGAATCATTGCCACGTTGATTGAGACCGTGCTGTTGAACTTGTCCAGGAACTCGGAAACACTGAGCCAATCAGCAGGCATCGGAGGCCAGCCGTTCAGGCCGCAGTCCAATTCAATGAAGCGGTGGAGCTCTTGCTGAGTCTTGAACGGCGCAAACGAGTTGCCGTCGATTCCTACGAGTTCGGTCGTGACGCCCTGGCGGATCTTAGGCAGATGCTCTGGATCACCCAGCATAGTCAGGCCAGCGTGCGAGTGGACATCTATGAATCCAGGTGAGACAACGTGGCCGGTCGCGTCGATTTCACGTTGGGCCGGTATGTGATCGTGATCACCACGATGGATGACCACGGTATCGCCATCAATAAGCACAGTGCCGAAGAAGCCGGGGCTTCCCGTTCCATCGATTATCTCGCCACCGGAAATCTTCAGATCAAGCAATTGCCTGCCCTTGAATTAGTGAACATGAACGGCCAATCTGCCTTGGTAGTATTGAGCTTCAGTGATCCGAACATGGATTTCAATCGAACTACTCAGGCAGAACTCAAATATTCCGGGTGGTATTGCGCGCAATTTGCGCGCGGCCATTCACCAGACGGTAACCAGACAGGGAACGATGTTCAAGTACAAGCGACCTCTTCTACTCGGTATGGCGGTGCTGATGGCTGTGATCATCGCAGCTTGCGGGAGCGAAGACGCTTCACCCGTTGCTGCGCCAACCACTGCGCCATCTACGAACGCGACAGCGACACCTGCCGGGTCTGGCCATATTGATGAAACGGCGATACCGGCCGCAACAATAGTGCCAGTTGAGCCAACGGCCACGCAGGTAGTGGTCGTTCCAAACGCTACCGTACCGCCAGCACCGACGGCGACCGAGGCGCCAGTGGGTGGTACGGACTCAGTGACGTTGACTCCATCGCAAGACAATACGCTTTATGAGAGCGATGGAGGCAGCCTGAGCAGCGGGGCAGGGGCATCGCTATTCGTTGGCACGACCAACAGTGGAAGCGGTCGGAGAGCGCTCATTCAGTTCGATATCGCCAGCGCTGTTCCGGATGGAGCGACGATAAAATCGATCGCCCTGACGATGACAGTGACTAAGACGGTTGCCGGCTCCAGTGATGTTGCACTTCACCCACTCTCAATCGCCTGGGGCGAAGGAGGTTCATCCGGTATCGGTCGAGGAGGCGGGGGTGGATCTGCCTCAGAGGCCGGCGATGCCGCATGGACGCACGCGGTGATGGGAGGTGAGGCGTGGTCGAGTCCCGGGGGCGATTTCGCGGCTGGCTCAAGCGCGAGCGCAAGCATCGCATCAAGCGGTGCATATACGTGGACATCAACGGAACAGTTGGTGGCGGATGTCCAGTTATGGCTTGATAGTCCCGATCAGAACTTCGGCTGGATCATCATTGGCAATGAAGACTCGACAAAGACTGCCAAGCGATTCGCCAGTCGAGAATCAAGCTCAGGAAACACTCGGCCTCAACTAGTCATTGAGTTCACCTCCTAGAGGCCGAATCATGTCAATGATCCACCCGGTGGGCTCTTCTGTCAGAACCGATTGTGAGATGATTCAACCGCTGTTGGGCACTTGCCTGTAAACGGGACGCCGGGGGATTTGATGTTTCAGAAAATAATTGTTCCGCTTGATGGTTCCGATCTCTCGGAACGCGCTCTGCCAGTCGCGCTGAGAATTTCAGAGGCCGCCGGGGGCGAGGTGAGTATCTGTTCCGCCATTGATCCAAAAGATCAGGCGACAATCAGTGCCTACTGGGCGTTGGGCGGTGATATGGGTGGCGGCATTGCCGCTCTTCCTCCCGAGGATCTCGTCAAATCAGAAGCACAACGCAAATCTGAGACTGAGCAGTACCTCGCACGAATAAAGCGGGATAACGAGGCTCTGGCCAACGCTGACTCGACGGTGTTGACCGGTGACCCATCGGAAAAAGTTCTGGAGTTCGCCCAGGATCAGGGTGCAGGTCTCATTGTCATGGGGACACGTGGTCGCTCAGGAATCCTGAGAGGGATGTTTGGTAGCGTCACGGACAGGCTGCTCCGCACGGCGGACATCCCCGTAGTAGTAGTACCACCGGACTATCAGCCAAGTTCACTGGCTTCCCGTGGAACGCTGAACATAGTGGTCCCCCTGGACGGTTCCAAGCGCTCTGAGTCGGCTTTGATCGCAGCACTTCCAATGGCGCAGAAAACTGGTAGTACGGTGCGGGCGCTTCATTTTGTGCAGATTGAGAGCCGCTACGCCGGTACGCCATTCAATGAGATCGCCCCGATCAAGGCAAATATCGATGATCTGACATCCCTGGCGTCTGGCTACCTTGAGGACGTGCGCAAACGCTATGAGGACTCGGGCGTGACGATTCAGCCTGAAGTGTTGGTCGGATACCCGGCCAGTCACATTGCGGAGTACGTAAAAGGCGTGCCTAATGCCATGGTTGTGATGACCAGCCACGGTCGATCAGGCATCAAGCGTTTTCTGATGGGTTCTGTGACCGATGCCACGCTTCGCAACTCAACTGCGCCGGTCATGGTCGTACCGGCGATCGAAGAGTAGGCGCAACGGCGTCACATATGTAGTCAGGGGCGGCGTTAGAATACGCGTCCCCCGATTGCGTGTCTGATCGACGTACCCAGCAGGAGATCACTCGATGAGCAAGATCGATATCATCGCTTCGCGCCACTCCGCGTTTTACAGCCCGCTTATTTCGACTATCAGCGGTGGGTTCCTTAAGGATGAGGGCTTTGAGACCTCGTACCGGGCTGCAACTCCTGAGGATTCCTCGGTTGGTGCGGTGGTTTCCGGGACCGCTCACATTGGACAGGCGGCGGTGTCTGCATCGTGGGCATTTCTTGAGCGCGGCGAGACTCCGCCCATGGTCCATATTGCCCAGATCAACGAGCGCGACGGCTTCTTCATTGCCGGACGTGAGCCTGATCCTCAATTCACGTGGGACAAGCTGATCGGGCCCGGTGTGATCGCAGACGTTGGCGGTCAGCCTCTGGCGATGTTCAAGTATGCGGTCCACAAGATGGGTGTCAATTACGACGATCTCAACACGATCAACGCGGGCGAGGCGGTTGCGGTGGACAATGCATTCCGAGATGGGCAGGGCGACTATGTTCACCTGCAAGGGCCATATCCACAGCAGTTGGAATCGGAAGGCATTGGCCACGTCGTTGCCTCAGTAGGAGAGGCGATTGGGCCGGTGGCGTTTAGCTCGGTGATAGCGACGCGTGAGTTCGCCGCATCTGATGAGTGCGCGGCGTTTATGCGCGCGTACCGAAAATCGCGGGTGTATGTGAACGAGACACCTGCCGCAGAGATCGCAGAGTCCGAGAAAGAATTCTTTCCTGACATCGATCAAGGCGTGTTGGCAAAGACCATAGAGTTCTACCGGGGGCTCGGATGCTGGAATCCCGACCCGGCGATCAGCCAGGAGTCGTATGACGTGGCTCTCGATGTGTTTCTCCACTCCGGCATAATCACCAAACGGCATGCCTATGGTGATGTCGTTTCACTCGTGCAGTAGATGAGCGGCATATGGCCGGGTGAAACGCGCATCGGTGTGATGCTTACGTTCGATGTTGATGGACCATCGGGCGCGCTGAATCGAGATCCTTCGCTGGCTGACAAGCCGAGTCTGCTATCGATGGGCGAGTTTGGGCCGAACGTGGGGTTGCCAAGGATTCTTGATCTGCTGAGTGAAGAAGCCATTCCGGCATCGTTCTTCGTGCCGGGCTGGGTTGCAGAACGATGGCCAGATGAGATCAAACGCATCGCTGCCGCTGGACATGAGATCGCCCACCACGGCTACCTTCACGAACCGCCTGGGACTCTGGAGTCGCGCGAACAAGAGGGAGAGATCCTCGATCGCGGGTCCAGGATTCTGGAAGACGTCACCGGCGAACGGCCTGCAGGCTACAGATCGCCATCGTGGGAGTTGAGCGCGCACTCATTGGAGTTGCTGGCGGAGCGTGGATTCGCATATGACTCCAGCCTTATGGGCAACGATAAGCCATATGTGCTTGAAGTTGGAGATGGCAAGATTGTTGAGATTCCCGTCCACTGGTCGTTGGACGATGTGCCTTATTATCCGTGGTCGCCAGTACAAGGCCGGATGTCCGCCCTATCAAGTCCCCGGGACACGTTTGAAGCATGGCAGTGGGAGTTCGATGGCGCTTATCGCGAAGGTGGCGCGTTCATCCTCACCATGCACCCATACGTCAGTGGCCGCCTCTCACGAGTGGAAGCGCTACGTCGGCTGATCGCCCACATCAAGTCCCACGATGGGGTCGCGTTTTACCGCTGCGTGGATGTCGCGAATGGATGGGGTGATGGCGGGATGCGCGGGTAGCGACCAAGTAGCGTAATGACCAAATCCGTAAGTCCATACGATCAACGCGACGACAAATTTGGCTATGCCGTGTACAGCGTAGTGGTATTTGCCGACGCCGAGACTCAGCGGAGAGTCTGCACCATCGGTGACGCCGTTGCGGTGCAACGGGTCATGATGCCCGCCCATATCACTGTGAAAGGCACATTTTGCCGGATCGAAGACCTCGATGAAGTCAAGGCAGAGATCTCGGAAATAGCGGCGCAGACTGAAGGAGTGTTCGTAAAATTTGAAGGAAGAGCGAACCAATCATTCGATAATTCTGATCACCAGCATGGCTATCAGGGAATTAATATCACGTCCGAACTCCAAGCTTTTCACATGAAACTTTACGAGTCGCTGATACCGATTTCGACCCTCGCATATGGCAAGGAAGGACGGAACTATCATCCCCATCTGACCGTTTATGCCGAACCGGCTTCCGGTCGTGAGAAATTGGCGGATGAATTGTCATCCAGTCTAGATCTTGGCGACGGATTCACTGCGAAAGAAGTGACTCTGATGGGCCACGTCGGAATTCCGTATCGTGGGAAGTGGAAAATCATCGAGCAATTCGATCTCGATAGCGCGTAAATGCATCTAGAATGAGCCGAAAAGATTATCCGTACCCCATTCCGAGAAGGATCAATTGACCACATCAACCTCTAACCCTTACCGACTTCCACGCACGGTACTTCCGTCTCACTACGCCATCACTCTTGAACCCGACCTTGATGCAGCGACATTCTCTGGCGAGGTCGATATCGTGGTTGATATCCAGGAGGCGACATCTTCTATCTTGCTGAATGCCGCTGAGTTGGAGATTCAGTCTGCTTCGGTGGGCGGAGCGCAGGCGTCAGCCATATCGCTCGATGAGGAGTTGACTCGCGCCACACTTGTTTTCGGCTCAGAACTTCAACCGGGCGAAGTGACGATCTCGCTCAAGTTCACTGGCATCCTGAACGACAAGCTGCGGGGGTTTTACCGGTCTCGATTTACCGACGATGATGGCGTTGAGCACACCATCGCTACTACCCAGTTTGAGTCGACTGACGCACGTCGAGCATTCCCATGTTTTGACGAGCCTGATTTCAAGGCGACTTATGGTGTGACGTTGATTGTTCCTGAAGATCAGTTCGCGATCTCCAATGGGCCAGAAATCTCGAATGAAAATCTAGGCAATGGCAAGCGGCAGATCGTGTTTGCCGACACGATGAAGATGTCCACCTACTTGGTCGCGTTCATCGTTGGTCCGTTCGAGGCGACCGACCCTGTCGACGTGAACGGTGTGCCACTGCGGGTTGTGCACCCCATCGGCAAGGGGCATCTCGCTGATTACGCCCTTGAAGTTGGTGAATTTTGCCTCAAACACTTTTCCAAGTATTACGACATTCCTTATCCCGACAAGAAGGTCGACCTCGTAGCAGTGCCCGACTTCGCAGCCGGCGCGATGGAGAACGTGGGCTGTATTACGTTCCGTGAAGTGCTCTTGTTGCTCGACCGAGACAAGGTCACACAGGGTGAGCTCACGCGTGTAGCGGACGTGATCGCTCACGAATTGGCGCACATGTGGTTTGGTGACCTGGTCACGATGCGCTGGTGGAACGGAATCTGGCTGAATGAGGCTTTCGCAACGTTTATGGCGACGATGGCGGTGGACGCGTTCAAGCCGGAGTGGGAGCGATGGGTTCAGTTTGGCCTGGAACGCTCAATGGCGTTCGACGTGGACTCGCTATCGAAGACCCGTCCCATTGAACTGGAGGTCAACTCTCCGGAAGATGCGGAGGGAATGTTCGACCTTCTCACCTACGAAAAGGGTGGCTCGGTTCTTCGTATGCTGGAGCAGTATCTGGGTGAGGAAAACTTCAGAGATGGCATCAGGCACTATCTAAAGAAGCATTCATACGGGAACACAGAGACCGGTGATCTATGGGACGCGATCGAGGAGGTCACGAAGCAGCCCGCTCGCCGGATCATGGATTCCTGGATATTTCAGAAGGGCTTCCCAATTATCGGTGCCGATCTATCAGTGGACCGGCGCACGGTTACTCTGACCCAGCGCCGTTTCTTCTTCACTCCAGAAGATGACTCAACAGTGTGGTCGGTGCCAGTTGTGATGCGCGTCTCCACGGCTTCAGGCAGCGAAGAACGCCGGGTTTTGCTTGAGACCACATCGGTAGATGTCACATTTGAATCTGAGGTTGAGACAGTCCTGGTCAACGCTGGCGGTGATGGCTTCTACAGGGTCGAATACACTCCGGAACTTCTTTCCGCTCTAACTGCCTCTATGGCAGATGGCATGGCCAGTATTGAACGGTACGGACTGGCTGACGACACGTGGTCATCGGTAATGTCGGGCGGTACGTCATCACCCGACTACCTCAAGTTCGCCGATGGTTTCGCAGACGAAACCGACCCGGACGTCTGGTCGGCGCTCACGGGGGGGCTCACGCAGTTGAGTCGCATCTTGGATGGCGAAGCGCTCAAAAATTTCAGAGCACGTGTGCGCGATCTTGCCGGACCAGCACACCGGAAGATGGGCTGGGAGGCAACACCGGGTGAGTCCGAGCGGGACCTTGAACTTCGGAGCCTGTTGATTCGCACGATGGGAATTTCAGGTGATGATGCAGCCACTCAAGCCACGGCTCGCGAGATGCAGGCGCGTTACATTGAAGATGCGGGGTCGATTGAGCCGAATGTAGCGGCTGCTGTGACGTCAGTCGTCGCCAACAAGGGAACCGAAGCCGACTATGAGACATTCCTGGCAACGTTCAAGGATGCGGCGACGCCTCAGGAAGAGACCCGGTATATGTACGCGCTTGCTGGCTTCCCCGGCGAGGAGCAGATCGACCATACGCTTGAGATGACACTCAACGATGAGATCCGCACGCAGAATGCTCCGTTCGTGGTCGCCTACTGCATGATGAACCGGGAGCATGGGACGAAGGCATGGCAGCATGTCAAAGACAACTGGGATGAGATGTTTGAAAAGTACCCCCGGAACACAATTGCCCGGATGCTCTCAGGCGTGAAAGCGCTCTCGAAACCAGGGCAGGCCGAAGATGTGCTCGCGTTCTTTGAGGATCATGATGTCCCCCAGGGGCGACTGATGTTGGAACAGCATCTCGAAAAGCTGCGGGTGAACGTGGCGTTGCGTGAGCGGGAAGCAGAGCGGTTGGCGGACGCGCTGTAAGACAACAGTCATCGTGGATAACGAAAGCCGGTCCCAGCGTGGGGCCGGCTTTTTGTTTGATGGCGCACGTACACCAGCACCGTCAGCCGTTCTATTAGCTTCCGGGAACAAATTCGATGGGTTGTGCGTTTGTATTTGTGTAGACAACAAATAACTCATGAATTGTGGATAACAAAATGAACTCCCAGAACAAGCTGAAGCTCGCAACTGCGACGTTAGCGTTCGCAGTTCTCGCGGCCTCTATTGCCGTGACAACAGCGCTTTCACTGAGGGATGAAGAAGCGAATATTGAGGAATTGGCCGCGGCGGACCAGACCCAGTCACTGCCTATCGCCGATGATATCGACACGAACACAGAGGCTCTGGGTATGCCTGAGCCCCTCTTCATCGAAGGTGAGCCCATCACGGTTTTCGATGGTGAAATGAAAGTACTGCCGGATGGATCGGTCTCTATTAGCAACCCGGATGTTGAGCTAATGCCCGTTCCTCCCGAACAGCCAGCCGATACTCTTCCTTCTGATGGAATCGCGATCGGTGAATCCAATCCGCCATCTCAGGATCCCGCAATTGAAGGGTCGGAGTGGATGGAGTCAGGTGTGTCTAGCGGCTCTGCTGGCGCAGCAGTTGGTCCTGTTGTCGTAAACGCGTCTGAGATTGAAGAAGCACCTACGCCAGAGCCTGGGGTTGTTCATGTTGTTCCAATTGGCACGTTCCTGGACGATGTTCAAGTCGACTAAATTTTGCCTCACTAATCCCCTCAGGCACGCCCCGGTGGAGCAATCCACCGGGGCGTTTTCGTGCTATTCTTCGATGAACTCACCGGGTGGTGGGTGTTAACAGACGCGGCATACCGACCGCGTGAGCAAGGAGGATTTGAGATGGTGATCATTGTCTCTGTGTCATTTGACGCGTTCCTCCTGAACGACCGCTAGCCCTGCGAGGGAGCGGCCCAGCGCCCAGCGCGCCTGGTTCAGCAGGGATGTGTAATCGAATCACACGTCCACATTTAGCAAGACCGACACCAGTTGGTATTCGCTTTTAGAAAGAACCAGATTGGCAAAGAAACTCACACCTAAAGAAACAGCGCGGAAGCGTGGTCGGAAACTGGCTCGGCGTCAGCAAGCGGACGCGCACGCTGAATCGACAAGATCGACCGCCGCTCCCGATGATTCACCATGGGATATTGGCTCAGACAGTGGCCCGGGAACCGTTGTATCAAGTCAAGGTCAAGCCGCAATCGTCCGGCGAGACGACGGGCTGGGCGAAGGATCGGCGGTGAACCTGCAGGCGACGGACTACCCCGAAGGCGTGGTGCCGGGAGATCGCGTAGATATCGAGATTGCTGACGGTATAGCGAAGATCGTCGAGATCTATCCCCGTCAAGCACGGATTGCGCGACTCAGGTTTGACGCATCGAGAGATAGTTCGCTGGGCTCGGCTGAGCACGTGATAGCAGCCAACGTGGATATTGCTGTCATCGTGGCGTCGACTATTTCTCCGCCGTTCAGGCCGCGACTAATCGATCGCTACCTTGTGATGTGTCAGTACGGCGGAGTCGAGCCGCTGATATGCATCAATAAGATCGACCTGGCGCAGCCAGATAAGGACGCGCTTGCGATATTTCGCGAGATTGGCGTCTCATACGTCGCTGTTTCGGCGGAGTCGGGGGAAGGAATCGAAGAGCTCAAGCGGCGGATCAGCGCTAAAACAGCGGTTCTCACCGGACACAGCGGTGTTGGGAAGTCGTCCATCGCGAATGCGATTACTGGTACTGAAATGCAGTACACGGGCGCAGTAGGTACTGAGTTGCGCGGTCGGCACACGACCACTACTTCTATGTTGATCGAGTGGTCTCCAGAATCTCAAATAATTGACACACCGGGCATTCGGTCGTTGGGTCTCTGGGACATCAAAAGAGAGCAGGTCCCAGCTTACTTTCCGGAGTTTGAGATCCCCGCAGAGAGTTGTAAATTCAGCGACTGCCACCACGAATCCGAGCCAGATTGCGGAGTGAAGACAGCAGTTGAACAAGGCGACATAGCGGCGAACCGGTATGACAGCTATTTGAGGTTGGTAGGGGAGTGAACGAAGTACGTTTCCACAGCCCTGAGCATATGGACAATCAGAAGTACGTGGATTTCGTGCGGCGCGAGATGGGTTCTCGGGTTCAGATCGACAACTTTTCGCGTGATTTCGGTCGGCCCTCCATCGTGTGGCGATTGACCCGCAACGATGGATCACGAGCCTGGTTCAAGCACCATGAAATGCGCCGATTGTATGAACGTGAATTGATCGGCCTTGAACAGTTCGTGCCGGCATTGGGAACTCAGACCTGGTGGCAGTCGCCCACGGTCATTTCACGCGATGACGAGTTAGCAGTAATCCTGATGACGGAAGTCAGCGGGGAACTACTCGATTCAACGCCGGTGTCATCAGACGAGCGCACCCGGATGTTCAGGATGGCGGGCCGGTTTATCCGGAAGCTTCATGACGCCGATATTTCGGATCCGGAAGGCATTGATGCAGCAGAGCACCTGAGAGACCGGATGGCGCACTACCTTGGCCAAGGGGAGAAAGCGGTCGATGATGCGACCGCGACGTGGGCGCGTGAACTGATCGATGATGCATGTTCCGTCACCGGTGTGAGACGGGTGCCATGCCACATGGATTTCTCGCCACGAAATTGGCTGATTCTGCGTGATGAACCGGGTACCGGATTTGGCGTGATCGACTGGGAACGAACGCGCTGGGACCTATGGCAACAAGACGTCCAGCGAATGGAGTACGACCACTTCCATCGGGAGCCGCATTTGCGTGACGCCTACTTTGAGGGCTACGGGCGAGATCCCACGGAGCATGAACAACTGCAACTCAACACCATCAGCCTGGTCACCGCAATCGCAAGCATTCCGTGGGCGATTGATCACAATGATGCGACATTCGTGGAATTGAGTCGCACGCAAATCGAAAGAATTCGAGAGAAGGTCGGATGAGGATCAGGCCAGCGCGCTCGTGGCGCTGACATCCCGCGTCCCCGCACTGTCGGCCTTCGATACCCCTGCGTTTCGGCGCCTTTTTGTCATCACATTTCTCGGCACCTTCGCACAGGGAGCAATATTCACTTCGCTGGGTTGGGTGATCGTGGAGGAGACCGGCTCGCCTGTGCTGGTGTCTCTGGTAATCACCACCTTCCTCGCTCCGCAGATATTTGCAGGGCCATTGGGCGGTGCAACGGCTGACCGATTTGGGCGGGCACTGGTTCTCCGCCTGGGCATGGGTGTTCGAGCCGTGTTGACGATCCTGCTGGCGCTAAGTGTTTTGATTGAACCGGGGGCCGTTTGGGCCCTTCTGATTCTTAATGTGGTCAGCGCAACGATCTCAGGCGGGACCGTCCCCGCCCGCCGGGCGCTCACGGCAGATGTCGTTCCAAAGAAGAACCTGACCAGCGCGATATCGATGGAAGAGTTCGGGATCACATTCGGATTTCTCACAGCGCCGTTTCTAACTGGCGTATTACTAACTGTCATTTCGGCGGAAATAGTCCTGTTCGGCGTCGCTGTGTCGTTCCTGCTGGCCGCGCTTCTGGTGCCGTTTGGTTTGCCAGGCATCGGACAGGATAGCGATGCGAAATCCGGTGAAGCGGCCACCCATCCATCACACGGAATTCTGGGCGTGTTCAAGGATGGGCTCACATATGCCTGGCAGAACCCGACCGTGAGATCACTTCTTATCGTTGGGTTCGTGGGTGAGTTACTTGCATTCAACTACTTCTCTCTCATCCCCATCTTTACGACCCAGGTGTTCGATGGAGGGGCAGGCCTGCTTGGCTCATTGCAAGGGACTGTCTCTCTTGGCGAGAGTCTGGGAGTGCTGGTCCTTGCGTGGATCGGAACCCGGATCGTGAAGGCCGGTCGATGGTTCCTAATCGGGGTTGGCGCGGTCCACCTGGCGGCGATTCCTCTGGGATTGTCTACCGTGTTGCCTTTGACATTCATCTTGCTGGTTCTGGTCGGTGGAGGCGCGGCCCTTTTCGGCGTCCTGCAATCCAGGGTGATCATTGAGGCAGTGCCACAGAACTCTAGAGCCAGACTCCTGGGAGTCCAGCAGATGACGTGGGCTGGTGGGGCGTTGGGTGGATTTATAGCGGGTACGCTTGCCGAGGTATTTTCGCCCGGTCCGGTAGTCGCGAGTATGGCGGCAGTCGGATTGGCACTCGTGATAATCGTCGCTCTTGTGAGTTCCCAACTGAGGAATGTGACTACGACTTTCCAGTCAGAATTGTTCGAACCGCCGGTTTCACCTCCAACTCAATAAAGTCACCATTCCCGGTGTATGCTCCCGCAAACAATTAGCCGGAGATATCACCGTGAAGATCACCAACGTTGAAGCGATAGTCAGTTCTTCAGTATTTTCCAACCCACCCGGAGCCAAGCGCAACTACGTCTACGTGAAAGTTGAGACAGATGAGGGCATCACTGGCTGGGGTGAGTCCACGTGTGGCCCAGTTACGGTTGCCAACATGGTTGATGAGATGGGCGCTACGCTTATCGGCAAGGACCCTGGCCGCATTGAGGAGCACTGGCAGGAGCTTTATCACCTGTATCACAACGTTCGCGGCGGAGTGATTCAGATGGCCGCCATCAGTGGTATCGAGATCGCTCTGTGGGATATCAAAGGCAAGGCACTGGGCGTACCGGTCTACGAACTCCTTGGTGGGCCGATGCGAGACAAGATCTGGACATACGGCAGGTTTGATGGCGCGACGCCGGACCTGGCGGTTGAACACGCCTTGCAACAAGTGGGAACCGGCCTAACCGCGCTTAAGGGCGATCCTTTTGGTCACACCGGAATATTTATCAGCGCAGAAGCCGAGCGTGACGCTATCGCGATCGTAACGGCAGTCCGTGAGGCCGTTGGAGATGACGTGGAGTTGCTTGTGGAGTGTCATGGACGGCTCAGTCCAACGCCAGCAATTCGGATTGGCAACGCGCTGGAAGAGTTACGTCCGTACGTCTACGAAGAGCCTGTCCCTCCGCAAAACATCGATGCAATGGCGCAAGTTGCAGCCGCTGTCTCGATACCACTCGCTACAGGCGAACGCCTCTACACCAAGTGGGGGTTCGTTGAGCTGCTGGAGAAACAGGTGGTGGCCCTGATCCAACCCGATATCTGCCACGCTGGTGGGATCTTAGAGCTAAAGAAGATCGCTGCAATGGCTGAGGCATATTACGTTGGAATTCAGCCACACAATCCGTATGGCCCGATCAACACAATGGCCGCGTTGCAGCTAGATGCTTGCACGCCTAACTTCATGATCCAGGAGGGTGGCCACCACCCCTGGTTTGATGAGGTAGTGGTCGGCGAGTTCCCGAAGCAGGTCGACGGCTACTTTGATGTGCCGAAGGGTGTGGGAATTGGCCTCGATATGGATGAGGCGGCGCTGCGCGCCAATCCTCCCGTAGACATCTCACCGCCCGAAGGCTATGTGAAGGCAGCGCGGGGCATGTGGGGATCAAAGCAGCAGAACATGTGGTCATGATGACGGGTTGTAATGTATATGATGGTAATATACATTATGTATTGTGAATGATCCACTGAGCAAGCTCTCTCAATGCACCGGATTTGAATGGGATGATGGTAATTCAAGCAAAAACTGGGATAAACATCAGGTCACAGGCAGTGAAACGGAAGAAGTATTCTTCAACCGGCCAATCAGGGTTGCCGCGAGTCACGCCGGATCGTCAACAGAGGAGCGCTACGCAGCACTTAGCCAAACATCTGATGGTCGGTTGTTGACCGTAGTTTTCATGATCAGAGAGGATCGTATACGGGTAATTTCAGCGCGGTCTATGAGTAGGCGTGAACGGAGGATTTATGAGTGAAAGAGCGCCGCGGCGCGACGTTCCAGAGTTCCCCAATGAAAATTCTGAAAGGGTGTTCTGGGAAGAGAATGATGTGGTTGATTTCTTTGATTGGGACAATTCAATTGAAGGAAGCCTTCCGCGTCTGAAACCATCCACAACTACCATCTCAATTCGCCTACCAGACGCCTTGTTGGATCAACTCAGAAGTTTGGCCAATGAGCGAGATGTGCCGTATCAATCAATGATGAAATCTTTCCTCGCTGAGAGAGTTGCGGAGGAACGTGACCGGAGACGCAGGTTACGCGCACCGAGTCTTGTGGCAGAGACATCAATAATCAGAGAAGAATCTGGAGACGGAGGAGACTCTCCCCATCGAAAATAGTTCACGATCAGAGTTCGGAACGGCGATATGATCGAACTCGTCGCGTACGCGATCGTGTTTATGATCGTCGGGATTCAGGTTCTCGTGTACATATTGCTTCTAATGAAACCTGAGTCCGTCCTGGGCTGGTTCAATCTCGGCGAGAACAGTAAGAGGCCAACTCGAATATTGAGACGGGGCTACAGATTTTCTGGTTCCCGAAAACTCAATCTGAACCCAAGGACAGCGGCCTTCCTAATTCGTTCAGTTGCCTCACTGGCGATGGTGCTGAGTATCCCAGCATATGTCGCGTTATTCTGGATCGCCTTTTTTTTGGCGAAGGGAATCCATCTAGCGACAGAAACTGAGGTTTTCCACCACTCAACCTTTACGATTCAATGACTGTGTTGTGTTGTCCTAAACGACCGGAACGCTGGACATCGCTTCCTTGATCTCTGCTTCGGGGTAGGCGTAATCGACCATGTTGCCTGAGAAGTAGTTCTCGTAAGCAGACATATCGAAGTGGCCGTGGCCGCAGAGGTGGAAGAGGATGGTCTTCTCCTCGCCGGTCTCCTTGCAGATTAGTGCTTCATCTATTGCGGCGCGGATGGCATGTGATGGCTCAGGGGCAGGTACGATTCCTTCGGTCTGAGCGAATAGAACCGCCGCATCAAATACGGTTTTCTGGTGGTAGGCGCGAGGCTCAATCAGGCCGTTGGCGACCATGAGACTGATCAGCGGAGCCATGCCGTGATATCGCAGCCCGCCCGCATGAATTGGGTTTGGCACGAAGGTGTGACCAAGGGTGTGCATTTTGAGGAGAGGAGTCATTCCCGCGGTGTCGCCAAAATCGTATGCGAACTCGCCACGAGTCAGCGTTGGACATGCCTCCGGCTCGACGGCTATGAAACGGATGTCCTTTCCGGCGATCTTGTCTGGCACGAATGGGAAGGCAATCCCAGCGAAGTTGCTACCGCCGCCTACGCAGCCAATGACCATGTCCGGATAGGCGTTGGCCTTCTCCATCTGTTTAATTGCTTCCTGACCAATCACGGTCTGGTGCATCAGCACGTGGTTGAGCACGCTACCGAGGGCGTACTTGGTG
Organism: Chloroflexota bacterium; assembly: GCA_013204555.1. Taxonomy (GTDB): domain Bacteria; phylum Chloroflexota; class Dehalococcoidia; order Lucifugimonadales; family Lucifugimonadaceae; genus UBA1151. The sequence continues at coordinate 62,610 of JABMNO010000049.1, read as the reverse complement.
TCATCGCGGGTCGCTGCGTCCTCTACGGCCTCGCTGATAGCGATTCCAAGGCTTCCGGGAGAATCCGGGTTTGCGGCGAGGATTGCTCGGCCAGATTGGGTGTCCGGGCTGGGGCTCGGAACAACGCTCGCTCCCCAGGTTTCGATCATCGACTTCCGATAAGGCTTCTGCTTGTAGCTGGCGGAAACCATGTAGACCTTGCACTCAATGCCCATCTGGTTGCACGCAAACGAGAGCGCTGAGCCCCACTGGCCTGCCCCAGTCTCTGTGGTGATGCGCTTCGTGCCCTCGGCTTTGTTGTAGTAGGCCTGTGGAACAGCCGTGTTGGGCTTGTGGCTGCCGGCAGGGCTACCACCTTCATACTTATAGAATATTTTTGCCGGGGTGCCGAGAGCTTTTTCGAGGCGATGAGCGCGGAACAGGGGGGTTGGGCGCCACAGCTTGTAGATGTCTCGAACTTCGTCTGGAATCTCGATCTCACGCTCTTTTGACACTTCCTGCATGATGAGTTCCATCGGGAACAGTGGTGCGAAGTCGGCTGGTCCGGCGGGTTCTTTTGTCCCCGGGTGCAACGCGGGTTCCAGCGGCCATTGAAGGTCCGCCTGAATGTTGTACCAGTGCGTTGGAATCTCATTCTCAGAGAGCAGAATTTTCGTATCGTCAGCCATTCCAAACCTCGCCTTTTTGGGCACCCATTATCGATAGAGGTATCGCGGCCATTATGCCACCCGCAAATGCTACATTGAACAAGCCGGGTTGAACCCAAAACCTCACAAAATTAGCACGAGCACTATGCAACTCAATATCGAACGAATAAAACAGAATCCCATCATCGTTCCGCATATGGACGACCGGATGGGCGGCAACATCAATGGGCCATCGTTGATCAAGGTTCCTGATTGGGTTGAGAATCCGCTGGGCCGCTACTACCTTTACTTCGGCCACCATCGGGGAACGTATATTCGGCTGGCGTTCGCTGATTCGCCCGATGGGCCTTACACGATGGTCAAACCGGGTGTTCTTGACGTGGACAATTCACACTTTGTGCATCACATCGCCTCACCCGATGTTCACCTGGATCACGATCTGCAGCGGTTCATCATGTACTACCACGGGAGGGTTCGTGAGGGCGACCACATGCAGGCCTCTCGCGTCGCCGTCTCAGCCGATGGGATCCGGTTCTCGGCATCGCCAGAGATTTTGGGAGCACCGTACTTTCGAGTGTTTGAGCATGCCGACTATTTCTATGCCATAGGCATGCCGGGCATCGTCTATCGGTCGAATGACCGCACCACCGGATTCACGGAAGGCCCGACGATATTCCCGGACAATGCCCGCCACGTAGCCGTGCTGATCCGAGGAACTAAGTTGTATCTCTTTCACACCATGGTGGGCGATGTTCCCGAATCGATCATGGTTGGCGAGATTGACCTGAGTACCGACTGGATGGACTGGGAAGTTCGCAACGCTCGCGAATTGATTCGCCCGGTGCATGATTGGGAAGGAGCGAATCAGCCACTGGTTCCCTCAGCGCGCGGACCCATCGAGTATCCAGTCAACCAGCTCCGCGATCCCTGTGTATTTGAGGATGGTGATGAAGCGTATCTGCTCTACGCTGTGGCCGGTGAGCAGGGCATTGCCATCGCCCGGATGGACATGTAACCCCTACGCGATCAGGTTGTCGTTTATGTAGTCCCAGTTGAAGTCGTAGCCAAGACCTGGCGTCTGTGGGAGGTGTACGAAGCCTTCATCGTCCATCGGGTCGCAGGGGGAGTTCAGGTAGGGCGGTGTTTGGTCGTAATCGCCCAGCGGGTGATCGGCCGGGTACAGCAATCCGCGCTCGAAGTATTCGCACGTCTCTACAGTGGTGGCACCGAGGATTGCAGCATTCCCAAAGCCGCCAACATGCATCTCGCACGGCACGCCGAAGGACTCGTACATATCGACCGCTTTCTTACACGCGGTGACACCGCCAAAATTGATGTCGATGCGACCAATATCAGAAGCCTTCTGGATTAGCCATTCTGCCCGACTGTAGTGGAACCCGGCGGTAAGCTCAGGGCCACATATCGGGATGTCGAGTTCTGCTGTGAGCCTCCGATACGGCTCAGTTCGTCGCTCATCCATTGGATGCTCAAAGAAGTAGTATCCCAGCCGCTCCAACTCACGGCCAACGTAAACCGACTCGTTATACGAATAAACGCCCCATGGATCGAACATGAGCACCATGTCGTCACCCACCGCGTCCGCTACCGCCTCGCACACTTCGACATCAGCTCTCGGCGTCGCAGGTTTACCGGGGCGGGGTTCAAGCGTCTGTGGATCGGCGTAGATGTAGGCGTGGACCTTAAAAGCGGTGTACCCGCGATCACGAGAATCTCGGGCAAGTTGCGCATAAACATCTGGTGAGCCGATGTTGGGCGCCGTGCTTGCATAGGCCCGCACCTTTTCGCGCGCGCCTCCCAGCAACTTTGCCACGGGCACGCCGGATGATCGACCGGCCAGGTCCCACAGCGCTGAGTCGATGTTGCCGATCAGCGCTTCCGAGAAGCCGCGGTTTCCTTCCATCCAATGCCATAGCTTCTCTCGGTCCAACGGGTTCTCACCGAGTAGAAGTGGCTTTGCCAGCGCGTCAATTTCAGCCTGATTGGCACCGTAGAAGTAGGAGTGGACGCCACCGGATGTGTATCCAACCTGACCATCATCGGTCGTGATCTTTGTGATGGTCTGGACGCCATCATGCTGTTCACCGTTCCGGCCATAGCCCCACTTGGTCCCGTACGAGCGTGTTGGAAGGTGGAAGGAGATGACTTCAATATTCGCGATTTTCATAGTGAGTGGATTGTAGATGAAGGAGTGAAGACGCGACGACCGGTTAGACAGAAAGTGCCGCCTCTGTAAAACTGTCGCAGCGCGAACGCCCGTGCTTCTGTATTTACACAATTTGGAGCCACACGAACCTCATGGCAACCAGCGACAATGTGGCCGTAGCCGCCGCTGACCTTGTGAGCAGGCCGCTAGCAGAGAAGGTCCACCACCTGCGATCTATGATCCAGGATTATGAATCTCTTGTAGTGGCGTATTCCGGTGGCGTTGATAGCGCCTATTTGATGTCAGTTGCCCACGACGTTTTGGGAGGGAGAGCGATCGCGGTTACAGCGAAATCGCCCAGCCTCCCAGCATCTGAATTGACCGACGCAACTGCTCTCGCCAATAGGCTTGAATGGCAGCACCGTGTAATCGAAACTCAAGAAGTGTTGGACCCCAGGTATGCGGCCAACGATGTTCGGAGATGCTATTTCTGTAAGACTAGCCTCTACTCGCGCCTGGAGGAGTTGTTTCCATCTTCGGAATGGGCAGCGATCGCTAACGGCACCAACGTTGATGATCTGGGTGATTATCGGCCCGGCCTAGAAGCCGCGAGCGAGCGGCGAGTGAGGAGTCCGATGGTCCATGCGGGACTCACAAAGACAGATATCAGAACACTTTCCAGGGCCGATGGTTTACCCATATGGGACAAGCCAGCGCAGGCCTGCCTCTCATCTCGGATTCCGTATGGAACTCCGGTGACGATCGAGACACTGAGCCAGATTGAGGCTGCTGAAGCCGCGCTCAGAGATCTGGGGCTGCGGCAGTTGAGAGTGAGGCACAATGGCCGCACTGCGCGAATTGAGGTGCCTGAGGAAGACATCGTCGCGATCGTCGTGCCAGAAATGCGGGAGGCGATCGTTTCGCGTCTTCGGGAAGTCGGCTACACCTATGTAACTCTTGATCTGGCCGGGTACAGATCAGGCAGCCTGAACGAGGGAATCGCGGGCGTCAAAGGGTCTAATGGAACGGTCTAGCGCCCGCTTGATGGCACCGTGAACGTTGCATATTTCAATCTCGTAGGTGGCGCGAGCGGTGACATGCTGCTGGGGGCGTTGCTGGACGCGGGACTCGAGCTCGATACTCTGCGTTCTGGTCTTTCACGCCTCGCAGCCGACGGCTATCAGCTCGACGCCCAACCCGGCGCCAGAGGGGCGGTGCAGGGAATACAACTGAGCGTAAACCTGGATGAGGAAGGTCGCCGCCGCCGTGATTGGTCTGAGTTTCTAACGCTGATCGAAAAATGTGATCTTTCAAACGCGGTCAAGTCCAGGGCTACCGGCGTCTTCAAGGCCTTGATGGACGGTGAGGCTAAGGCCCACCGAACTGGCGATGCCCACCATCGGCCACACGAACTTGCAACCGTCGATACCCTGGTTGATGTAGTCGGTGTGATTTACGGCCTTGAGCAACTGGGCGTGGATCGCATCCACTGCTCCGCCTTTCCAGCCGGGAAGGGCACCGTCAAGACGCAGCATGGAGTCCTCCCGGTACCTGCCCTCGCCACGATCGAGATCTTTGCTACGGCGAATGCTCCTCTGCGCACCATGGGTCCGGATTTCCCAGATGGGGAGACTGTCACGCCAACCGGCGCTGCGTTGCTAACTCAGATAGCGTCCTTTGAGCCGACAGTGATGAACATTGAACGGGTCGGGTACGGTCTCGGTGGACGAGATACGCCGGGCCATCCCAATGTGATCGCTCTCTGGTTGGGGAGTGCTAACGAATCTGGCGTGGCGCAAGATACCGGTACCGGGCTCGTACTACTCGAAACAAACATTGATGACATGAGTGGCGAGTTATTTGGTTACGTGCAGGAACGGCTCTTTGAGTCTGGTGCGCGGGATGTCTGGATGACGCCTATTCAGATGAAGAAGAACCGGCCGGGCGTACTTCTCTCTGCGCTGGTCGACAAATCAGCAGCGAATGAAGCGACACAGTTGATTTTGAGGGAGACGTCCACGCTGGGTGTACGCGTTCGGGATGTTGAGCGCGTCTTAGCGGATCGAGAAGAACTGGCCATCGCCACCACGCTCGGAGACGTGCGGGTCAAGGTGAAACGGCTATCCGGGGTGGTGTTGGACGTGTCACCTGAATATGAAGCATGCAAAGACATCGCAAGGCGCGAGGGGCTGCCCCTCCAGGATGTGATGAGGCAGGTCCGGGAAGAAGCCCGGAAGGAGTTAGGTTGACGGAGATACGGACATAACTGGCGGCGACGGATTCGAGCGGTTACAAGCGATTGCGGACGCCGATCTAGATCCTGAAGAGGCTCTGAAACGCGCCACTGAAGATCTTGGATTCGCGAGAGTAGATCATGATCGAGCCGCGAGAAAGGCGTTCCCGGAAGTTATTTTTGGCCAGGGTAAGACCCCAGAGCAGATTGGCATCATCGCTGAGCGTATTTACGCCCGGTCGGATGTAGTGCTGGTAACCCGGACCGACAGCGTGGCGTTCGATGTTGTTCGATCCCGAATCCCCGAGGCTGAGTTCGATGAGACCGGATTGCTCATCTTTGCCGACAGGCGGGCACCAACAAAAGAGATTCCGGGACTTGTTGTGACCTCGGCCGGTACCAGCGACCAGCGGGTCGCTCGGGAGATTGAAGTAACTGCTCATCTCATGGGCTGTGCAGTTGAGCGGTTGAACGATGTAGGCGTCGCCGGATTGCAACGTCTGCTGGACGCCAGACCCGTACTGGAAAGCGCCCGCGTGATTGTGGTCGTTGCAGGTATGGACGGCGCTCTCCCGAGCGTTGTAGCTGGCCTCGTGAGTGCCCCGGTTATAGCGGTGCCGACTAGCGTTGGGTACGGGGCAAGCTTTGAGGGCATTGCAGCGCTGCTGAGTATGTTGAACTCATGCGCCCCCGGAGTAGCGGTGGTCAATATCGATAACGGCTTCGGCGCCGGATACATGGCCGCAATGCTTCTGCGGGCGGTCGACGTAGCGAAAACCAGTTAGAGCCAGGATAGCGTGGCGCTGGGGATTGCCTGGTGCATTATGATCTGTTCAAGCGAAGGTCTCAGTAGTCGGCAAGGTGGTGGGTGATGACAAAGGTAAGTCTGGTACGAAGTGAAGATCGAACCCAGGGTGTTGCAGCGGCTCTACGGTTGATTGAAGACGAAATATCAATCCCTGACAAGCCAGTCCTGGTAAAACCGAATTTTGTTTCAACTCGAAATCAACTGGCCGCCACCCACGTTGACGCCACCCGGGTAACCCTGGAATTTCTCGAAGGGCAGGGCGTCAAGTCGTTTACCGTGGCGGTCGGACCTGCCTTAGGTACCGCCGATGAGGGCTTCGACAACTATGGATATCGCGCCCTTGCGGAAGACCACGATGTCACTTTCCTGGATCTCAACACCGATGAGTCGGTGGAGGTTCCCGCGTTTGACGCGAACCTGAATGAGCAACGACTGAAGATGTCTAAGACGCTGTCCGAGTCTTATGTCGTGTCGGTTTGCCCGATGAAGACGCACAACAACGTAGTGGTCACGCTGGGCCTGAAAAATATTCTCGTCGGGACCCTTTGCGGCGTGGGGGAAAAGCAGAAGATTCACCGCGGCAGCCCGGCAATTAACCTGACTCTGGCCAAGATGGCGCAGCACGTCGCACCAAATCTCACGGTAATTGACGGTACGGTCGGTATGCAGGGCGATGGCCCTGTGGATGGCGTACCCATAGATTCAAAGGTGGTCCTGGCATCTGCGCATGCCATCGCCGCAGACATCATCGGCCTTCAGGTGATGGGCTTCAGCCTGGAGCAGGTTGGTTACCTGCGCTATGCGATGGAATTGCGTGGGATGACGCTCGACGATATCAATGTTGTCGGGGAGACCATCGAAGACTGCCGTATCGAATTTCAGCCGCACGAGAACATATCTTCACAACTGACGTGGGAGGTTGCAGGTAATTGGCGGTCCACGTTCGATGTGGTCGGATAAAGCCTCACACACCAGCTCTTCCCACGGTGTAGGCTCCGCCACGCTTGTCTCAGCGGAGGTGGCTTTCGCACGGGAAATGCGTCCTGCCGAGGTCAGCACCGGACAGTCGATATCAGTGAACGAACCTGACCAGGGAGAGACGCGTGAGTAATTCGGAACAGACCGGTTATACCTTCAAGGTTCCGTACGGGGCTGAGATAGTTAGCGCCCAAATGCCCGGCGGCACACTTCTGGGAACTCTCGACGTCAGCGATGTTCCCGCCCTGCCGCAATTGGACAGCGCCGTACGAGAGGGGCTTGATCATCCGATCGGGCAGGACCGGAGTGTCTTTCAGATAGTGAACCCGGGAGAGACGGTGGCAATCGTCGTGTCCGACTCCTTCCGACAGACCCGTGTGGATCGGGTGCTTCCCGTACTGGTCGCTGGTCTGCTCGAATCCGGAATCAACGAACGTGATATCACGTTTACATATTCAACCGGCACCCACCGGGGACCAACCCCGGAGGAAGAGCAGCGGATCCTGGGCGAGGACATCTACCGACGGTTCAAGGATCAGACGTTCACTCACGACCCCCGTGACGCAGACAATTTGGCTTACGTTGGCAAGACGTCCCGAGGTACACCGGTTCACATCAACCGCCGCGTCCATGAGGCCGACCGTATTATCGCTACGGGCGCTGTTGTTCTTCACTACTTTGGTGGTTTCGGAGGTGGGCGCAAGTCAATTGTCCCAGGCGTCGCGTCAGTTGAGACCATCGCCAGCAACCACTCGATGAACCTGCATCCATCTGAGGACAAGCTTGATCCGGCGGTCCGCATTGGTGGCATCGACGGGAATCCTGTCGCAGAAGACATGTTGGAAGCAGCAAAATTGACGCATGTGGACTGTATTGTGAACACGGTGCTCAACAGAAAAGGCGAGATCGCACGCGTGTTTGCCGGGGACATGGAGGCGGCTCATAAAGAGGCCTGTGTATTCGCCAGCGAACTCTTTGCCGTCGATATTGAGGAGCGGGCGGATATCGTCATCGCAGCCTCGCCTTCCACTCAGAACTTCGTCCAGACTCACAAAGCTCTGTTTAACGCTTATCAGGCCGTGAAGCCAGACGGTCGAATAGTGCTGCTGGCTCCGTGCGTCGAGGGGCTTGGCGGAGAGCAGTTCGGCAAGTGGCTTCGGCTCGGGAGCCGAGGAGCGATCATTGCTGGCCTGCGCAAAGAGAGCGAGATTAACGGTCAGACCGCCCTCTCTACGACCCAGAAATCTCCGATCACAATTCTTGTCACTGAGATGGATAACGATGCCGTCACCATTCTGGGAGCGCGCAGGGCTGGCTCACTACAGGATGCCGTGGATCTGGCGGTTGGCGAACTCGCTGAGTCTGGCCGCTCTGAGCCGACTTGCTTCGTCATGCCTTCCGCTGCGTACACCGTTCCGTTTCCGCCGCCAGACGCGGCGTCCGACGATACTGTTGCAAATGTAGCTTAGTCCGGCAGGGCGTCTGCCAGGATTTCGACGATGTGCCGTGATGTCTTTTCTGTGTTGAAGCCGATCTGTTCACGGCAGCTTATTCCGGTGGTCGCAACCTCAGCGTTCACTGATGCTGAGCGAACGGCCGGGAACAGTCGATCTTCTCCGATGGCGATGGAAACGTTGATGTGTTCAGCCTCGTAGCCGAACGAACCTGCCATGCCACAGCAGCCAGCGGAGATCTCGGTTGTCTCATAGTTCGGGGGCAGGTTGAGCGCGGTCACGGAAGCTGATGTTCCGCTCAGAGCACGCTGGTGACAGTGGCCAAAGAACTGAACTTCCTTCGCCGCATTCGACCAATCGATCTGCTGTCCGCCGTCGTTTTGCGCCGCCGAGATTAGCTCTTCAACGGTCGTGACGGCAGCTGCCACGGCCTTGGCCTTTGGGTCATTGCCGAGAAGTGCAGGCCAATCATCCGTCATCGCTGACACGCAGCTTGCCTCGCAGCCGACAATCTTTACGCCCCGCTCCACGTAGGGGAGCATCAGATCTACGTTGTGCCGCGTATTCTTGCCAGCCTGATCCAACAGTCCCTTGGTGATCATTGGCCTGCCGCAGCACTTGCGGTCTTTGAGGATGGTGACTGAATATCCGAGCGCCTCCAGAAGTCTGGTTGCAGCAATGCCCACGCTGGGGTGGTTGAAGTTCATGAACGTGTCATGGAACAGGATCACTTCGCCGCGGGTTCCTGTGGTGTTGGGCTTGTGTTTACCGAACCACTTCTGAAAGGTGTTTCTGGCGATAGATGGCATGGGACGGGTAACGTCAATTCCGATCGTCTTCCCGAGGAACCAACGCGCTGGAGCGGACCGATTAATTACATTTGCCAGAGGCGCGATTGGTGAGGCGAGGCTGCTCAGACGATGTATGTCACCAATGATGCGCGAGCGCATTGGGACTCGATGCGTCTTGTAGTACTGATACAGGAACTCGTACTTAATCTTCGCCATGTCCACGTTTGATGGGCACTCAGCCTTGCACGACTTACACTCAATACAGAGATCAAGAACCTGCTTCAGGCGGTCATTTGCGAACGACTCCATTGGGAGCTTCCCGGATATGGCCGCCCGGAGTGCATTTGCCCTGCCGCGTGTCGTGTGCTCTTCTTCGTGCGTCGCCATGTAGGAAGGGCACATCGCTCCAGCGTTCAGCTTGCGGCAGGCGCCTACACCGTTGCACTTCTCAATGGCGGCGGCGAAGCCTTCTTCCTCAGTGAAATCGAGCCGAGTCTCAATAATTTGAGTCTTGTACTCAGCTCCAAACCGGAGGTTTTCTCTGATGTCAGGCGTGTCAAATATCTTCCCGGGATTCATGATTCCGGTGGGGTCGAACGTTCGTTTCACGTCCCGAAATGCGTCGGTTAGCTCAGGCCCGAACATCTTTTCTGTCCAGAAGCCGCGAACGATTCCATCGCCATGTTCGCCGGTCATAGCTCCGTCGAACTCTTTGACCAAATCGGCGACATCGGAAGCGATATCGTAAATCTTTTGCACCCCGTCTGAGGTCTTCACGTTCACGAAGGGGCGAATGTGGAGGCAGCCAACACTGGCATGGCCGTAGTATCCGGCCTCTGTGCCGTGATTCTTTACGATCTCATCAAAACGCGCTACGTACTCCGGTAAACGCTCCGGGGACACGGCCGTGTCTTCCACAAATGGCAGAGGTTTTGAGTCCCCTGGAACGTTCATCATCAGGCCCAGCCCGGCACGTCGCATTGCCACGACCTGTTCCTGAGCCGCTGATTCATAAAGCTTGGTGAACGCGAATCCGAGCTTTTCCCGTTTGAGGCGAGCTTCAAGATGATCCAGATTGGATCTGGCCTCATCCTCGTCATCAGAGCTGAACTCCACAACCAGGATGTCCTCTGGCTCGCCCTGAAGGAAGTCTAGCGAGCGGGCAAAGCCGAGCGATTGGCGTGCCTGGTTGATGATTATTGATCCAACATGCTCAACCGCGGCTGGAGATTCTTCCAGCGTGGCTACGGTTGCTTCCATCGCTTCAATCAGACCGTTGAAGTGGACGACGCCGAGAACCTTGTGCTTTGGAATTGGCACGAGGTTGAGTTTGGCCGCCGTTACTGCTGAGAGAGTTCCCTCCGACCCAACCATGATTTCTGCAAGGTTGATCGAAGTCGCTTCATTGGTGCGATCGATGTTGTATCCACCAACCCGTCGGAGGATTTTTGGGAAACGCGCTTCAACTAGTTCAGAAGCACGAGCTGAGATATCTCTGACGCCGCGGTATATTTCACCTTCAAGGCCGCTGAGGGCGAGTTTGTGTTCCAGCTCGCCTCCTTGGACGTTCTTGAAGACGGTCTGAGATCCGTCTGACAGCGTCACGTCCATTTCAAGGACGTGGTCAACCGTCTTTCCGTAGATTATCGAGTGCGATCCACAGGAGTTGTTGCCCATCGCTCCGCCCACGTTCGCGCGGCTGGACGTGCTGGGGTCTGGGGTGAACATCAGGCCATGTGGGCGAAGGTGTCGGTTCAACTCGTCAATGGTGATGCCGGGCTGCGTCCGAACCCAGCGTTCTTCAGGATTGATTTCCAGAACATCGTGCATGTACTTGGAGAAATCAATCACCACCGCGTGATTTACGGTCTGACCGCTCAGGCCCGTACCGCCGCCGCGTGGGAGAACAGCCACGCCATTTCGATTACAGGTTTCAATGACCGCCTGAACGTCTGCGGCGTGTTTTGGAATCACCACTCCGACCGGTTCAATCTGATAGATCGATGCATCGGTGGAGTAAAGCGCCCTGGAGTAAGCGTCAAACCGAACCTCGCCTTCCACAGCGTTGCTCAGTTCATTTTGCAGCTGGGCTGAATCGGAACGTACGGCGGTCGTCAAGTAATCCCTGCTCGTTCTTTAATGGCGTCGCGAAAATCAAATACTCGGTCTCTGAGGCCGGCCGCGTGTTCGGGCTGGATAACCAGCATCCCTGCGGTCAGTACAAGGAAAATGATCCCGTAAACGTACCTCGCCTCAGTCGAGTTGAAAACGAGATGGGTCACGAACACCAGTCCAAGGACACCGGCGCCCATCCAGCCGATTCGCAACTTGGCTATCAGTACAACAGCGAAAATTATCTGAGTCATCGTTAAGAAAATCTCGGCCTGTTGCCTGTCATTTAGCGGCAAGCTGTGCGCCTCACCAAGGCCAAGACTGAAGGCCACCGGAAGAGACGCCACAAGTAGCGTCCACTGATTCACTGATGCGGATACAAGCGCGGCCATTCCGAAAAGTGGGTTGCCTCTAAGAGTGAAGATTGCAGCGACCAGGATTTCCGGCGCCTCTGAGGCGAGTGGAGCCAGCCACTGGACGAGAATGAAACGGTCAATGCCGAACTCTTCTCCGGTATGGACGAGGCCTTCAGCGAATGGCTCAGCGGCAATTCCGACAATTGCCCCTGCTCCAATAAACAGCACGCTAAGCAGCAGTCGCCGTTTCACTTTTGGCAGACCGGCGATTACTCCCGGGGGGCCGATCATTTCCCCTTCGTGCTCATGCTTGGCATTCGAAATCAGCCATAGATAAATGAAGAATAGGATGACTAAAACACCCGTGTCCCAGAGTGCGATCTCCCCGCGGGCAAATATCAGAATTGAGTAGAGCCCGGCGAGTCCGAGCACGACTACTTCTGGCGCGATCTCTTTGGTCAGATGGACGTACTCTTTCCTGCGCCAGAAGAACAGGAGTACTACCAGGGGCCACCCAAATCCAGAGAGAAGTCTGTTCCCACCAGTTAGATTTGCGGCAGGAAGTTCAAGAGAAGAAGGCTCCGGGCCGGTGCCAGCCAGAAACGCTGGAAGAGCTGGATCGACCCCAGCTTTCCAGGCAAAAGTCATGTCAACGGCATACTCAGGAAGAACTGTGAGAAGCGCAACGACGGCAATCGCAAGACCAGCGGATATCTCAACCTGAGAGGCTTCTGCCGCCCACGCCAGGAGAAACGCTGCACCAACGATGCCGACGCCGAACACGATGGATTCCATCCATGGCTCCGGCAAGTGGAGCATGGTCCGGTAAAGAACTGCGGGAATCGTCATAGCGACCGCGATCCCCATGAAGTACCAGTTTTTTATCGGATATCCCCTTAGGCGCATTAATGCGCCAAATCAGACAGACTCGATCCAGGCTTCGAAGTTAATTTCCTGCGCGGGCTATCGTGTCTTCACGATTTCGTAGGTTTGCTCACCCCGGGGGGTGTTGACGGTGATTTTGTCACCAACAGCCTTACCCAGAACGGCTGCACCTACCGGAGATGCGTTGGAAATCTTCGCGTTCAGAGGATTCGCCTCATTCGGCTCGACGATTTGATATGCCATCGGGCGACCGCCAGCCATGTCCTGGAGCGTGATGTTGCTGCCCAGCATCACCATCTCTTTGCGCGAGCCACTGCCATCGTCTTCAATGATTTCAGAGTGACGGAGAGTTGCTTCTGCCTCTGCAATCTTAGACATGAGTAGACCCTGGGCTTCACGGGCTGCCTCAAGTGGGGCGTTCTCACGGACATCTTTGTCCTGTGCCGCACGGTGGATCTGCTCAGCCAACGACTGACGCTGGCCGCGATATTCCTCAAGTCTCTGTGTAATATCGGCGTGACCTTCTTTGGTTAGCCGAATGACCCGAGCTTCTTCCTTGTTCTTCGACAGAGTGGAGGCTCTCGCCTTGCGTACCCGCAAATGCTGGGCCAGTCCGACCTCAATATGTCCCTGCTTCTTCAAATAAGCGAGGAACGCCTTTACCGCGGCGAGACGCTCCGCAGCATCTGGAGCCGTGCCGCGGGCGCTAACAATATCGCCGTACTCACCAATTTCAGGAGGAGCGAGGGCGGAAACCAATCGGTCTGCACCAACCCATCTGCTGAACCTGGCCAGTTCTGGCTGCGCCTTCTGCTTTTCATCAGCGCTCACGGTCTGAATATATTCCGCAAGAGCGACGGTAATTTGCAATTCTGCCGGGGCGCCGGCCGAGACGTCAGGTTCAGTAGCCACTATAAATCCACTCCCTTTGTCTTATTTATGGGCATTGCGCTGGTTGGTTCGTAGACCAAGAACCAGGCGAACGCCACTTGACTATTATGATTTTAAGTCCAGACAGGCCATCCCGCAAACGCGCATCCAAGAATCCGGCCTATTAATAGCGGACACGGCCTCCGCTGAGCGTATAATCTTCAGGTTCACCACAAAGCAGAGAAATAATGACAGTACGAACTTACCAGCCCAAAAAACGAAGGCGAGCGCGAGTCCATGGATTCCGCCGCCGCATGCTATCCAAAGCGGGACGAAGAGTCCTTGCCCGAAGACGCCAACGTGGTCGCGCCGTTTTGACGGTCTAGCGGCGACCACAAGTTAATCTCGTGCTCACCCGCGAGCGGCGCCTGAGACGCAGCGATGAGTTCGAGTCGGTTCGGCGGCGCGGTCGACGCGTTTCTAATCGATTGCTTGTTGTTACGGTCGCGCCATCTCAACTAGCGGTGACTCGCTGGGGCCTGTCTGTAAGTAAGCGCGTCGGTGGCTCGGTGACCAGAAATCGCGTTAAGCGGCTTATTAGAGAAAACGTGCGGACGCTGAACTCCGCACCGGGACATGACGTAGTCGTGATCGCACGCTCGGGTGTATCGGATGCTAATTTTTTGGAAGTACGTGAGGCGCTATTAGAGTTGCTTCGTCAGACCAGCATCATTGTCGATGATGAGGGTGCGGCGGACCAAACCTAGAAAAAAGGTAGCAGTGCGGGCGCTGACTTGATATAACTAGCGGACAACGTTGGCATGGAGGCCGACAATCCCGTTTGGGGGGCCTATATTCGCCCTCTCAATAATTGATGAAATTCCTACCTCTTCTCCTTATCAAAATCTATAAAAACGCGATCTCCCCGTACTGGCCTGGTCAGTGCCGCTATGAGCCCACCTGTTCCGCATTTGCCGCTGAGGCAATTGAGAAACATGGGGTGATAAAAGGCATCAGGTTGGGAATCGGGCGGATTCTGCGCTGTCAGCCAACGCGACAGGGCGGCCATGACCCTGTGCCTGATCGCCGCGATCATGCTCACGATCGCAGTCCTGAGAGTGTCCGATGACGTTTCTCGCCAACCGATCACATGTTTCCCGTGGAGACGGTCGTCGGAATCTAATAGCGGCAATTCTGGCGATCTCTCTAATCGCGACCGTCGCATGTGCGGGTGGGCTAAGCCCTACAGGTGGTTGGGCGGCTCCGGTCATCACGGACGAGGGAATCATTGTTGGCGATAAGAATGGTGACCTCGTTCGAGTCCTCCCAGAAACGAATTCTCGAGAGACCCTGTATCAGGGTGAAAATCTTAAAATTGGGAAAATTTACGGTACGCCGCTTATTACCGGTACCACTGCCTATGTCACCGCCTATGACTGCAAAGGCAACGAATGTGTAGCCAACGTGGTCGGCATTGATCTAACTACACGTCAGCCCCTCTGGGACCGGTTCAAGCAGTACACGCCATCCGGTCAGGATGACGCCGAGAGAAGCGATGCGCTTGAAGCGTTTAACGCCGAGACTGAGGTGGTAGGTGGGGCCGTTCTCGTTGATGACACCCTGATCTTTGGGACTGCGGAAATTGGAGGTGAAAAGCACCCTGGGGGTCATCTCATTGCGCTGGATGCAAAGTCTTTCCCAGATGTCCCGGGCCGTGTGAAGTGGGTGTTCCCAACCGGTGACGCAGTCTTCAGTACTCCTGTAGTGGTCGATGGCATTGCCTACATCACGTCATTGGACAAAAACATATACGCGATTGATCTCGCCGATGGAATCACCAACGTGCAAGACAGGCTCCTCTGGAGTTTCACCGCTGAAGGAGCTATTTCCGCTACGCCGCTGGTGCAGGATGGAAAGCTCTACGTTGGTGATTTGAGGAACAATTTCTATTCACTGGACATCGCCACACGGGAGCGGGCCGGAACTGGCGATGCCATTGATTCGTCTACCGAGTGGATTTTTGACGCCAATGGCTGGGTTTGGGCTGAAGCAGTCATTGAGGGCAATGTGGTCTACGTGGCAAACCTCGGCGGAGAGATGTATGCCGTGTCTATCGCAACCGGCCAGGCGATCTGGTCCAACTCCGCAAAAATTGAAGGTCAGATTGTTGCGGCTCCGGCAATATATGACGGACCATCAAGGCCTTCAGACGGCAAACGGGAGCGGCTGCTTGCGGTGCCATCGGGTGACGGGGATGTCTGGGTTATCGACACAATAACCGGTCAGGATCTTGGCAAGTTTGCAACGACCTCAGGGGTGAAATCATCACCGGTCGTTTCTGGGTCAACTCTGTACGTACACACTCTTGAGGGCGAGTTGCAGTGGTTCTCCACAAATGACAGAGCTCGTCTTGGTTGTCTGAAGATCGGGAATGGGGAGGACTGCCGCTAATGGCATTCCTCGGCATCCTCTGGAACGAAATCATCATGCGGCCGATGGTCAACAGCCTGGCGCTGCTGTATGACCTGCTTGGCGATAACTTCGGCCTGAGCATAATCGTTTTCACTATTGGTATCCGGTTCCTATTGATACCCATGACAATGCGTCAGACGAAGCAGATGAAGGCCATGAGCGGTCTTCAGCCTCGGATTAAAGGGCTTCAAGAGAAGTACAAGGGTAAGAGCCGGGAAGAGCGTGCTGGCCTTTCACGCGAAACGATGGCGCTTTATAAAGAAAATGGCGTCAACCCAATTGGCTGTCTGGGGCCGATGGTGATTCAGATGCCGATCTGGTTTGGGCTTTTCCGGGCGCTATTCAAAGTCGTTCCTCCCACGCCGGAAGGTCTGGCCAACCTGGATGGATTGTTTTACTCATGGAACCCGGCCCGGCACGGTGTTCCATTCAACAGTGATTTCCTTGGGCTTGACCTGGTTGGACTGGTTTCTGCCCAACCCGTACCGATCAATATTTTGCTTCCGGTCCTAGTTGGCGGCTCGATGTGGCTCACTCAGAAGATGACCATGACGAAGCCGTCCGATGACAGGCAGGCGCAGACGAACCAGATCATGTTGTGGATGATGCCCATCATGTTTGGTTTCTTCACATTCCAGTTCCCAACGGGCCTCGCGTTTTACATTTTTGTATCTAACGTGGCGGGGTTTGTAATTCAGTACTTCGTAACAGGACGTCAGAATCCGTTTAAATCGTCTGGGGTAGAGAGCGAACCAACGCTCGCTGCCGTGGGATCAGGCACTACGGGTTCAGGCGATAACGACATGGAGGGATCCACATCCGATGCCGACTCGACAGTTCACAGCGAAGACCGTAGACGAAGCAACCGATCTCGCGCTAGAGACACTCGAGCTAAATCGAGAAGAAGTAGAAATCGTCGTCGTTAGTGCGGGGCGGTCCGGAATCCTTGGCTTCGGGGGTGAGCCAGCGGAGATTCATGTCACCCCTGTTGACGAACAGATTGAAGAGGCTCCACTTGCAGAGTCGCTGCCTGTAGACGGCGAACAGTCATCGGATCCTTCTGGACCGGGCGGACAGCGCCGCAGTCGATCTGGCGCTCGCCGAGGGCGTGGTCGCGGACGGGGAAGAGGTCGGAGTCGGGAAGAATCAGAGTCCCGAGATGAGGGCGCTCCCCCTGCCGACGAGGTCCAGTCATCTGATGAACGGGTCGAAGCAGCGCAATCGGTTGATGATGCGAACGAGACCAGTCCGCCAGACCAGGCGACGCCAGTAGAAGCTGGAAAAGAAGAGTCACGACCGCAGCGGGAGCGCCGTCAGCGCGAAGACCGTCAGCCTGGTCCTGATCCAGAAGTGGAGAAGATAGCCGCTGAGGTTCTCGAATATTTGCTTACGTCTATGGACGTAACCGTCTCAACATTTGTGAGTGAAGAAGAGAGCACAGACTCGGATGTCGCCTTTGAACTGGAAGGTGAAGACTCTGGCCTCTTGATTGGTCGGAGGGGAGAGACTCTCCAGTCCCTGCAGTTCTTGCTCAACATGATCATCAACAAGCGGCTTGATCGCTCGTGCTACGTGACAATCGACGTAGAAGGATACCGAGAACGTCGCCAGGAGAATCTGGCAGAGACGGCTGATAGGGCTGCTGACCGGGCGGTCGACACAGGCCAAGAGCAAACGTTGCAGCCGATGACTGCTGCAGACCGTCGCATCGTTCATATGACGCTGGCTGAGCACCCGGGTGTAGAGACCGAGAGTAGTGGTCATGGAGACCAGCGCCGGGTCGTCATTCGTCTCAAAGAATAGCGTCCCGGAAAGTTGGCGCCGGAGGGGCGCATGAGTGGACCCTCAGGAACGTTCGTCGCGGTTGGGCATGTCACCAGCGACATAACTACGCTTTCTTCGGGAGAGACGTTGCGACCGGAACTGGGCGGCGCGGTTAGTTTCGCCGCCTCAACCGCTCGCCATCATGGCCTGATCGCGACCATTGTTACGTCGACCAATGCTCCGGAAGAACTGCGCATTGCGCTACCGGGCGTGAATGTCGTCAATGTCTCGTCAGCTAACACGACCACGTTCTCCAACGACTACTCATCTGGCGAGAGGTCACAGATTCTCGCTGCGCGGGCCAGTAATATCGGGTTTGAAGAAGTCCCTGTGGGCCTACGAAACCCTGATGTCGCACTGATCAGCCCGCTGGTCCGCGAGGTTGGACTCGATGCGTTCACCTGGTTTCCTGACTCGATAACGGGGACGATCTTGCAGGGGTTTTTGCGTAGATGGGACCAGTACGGCAAAGTCACAACTGCTGCAATCGAGCCGCCTGATCTGAAGCAAAAGATAGAACTTGCCGTGGTTTCCGCTCGCGAACTGAAAGTTGAGAAAGCCGAGGCGTGGTCAAGTGCGGCACGTGTGGTCGCGTTGACTCGGGGAAGCGCTGGCGTTGGTATCTTCTGCGATGGCGCCTGGACTGATATCTCATCGCCAACAGTCACGGAAGTTGACCCGACCGGTGCCGGAGACGTGTGGGCGGCGGCGTATCTCATCAGGTTCATGCGCACCGGTAACACGATCGACAGCGCGTCGTTCGCCACCAGAGCAGCAGCACACTCTGTGACAGCCGTCGGACTGGCTGGAATCGATCAGATCCCGGTCGATTAGTCGGGGCATCAATTTCCACCGTCTCGGCCTGCACCGCGAGTGTAGAATCCAGCGGCAGTGAGCCGTGAATACGGTTCATACCAATTGAGGAGTGCAGACGCAAATTCTGCCCCCCACGCGGGTGCGCAAACTTGACCGTAACTAACTCCCGTAACTCTGATCGGCCAGACGCAGTTGATATTGAACTCGCGGGCGATCAACTTTCAGCCCTTTCAGACGCGATAGAACGAATCGCGTTGGCGGTCGCGGACTCAGTCGTAGCAATCAAGATCGAACGCCCCGGACCAACTGTCGCTCCTGGATTTGATACTCGCAGCCGAGTTGGCAGTGTCGGTTCTGGAGTCATCGCATCATCAAGTGGGCTTATCATCACCGCTGCACACGTGGTGGAGCGGGCGGAGCGAATTGTGGTGACCACGCCATCGGGCGACGAGTTGGACGCAGCGGTCATTGGTCGGAAGGAATCGGTCGATCTCGCGATATTGAGAGTCGATGCCCATAGCCTCACTCCAATCGTGCCATCAATCTCGCCGCCCCGGCCCGGACAACTTGTGCTGGCCGTTGGGCGACCGCCAATGGCTGGCTACGTTGTTACAAACGGCATCGTCAGCGCAATAGACAGGTCGACAAGAACGTTCAGCGGCACTCCGGTGAACGGATTGATTCAGGCTACCGCCGCAGTTGAGCCGGGAATCAGCGGTGGAGCGCTGGTCGATAGTCGTGGCGCACTACTCGGCATCGTAACGTCGGCGGCTGACGCAACCCGGTCTATCTCCTTCGCCATACCCGTAAACCAGGTGCTTGAAACGATTAATACATTAGTCCCGGCCGCCGCCGGAATAGATACTCCGTTTTTACGTGGATGACATGGTCAGATCGGAATCCTGGATCGTTCCTGAGCACTACGATGGGGTAATGGAGATCCCCCTCGTGGGTGAGATTGGTCTTTACCTGGCTCTACCTATTGCGGATGAAATCAAATCATCAGCGAAACTAGTCGGTGGCGCTTCGGTTTTGTATTTCAACGTGGACGGGATGGCAGCAGAGTCACTATCTGAATATGGCCTTCCCGGGTTGATCAGCTGGTTACTCGCGTATCCCCAGCCAACTGTTTTCGGTGTACATGGCAATCTTCGAGATTCAGCGCTAGAGCTAGCAATGGCGTGCGATATTCGAGTTGTCACGCCCTCTTCAGCTTTCGCACTGAGCCACATCTCACGGGGTCAGATGCCCAACGATGGTGGAGTTCAGATGCTGACCAGGTTGGTAGGGCCGGGGATAGCAAAGGACATGCTGCTCACCGGGCGGGAACTAAGCGGGGATGAGGGGCTCAATTTCGGCCTGGTCAGCTATCTTGATGATGATCCCACTGCAAAAGCGAAGGAGATAGCCATGACCATCGCCAAGCACGGCACACTGGCTTCAAAATACACAAAGGAAGCGGTCAACTCTGCTGGCGACATGACCTTTGGGCAGGGCGCCAGACTTGAGGCAGACTTAAGTTTCCTACTCCATGGCACGCTGGAACGAGAGGAAGGTTTGGCGGCGTTTCGCGCCGGACGAACTCCTAACATGCAGTTGCCTCTCCAGAACAGGGAAGACGGCCCCGGCCAATGAGTTCAGCCTGGGAGACGGTTCTACTTGATGTTGAGGACGCGATTGCAACGGTCACGCTGAATCGTCCAGACGCGATCAATGCCTACAACGTCCAGATGCGCGATGACCTCTGGGACGTACTGGGTGCTATCGACGCAATGCCAGACATCCGCTCTGTAATCATCAATGGAACCGGTGATCGCGGCTTCTGCTCCGGGGCAGACCTCACAGAATTCGGGACGGCGCCATCCACGTCGGAGGCCCGGCAGGTCCGGTGGGAGCGAGACGTTTTTGGACGCCTGGCCAATCTCAGGGTCCCAACTGTTGCATCGCTTCACGGTCACGTAATTGGATCTGGACTTGAGATCGCCATGCTTTGCGATATCCGGGTCGCGTCGGAAGACTGCCGGTTCAGAATGCCTGAGACTAAATACGGATTGATTCCCGCCGCCACCGGAACGCAATCGCTGCCTCGTCACCTCCGTCACGGCCGTGCTCTCGATTTCCTGCTTTCAGGGCGAGTGCTAAATGTGGATGAGGCGCTACAAATGGGGCTTGTGCAGCGGATGACCAGCCGCGAAAATCTCGACCAATACTCACGCGATCTTGCGATTGAGCTCGCTGCATTGGGTCCATCTGTTATCGAACGAGTCCGGCGTTTGGTAGGCAACGCTATCGATATGCCAGCGGAACAGGCGCGCCAGATCGAGTTGACTATGGCATTGAAAGCTCAAACAGGGAGTCCATCCTGAATACATTTGATCTGCTCCAAATCGCATCGGCAATCGTGCCAGACCGCGACGCATTCGTGACTGGCGAGAACGGTCACGCGCGCCATCTTTTCTCGGAGGTTGAGGCACGCGCAAGGTCACTGGCCACCGGTCTGCGTGATCTTGGCATAGGCGCCGGCGATCGGGTTGCCATGATGGAGGTGAATCGATCAGAGCACGCGGAGGCCGTGTTCGCCTGCTCTTTGCTCGACGCTGTATTCGTGCCAATTAATTACCGCGCTCGCGCCCATGAACTTGCTGGGATGCTACATGAGGTGACCCCTCGCGTGATTATTGGTGGCGAACGCTACGGTGACATCATCTCCGAGGCCCTGGATGAATCGAAATCCACTGTGACGCCCGTCGTTGTCGGGCGGTTCGCCAACTGGTCAGATTACGACTCCATAGTGAAGAGTAGTGAGCAGTTCTGGGGTACCCCCGCGACCGGTGATGACGACACTGCGATGATCATGTTCACATCCGGCACGAGCTCACAGCCAAAGGGCGTTGTTCTATCGCACTCCAGTTTCTGCAGCTACGTGATGTCAAACGTGACACCTGCCGATCCTGATCCAGAAACCGCAGAGCGCACCCTTCTCACCGTGCCGCTTTACCACATTGCGGGAGCGCAGGCCCTGATGTCTGGCGTCTACGGCGGCCGCACACTGGTGCTGCAACCGCAGTTTGAGCCAGAGTCTTGGCTGAATCTGGTTCAGCGAGAAAAGGTGAGCAGGGCGATGGTAGTGCCGACGATGCTCAAGACGCTGATGGATCATGAAAAATTCGACAGCTTCGATTTATCAAGTTTAGAAGTGATTACGTACGGCGCCGCAGCGATGCCGGAATCGGTACTGATGGATGCGCTTGGGAGATTTCCTGAGGCTCAGTTCATCAACGCCTTCGGGCAGACGGAAACGGCGGCGACGATCACCATGCTCTCACCAGAGGACCATCGCCTGGTCGGAACGCCTGAAGAGATCGAAATTAAGAAGAAGCGGATTCGATCTATCGGTCGTCCACTCGGGGATGTTGAGATCCAGATCGTTGATGAGCAGGGATCGGAAGTAGAGCAGGGCGTCACAGGCGAAATCATCGCACGGGGCGACCGCCTGATGAAGGGGTACTGGAACATGCCGGACGCCACTTCCGGCGCTCTGCAGGGCGGGTGGTTGCACACGGGGGATCTTGGCTGGACGGATGATGGCGGTTACATTTTCCTGGCAGGCCGGGTGCGGGAGTTCGTCAAACGCGGTGGCGAGATGATTTCTCCCGAAGAAGTTGAAGAGGTCATTGACCTCCATGGTCTGGTCGCTGAGTCGGCAGTGATCGGTCTCCCAGACGAGAAGTGGGGCGAGATCGTTCATGCCGTCGTGGTTTCCGCTCCAAACGCCACGCCCACCGCCGAGGAGATAATCGAGTGGTGCCATGAGCGGCTCGCCAGCTACAAGAAACCTGAGGTCGTCCACTTCGTAGATGAGCTGCCACGCAGCCAACTCGGCAAGGTAATGAAGGGTGAGTTGCGGTCGCGGTTCCATAATGGCGGTGAGGTGAAATCGTGAAAATCACAGATATCGAGCTGATTATTTCGCGGGTTGATGATCCGGGCGCTCTCGACGAGGCTCCTGCAAAACCAGGAGAGGCCTCCAGCGTCCCGCCCGTATCCGAGATAGTGGTAGTCACGGTCAAGACCGATGCCGGGATTGATGGGCACGGTTTTGGCTGGGGTGTGAAAGGCGGAGCGCGCGTTGCTCACGCTATCGCTGAGGTGTACCGGCCCGAGTTGTTGGGGGAGGATCCTCTGGACCGTGAACGACTCTGGCAGAAAGCGCACAAGGCGGATCGTTTCGGTGGGCTGACGCCATTCGTGGCGTACGGGCCTCTTGATGTCGCACTGTGGGACATCGGAGCGAAGCAGGCCGGAATTCCGCTCTACAAGTACATGGGCGCCTATCGGAATGAAATTCTGGCTTACGCAAGCTCCCCATTTCTTGAGACTCCTCAGCAGTACGCGGATCTTGCGCTCTCAGCGCAACGCGCCGGGTACACAGCGTTCAAGTTGCATCCGCCCGGTGAGGCTAAGCTCGATATCGAGTGCTGCCGGGCTGTGCGTGAAGCAGTCGGGCCTGACATGGAGCTCATGAGCGACCCGGTTGGTGGCGCGTACGATCACGAGGACGCTCTTCGTGTAGGTAGGGCGCTGGAAAAGCTCGACTACCTCTGGTTGGAGGAGCCGCTTTACGATCACGACATCCACGGTCTTGAGATGCTCTCGCGGACTCTTGATATCCCGATCTGCGCAGGGGAGTGGAACTCAGATTTCTTCTCGAAGCTCAATTTCCTCAAAGGCGGTGCAGCGGACATCATTCGAGCTGATGTCTCTTGGACGGGAGGGATCACGGGCACGCTCAAGTCGGCGCATCTGGCAGAGGCGTTTGGGGTCAACTGCGAGCCACATATGACGGTGCTATCGCTAATGGACCTTGCGAACCTGCATGTGGCGCTTGCGATCAAGAACTGTCGCTATCTTGAGATTCCGTATCCCGATGGAGCGAAATATGGTCTCAAGAACCCGGTAGATATCGATTCCAATGGACTGGTGCATCCACCGGAAGCTCCGGGTCTGGGCGCTGATATTGATTGGGACGCGATATATGCGAATGAGGTGGAGCGGGTCTAACGGCGTAGCGCGGAGGATATTCAGACCGACGGTACCGCAATCGTAGGGCAAGATATCACGACGGGTCGCAAGCTTAATTCGCTGCCGCTATCAACTCCTTGATCTTTTCGACCGCCTGATCAATCGTGTCGCATGCCGCGTCTTTGCATGCACCAAATTTCCTGTGGTCGTTGCAATATTTTCGCTCGGCCCAAGCAATCAATTCCTCGTTCGTCACGCTGATTCTCCAGTTAAGTTGCCATTACCTGATGTTCGCAATTATCAGCGTATATCAACTTTTCGGCAACTAACTGCAACTGTCTGGCGAACTCGTATTCGCTAATCTCGTTCCGTCGCGAGATTCCGAAGATGATCCAGCCCAGCCTCATCCGTAACATTGACGATGCAATCGATGTGATTTGTTGGCTCTTCAACGGGACCACCGTTCATAGCGTTGGTAGCGACAATAAACTTTCGATTTCGAAATTGAGCTTTAAACGCTTCTGCCGTCGCAGCAGCTTTTTTTTGAGTATCAGTCCTCAGCATCCCCGGACCCTGAAGAAGCTGTGTCCCCTCCTCCTCCAGACCAAGAGGGATCCATCTGGGAGATCCGCGAGCTGCTAGCGCCGTAGTACCGATTTCAAGATCATGCGTTTTTGCAGAGCGAGGGGCTTGCGAAACCTCGATCTCAATGTAATCCAAGAGTGATCGCAGGGCTGTGACAAATACGCGACTCATATGGGATGCGCGACTCTGGAACGAACCTACCTCAAACACCGTGTTTCTGCTGCATTTCGGACAACGCTCGGGCTTAGTTCCCATTTTGACAGTCAAACAGCCAACACAGGCCCACGCCGGAATCAACTTGAGGAACTTCATTGATTCAGCAAAACAGTCATCGAAATAATGCTGAAGCCTATCAGTCGTCACCTCTGCCCCCAGAATGTTGTTGCGAGCGGTTAGTACGACTTGAGATATCGCATCTTTTGTACGCGCCGGACGAATGGAGGGATCAAGGACGCCCTGTACGCCACTTGGTGAAGCCAATACAGATCGTTCGATATTGGCGTTGGCTGAATGACTATTTCGCTCCGATTCGATGCGGACTTCGGCGGCCCGGCGATACCTTTCATCGACTTCGTATCCCACATATCTGCGGCCACTGTGAAGCGCTGCAACTGCAGTGGTCCCAGATCCCATGAAAGGATCAAGGATCACATCACCTCGGAACGAATATAACTGCATCAATCGCTGAGGCAGCGCTACGGGGTATGGGGCTGGATGATCAACTCTGGTGGCGGACTCAGCCGGGAAAACCCAGACACTCCTAGTAAATGTCATAAAGTCGGGACCAGTAATGTCTGACTCCCGCTCGGATGGATTCGCCCTGTCAAATCGATTCTTTGAGAACACCAATATGTATTCGTGTGTGTCTCGCAGGATCGGATTTGACGGAGAAGCCCAACTGCCCCATGCGGTCGAAGGGGCCGCCGAATCATCTTTGTCCCAAATGATCTCACCCCGCATCAGGAACCCGATTTCTGACGCGTCAGCGATTACAAATGAGTGCAGTGGCAAATACGGCCTTCGGCCCAGGTTAGCAATGTTGATGCACGCTCGCCCCCCTGGTACTAGCACTCGATAGGTCTCACGCAACACCCTTTTTAAGAGTGACCGATAATCGTCAAGCGAAAGATCATCATCGTAATCTTTGCCGACGTTATAGGGCGGCGAGGTGATCATCAGGTGAACAGATGAGTCGGGTAACTCTTTCATCGATTCGCTTGATGTTTCGATGATGGAGTTAAGAAACTTAGGATCTATCGGCCGTTCGTCATACGGAATAACAGGCTCGAGGTCAGGTTGAATCGCCCGGGAATAATACGCGGAAGAATCGTGGCTAATTCGGCCACCGGTGCCAAATGAACTCGTTTCCGTAGATTCTTTTTTAGGTGTTGTTGCCATCGAAGGAATATTAGCCCGTCCGGAAAAAAAACGCGAATCGGTGGCCTAATCGCCCTCAACTGGCGATGGCTCGGGAATTGACTCGTCCACTAGCTCGATGAGGTCTTTTGCCTGTTTCTGGCCTTCGAGGCCTTTCGCCGAGATGCCTTCGTCGAACATCTGGAGGCAGAATGGGCACGAAACCGCGACTGTGTCGCCCTCGGTATCCAGGAAGTGTTGGGTGCGAATGTGGTTGATGCGCTGGTTTCCGGTCTCTTCCATCCACATGCGCCCACCGCCAGCACCGCAGCAGAAACCGCGCTCGCACCTTCGATCCATCTCGACCACTTCGAGTCCTGGAACAGAGTTGGCGATGTTTCGCGGCGAATCGTAGATGCCGTTATGACGGCCCAGGAAGCAGGAGTCGTGGTACGTCACCTTGCCAGGCTCTCCGCCTTCGGACGCTGAGATCGTCGCCAGCGCGGGCAGTTTGTTTTCGGTAATCAGACTTTCGACGAAGTCCGAGTAGTGGTGGACCTCAAGGTCCGCCCCTAGTTGGGGGTATTCGTTCAGCAGCGTGTTGAAGCAGTGCGGGCACGTGGTTACGACTTTTTTTATGCCGTAGCGGTTGAACGTGTCGATGTTCTGCTGGGCGAGAACCTGGAACAGATACTCGTTGCCGAGCCGTCGGGCAGGGTCGCCTGTACAGGTCTCCTCGTTGCCGAGCACGGCAAAGTTGACGCCGGACTTTTTGAGCACGCTGGCCATTGCCCGCGTTACCTTAGCGTTGCGTTCATTCAGCGCCCCGGTGCAGCCCACCCAGAACAGCACTTCGGCATCCGGGTTGCTCGCTATCGTTGGGATATTGAGCCCCTTCATCCAATCTGTGCGGGTCATTGTTGTGCCGAGCCAAGGGTGGCCGCGCTGCTCAAGGCTCTGTAACGCGCCCTGCGCTGTGGCTGGGGGGCGTGCTTCCTCCATCGCAAGGTAGCGGCGCATTTCAACGATAGTGTCGATGTGGTTGATGCCGACCGGGCAGGCCTCCACGCACGCGGCGCATGACGTGCAAGACCAGAGTACGTCTTCACCTACAGCGTCCGAGACCATGGATATCTTTGGCTCTGGCGCGGCTTCGCCATCCTTCACGGCCAGTAATTCCCGGCCTCGCACCGTCATGTAGCCCTTCAGGTCCTGGATGACTTTGCGTGGCGAAAGGGGTGCGCCGCTGGTCCAAGCCGGGCAGTTACTCTGGCAGCGGCCGCAGTTGGTGCAGGCGTCGAAGTTGAGGATTTGCTTCCACGTGAAGTCTGGGAGATCTTTTGCGCCGAACGTTTCCAGCGTCTCGAAGTCGCCCATCGGCGCCAGTGCGCCCCTTGGCCGTGCTGGTCGCAAAAACAGATTCGCTGGCGCAACAATGATGTGCATCATCTTGCTGAAGCCAACGCCGATATACACGATCCATGAGGTGTAGATAGCGGCGTGAAGCCACCATGTCACCTCATGAGTATTCTGCATGGCAGATGGGCTCATTCCGAGTCCAGAGAACACTTTCGCGAACAGCCATCCGACCGGCGACCAACCCGCACCGCCCGGATTGAATGCAGGGTCAACCGGATTCAGTTCCGTGGCGCCAATCCGCATGCCTTCCAGGAAAAATCCCGTGAAGAGCAGGGCGAACATGAACAAGAGGGAGTAGCCATCATCAAGAAATGTATTTAGCCGGCCGGGCTTGATTACGAACCGCCGCCACGCAGCCATGCCGATGCCAACTGCGGCCAGCAGACCGCCAAATACGTCCCAGACGAACCCGGTCTGGACGCGGAACTCAGTGGTTGGGAACTCGGCGTCAAAGTACTTCTCGACGTTGAATTCGATTGCCCCGAGCGTGGTGGCGATGAACAGCATCGTGAATCCCCAGAAGATGCAGAAGTGCATCACCCCGGCGTACAACTCACGGCCGCCCGTGAATTTGCGATGGGCGAACACGTCGAACGCCATCGTCCTGAGGAACGAAATCACCCTCGGTTGCCACGGTCCGAGGTCTGGCTCAGCCTTTCCAAGCCGCCAGTAGCGCGATCGTTGCCACAGGCCGTATCCGACGGCCACCGTGGCGATCAGCAGCGTTGTGTAGATGAACGCGCCAAATACCGGATACGGGATATTCCAGAAATCTTCTCTGCCGGGCATGGTTGGCCGGGATTACCTCAGGTCACAACTTCTAACGATGGGTGGCGCACCCGGAGGTTACAGCTAGCCACTAGCTGTTTGCCAACAGCACGACTGAAGCGGTTATCAGCCAGGCAAGAATGTTGAGTATCAACGGTTTGTCCGTCAGCAGTATCTCTTCTGGAGATTCCGCGTCCGGGGTCGGTTTAACATAGATGAGGTAGAGGTAGCGGAAAATTCCGTAGACCACGAACGGAATCGTCAGCATCATTGCGTTGTTGTCCGGCAAGTTCGCAGCGGCGAACGCTCCACCGAATGTGTAGAGCGAGTAGGCCACCAGCGTTGCGGGCGTGACGACAGCCGTCATCATGTCCAGGAAAGGTATCGTGTACTGCTTCAGGATGGCCCTCTGGTCACCCGCGGAATCACCAGCGTGAACCAGTTCGGTGCGGCGCTTGGCGATAGCGATAAACAGCGCCCCAAGAGCGGTGACGATGTAGAGCCACGGCGAGATGGTCAGATCGAGCGCCTTGCCACCGATCATTGTTCCGTCAATTGCTACAGAACCGGCGATGGCACGGATGACGAATCCAGCGGAGATAGACATCACATCAAGAATTACCTGATGTTTGAGGAACAGGTTGTAAGCCAACATCAAGACTATGTACGAGACAGCGGCCAGTCCGAACTCCGTGTTGATGACGAAAGCCAGAGCAAGTCCACCGATTGCGAATAAGCCACCGGTGATGGCTGCCAGCGGCACTGGCAGTACTCCAGACGCGATGGGCCGGAATCGCTTTTTGGGGTGGGCGCGGTCCTTCTCAACATCTGCAATATCGTTCAGGATGTAGATTGAACTTGTGACGAGGGTGAATATTCCAACGGCAGCTAAGTTAGTGCCAATGATCTTGGCAACATCGCCAATCTCATCTGGGTCCCACCATTCGTTAACGGTAAAAAATAGCGCGACAAGAATCAGTCCGTTCTTCGTGAACTGACGCGGCCGCATGGCCTTGAACAGCCCCCACGCCAAGGCTGTAATCCCGCGGGGAGGTGTTACAGAATCAACCGTCATGCGACGATCATAGGTAATACAAGTCCAAAGGTGCAATCGTGACCGGACGCAGAATGAGGCTAGATCAACTGCTGGTCGAGCGAGGACTGGCGGAGTCGACTACTATCGCTCAGGCTCTCATCATGGCGGGCGAAGTGAGGCTGGGCGGGCCGTTGACCGGGCGTGCTACAACCGCCGGCATGCAGCTTGATTTGGATGCCGAAATCATTGCGAAATCTCGCCCAAAGTTCGTTTCCAGAGCGGGGGAGAAACTCGATGCGGCTATCGACAAATTTGGGCTGTCGGTCGAAGGGCTCACAGCGCTGGATGTTGGCGCATCGACAGGTGGATTTACGGATTGTCTTCTTCAGCGCGGTGCATCACGTGTGTATGCGATCGACGTTGGGCATGGCCAGATCGACTCCAAGATTCGTGCCGACTCGCGGGTCGTTGTCAGCGAACGAGTGAACGCGCGTCTTGGAGTTGAGCTTCCGGAAAAAGTCGATCTGATAGTAATCGACGTCTCGTTCATATCCCTCATGAAAGTCATTCCGGCAGTGGCCCCAAGTCTGCGCGAAGGCGGGTATCTCGTAGTCCTTCTCAAACCGCAATTTGAGGCGAAACGGGGAGAGGTTGGGAAAGGCGGAGTGATTCATGATCCGCAACTTCGCGCTCGAATAATCGGCAGATTCGCAGCGTGGGCTACACAGAACGAACTTCGTATTAGAAACATGGCGCGATCAGTGATTACCGGGAGCGCGGGGAATGAAGAATTCTTATTTCATCTTGAGCCTGTGCAAACCGGGTAGGGCCTGACGCGCTACGATTGTTGAATTCCGCCAGCAGATATAATTAGTCGGCAAGTCACGGCGGCAGATTCTGGAGGGGATCGCTGTCATCTAATTATCCGGGTTATTACAGTGCCGGACCGGTCGGACTCTCGGGCGACATGCCCATGCGTCCGCAGATTTCTGACACCGATTTGCATGGCGATGATAAGCCGCAAGATGAGTGCGGGATTTTCGGCATCTATGACCGTGATTCAGATGTTGCTCGCGCAACATTCTTCGGCCTCCATGCTCTCCAACACCGGGGGCAGGAAAGCGCCGGTATCGCTGCATCCAATGGAAGGCGTATCAAGGTCCACGCCGATACCGGGCTGGTCACTCAAGTATTCCGAGAGGAAGACCTTAAGAACCTGACTGGTCACATCGCCATTGGTCATAACCGCTACTCCACCAAGGGCGCCACCCGCAGCTACAACGCACAGCCATATCTCATAAACGGCCCAGGCATTGAGTTTGCGTTTGGTCACAATGGAAACGTGATCAATGCCGGAGCGTTGAGGCGGGAACTCTCGGAGTGGGGAGTAACCTTCAGGACCTCGTCTGACTCAGAAGTGATAGCGCACCTGTTTGCTAACGCACCGGGGCAGACCTGGGGTGAGAGATCCGCATATTGCATGCGTCGATTGAAGGGTGCTTATTCACTCGTCATTATGACGGCCAATGAGCTCATAGGTATCCGTGATCCTCTCGGTATCCGCCCGTTATGTATCGGGCGAACAAATGACGGATATGTACTGGCCTCGGAATCGTGCGCGCTCGATAACCTTGGTGCGACGTTCGAGCGAGAGTTGGAGCCCGGAGAGACCGTCGTCATCACTGAAGATGGTGTGCAGTCTGATATCTGGTCCGGCGCTTCGAAGAACAAAACGCATTCCATGTGTGTGTTTGAGCATATCTACATTGCTCGACCAGATAGTATTCTCGCTGGAAAATTAGCTCATCGAGCACGTCAGGCGATGGGCCGAGAGTTGGCAAAGATGCACCCGGCAACCGGCGATCTCGTTATCGGTGTGCCGGACTCAGGAATTTCACACGCCGTTGGCTACTCCGAAGAATCTGGGATTCCGTATGGTGAAGGCCTGGTCAAGAACAGGTATGTTCAGCGGACGTTTATCCAGCCCGATCAGGCCATGCGCGACCTTGGTGTTCAGCTGAAGTTCAATCCCATGAGAGACGTAATTGAAGGCAAACGAATTGTAGTCGTGGATGATTCCATCGTCCGGGGCACGACCACTCCGCGAATTGTAGAAATGTTGCGCAGAGCGGGGGCAACTGAGGTCCACGTGCGAATCTCGGCACCACCCATCACTTCTACGTGCCACTTTGGCGTGGATATGAGCAGCCTAGATCAACTGGTTGCAGCGAATAATTCTGTTGATGAGATCAGGGAGTTGATAGACGCTGATTCCCTGGGATTCTTGGATGTGGATCATTTGATGCGGGCGGTTGGCGTGAAAGATGAGTCCTACTGTCGGGGCTGTTTTACTGGCGAATACCCGATCCCGGTGCAGCTTGAGATGAGCAAAATGGAGCTTGAAGAGCCGATAGGCGTTGAAGGCGACTAGCAGCACTCCCCGGCTATCACTCAATATCCCTGCGGTACCCCCGTATACTTCGACCTGAGGCAATTTTAGTTAAGACTCTAGTCAGGGACCGATGATCGTTTTTACACGATGGCGAAGCGCATGACCGGAATCACATACAGGGAAGCGGGCGTCGATCTGGACGCGGCCGCACCCATCAAAAACGCACTTATCTCTATAGTTGGGCAGACCCACGGGCCCACTGTCCTTGCCAATTCAGGATTTTTCGCAGGCGGCATAGATAGCCCGGATGACCCTGAGACCCTAATCGTCGCCAGTACTGACAGTGTTGGCACCAAAGTTCGGATTGCCATCGCCGCCGGAAAATTCCAGTCACTCGGCAAAGACATCGTCAACCATTGCGTCAATGACATTCTGACCACGGGTGCAAGGCCTCTCTTTTTCTTGGATTACATAGGAATCGATACCGCAGATGAAAAGCGGATATTGCAGGTCGCCGAAGGTCTTCGGGACGCCTGCAAAGAGGCGAATTGTTCGATTATTGGCGGTGAGACAGCATTTCTGCCCGGCGTTTATAACGATGGGGACTTCGATCTCGTCGGATTCATCGTGGGGACGGTTCGCAAGAGTGATTTGTTGACCCCGAAGCAGACCATAGAGGAGGGTGACGTCCTTCTCGGACTTCCCTCAAGTGGAATGCACACCAATGGCGCATCGCTGATCCGGCAGGTGTTCAACATCGATGAAAATCCGGATGTGCTCAATGAGCGCCCGGAAGGACTGGACGGAACGCTTGGGGATGCTCTGCTCGCCCCGCACCGCAGCTATCTGGATGTGATCACGCCGATCATGGCAGACATTCGCGGGATGTCACACATCACAGGCGGCGGATTTCAGGAAAACCTGCCGCGAGTTCTTCCTGAAGGGCTTGCAGCGCAACTGAATCGAAGCAGCTGGGAGGTTCCACCCTTATTCAACGTTATTCAGGCAGCGGGTGGCGTTGACGAAGCGGAAATGTTCCGCGTATTTAACATGGGTATCGGGATGGTGCTCATCTGTTCACCGGAGCGTGCGCCAGCGGTTCTGGCGGCCACGGACGGCGCATGGGAACTTGGTTCAGTTGTTAGCCAATCCGCTACATCCGGAAACAGCGTAGTTATCGAATAACCCAATCTCAGAATCGCGAGGAATGACGTGGCCTACGCGCTACTAAGCGTCTACAACAAGAAATCCATCATCGACTTCGCCCGTGTGCTCAGCGATGCTGGCTACGATCTGATCAGCACCGGATCCACGCACGAGACCATCTCCTCAGCAGGAGGCCTCAAAGTGACACAGGTGGCCGATGTCACCGGCTCTCCAGAGATACTGGATGGACGGGTAAAAACCCTCCACCCTAAGATTCACGGTGGAATTCTGGCTCGGCGAGACGTCGCCACGCATGTTGCTGAGTTGTCAGATCACGGCATCACACCGGTGGACGTGGTGGTGTCCAACCTCTATCCCTTTGTGGAAACGATTTCACAGTCGGGAGTGACTCTCGATGACGCTCTCGAGAACATCGATATCGGCGGTCCAGCAATGGTGCGCGCCGCAGCGAAGAACTTCCCGCATGTAATCGTAGTGGTCGATCCAGGAGATTACGGTCGGGTTGGCGATATGATCGCCTCCGGCGGAGTGCCGGTGGAAGAGCGACGAAAACTCGCGGCAAAGGCCTTTCAGCATGTGGCCCACTACGACACAGTTGTGAGTTCCTATCTGCGTGGGGAGTCGTTTGGGGATGGTGACTTCCCGTCCGAGTTCACCGGTGGCTGGAATCTGATTTCTAAGCTGAAGTACGGTGAGAATCCGCATCAGAGCGGTGCAATCTACGCCGCTCCGGGATCTCCCGGGGGAGTCGCCGGCTCTGAGCAGCTTCTGGGTCCGGAACTTGGTTACATCAATTATCTGGACGCAGACTCAGCATGGCGCTCTGTTCAATCGTTATCTGACAATGCAGTCTCCATCGTGAAACATGCCAATCCATGCGGATTGGCTATTCACGAGGATCAACCCGAAGCGTTTAGGCGAGCGCTCGCCGGTGACCCGGTATCTGCATACGGCGGAATAGTTGGGTTCAATCGGACGGTCACGGCTGAGACTGTAGCGGCGATGAAGGGGACTTTGTTCCACGTCGTAATCGCTCCGGGCTACGAGCCCGAGGCACTTGAGGAACTCTCGAAGCGGAAGAGTGCCCGCGTATTGCGAGTCAACCGGCCGGGAACGCCTGCGCTGGGAGTTCATACCATCTCAGGTGGTCTGTTGGTTCAGTCGCCAGACACCGTTCCTGAAACTCCCAACGACTGGGATGTGAAGACGGAAAAACAGCCAACACCAGAGCAGGTCAGGGATCTAGAGTTCGCGTTACACGCCTGCGCCATGATCAAATCCAACGCAATCGTGATGGTCAAGAATCGGGCAATCGCTGGCATGGGCGCAGGGCAACCCAACCGTGTGATGAGCGTGGAGATCGCGGCGCGTGTCGCTGGCGAAGAGTCAAATGGCTCGGTGCTTGCGTCGGACGCATTCTTCCCGTTTCCGGACAGTATCGAAGCGGCGGATGCAGCGGGCTGTACGGCCGTGATCGCTCCGGGTGGCTCGATTCGAGACGACGAAGTTATTGATGAGGCCAACAAACGCGGCGTGGTCCTCGTCTTCACTCCCAATCGACATTTCCTCCATTAAGCAACAGGTTCGCGAATAGCCGTGGCGACCACAGTTGATGTGATTATCCCGGTGCTCAATGAAGAGCACTCGCTCCCGCGCTGTGTCGAGATGCTTCGGAACTTCTTTGACGATCATCCCGACCAGAAGTGGAGCATCTTGGTGGCCGATAATGGGTCGAGCGACAAGACGGTAGAGGTCGCAAACGGGCTGATGAACGACTCCAGTGATCTTAGAATCACACATCTTGAGCAGCGGGGGCGTGGTCGTGCGCTCAAAAAAGCTTGGCTCGAAAGCGACGCCGATGTCCGGTGCTACATGGACGTTGACCTGTCAACTGATTTGAAGCATCTGCCTGAGCTGGTGTCAGCAATCTCAGAGGAAGGCCACTCTGTTGCGATCGGATCGAGACTGTTGAGCGACTCGGATGTGGTCGGGAGGACACTCAAACGGGAGATCACTTCAAGGGGCTATAGCGCGCTATTCAGGATGATGTTTTTTACCAGTTTTAGAGATGCACAGTGTGGCTTTAAGGCTATTTCTGCCGAGGCGGCTAATGCGCTGATTCCGTTGGTCAAAGACAACGCATGGTTCTTCGACACAGAGTTGTTGCTCATAGCGCAAAAGAATGGTTGCAGCATTAAAGAGCTTCCAGTTCGATGGGTTGATGACCCTGACTCCAGAGTAAATGTCATCAGTACCGCGTGGGAGGACATCAAAGGATTATTGCGCCTCAGGTTTGGAGGGAGACCTAAAACCGACCGTCATTAGCGCCGGTGGATGCATTCGGAAATCGTTCACGTGTGCCATAAGCACTGCATCGTCCACACGGAATCGCGATTACACTGTGGATGCAACAGTACGAAGCTACTCCGAGTTCATCGTATTCAAGACCCCAAAAATTCCGATAGCCCAGCTTTTGGCTGAGATGGAAGATAGTTACTGAGCCCATGACAACACGTGACTTTGAGATCGCGAACTCCCTGCTTGTAGGTGACACGGCGGACGTCTATTTCCACCGTACGATGACCATTCTCCGCAATGAGGGAATGAACCCGGAAGTGGTGATGGAGTTCACCCCTGAGCGTGGCGGTGTGCTGGGTGGGATCAATGAGGTGAGATCGCTTCTTACCAAGGTTCTACCAGAGACTGGCCGAGAAGTGTGGGCCCTTGAAGAGGGCTCGGCCATCAATCGGAAAGAAGTCTCGCTCCGGATCCACGCGCCGTATGTATCGTTTGGGCTGTACGAGACTGCAATCTGTGGAATTCTCTCGTCATGCACGGGATGGGCTTCAGCTGCGCGAGAGTGCGTTGAAGCGGCCCAGGGTATCCCCATCGTCTCGTTCGGCGCTCGCCATGTTCACCCGTCAGTGGCTGGTGTGATGGAGTATTCCGCCGTAGTTGGCGGGTGCGTCGCTCCTTCCTCAGTGCTTGGCGCCAGATTGACCGGCCTGACCCCATCGGGAACCATGCCACATGCGCTGGTACTCATCATGGGGGATACCGTCCGGGCGATACAGGCGTTTGACAGGCACATGCCACCTGAGACCCCACGTGTGGCGCTGGTGGATACCTTCCATGATGAAACTGAAGAGTCGTTGGAAGTTGCCCGTGTGATGCGGGAAAAACTCCGTGGCGTCCGCCTGGACACTCCCAAAGAGAGAGGCGGAGTAACCCCTGCGCTTGTGCAGGAACTCCGTGCACGCCTCGATCAGGCAGGCTTTAGCCACGTCGATATTATCGTCACTGGTGGAATGAACCCCGACCGGATTCGAGAATTTGTAGAGACCGAATCGCCGGTGAACGTGTTTGGGGTCGGGTCGTTCATAAGCGGATCTCCGCCCAATAACTTCACGGCGGACATCCATGAGATTGAGGGTCGACCAGCCGCGAAGCGAGGTCGAATTCCCGGCATAACCCAGAATGGTCGTCTGGGCAGAGTTCTCTAGGACTCCTGCGGGTTCGTGAGTTCTAGCCTGATGCAAATATTGGTGTCAGACGTGACTTTGGCCCAATCGGCGATCCGGTAGCCAGCAACCCAGGCGATTCTGTCGTCAATCAGCACCAGCGGTATCCGGCGCCTCCAGTCCCGAGGCACTTTGTTATCGATGAAGAAGTCGGACAGCTTCTTTTCGCCAGTCATTCCCAGCGGCTGGAAACGATCGCCCTCTATCCAGTTCCGCACCGTAAGCGGCATGTTCTCCGTTGGCGCATCGAGATATGCAATAGACACTGGCGTACTGGATGTGTCTACCGGGGGCTCGGTCAGGCTCGTAAAGAGAGTCGAAACTGGGGCCAGATCGAGGTTTCCGGGAACGTCTAATGTCATCGGGGCATCGATAGGCAGATACTGGTAATCGATGGGTTTCGGGCCTCGGATCATCATGGCGTTCTCGTATTCAATAGCGACCACAACTCCGTCGGGTAGTTCTATCGAACTACCACCGCCACCGCGTGTGGCCTTCAATATCGCCTGGATATGAACTGTTTCGAGTGTATGCCGAGGATCTGGGCCAAACTCTGCATATGCGCGCTGAATGATTCGCGTCGCGATTGCCAGAGGTGCGTTGTTTAGCACCGCGAGCGGCAATATTACCGCCCCGTGTTGGTGTGTTGCCACGTCCCACTCATCGTCCACGACGGCTTCAAGTGCGTCGTGATCTGCCCCTGCAGCGGTTCCCAGCCTGATCAGGGCCTCCGCCACTGACGGATTCAGTTCCCGCAGCTCTGGGAGGACCCTGTGGCGAATCCGATTTCGCGCGAACGAAAGGTCGTCGTTAGAAGAGTCGTGACGCGGTCGGATACCAGCTGCTTTGCAATACGCGTCGGTCTCAGATTTAGCTACGACCAACATGGGACGAACAAGGGCGAGGCCATCTGATATTTCTGCTCCCGGTACATGGCCTCTCTGCTGGATTCCACGCAGCCCTGCGAGACCGCTGCCTCTCACGATGTGAAGCAATATAGTCTCGGCCTGGTCGTCGCGGGTGTGCGCCGTGGCAATCGAAGATGCACCGTGCCGCTGCGCTGCATCTCTGAGAAAGTTGTAACGCATCTTGCGGGACGCCAATTCGACGCCCCCGGGGTGGGATTTGGCGTAGTCGGCTACATCTCCTGTTCCGATCTCGCAGATGATCTCGTGCTCATTACAAAAGTCACTTACGTATCGGGCGTCGCCTTCAGACTCTGGACCGCGCAGGCGATGGTTGAAATGGGCTACCACAAACTCAGGAATCTTCTCGTTGGAACTCTCCCGAAGGTTGACCATGGCGGTCAGCATCGCCATGGAGTCAGGCCCGCCCGAAACCGCGCAGAGAAGGGTCTCACCAACGGTGATACCGCAAGTTACCAGTCCCTCACGCAGCGCAATTTCGAAGGGGTGAAGGCGCACCATCGGTTGCCTAGCCCTCAGGCCGAGTTTCAGGCGTGAGCGTCACCGGGACGCGAACCTCGACACGAGAAATTTTGTTTCCATCGACAGCAGTCACCCGGAATCTCAGATCGTTGAAGCGGAAGCGGAATCCGCTTTCCGGGATTCTCTGTACATTCTCCAGAACGAATCCGGCAACGGTGTTGTAGTCGCCATCGGGGATGTGCAGATCCAAGCGGTCATTCGCCTCGTCAATCGACATCGCTCCATCGAGCTCGAACGTATTTTCACCGATGCTCACGATCTGCTGAGACGGTTGTAGGCCTTCTTCCCCCGTGCGTCCGACGATCAGTTCGAGGATGCGAGTGAGCGTTACGACACCGGCGATTCCACCGAACTCATCTACGACGAGAGCAATCTTGTGGCCTTCGCTCTGAAGGGAATCAAACAGATCTCGTAGTCGGGCCGACTCCGGGACGAAGTACGGCTTACGCATGAGGTTGGTAACTGGCCGGTTGAGGTCGTCTGGATTCTCGGCGAGAGATTGCAGGACATCCTTGATAGAGAGAATCCCTACAACGTCGTCTTCATCATCCTCGAACACTGGAAATCGAGTGTGCTGTGTTCTCTGATACAAATCCAGGAAGTCGCGGACCATTGTTCCCGATTCGACCCAGATGATCTCATTACGTGGGCTCATCACGTCCGCAACCTGCATCTCGCCAAACCGGAACACGCTTTCAAGCATTTCCCCTCGGGCGGACTCAACAGTCCCTTCTTCCTCTCCAACGTCAATCAACATTCGGAGTTCCCCCTCGGTAATCGTGGGGGTGATGAGGGCCTGCTTGCCACCCATCATGCGGA
The DNA here is from genome assembly GCA_013204555.1 of Chloroflexota bacterium. Taxonomy (GTDB): domain Bacteria; phylum Chloroflexota; class Dehalococcoidia; order Lucifugimonadales; family Lucifugimonadaceae; genus UBA1151. The sequence goes on along the minus strand of JABMNO010000049.1, from coordinate 24,667 downwards.
CAACAAGGCGTGGGAACGCTGCGAAGAACCATACGATTGGCGCTGTCGCGACCATGAGGTACCAAACAGGTCGTGCTGCGATAAGCGACCATCGTTCGGAGACCAGGGTGGCCACAGATTTTGGTGTCAGTTCTCCAGCGATCACGATCATCACCGCGGCGATTGCGGTGGCGAGGGCCACAACGAATCCGTTGTTGTTGTCGAATATCTGTATCGTGACGCTGGTGGCAACTGCGGTGACCATGATGTTGAACACGTTGCCGGTCAACAGGATTGAGCCGAAGAACTTCTCATGTTCCCGGGTAACCCGGATGGTCGCTTGTGCGCGCACATCGCCTTCTTCGGCAAGGCGTCGCATTCGTACCTTGTTGACTGAAATCAGGGCAGCTTCAGACGCGCTGATGAAGGCGCTACCGAGCAGCCCGATTACGATGATGATTATTGAAACAGCCACTTAAGGGCCTCTCCGCCGGCTCGAGCTATGCTTGAAAACCGGGATGTGTACTACTGAAGGAAATAAATTCCTCTAGAAGTCTAGCGCAGCGGAGAGGAAGTGCTGAAGTGGCACAGCTAGAGGTTTACTCCTCCGCTGGCTCGTCATCCGTCGCTGCAGGCGCAGCAACTTCTGCTACAGCCTCTGGAGTAAGAGTGACCGTCTCGAACGATGCTCGAATAGCTGCGTCGATCTCTGCTTGAGCCTCAGCGTTGTTGATGAGGTACTGACGTGCAGCCTCACGACCCTGGCCCATCCGAATGTCACCGTGAGAGAAGAATGATCCACTCTTGGTCAAAATACCCAGTTCGAGTCCCATGTCAATAAGAGCGCCTTCCCGGCTGATCCCGCGATTGAACAGTATCTCTATCTCAGCAGTCTTAAATGGTGCTGCGACCTTGTTCTTCACCACGCGAACACGGACCCGGTTGCCGGTAACATCGTTGCCAACCTTAATCGATTCCATGCGGCGCATGTCGAGGCGGACCGACGAGTAGAACTTGAGTGCACGACCGCCAGGAGTCACCTCCGGGCTGCCGAAGAATACTCCGACTTTTTCACGTAACTGGTTGATAAAGATAACAACGGTATTTGTGCGGGAGACCGAACCCGTCAGCTTCCTGAGAGCCTGAGACATTAGGCGGGCCTGCAGGCCGATGTGCGTGTCCCCCATCTCTCCTTCCAGTTCAGCGGAAGGGACCAGGGCGGCTACACTGTCAATGACGACCACATCTAGCGCGCCTGATCGCACCAGATAGTCCGTGATCTCAAGCGCCTGCTCAGCTGAGTCAGGCTGTGATATGTACAGGGAATCCACATCAACACCGCATAGCGCTGCATAGGCAGGGTCCATTGCATGTTCTGCGTCAATGTAAGCAGCGGTGCCGCCCGCGCGCTGAGCTTCTGCCACGATGTGGGATGCCAACGTTGTCTTGCCGCTGGACTCTGCGCCGAAAATTTCGATAATTCGGCCACGGGGTACGCCGCCGACGCCAAGGGCCATATCCAGGATAATTGACCCGGTGGAAACTGAACTGACTGAGTGAACGCGGGACTCGCTCATCTTCATTATCGAGCCGCGCCCGAAAGCTTTCTCGATCTGGGCCAGGGCCAGATCAAGAGCTTGGTCTCGATCTGATGCTTTGCCGTTCAAGCTGATCGCTCCGTCTTGAGCGTGTCGAGAGGTTTTCTTTTTCGATGCGGGCATTCTATTTTGTCCTGCGGTGCCAGATAAATCATAGGGTCCTGATTACTCAGGATGAACCGAGCCTAGCACATTTGTTCTACTCCCTCAAATAGCTCGTGTCACAGGAGGGAGATGTGCTCAGCAATAGGAACAATGTTCGCGTTTCCCACGCCGTCCCGAGTCCCAGCACCTGTGGATGACAATCAGTAGAACTGATTGTCATGGGGTGTGAGGAGGATGTACCAGCGTCTATTTAGGGGACAGGTCTCAGATTTATCGGTGGGAGGGCGTTAAAAGAGAAGGCCCCGATATAGCATCGGGGCCTTCTATCGACATTAATGTGTCGACGGTCTACCAGCGACGTCCGCCGCCACCACCGCCGCCACCGCCACCGTATCCGCCGCCACCACCACCACCGCCGCCGCCACCGCGGCGATCTTCGCGAGGCTTGGCCTCGTTGGCGTTGACTTCACGTCCATCAAGCTGGGAGCCAGTGACGGCTGACATGGCCGTGTTGGCCTCGCCGCTGTCTGGCATCTCAACGAAACCAAAGCCACGTGATCGGCCGGACTCTCGGTCGGTGATTACACGAGCCGAATCGACTGTTCCGTGTACGGCAAACGCCGCACGAAGGGAATCGTCCGTCGTGTCGAAACTAAGGTTTCCTACGTAGATATTCAACTACTTACTCCTCCGCAATAGCGGACAAACTATTTCGCATCAACCCGCGCTCAGTGTCCATGGGTTCGCGGTGTGCGTATCCGGGGAGCATGTGCAGTGATCTATGCGCACGACCACGACAGGTGTCGTAATAAGTCGCGACCGTCATTAACTATACGGCTCTCCGATTCTATCAAATGTCTGATTTAGAATGAAATAGGGGTGTTGCACGGAAAATTCTTGAATGTTTGAGTGGCATATACCGTGAGAAGAATCGCACACGGCGAGACAATCTTTTAAAGGTTGCCGAAGAGTCTCAACCGCGACTGAAGAAATGCGCGACATCGAACCTAAGCCGCGATCAAAGCTGAGATTCTTCGCGGTACCAGGATGACATCGCTCATTTCATCTGGATGCCCAAGATCCTGAAAATCGCCTTCACATATCCCCTCAGAACGACTTGTGAACGGCCATCAGCATTTTTGCCTCGTGTGTCGACACGACCTATCCTCGGTATCGGCTCGCTATCGGTAGGCGGCGGTCGCGGCCGAAGGCTAGCTCGGTTATTTTCACACCGGGGGGTGATTGCCGGCGTTTGTACTCGTTGATGTCGATGAGGCGGATCATGCGTCGGACGGTCGGTTCGTCTGCCTGATCTCCAGCTTCAGATGTTTCCATAGCAATGATCTCGGCCGGCGATAGACGCTGTTCCACATATCGTTCGATGATTCGATCAAGAACTGGGTAGGGCGGAAGGCTATCCTCGTCGAGCTGGTCTGGACGTAGCTCCGCGCTGGGCGGCTTGTCGATAATTGCTTGCGGGATCGGGTGTTCGACGGGTTTGCAGCGGTGCAGGGAAGATACTTCGAGGGCCTCCGGAAGGTTTGAATGTGGTGCTTCAGAATGTTGGTCATCGCACCCGGTGCGTAGAGCGGAGCCTGGGATATTGGCGTTACGGTATTCGCAGAGTCGGTAAACGAGAGTTTTTGGAACGTCTTTCAGCACGGCGAACCCTCCGGCCATATCGCCGTAGAGTGTGGCGTAACCGGTGGCCATCTCAGACTTATTCCCGGTGGTTAGCACCAGCCAGTTGAATTTGTTGGAGAACATCATCATGGCGACACCACGAATCCGAGCCTGTACATTTTCCTCTGCAGTATTTGGCTCAGTTCCGGCGAATTGCTCGCTGACCATCTCCTCAAACGCCTGATGCGCGGGCTCAATGGGAATGGTCCACATTGTTATGCCAAGGCGGTCAGCCAATTCTTTGGAGTCCAACACGGAGCCTTCCGACGAGTAGCGAGACGGCATGCCGATTCCGACTACGTTCTCAGCGCCAATAGCGTCCACTGCTATGGCTGCGGTGAGCGTTGAGTCGATGCCGCCGGAAAGGGCGATCAGGACGCGTGAGAACCCGGTCTTGGCGAGGTAGTCACGCGTACCTACGACGAGCGCGTTGTAGACCTCTGCTTCCTGGCTAAGCGCGGGAGCGATCTCGGGACGTATCTCAGGTTTGATTTTGTTGAGATCAATGGAGCCCGGCACGTGGACTGCACGACCAACCTTCGCGAGGCGCGTGGCATCGGGTCGCGTCGGACCATTGGTAACGGCAGAGTGTGCAGCGCCGTCAATTTCCAGATCAACTACAAGTAGCTCTTCTTTGAACTGCCCGGCACGCGCTATCACAGAGCCGCCCGGCCCGAACACGGCGCTTCCGCCATCGAATACAAGCTCATCCTGGCCGCCAACCTGGTTCACATAAACGGCGTATGCCGCATTACGCTTCGCCAGATCTGACACGAGTTTTCGTCTAGTCTCAAGTTTTCCTAGCCAGTAAGGAGACGAGTTTATGTTGATGATCACCTCGGCCCCGGCGGCACACTGCACTTCCGCGGGCCCGACGTCTGTCCACACGTCCTCGCAGACGTTCATTCCAAGTTTGACCCCAGCGACATCAAACAGCGGGCATGAGTCACCGGCCTTGAAGTAACGCTCTTCATCAAAGACTCCATAGTTTGGAAGATTGATCTTGTTGTAGACGTGCCGAATCTCACCGTTGGATATCAGCGCCGCAGAGTTGGTGATCGCATGACTCCCGGTAGGATCTCGGCCAACGAATCCAATCACCGCCGCGGGTGTGGTGATTTCCCTGGAGATTTGTTCAAGAGCGGCGCGTTGATCGCGAATGAAGTCTGGTCGCAGCAAAAGGTCTTCGGGCGGATATCCGGTGACCGCAAGTTCAGGGAACGCCACAATGTCCGCGCCAGCCTGACGCGCCTCTCCCACCATCTTGATGATTAGCGCTGCGTTGCCATCAAGATCGCCAATTGTTGTGTTGATCTGGGCCAGTGCGACCCGTAAACGTCGCATGCTAATCCTGCGTTACTGAGGGGCTGAGGTCAGACCGTCGCCAGTTGCCGGAAGTATCGCTTGACTCCGGGCAGCTTTGAACTGCCCATCATGTGCTCGTCAGCAAATCGAGCGACGGCGCGACCACCGGCAATCGCATGCACGACCAGCGATTGGCCGCGCTGCATGTCACCTGCTGAGAATACTCCTGGTATGGAAGTCATCATGTTTACGTCGATCTTGACGTTGCCGACCCCATCGTAATCGACGCCAAAGTCATCAAGCAGACCTTGATGTTGCGGATGGAGAAAACCCATCGCAAGTAATACGAGGTCTGCCTTCAACGTGAATTCGCTCCCCTCAATTGGTACGGGAGACGGCCTTGGCCCGGTGCCCATGGATTTCCACTCAATCCGCACCGCTCGGAGCTCCGTGACGTTACCTTCATCATCTCCAACAAAGTCAGTTGTCATGACATCGAAATCGCGATTATCACCTTCTTCGTGGGCTGCTGTTATTCGGAGCACGGTCGGGTACTCCGGCCACACGAATTTCGGGTTATCGAGCTGTCGCTCTTCTGGCTTGAGTGGGGCAATCGGCCGATCGAGAATCTCGATTTGCGTTGTTTTGGCAGCGCCCTGACGATGAGACGTACCAAGGCAGTCGGCTCCCGTATCGCCGCCACCGATGATGATGACGTTCTTGCCTTCAGCGGAGATGGTCTCTTCTGGCGAGAACTCCTCCCCACGTCCGCGCAGATTTTGCTGGGTCAGATAGTCCATAGCGAAGTGGACGCCGTTTAGGCTGCGGCCCGGAACAGGTAGATCCCGGGGGACGGTTGAGCCGCCAGTGAGAATGACGGAGTCGTAGTCTGACTTGAGTTGATCGACGGTTACATCTACGCCAACGTTGGTGTTAACTCGGAACTCCACGCCCTCGGCACGCATCTGATCGAGTCGTCGCTCAACGATCTTTTTCTCCAATTTGAAATCTGGGATTCCGAGGGCCATGAGGCCACCCAGATACGAGTTGCGTTCGAAGAGAGTCACCAGATGGCCAGCGCGATTCAGTTGTTGGGCGGCAGCAAGTCCTGCTGGTCCAGATCCGACTACTGCAACTTTTTTGTCCGTGTGTTTAACTGGCGGCTCAGGCTTGATGAAGCCGCTGTCCCACGCCTTCTCGCTGATCTTCTTTTCGATCATCTCGATGGTGATCGGATCCTGATTTATGCTGAGTGTGCAGGCGGGTTCGCATGGGGCGGGGCAGATGCGTCCCGTAAATTCTGGGAAGTTGTTGGTGGAGTGAAGCTGGGCGATCGCCCGCTCCCATTCGCCACGGTAAACAAGGTCATTCCAGTCAGGAATCAGGTTCCCAAGCGGGCAGCCGTAGTTGCAGAAGGGGACGCCGCAATCCATGCAACGTGAGGCCTGCGTTCGCGCGTCCTTGTCAGGCCACTCGTTGTAGACCTCTTTCCAATCGTGGACTCGCTCTTCGACCGGTCGGCGTGAAGGGAGTTCTCTCCCCTCTTCTTTGAAGCCCGTGACTTTACCCATTACGCACGAACTCCCTGTCGCCTGTCTCTTCGTTCAATCGGCGTTCTTCCAAAATTCTCTTATAGTCACGGGGCATTATCTTCACAAATTTCGACCGGAATTTGTCCCAGTTGTCGATGATGTTCCCTGCTACCGGACTACCGGTGCGATAGCGATGCGCCTTGATGAGATTGATCAGCTTTTCTTCATCTTCTGAGTCGGCTATAACGGGATCAAGGTCTACACGTTCCTTGTTGCATCGGACGGAAAAATCGTCATCCTCATCCAGGACAAATGCCTCGCCACCACTCATACCGGCGGCGAAGTTGCGGCCAGTCTTGCCAATGATGACTGCGATCCCGCCTGTCATATACTCGCAGCCGTGATCTCCCACGCCTTCAGCAACCGCGTTGGCTCCTGAATTTCTGACGCAGAATCGCTCTCCAGCGACTCCGCGCAGGAACATCTCACCACTAGTAGCTCCATATAGAGCGACGTTTCCCGTGATGATGGTTTCTTCTGGCACAAATGTGCTGCCCTCCGGAGGCACAACCACTATTCGGCCGCCAGACAGACCCTTGCCAAGGTGGTCATTGGCGTCACCACTGACGTTGAACGTGACACCGGGCGCCAGGAAAGCTCCGAAGCTCTGCCCAACTGAGCCCTTGAAGTTGAACTCAATGGTCCCGTCAGGCAGTCCGTCATCACCATATTTGCGGGCGATACGGTTGCTAAGCATCGCTCCAACGGTCCGGTTGTGGTTGCCGATGTCAAATGAACCTGTGACAGGAGTCCCCGACTCGATCGCTGCCGCCGCCTTTTCAATAAGCAGGTTATCGAGCGCCTTTTCAAGCCCATGGTCTTGTGGCTCGCACTGGTACAACACTGCATCTTTTACTTCAGGTTGTGCCAGAAGCGGCGCAAGGTCCACGCCTTTACCTTTCCAGTGGTCCACCACATTTCGCTGCTCCAGAAAATCAGTTCTGCCGATAAGCTCATCAACCGTACGAACACCCAGGCCAGCCATGATGTTTCGCAGGTCTTGAGAGAGAAGCATGAAATAGTTCACGACCGCTTCCGGTCGACCACGGAAGTCTGCACGGAGTTCCGGATCCTGCGTGGCGATTCCCACTGAACATGTGTTGAGGTGGCATTTGCGCAGCATGATGCAACCAAGCGCGATCAGTGCGCCAGTTGCTATGCCCCACTCGTCGGCCCCAAGGATTGCGGCGATCGCAACGTCTCGTGCCGTCTTGATCTGCCCGTCCGTCTGTACGACGATTCGGCTTCGAAGTCCGTTGGCAACCAACGTCTGCTGCGTCTCCGCGAGGCCAAGCTCCCACGGCAGTCCAGCGTGCTTGATGGAGCTGAGAGGCGATGAACCCGTGCCCCCTGAGTCGCCTGAAATCAGCACAACATCGCCTTTGCCTTTTGCGACGCCAGCAGCGATGGTTCCTACCCCAGCTTTGGACACCAGTTTGACGTGAATACGGGCTTCGTCATTGGCGTTTTTCAGATCATGTATAAGTTGCGCCAGGTCCTCAATTGAGTAAATGTCGTGGTGTGGTGGTGGAGAGATCAGGTCCACACCCGGTGTGGTCCGACGCACACCACCAATGTATTCGTCGATCTTGCGACCGGGCAGGTGACCGCCTTCTCCGGGCTTGGACCCCTGTGCCATCTTTATCTGCAAGTCGGTCGCGTTCGCGAGATAGTTTATGGTGACGCCGAATCGGCCTGAGGCCACCTGCTTGATGGCGCTGCTTCGGGAGTCGCCGTTGGGATCAAGCTGGTAGCGGGAAGAGTCCTCGCCGCCTTCTCCAGTGTTGCTTCGCGCTCCAATGCGGTTCATGGCGATCGCCAGCGTTTCATGCGCTTCGCGGCTGATCGAACCTAGCGAAATTGCACCTGTCGCGAACCGCTTTACTATCTCACTTGCCGGTTCCACCTCATCGACGGAGATCGCTCTGGTTGGGTCTTCCTTGAATTCAAGGAGTCCACGAATTGTGGTTAGTCGACGTGTCTCATCGTTTGCCAGCTTTGAGTACTGAGCGAACACAGATGAATCGTTGCGGTTCACCGAATCCTGCAACAGCGAGACTGTAAGCGGGTTGTACATATGGTGCTCGCCGTTGGAGCGCCACTGGTAGAGGCCCGCGACATCTAGCGGAAGCTCCGCTGCTACTGTCTGCTTCGGATACGCACGCTCAAGTCTTTCGATGGAGTCCTGAGCGATTTCTTTCAGACCGATGCCTTCGATTTTGGTCGGAGTCCAGGTGAAAAACTCATTAACAAGTTCCTGCGAAAGCCCTAAACCTTCGAAAACCTGAGCGCCATGGTAGCTGGCAAGAGTTGAGACTCCCATCTTTGCCATAACGTTCAAGACACCCTTTTCAAGACCCTGAACGATGTTTGATTCTGACTCAGAGTCTGAGGGAGTCTCGTGTCCAAGTTCGCGTTCGACGCGAAACAGTTCCCACGCTGTTTCAAAGGCAAGATATGGGTTTACCGCGTTGGCTCCGTATCCATAGAGAACCGCGAAGTGGTGTACTTCCCTCGGGTCTCCTGATTCGACCACTATGCCAACATTCTGGCGCAGGCCTTCGCGAATCAGGTGGTGGTGGACGGCGCCGGTCGCAAGAATCGACGGAATGGGCGCGCTGTCGGAATCGACCCCCCTATCCGAAAGGATGATGATCTCGTGGCCTGCGTCTATTGCATCTGACGTTTCACTGCGTACGCGATCTAGGGCGGAGCGGAGTCCGGCTGCTCCCCCGTTCGGATCCCATAGCGTCGAAATGACGGCAGACTGGAACCCGGGCTCGTTCAGCGCCCGAATCTTCGCCATCTCTGTATTCGTCAGAATGGGATGCTCAATCGAAAGTTGTCGACAGTGGCGTGGTGACTCGTCAAAAAGATTGCCCTGAGCGCCGATGGTCATCGACATCTGGGTGACGATCTTCTCAAATTCTTTGTCCAGCGGCGGATTGGAGACTTGTGCAAATTGCTGCTTGAAGTAGGAAAAAAGACTCTGTGGCAGGTCAGATAGCACAGCCAGTGGAGTGTCGTTACCCATTGAGCCGTAGGCCTCGTGGCCTTCTTCGCTCAGTGGTGCGAGAAGAATTCTGAGATCCTCCTGAGAGTAGCCAAACGCTTTTTGCCGCACTTCCAGGGTCTCGCGGTCAACGCCGGGGACGTAGCTCGGTTCTGGAACGTCATCCAGGAATCGGGCATTCTCTTTGATCCATTCGCCATAGGGCTCACGCGTAGCCAGACCATTTTTTATCTCGGCATCATCAATGATGCGGCCTTCGTCGAAATCGACGAGGAACATCATTCCGGGCTGCAATCGCGCCTTGAACGCCACATCTTCTGGTGGAACGTCCAGTACGCCAGTTTCAGACGCCATCACAAGGAGGTCATCCTTGGTCACAAGGTAGCGCATCGGCCGGAAGCCGTTCCTGTCGAGGACCGCCCCAACTTTGTGCCCATCCGTGAAGGCCATCATCGCTGGGCCGTCCCATGGCTCCATGACCGTGGAGTGGTACTGGTAGAAGGCCTTCTTCCCTTCGGACATCGTGTCGTGTCCGTACCAGGGCTCAGGGATCATCATTGCCGCAACATGTTCAATTTCGCGGCCACCCAGCGCCAGCAGCTCAAACGCCTGATCAAATGAGGCGGTGTCGCTTTCGTCCTGCCGGGTTATCGGTGCGAGTTTGCGGACGTCGTCGCCAAAGAGTTCACTGGTGAAGTGCTGCTCGCGAGCGCGCATCCAGTTCTTATTCCCCTGGACAGTATTGATCTCACCGTTATGGCACAGCATTCGGTAAGGGTGGGCCAGTTTCCACTCGCCAAGAGTGTTCGTGCTGTAGCGGGAGTGCACGAGTGCGAACGCAGTTTGAAGTCGCTCGTCTTCAAGATCAGGGAAGAACGTGGCAACCTGCTCTGATATCAGTAATCCCTTGTAGACGATTGTGCGAGCCGACATGGAGCAGATGTAAAAGGCGTTGCGATCGTCGTCTGTCAGAACATCAGTCATCGATTCAACAGTGTTCTCGATCACTTTTCGGGCTACATAAAGTTCGCGCTCGAGCCGGTCTGAGTCGATCTCAGACCAACCGCCAATGAAGGCCTGACGAATAGTTGGCTTGACCTTCTGGGCCAGGATTCCGATGGTATCCGGTCGCTGCGGGACATCTCTCCAGCCAAGGAGTTCCATGCCTTCCGCTTTGACTGCCGTCTCGATTGCGGCCTCACATGCAGCGCGGGCTTCGTCGCCTTGAGGCAGGAAGCACATCGCCACGCCGTAGTGGCCGGGCTCCGGCAAGGCGATATCAAGATCTGCCGCAATATCTCTGAAGAAATCGTGAGGCATCTGGATAAGGATTCCTGCGCCGTCACCGGTGTCAGGATCGGCCCCTCGGGCACCACGGTGCGTGAGGTGATTTAGTACCTCAAGGGCTTGCTCCACCATTTTGTGGGAGCGATCTCCGCGAATATTTGCTACAAGACCTACCCCACACGCGTCGTGCTCAAAAGCGGGGTCGTACAGCCCGGTCTTCTTCATTGGCTGCAATGACGCGTAGGCGGGGAGCGCAGATTCTTTGATGGCGGAGTCTTTCATAAATGAGTACGACACGGGGTCAATACCTGGCGCTAGAGGGCGCGCAGATACCGGTTTACCTCGTAATCCGTAACGGTCCTCTCGTATTCTTGCCATTCAATTCTTTTGTTTCTGAGGAAGCTTTCATGCACTCGTTCTCCAAGTGCATTTCTCACCACGTCGCTATCTTCAGCCAGCGTCACTGCTTCGGAGAGATTCCCGGGCAGTTTCTGGACGCCAAGAGCTTCAAGTTCTTTTGGCGATAGCGAGTCAAGGCTGCCCGAAATGAGTTCTGGCGGGTCATAATCTTTTTCGATGCCTTCAAGTCCGGCGGCCAGCATCACACTGAATGCCAGGTATGGATTGCAGGCAGAGTCTGGAGCCCGGTACTCGATGCGTACGGAATCTTCTCGTCCAGGCCTTATAGCAGGAATTCGAACGAGATCGCCCCACGCGCTATCGGTCCACGCTGAGTAGACCGGGGCTTCATATCCGGGGACGAGTCGCTTGTACGAGTTGACCCACTGGTTCGTTACAGCAGTTATCTCCGGACCATGTCGCAATAGTCCCGCGAGAAATTTCTTGGCTATTGGCGATAGACGTCTAGGGTCATCCTCATCATAAAAAGCGTTTGACTCGCCGTTGAATAGCGAGAGGTGGGAATGCATCCCACTGCCATGCATCTTTTCGCTGGGCCGCGGCATGAAAGTTGCTCTTACACCATTGGCGGTAGCAACCTCTTTGGCTGCAACTTTGAAGGTGATAACGGAATCTGCCATCGTAAGAGCGTTGGTGTGCCGCAGATCAATCTCGTGCTGGCCTTCTGAAACCTCATGATGACTGTGCTGCACCGGGATGCCCATCTCTTCCACAGCGATCACTGTGTCGCGACGCAGGTCTGCTCCAGAGTCCGCAGAGGTCTGATCAAAGTACCCACCGTGTCCCAGGGGATTAACAGATGGGTTACTTTCATCGGGGTCATTCAGGTAGAAATATTCGATCTCAGGGCCAACGTAATAGGTGAATCCCATATCGCTGGCGCGGCGCATGTTGCGGCGGAGAACGTGACGTGTATCGAGGTCTGCTGGTTCGCCTTGCGGGGTCTGGATGTCGCAGAAGAGACGCGCAACAGCGTTCTCACTTGGGCGCCAGGGCAGTACCTGCCAGGTTGAGGGATCGGGTACGGCCACCATGTCTGCCTCAGATTGGCGGGCGAACGCGTCTATCGCAGATCCATCAAATGTGGCGCCACGATGGAGGACGTGTTCAAGCTCATCAATGGTGATGGCAAAGCCCTTGACCGTGCCAAGAATGTCCGTAAACCAGAGGCGCACGAATTTGACATCCCGCTCGTGGGCGGAACGCAATACGTATTCAATGGCCTCTAAATTGTCTGTTGACATGGTTGTGGCGTTGGTGTCTCAGGTGCCGGCTATTCGAGGCACTGGTTGGGTGGCAATCGTGTTTTTGACCCGCCGACCGGCTCTCCGGTGCCTCGCACGCGTGCGCGCACCGCCCCCAGGGTCACGTTGCCAAGGCAACAAATATGGGACATTGTGAAAAATATGTCAAACGAAAATCGATTGCACAGAAATCGCTATTTGACAGGAGAGCGAGTCACGATCAGTAACAAGCGTTACTCGATGGAGGTGTCTGCCGGGTCGACGAGACGGCCGTCGGGCAAACGCTTTCGGCGTCTGCGGCGCTTGATTGGCGGCGGTGGAATGACCACCATGACAGGAGCACCAGATTCGTCAGCTTCGCCATTCCAACCGCAGACGAGACACGCCAGATAGTCCCCGTAAAAGTCGCCTCTGTTCGTCAGTGATTGGCCGCTGTCGCAGCGCGGACATGACAGCGGATTTACTACTCTTCTAGTGATCGTCACTCAGTTGACCTCTCGCAAGTCGATAACCGGACCAACAACAGCCCAGCACATTAATAAAACAGTTAAATGTGACGAAAACCATAGTAGCAGAAATTCCAGAGCCATTTTGGAAAGACTGTGATTCGTGAGTGGGGCGGAAGAAACGCTCGAAAAACCTGGGTGCAGTTACCCAGATGGGTCGGTCCATTGTGCGCAGCACGAATGGCGGGATTTGCGATATACCTGAATGTGTATCCACTGCATCAACTTCTGGCGACAACTTGCAGATGTGGGTACTAACTGCCTGACTGGTTGGCTGGATGGCAGGGTATTGGAGCGATGTGCAATGTCCCGTATTTTGGTTGTAGATGACGAGCCTGACGTTCGAACAGCACTCACAATGCTGCTTGAAGAGGAAGGTCATTCCGTTATTGAACTTGATGACGGCAAAGACGTGATGGATTTCATCACCACCCAGGGCGTGGATCTGATCATGCTTGACCTTTCCATGCCAGATACTGATGGGTTTCAGGTTTTGGATGCCATGAGAAACGACAGTAACGTTTCCAGTGTTCCGGTAATCGTAGTAAGCGCGAGGGGCCGTCCCGATGATAAGGCGCTGGCAAAGTCACTTGGTGCTATGGATTACGTCAATAAGCCGTGGAGTGAAGGTGAAGTGGAATTCAGAGTCGGCATGGCTCTGGGTAGCATTGAGCGGAAATGGGTCAAAGAAAACAAGCGCGATATTTCTCATGACGCGACTACAGAGGCTGATCGGAGGCTGGCCGCTGGGTCTACCTCACTAACCGTTCGCAAAATAGCGCCACCAGTGTCAAACATTGGTGTGACGGTGTTGGGAGCTGCTCCAGCCCGTATGGCTGCGCCATCGCGTCGGCGTCGCCCTGCGAGGCGAGTAATTCGTAGAGGTCGCCGTCGCGCAGCGTGATCGTTAGGCCTCGTTGCTTTGGTCCGGTTATTTCGCATCATGAATCTGGGATTGCTACGCAGGCCGGTGGTGTTTTCGTTGGAAGGGAAGGTCACCGGGCACTAGGGACCTAGCCCCATGCTGCTTGGATAATTGGCCGTTTAGGAACGATCATCCATGGGCCTGACTGGACCGATACACGAGCAATAGTGGATGCGATCGATCCGTTCCTCTACGAGAAATCTGCCCTGCGCGTAGGCCAGAGACTCGCGCCTTACCGGGTGGAGATGCTGCCACAACGGGAGGCAGCGCGGGCGCATGGATGCGCCAATCGCTCGCTGACCGGGGTCACCCTGTGGCGTAGAAGCTTGGTTGCGTGGAGCACCATTATTGGTGTCGGGTCTATACTTCCGCCGAAGAGAGCGCCTAATCGGGACGTACGCACAATGTGAGAGGGAAGACCGGCATGTATATCGTGATGGTCCAGTTCAATGTGAAACCGGACAAGGTTGATGAGTTTCTAGAGGCGTCGAAAGGCGATGGCCGGGGCTCGGTCAGCCATGAGTACGGGTGCCATCGATTCGACATAATCCAGGACAGCACCGACCCGACACGCATTGGTTTTACAGAGGTCTACGACTCTGAAGAGGCCTTTGATGTTCACACAACCCAGGATCACTTCAAGACCTGGGCCGCGGCGGTCAAAGACCTGCACGATGGAAATCCTAAGGTCTCAAAATGCCGCAACGCGTTTCCAAATGACTATGCAGTATGGCCCGCGGCAATCACTGGGCGCGACGAGAGTTTCTTCTCAGGCAGCCTGCACGTCATCCATGCAGCGCTGCCCGTACTTCCGGACAAGGTAGACTCATTTATCGAGGCTGCAACACTCGACGCATTGGGATCGGTCCACCGAGAACCCGGATGCCATCGATTCGATCTCTACCAGAACATTGAAAATCCCTCGGAACTGTGGCTCTATGAGGTCTATGCTAACGCCGAGGCGTTTGAGTACCACCGCAAGACTCCCCACATCAAGCAGTGGGCGGACACGGTGAAGGACTGGTACGACGGCGAACGGGCGCCAGCAATCCGCGGTACTAACATCTGGCCGCCAGATGACTGGAACTGGTCAACCGGAAAGCCAATGGCGTAAGTGAGTGCCGTAAGTTAGGACTCTGACGAAATTCAGATTGCAGTGCTCAGCAAGCCACAATAGCGCATGATGCTGCGTTCAGTGCGGTAGCGGAGGAAGCCGTCCTGAGATTGATGAAGGGCTTCGGCCGTGGAATCAGGGCCGTGGTTATTCCGAGCATGGCCGCCGCGTCCCCCTGAGAGGAGCGGTAGTTTGATTCGCGATCTGATCAGGCAGAATCCACTGAATTAGCCGCTTGCTGGATCAAGATTGAGGTATGCAGCGCTCACGTAGGAGCGGCCAGAGTCGACTACGAAACGGCCTCGGATGGCTTCTCGACCCAGAAGCATTGGGAAGTTCATCCCCGTGCGACGGGTCAGAGTGAGGTTCATTTGAAACGTTTGGCTTCCAACGGTGACGCTGGTCCGAATGGTGGGGCGTGACTCCTTGTGTCCGCTTGAACTGGTGATGTTGCGATGACCGCTTAGCGGCGCTTCCACCCTCCTTTGGGTTGAGCGGCGGCGAGTTGGATTGACTGTGAAGCGGACGTAGGGCTTGCCATCCCGTTCGAGTTCTCGGATGTTCCAGGCGTGCAGCGCTGAAACTATCGCGCCGGTATCAACCTTGGCCTTAATTGTGGGGATTTCGAGATCCAGAAGCGCCACCCGCTCACGCCAACCTATGACGGGTAGGTGCTTGCTTCGGAACCGTCCAGATTCACTCCGGAGAACTTCGTTTGTTTCATCACCAACATGTGAAGGAACTGCGTCCATAGGCATATGAAATTGGCTAGCCCTTAACTCGATGGGTTTTGGGACCCAAAGTTACGCTGTCTTCAATATTCTTGATGATCGCTCCAGCCACATTAACTCCCGTTGATTTCTCAATGCCTTCAAGCCCAGGCGACGCATTTACCTCGAGGATCAGCGGGCCGCGATCTGAACGTACGAGATCTACTCCGGCCACGTTCAATCCAAGTACTCGTGCTGCCTTCACTGCGGTACGTCGCTCGGCCGGAGTAAGGCGCACGTTTTCTGCTTTCCCCCCTCGGTGGAGGTTTGACCGGAATTCACCAGGCGCAGCGGTACGCATCATTGAGGCGACTACCCGGTTGCCCACAACGAATGCTCGGATGTCACTTCCCCCGGCTTCCTTGATGAATTCTTGGACAAGCAGGTTGGCATTAAGTTGTCTGAAAGCACCGATGACGGATTCAGCCGCTTTCCGCGTTTCAGCGAGCACAACTCCAAGTCCCTGGGTACCTTCCAGCAGCTTGATAACTAGAGGGGCGCCTCCTACAGAATCGATAAGACCCGCCGTGTCACGAGTGGCATGTGCGAACCCTGTCACAGGAAGCCCGATGTCCGAGCGAGATAGTAACTGGAAGGAGCGGAGCTTATCTCGAGCTCGGGTTATTGCTTGTGATTCATTGGACGGGAACACGCCCATCACTTCAAATTGGCGTACGACCGCCGTGCCATAGAAGGTGTGCGACGCACCAATTCGCGGGATGATCGCGTCGAAATGCAACTCTTCCCCTGCGTACATGACCCTTGGATTCATTGATGTTATGTTCATAAAGCAGCGCAGATAGTCGACGACGACCGCATCGTGCCCTCGCTGTATTGCAGCGTTGGCCAAACTCTGGGTTGAATACAGACTGCTATTCCTTGAGAGGATGCCAATCTTCATTTATGCGAATCTCGCAATCGATTAATTTGCATTTGTTTTGTACCTGTTCTATCTCACCAATTGAATTCGATGTCAGTTCTGGACATTAGCGGCTCTAAGAGTCGTCTCGAGGTACATTGATCGACGGTTTTAGAGGGTGGAGTGCGGATGGGAAATTAGGAGTCATCGCGAGGCTCCTTAGGACCACGGTTTCAGCAGGGAATAATACAGCACAGATAACCGACTCGATGATCGGTTTCAACGCCTAATAGAAATCCAAAATAATGAAGGAGCGATACGCTAAAGGCTCTCGACCTCAGCGGACGCAGTCAGCTCTGCGATATGAACGATCCCGTCTCCCTGAGCGACCAGTGGATGCAGCGAGAGACCAATTACGATGCCCGTACGAGCTGCACGGACCGGCGTTGGGCGCGATCCAAACGGATCTGCAATTTGGCCTATCACGCTGCGCGCCGTGACTCGGTCTCCTAGATTGACGGACAATCTCATTACTCCACCACGTTGCGCCCTCGTCCATGTAGAGCGTGAGGAGAATAACTGTATGTCTTGCTTGGGGGCGGGCGCTTCGACTCCCATGCCGAGACGGTTCATGACCCGGAGGACTCCGGTTGTGCCGGCATCGATCGCGAATTCGTCGAACCGATGTGCTTCACCACCTTCGTACAACAGGACAGGCACATTGATTTTCGTGGCAGCAGCGCGCAATGAGCCATCTCTTATTCGGGATTCCAGGGCCACGGGGGCGGCGAACGCCTTCGCCATCTCTAGCGTGACGGGATCGCCAAGATCACCTCTTACCTGTGGCAAGTTCGTCCTGCTCCCAGAGGCTGTGTGCAGATCAACACCATAAGAAGATCGGCGAACGATTCGGTCCATGAACAGCCTGGCCATTCGGGAGGCGAGCGACCCCCGTCGAGTCCCCGGGAACGATCGGTTTAGGTCTCTTCCATCTGGAAGATAGCGCGTCTTCTCAATAAAGCCTAGAACGTTGACAACGGGTATGGCGAGCAGAGTGCCTCTCAATGTGGAGGGAGAAATCTTGTCGAGTACCTGCCGGACAATCTCCACCCCGTTAATTTCATCACCGTGGATCGCAGCGCTCACCCACAGAGTTGGTCCCTCATACGCGCCATTAATTACGGTTACTGGTAGTGAGATCCATGAACCAGTTGGCAGGCGTGCGGCAGGTAGATCAAATTTCTTCCGTCGGCCGCGTGGAATACGCGTGCCGTTGAAAATGAAAGCTTTCCCTCGCCGTAGCTCATCGGTAACCGGGATTATGGTGTTGTCCGTGATTGTTCTCCTGCGATTTCATGCGCAATCCACCTGGTAATTGGGCTTGCGAATTATTATAGATTGCAAGCGCGAATAATTTCCGTGAGGTGCCTCTTCAGAGACGTTCTAGTGATAGCCACGTGGAAGTCTAGTTCGATAGTAACCAGCGAATTCGGGCAGGCCATAACGTGTAGTGGATGGTGGTGGCTACTAGGAGCGCTACCGAATATGGCCATAGGCCAGCCCACGCCATCACCGCGGCTGCGCCTGTGAACAACACTAATTCGATAATGAGCCGGACTGAGCCAGCGGTGGGGATGACAGTTTTACCGGATCGGGACGGGTCGTCTGGGGTAGCGAATACGCCCCAGATAGCGATCGCTGCGATCGGGGTGAGCACGGTCAGGGGCCAGCGCTCTACGCCATCGATAGCGACGGCGGGCGCGACGCAGAAACTTGCGAACATCGCAATTTCCAGGACGAATCGGAGTCCGAGGTTCACCTTCTGGAGCGGGCTGGACGGTTCCGAGTGCAACAATCGCTCAGGATGATTCGCGTTGCGTTCCTCCAGCGCGCTCCCCGGCGTCTTGCGCATCGCCTTCAATGCCCATCAGCGTGTTGCGAGCAGTTTCCAGCGTGAAGACAAGGTTGCGAACCTGTTCAGCTTTCACCTTGCTGGTACGAATCTTTAGCTGCGTTGTCTGACTCTTCACCACCACCACACGACGGCCGGTAACCACGTAAGCGATGGTGCTGACAATTCCAATCAGCCAGAATGCATCCGCAATGTTGTCGGGCAGTGGGATGCGGAGCAACGCGCCGAGAAGCACGGTGATCGTGCCCAGAATCAGCAGTTCCGTGTGGCGGACAAAGCCGATAGATATCTCGTTGATCGATTCCAACGGTATCTGAACGAGGTTGGCGGTGCGGGAAAAAAGGCTGGCGGGGTTCCACTGCAGTATGCGGTAGTTGGAGAGCCACAGATGCTTGTTCTTGCCGAATCCGTGGATGAGGATCTCTTCCCCTTCCTCAAGCTCGGTTTCAGGAATCTGTGATGTTGTGTAATTGTCGGCAGCGTCCATATATTGATGGTATTGCCCGATCAACGGTTTGGATAGGTCTGTGCTGTTGAGGTGGGGCGGACGCGTTTGTGGGTGAGAAGCGTGTTCGCGACTGGTCCTCAACCTAGCGTTCCCTTCGAGTTTCCTCAGGACAGGCTCCCACAGGAGAAGCGATAAATCCTATTCCGATACGTTAGTGTTGCGTTACTGGAATCATTACGATACGCTATGGTTACGAAACAAAAACGTATCGTAATAAATTTGGTTACGGAGACAATCGTTGAGCAAGACGCGGGAAACAAGTTCCAATGGTACTGGCGGACAAGTAGCGGACGTTGACTATGTTCCGAATCCGAGGCGATGGTGGGCGTTGATCGTTCTATCACTCAGCCTCGTCATCATTGGCATGGACAATACAATTCTCAACGTTGCGATACCGACGCTGCAGCGGACGTTTGACGCGTCATCGTCCACGCTGCAGTGGATGGTTGACGCATACATTCTGGTGTTTGCCGGACTGTTGCTAACGATGGGCGGATTGGGAGATCGATTCGGTCGGAAAAGGATCTTGCAGTTGGGGTTGGTGATATTTACGGCTGGCGCTCTGGCCGCCGCCTACGCAGGAAGCTCCAATGAAGTGATTTGGTATCGGGCGTTGATGGGCATCGGTGGCGCAATGATCATGCCCTCTACGCTCTCGATCATCATCGACCAGTTCAAGGGTCAGGAGCGGGCAAAAGCTATTGCCACATGGACCGCTGTTGGCGGATTTGGCGTGGGACTAGGGCCCTTAATCGGTGGGCTGCTCCTCGAGAACTTCTGGTGGGGCTCCATATTCCTGGTGAATGTTCCGATCGCTGTGGCTGCATTGATCGCTGGTTTCGTATTGATTCCTGAAAGCAAAGACCCTGAGCCAAAGCCCATCGACTTTCCGGGCGCGCTATTGTCGACCGCCGCGGTCTCGCTGCTCGTATTCTCAATCATCGAGGCTCCGTCCCGGGGCTGGTTGTCTACGACGGTGCTGGGCGGAATCGGGATTTCGGTCCTGTTGTCGATCGGATTCGCGGTTTGGGAGCTCAAAGCCGAACATCCGTTGCTGGACTTCAGCTTTTTTAAGCGGCCTCGCTTTTCCATTGGTGCTGCATCAATTAGCATCGCATTTTTCGCCCTCATGGGAATGATGTTTGGGCTGACGCAGTATCTCCAGTTCGTGAAAGGGTTCTCGGCGCTAGAGGCCGGTGCTGGTCTCCTGCCCATCGCAGCAGGCCTGGCGATATCGGCTCGACTGAGCGAGAAACTGGTGCTCCGATTCGGCTCTCGAGTTGTAGTCAGCGGTGGCCTGCTCGCATTTGGGATCACGTTGACCGGCATTAGCTTCTACACGGTTGACACTCCTTACTGGCAGATAGCCGTGATCACATTCTTCATTGCTGCGAGCATGGGGAACATCATTGCCCCTGCGACTGACTCGATCATGGGCGCCGTACCGGGGCACAAGGCTGGCGTTGGGTCAGCGATGAATGACGTGACCCGGCAGGTTGCCGGTGCCCTCGGTATCGCAATCATCGGTTCGGCCCTCAATGCCGTGTATTCCAGTAGCGTTGCGGACGCCGTCGTCGGATTGCCGGAGAAGGCGGCAGAGGCGGCTCAGGATTCGGTTGGCGCGGCGGTGGCAATAAGCGCTCAAATGCCAGGGGGATCTGGGGATGCGTTGGCGTTAGCGTCGAGAATCGCATTCGTTGACGCACTTGGTGTGGCAGTTCTCATCGCGGCGGGAGTGGCGGTTATGGGAGCATTGATTGCGTGGCGGTATATGCCTCCTCGACCGCTCGAGTTCGAACCAACAAGTACTGCTTCCAACGTTCCGATCACCGTGGGAAGTGACTAGACTGATCCGTATGAGTGAAAACAAGGAGACGCGCGGACGGCCCCGGAGTACCGAGGCCGACCGCGTGATTCTTGAGACCACAGTTCAACTTTTGATGGAAAAAGGATTTGCCGAGGTCTCCATCGAGGGAGTGGCCGCAGCCGCCGGAGTTGGGAAGACCACAATCTACCGGCGATATCCAAACGGAAAGCTTGATCTCGTGATCGATGCCATCGCGAGCGCGCACCTGCACCTGCAATTGCATGAGACGCCGGACACTGGCTCGATCGAAGGCGACCTGCTCGGTCTGTTCGCCCATCCGGCGGCGTTTCAGTTGATTGGAGGGCCTGGTTTCACGCTCATCGGCAGTGTTATCTCGGAGCGCGAGAGCAACCCGGCGCTGTTGGAGGCGTTCAGGGTGGCGATCACCGAACCCCGGCGAAGGCAGTACAACACTATCGTCACTCGGGCCAAAGAACGTGGCGAGGTGAAGGCCGATGTTGACGCGGAGCTAGTTGGGCAGATGATCTTTGGCGCAATGATAGCCCGCAACCTGATGGGGGGTGAGGTGAACATTGAACTTCTGCGTGGCGCTGTACGCCAGGTATTGAGCGGAATTGCCGCGTGAATAGCTGAACTGGATCGAAATCAGGCGTAAACACATGGGGCAGGAATCGGCCACTGGCAGGTACGATCACTGAATCACCGCGGGGGAAATCTCATGCAGTCTGCAGACTCGAACACTTTGACTGACCTCTTACGAGGCATGCTTCGCCGACCGATTATTTTATTCAGCACATTCCTTGTGAGTGTGTTGTTGATGGCGTGCACTGGAACTAATGGTGCCGAAGGCCCCGTTGGGCCTCAAGGCCAGCCCGGTCCAGAAGGTCCACAGGGAGCTTCCGGGACGTCGGGTGAGCGTGGAACTATCGGTCCGGAAGGTGCTCAAGGGCCTCAAGGCAAGACCACCGTACTTGATCTCACCGGTCCAGCCGGCGCGGCGGGACCGAAGGGTGATCCCGGCATCCCCGGCCCTCCGGGACCAATTGGCGTTCCCGGTTCGCAGGGCGTTCAGGGAGAGGCCGGCGCGGTGGGACCACAGGGAGAAACCGGCGCAGATGGTCTGCAAGGAGTACCCGGTGCGGATGGGAAAGATGGCGCGCCTGGAGCTAGTTCCAATCGTATCTCAGCACCTGCCCCGAACAAGATAACTATTGTCGATCAGGGGCCCATTATTGCGATTGACACTGCAATCGTAATCGGAACGGATGGCTTGCCGGTCATTGCCTACAAAGATGATTCCAATAAGACGCTGAAGGTTCTTCATTGTGGGGAAGAGGACTGCTCAAACGGCAACACCGTTACTACGATTGATTCCGACGGGAATGTTGGTAATGGGGCATCGATTGCAATAGGCGCCAATGGGTTTCCACTGATCAGCTACCGTGACGATACAGCGCGAAATCTGAAGGTTGCGACGTGCGGCAATATTTCATGTACTGACGCCAATTCGATCGTCATCGCTGATGACTCGGGTGCGGTGAATTCCGACACCTCAATCTGGATTGGGGCTGATGGTCTACCAGTAGTGAGTTACCGCGATTTCTTAGATAGTTTCCTGAAGGTAATGCACTGTGGCGATGCCAGTTGCTCAGCAAGCAACACATTTCAGTGGATTCAGAATGATGATGCCGACGGGTTCTATTCTTCGCTTGCAATCGGGGTAGACGGATTTCCAGTAATCAGCTTCCAGGGCACAGGCGGGACCGAGTTGGTGGTCGTCCACTGCAGTAGCGTCAATTGCCAGGTAAGAGACGTAATCGTAAAAGTGGAT
Source organism: Chloroflexota bacterium (assembly GCA_013204555.1). Classification (GTDB taxonomy): domain Bacteria; phylum Chloroflexota; class Dehalococcoidia; order Lucifugimonadales; family Lucifugimonadaceae; genus UBA1151. Next base: position 2,188 of record JABMNO010000049.1, on the reverse strand, counting down.
ACGGCAGGAGTTCCGGGTTTTGATAGCTCAATTGCTATTGGTGGTGATGGGATGCCGGTCATCGCGTATCGAGAGGGATCCGGAGGTGGGCTGAGATTCCTTAGGTGCGGCAACATCCAATGTTCATCAGGTAATCAAATCGCGACTCTTGACGATGGCGCAAAGGTGGGGTTTGACATATCCATCACAATTGGTGCCGATGGTCTGCCGATCATCAGTTACCACGATCAGGAACTATTCGATCTGAAGTTCATCCATTGCGGCAATCCAAAATGCTCGGCGGGTAATTCGCGAGTTGTGATTGATAGTGAAGGTTCCGTTGGGTCTCACACAGCGGTTACGGTTGGGCGTGACGGGCTGCCGATAATCGCCTATCGCGACGCCAGCAATGACACTCTGAAAGTCGCGATTCTAAATAACCCACTCGGGATCCCGTATTTCAAAAGCCGTTAGGGCACTAACGGCTGGAGAACCTCACTACGCCGGGCGGCAGATGTAGATCTGTTCTGGGCTTTCTTCTGTGAGGGGGGAGCGGTCGAAGTCGCCGTAAATCTCTTCTACGATCATGCCAGCGTCTTCAATCATCACGATCGCTTCGGTGGGATAGATGTACCGGATGACCACGTCGATGGTGGTTTTGCCGACTGTTTCGCCGGCGTCGTTTAACTCTTCGAAGATGTGAAGTCCGTGGTTTGTCTGGGTTTCTGCATCGAATCGGTCTGCGACCCAGAAGAGCACACGGTTACCAGTGACGGGGTGTGTGACGTCCTTGTAGATATAGGGAAAGCCCTGCGGGCCGTAGATCATGTCGTCGTTTGGGACGAAGAAGTTGAACGCTACACGGCCGTCGGGTTCGGCGTGGGCGACGAGCCTTCGCAGAGACTCGGTTTGCTCTTCGGGTGTGAGAGCGAGTAGTAGCACGCGTGCCGGGGCGAATATGAACTTGAATTTACGCCCAAGTTCCAGCGTGCGCATGTCGGCGTTCATGAGTTGCAGGTTGCCTGCTGTAGTGCCGAGATCGGACAGCTTTCGCCGCGCTACATCTAGCATTGGGGCGTGAAGATCGATGCCTACGATGTCAATTCCGGCCTGGGCGATTGGAAGTGACAGACGTCCGGTTCCGACACCAATTTCGAGTGCGGGGCCACCGACTTCTTTAGCGAGACCGACATAAAAGTCGACGCCGATGTTCGAGACCGTAGAGTAGGCGATGTCGTACCACAACGCCCATGCGTCGTAGTTCATTTTGTCGTGTGTGGGGATTGTCACTGCACCATTCTGGCACAGGGAGGGTGGGTGCTAGAAGCCGCCTGGCATGAAGATGCGGCGGGTCAGTTGCTCGGTCTTCGGCTGTTCCACGGCTACCTGCGCGGAAGTCCAGCGGAATCCGCGACAGCCGCACTGGCTTTGTCCGCAGACGTTACCGCCGAGATGGCGGTCCAGTTCGTGGCCGCAGGCGCAATGGTGCATGGGTGACTCCAGTCAGATCAATCTATGTAACGAGTTGAACAGGCGGAGGCGGTGAGGCTCTAGGTGGTTGCGATGCGGGTAGCGATTATTTGGGAGCGTTGGACGCGCCGATAGGCGAGCTATCCGGTTGATTGGAATGGCTCGCCTCGACGTGTTGAGCGTGCATCACTGAGACCCGAGGGTACGAGGAGCTGAGGTTTGGCGAACCGGGATAGACCGCAGGGGGTTGCCGCTACGAGTCGGTGCCGGGACGCCGTGGTATTCCGCTCAGACCTGGTATGGGGTTCTTATTTGGGGAGGTCCGCTGTTGCCTGTGTGGCGGAAAGGTTCCCGTTATGAAACGTCCCGGTCGATTCAGGCGAACCTCAAGCAAAGACGTTTTATTGGGCCTCCGCTTGATCGCAATGGTTGTTGCCTGATCTGTGTATGCGATTCTGGAGGCCGGTATGTTGGGTTGCCCGATTTTGGGACCGCCCGTCTTATGCGGGCTGCCGTCACCATTGGCGAGCGAGGGTATAGGGCTCCTTAGCCCCTCGGGATTTGTAACTGCGAAATAGTTTGGTTCCGGGCGTTGTGCACTGTGTGCCCGGAGTAGTGTCAGTAGAACGTATGTTCTATGCTGTGGTAAAGAGAGAGATTTGTCCAGTGATGCGTGGCGATTGGGGGGGGGGGGCCCGTGCAACGTGCGGCAACGAGGCGGGGCGACGGCAACCACGGG
>JABMNO010000048.1 GCA_013204555.1 Chloroflexota bacterium | reverse complement strand
CGTCATAACCTATTAATAACGGAAAAATGCCCGACTCAAATGAGTCGGGCATTTTTATTTCAGAGCCGCGCTATCTGATGCCCCGAATGACACATGCCATCCCGGACACGGAGGTGATAATCGGAGCGATACCGGATGCCTGTCTGACCCGCCTGAGGCGGACGGATCGCATGCCGGCGTCCGGGATGACAAATGGTATCTGGCCGCTAACGAGATCAGAGCGAACTAGGCGAACCTGTCAGTCAGCCCCAGCTCACCGGTAATGCTTTTGAACCACTCGATAACCTCTGGGTGGTACGGAATTCCCTTCTCACGTCTCTCCGGCTCTTCTTCATGCTCTGGAAGCCCAGCGTAGACCACCCGGTCCTGTCCGGGCGCCGTGGGGGTGTCCTGGAGCGCACGCAGGTACTCGTCCATGTCATCTTTGAAAGTATCGACATCACAGAACGCGTCGATGTTGTAAACGAGGAAGTGGTGCGATGCACCTGCTCTGCGGAATGGACCTGCTCCGCCAGCACTGAGAACGCTGCACAGGATTTCTGCCATCACTGCGAGCGAGTAGCCCTTGTGAGCGCCAATCTCACGCGTTCCGCCAACCGGAAGCATCATGTAGCCGTCCGGAATTGGGGAATCTTCCATGATGGGCGTGCCATCCGCTTCCGCTATCCAGCCTGGCATGACGTTGACGCCTAGCCGCTTGGCGAGCGCGATTTTGTTGCCCGCAACCGAACTCATTGCTGCATCGAAGATGAATGGCGGCTCGTTCTTGGTTGGCGCTGCGATAGCTATGGGGTTGAGACCTACCATCGGCTTCGCTCCACCCACCGGTGCGACGTTAACGCCGCCAGTCGTCATAGCGATACCGATCATGTCGTGCTCTAGCGCCATAGCCGCGTGGTAAGCAGCAGCGCCAAAGTGCGCGCCGTTGGTCACAGAGACCGAACCGATGCCATAGTTCTTCGCACGCTCTATTGCCATGTTCATCGCATAGGGGCCAATAACAAGGCCGTGTCCGTTATCGCTGTCCAGAGTTGCGACGGCGGCGGCTTCTCTAACGATCTTGGGCTCCGGGGTGGGATTAATTCGGCCTGCGCCGAAACCGGCGACATACGCGCGCATCATGTTTGAAACGCCGTGCGATTCAATCCCTCGGAGATCGGCGTAGAGGAGTACATCTGCAGCTTGTACTGAGTCCTCATTCGGCATGCCCATCTTGTCGAAGATGTCCTCAACGCTGGCTCGCATGTCTTCCTGCGGTACTCGAACGGCTACATCTTCAGGGACATGAAATCTTTCAAGCATCTAACTTTTGATCCTTTTAGCCCTTTTGAGGCCTCAGGCTCTCTCAGAGCCTAAATAGTTGCCTAATCGTTTGGTCGAATTACCGTTTTTACGCCGATTCCCGATCCGGTGGAGGCGATCGCCTCTGCCACACCGTCCAGACCGTGGCGGTGGCTGATAAAACCGTCGAGGTTGAGTTCAGCCAGAGCGGCGGGCGTACGGGCATACGAGGTCCCTCTGCCAAAGGCCCCTCTAATCACCGTCTCCCGCCATTGAAAATCGTACAGGTCAATAGGAAGTCGTGTGCCACGTGGACTGACTCCAATTAGTAACAGAGTTCCGCGTGGTCTTGTCTGGTCCAGTGCCAGCCTCACCAGCGATGGGCTACCCACAGCTTCAGCAGCGAGGTGTACTCCCCTGCCATTGGTGACATCAGCGACCAGATCCGAAATTGGGGAATCGGACGGATCATGAACAATGTCGGCTCCAAGTTGCGTCGCCATCGCCCTGCGTTCTGCGATCGGGTCAGACATGATCACTGTTTCTGCACCCGCCAATTTGGCAAACGCCATGGTGAAGAGGCCCATCGCGCCGCCGCCGATGACGAGGACAGATTCTCCGCCAGTCAGGCCGCACATCTCAATTCCCGACAGGCAGCAACTTGCCGGTTCTGTGAGAGCCGCATCCTCTAACGCCAGAGATGCTGGTATTTCAACGGCGGAACTGCTCGGGACGAGGGCGAACTGAGCGAAGGCGCCTGATGAGGCAGTTGAACGCTGGCAGCGATTCCAGCGGCCGTCCAGGCACTCATCACACTCGAAACAGTGCGATGTGATGTCGCATGCCACGTTCTGCCCCACCCTGGCGGTGTCCACAGATTCCCCTACAGCGACGATTTTTCCGCCAAATTCATGCCCAAGTACTTTGGGCGGAGTGGATGGAAACAGTCCACGGGTTATGTGTACGTCTGTCCCGCAAATTCCAACGGCCTCCACCTCAACGATCACATCCTCCGGCCCGGGTGATGGATCGGTGACGTCATCAATCGTGAATTCGGTGCCACCATGCCAGGTTGAAACCTTCAAAATTCTGTCTCCTCAATAATGCCTCTATGGCAGTGGCGTCCGCCTCAGGCAGACAACGTGCCCTTACATTGGCAACATAGTCACGGAGCGGGAGTATAACGCTCTCTTGCGATGTTGCTCGTTTTTCTCAGCCCTGAACAACGCTGGACGCAGAACGACTACGGGCGTAGATTCGCCGCATTCGAATTTTCCCAATCACAACTTGAATTCGACACCCAATCTTTCCAGTAGTCCCAGGAGAAAAGCTATGAAGGGTCTCGCCGCAACGCTTGAAGGCAACGATGGCATATTCAACATCGAAGAGCTTGAAGTTCCGGCCGTTGAACCCGGAACGATTCTGATCCGGAACACCGGAGCCGCAGTATGCGGATCTGATTTGCATCAACGTAGAAACTCGATGGCATCCGACACTCCAAAGCCGAAAAAGATTGCCGGACACGAGTTCACAGGCATCGTCCACAGCCTTGGCAAGGGTGTGACCACAGATTCCTTGCGTCGGCCAATCGCGGAGGGTGACAGGCTTGTTTTCCCATTCTTTTTCCCTTGCATGAGGTGCATCAACTGCTTGAAGAACCAGCTTCATGCCTGCGCGTACCGTGCGAGGCCGAATATGGTCAACACGTTTGAGGAGTACCCCTACTGTGATGGTGGCTTCTCCCAGTACTTCCTTCTTCAGCCAAATCACTGGGCGTTCAAAGTGCCTGACGAACTTCAGGATGTGGACGCCGCACTCGCAACGGTCAACTGCTCAATGGCGCAGGTGATGATGGGGGTGCATCTGGCGGAGGTCGATGATGGTGACACAGTGGTTGTGCAAGGTGCGGGCGGACTTGGCATCTATGCCACGGCTATTGCGGCCGAGACCGGAGCATCGCAGGTAATCGTGATTGACGGCCAGAAAGCCCGATTGGATCTCGCCATGAGGTGCGGCGCGACCTCCACCATCGACCTTACCGAGTACGACTCCCCACAGGCCCGGGTAGATCGGGTGAGGGAACTCACGGGCGGGGTGGGAGCCGATAAAGCCATTGAGGTCGTCGGAGTGGCTTCGGCAACGCTTGAGGGGCTCGATATGGTTCGTACGGGCGGAACGTACATAGATATTGGCAACATCGTTCAGGACGAGATATCGATGCCCGCGAGCAAGATCATTGGCAAGCAACTTCGTTGGATTGGTCTCGCCCACTATAACCCGTGGGTAATTGAGGCGTGTCTTCGCATGCTGGTGCGTACCAAGGACAAGTACCCGCTCCTGGACCTCGTCTCACACACGTTCCCTCTGAGCGAAATTCAATCTGCTTTTGAGCTGGCGGAGTGGCATGGAAAGTCCGGCGGATCAGAAGCGACCAGAGTGGTTGTCACGGCGGAATAACCCAAATCTGCGGCGTACGGGTGTCTGCGATAGCTGCACCTCGTACGCTGCTCGCTCTAGAACAAACCTAACCCGACGATATCAACGCCCGTTCGCGCCACTCTTCGCCGTCGGCGATAACCATCCGAGTCCACTCATCGGCTGGCAACTCGAGTGACGACTGATATCGAAACGTGTTCGCCACCATAAGATCGATGGTTCGGGTATCAATTTGGGCGTTCGCAAGCGCCCAGGACAGTCCCTGCCCTCCAGACCCCTCCCGCAGCAAGGTCTGCGCCTCGGCAATCTGTCGTCGCGCCGCATCGTCATCACCCACATAGTGATTGACCAGCCCCAGCCCCATAGTCGCGGTGCCAACTCCAAGGCGGTCGCCCAGATCATTCATGAGAGGTATCGCTCTGCCGAACAATGCCGATGATTTCTTGAAGTCGTTGGCATCAGATTCGATATTCGCCATGGTGATCAGAGACCAGGCAATAAGTTTTAGATCGCCCAGTTCTTCGAAAATCTCGAGGCTTCTATCGTAATGCTGGCGCGCCGCGTCCAGATCTCCAATAAACCAGGCGGTTGATCCCCTGAACCACCCGCAAAAGCCATCTCCCCAGACGAAGCCCTGAGTCCGCATGATTTCCTGGATTTCGATGAACATAGGAGCCGACTTTTCAAAATCCCGTGCGTACCAGAAGTTCTGTGCGGTGTAGAGATGGGCCTGCCCCATACCCTGCCCATCCTGCATCTGAGCATAGATATTCGCGCCCTCTTGAATCAGAGCACGTGGCCGTTCCAGGTTGTCGTTATGAATCACCGCCTGGATGAACCCTGCCTGAAGAAGTGCTCTTGCGCGGGAGCCAGGAGGGCCTTCCTCCAGCGCAAGTACGCGGTCAAACCATGCAGCACCTTCCGGAACGTGTCTGTGTATGACCCAGAACCACATCAGTGCAGCAGCGGAGCGCTGCGCGAGGTCAGCGTTGCCGCTTTCCAGCGCCCAGGTGAGCACGCTACGGAAATTATCGTGCTCCGCTTCTAGTTTGCTCAACCACTCAAGTTGCTGCGGGCCCATAAGTTCCGGTTCAGCTGCCTCAGCAACCCCAAGAAAGTATGACCCGTGCCGATTTTTTGCGACCACCGCCTCGTCTGCGGAAATCCTTTGTGCACCGTACTGGAGGAGAGGCTCAAGCATCTGGTATCTGACGTCTTCGGATGTGTGGGTGGTTTGAACCAGAGATTTATCTACAAGCTCTCCCAGGGATTCCAATGCGTCGTACTCATCGTCCATCCCAACGACGGCCGCGAAGGCTGTAAGAGTGAATCCACCTCGAAATGCCGATATCTGTCTGAACACCATCTGCTGATCCGGACTCAACATGTCGTAGGACCAGTCGATGGTAGCCTCAAGCGTCTGGTGATGCGGCAATGCGTCTGCTTTCCCACCTTTTAGCAACTTGAAGGAGTCATCAAGCCTGTTGGCTATGTCGGCGGGAGGCAGCAACTTGATCCGAGAGGCGGCGAGTTCAATCGCCAGTGGGATCCCATCCAACCTACGCACGATCTGCCCGACCGCCACTGCGTTGTCGGGAGTCAACTCGAAAGACGGGCTGTTGGATTCCGCCAGACGGACGAATAGTTGTACCGCGGCCGTACCGATCATCGTTTTGTGGTCGCTATCTACGGCTGGGATCGGTAGAGGGGATACACCGTACGTGTGCTCTCCACCCAGGTTCAGCGCCTCACGACTGGTGGCCACAACGGTGATACCGGCAGAAGACATAAGTTGCTTGACGAGCGCGGCGGCACCTCCAACCACGTGCTCGCAATTGTCCACTATGAGCAAGAGCTTCTTGTCTGCAAGATAGCCAGACAAGCTATCTTGCCCAACTCCAAAGAGCGATGCAGTCTCTTTTAGCAGGACGCCTGGATCGCTAATGGGAGCCAGCCCTAGAAACCACACACCATCCTGAAATTGGCCCAGCGCGCGATGCCCCAGTTCTAGCGCCAGTCTGGTTTTGCCGGTTCCGCCAAACCCGGTCAGGGTGATTAGACGACTGTCCTTCAGGAGTCCCATTAGTTGCTGAAGTTCTGTTTCCCTCCCCAGCAAACTATCGGGGTGATCAGGCAGGTTGCTCGTCTTTTCGGACTTGATGGGGGGAAAGTCGGTAGATAGGTCCGGATGGGTAAGCTGGTAGATAGTCTCGCTCTGGGCGAGGTCTCGCAGCCTGTGAATTCCCAGATCGATCAGAGTGACGTCTCCTGGCAAATCAATGCACACTTTTGCTGAAGCAATGGAGACCAGAACCTGTCCGCCGTAGGCAGCAGACATCAACCGTCCAACATGATTGAGACTTGGCCCAAAATAATCGCCATCTCGCTCATTGACATCGCCGGTATGAATGCCCATTCGGACCTTCAGCGATCCAATATCACCCCAGTCTTCGTTGGCGAGTGACTGCTGCGCCTGCAGAGACGCGGCAACCGCGCCACATGCATCAGGAAATACGGCCGCCATGCCATCACCCGTGTGCTTGAAAACCGTGCCGCCACTGGCCTGAACCGCGCCATGCAACAACTCATCGTGGCGAGAAATCACCTCGTTCATTGACGATGGAAACGCGTCCCACAGACGCGTACTACCTTCGATATCGGTGAACAGGAACGTGAACACAGCCATTAACTACCGGACCTGCCCTGGCGGTCTGGAACCCGCGGAAAAACAGACCTCATAAGCGGGGCCTATTTTGCGTTATGTATTGCCGATATCCGAACTTAGTTGCCAAACTCTTCTCGGAACTCAGCGAAGTACTTGTTCGTGCCTTGAATACCGAGTGATAGCACGCTGGAAACGTTCATCATCCGGTAGCCCTCACCAATCCATCGGCGACAGTCTTCCGGGTCTCCGAACGTGGTAGCGAGCGCTTTGCCGGTGCCAGCCATCTTGGATGCCACATCAGACATGATCTGCTCGACACGATCGTCGTGAATCTGTCCGGGGATTCCCAGAGAGGCGGATAGGTCAGTCGGTCCGACTAGTAGGACCTCGAAGTTATCCATCGCTAGCGTCTCGTCCACATGTTCGTACGCTTCGGTGCTTTCCATCTGGATGATGAGCACGGTCTCATCATTTGCATGCTTGATCACATCGTCTTGCGTCAGGCCCATCATGCTCGCGAAAAATGGCGCAATGCCCCGTTCGCCAATGGGTGGGTACTTGGCGTACTGGATCGCCTGTGCAACCTCGTCAGGGTTATCCACCTGAGGCACCATCACGCCGGTTGCCCCAACGTCGTACGCCTTCTTGATGTAGGCGGGGTCGTTCCACGGCACACGGATCACAGCTGCGATTCCGGCCTGACGGGCCATCACACAACTCATTCCGATCGATTCAGTGCCCCACGGACTGTGCTCCTGATCAATCCAAACCCAGTCAGGTTTGGTGCCGTTGTAGATAGCGGCCGCCACGTGATCTTCTCTGGAAAACATTGCCGTTCCCAGAAGAAGCTCGTTTCGTGCGATCTTCTGACGAATGTCGCTGGGGTACATGTTGTGTGCCTTTCTTTCCTTCAGACCGGAAGGTCTTGAGATCTGTGGGTCTTGAAGCCGGTTGGCCTTCGGGCCTCGTGCCGTCGGATATTTGTTGGCGGCGCAAACGTATCTCAACGCAGAGGATTGTCAAGCGGGCAAGGTGCCGAACGGCAGCATATGCCGCTACGACGAAGATTGGTGTTGGTTACTAGGGATACAGGAAGTCCAATGTGAAGGCATTCAACAAGACGAAGATGTGTTTCCGCACGTAGTACCCTTCAACCAATGACACTATTTCCTCAAGACATGCGCCAGCGGTTGCGAAATCCGTCCGGGCGATTTGCACTCGTCATCGGTCTGATCTCGCTTGCGATATTTGTTGGGGCGATGATGCCTACATTCATTGGTGGAGTTGATAATTACAAGGAAGCCAAGCGTCTAAAGTCCCGAGAATTTGCCCCACCACCGGGAGCGTGGGTCAGACCCTGGCTGGTTCAAAAGGTCAATATCATGCTTGGCGCGGAGCAACCGATACAGTGGCGGCCGGTGGATTTCGTTTATGGCCCGTGTGCGGCGGAAAATACCCGCCAACTTCCGAACCAGCAGTTCAGGGAAGCCATCCAATACTCATGCGTTGAACTGCGCCGAATACAACTGGCCTACGCGGGTGACTGCGCTACAACAAACAACTGCGACGTTAAGCTTGTCGCCAAAGATGAGTTGCGGGCGGTCGTTGCTGTCTTGGACACCGCATTTGAACATGCTGGATTTGTCGAACCCATTACCGAAGAGCAGTAAATAGTTAAGTTCAGCCAGGCAGTGGCTGTCGTTCCCCCGCCAATAAACGGATGATTTACTGTTGGGTTGTAGAATGCCCGGAGGTGAGTCCATTTAGCGGAAGGCCGTCGGGTGAGCACGGATACGAATCCCTCAGTAAGTGAGGACTCTGAACCGTCTATGCCGGACATTAGCCCTAAGTTGGCTCACGATCTGGCAAATGTACTTGCGGCCGCGATTGCGTCTGCCAGATTGATATCTCGCAAGGTAGAAGATGATGAAGTGAAAGAACTTGCGGATATCGTATTGCGGCAATTGGATAAAGCGGCTACCGCTATCCATGATGCAAGTGAGTAGAACGTGTGCAGGACACAGCGCCGGAGGTGATGGACTTGGCTGATCGACCAACACGAGTGATCGTGGTCGAAGACGAAGCGCTAATGCGCGATTTACTTACGCGTGTTCTGTCAGGCCTGGATGGCATTGAAGTTGTAGCCAGCGCATCGGACGGGCCATCTGCCCTTGAAGCTATGCGCAAGCACAGCCCAGACGTGGCTCTTCTTGACCTCTACCTTGGTCCCGAACCCGAAGGAATCAAGGTTGGCCATGAAGCCAGGCAGATTCTCCCAGACCTTGGAATCGTCGTTTTGACCGGTCGTCAGGACTTCAACTCGGTCAGGGAGATTATCCTGGGTGAGGGTGCTGGCTGGTCGTTCTTGCTCAAGCAGTCTGTGGGCGACGTTGACGCGCTGGCCCGAGCCATTCGTGGCTCTGCGGCCGGTATGACCGTCATTGACCCCGTTGTCGTGGCCGGACTTCGTCCCCGCAGTGACTCGCCACTCACAGGATTAACCCCGAAGCAGATGGAAGTCATAGCGCTGGTCGCTCAGGGACACAACAACGACTCAATTGCCAACGAGCTTGGAATTTCAACACGCACTGTAGACCGCCATCTGAATGAGATATATCGGCATCTTCGGCCTTACCTGAAGGATGGTGTACACGCCCGTGTCCACGCCGTGTTGCTCTACATTCACGGCTCTGACTCTTCTACGCCCTGAGTGCGCTAGATAATCTCTCATGGTCATTCCAACTGTCGGTAACTGACCGTGGCCGCAGATTCTCCAGAATCCGGACCATGGAACTTCGACTTCTGGCTTAGTTCGTCCGAAACCACCGCATCTCTCAAGGGATTGTTGGATTCAGATCCCAGATCGGCGAGTGTGCTGGCTGGCTCAGTGCTGGATAACCTGCTCGGGAAGCTCATCACAGCCGGTCTGAAGAACAGGCTCGATGGGGACAAACTGGGCGATCCTGCTGATCTCGATTATTCGACCAAATGCACGTCCGCCCGGGAGATGGGGTTGATTGGTGAGCGCATGTTGGCCGAATTACGCGCTCTGGGACGCATACGCAACGAGTTTGCACACAACCCGATGCCGGATCTGGATTTTGATTCCGCTGACGTCGCCGGGGCTGTAGAGCGTTTGCGCGGCCCCATCCAGATTGCAGCGGATAAGTCGGTGCCCGGCGCGGGGCCCGGTGTGCAAGACGCGCTTGAGCGCGCGCTGCCGCTCAGCGTTACCGGACGACGCTACTGGTGGTCGCTCGCTGTGTTGGCCGCTGCTGGAGTACTGGGCGCACGACTACACGTCGCTGGCCGGATTTAGGCCGCCTCCGCCCCAGACTCGGCCTGTGGGGCCTGATCGGCGATTCGATTTAGCTCAATCTGAACGATCGCCAGCCCAATTGGTGAAACAAATATCCCCGTTGGCGGCACCAGCATCAAGATTGTCATTACTGCCGCCGGGTATTTGTTTCCAGTCAACTGGCCAAATTTCTGAGAGAACCTCCAGTAGGCGTAGATGTTCAGCAGTGGCAGTATCGCCAGCAAGGTCCAGTTGCCCGCTGGCGTGATGTTCTCATCCTCATGCTCAAGCATCTCCTTCGAGGTTACGTAGAACCAGTAGATGCCGTAGAAGCCCAATGTCCCAATCAGAAGCAGCAGTTGACCAAGGACGTGGCGATGATGAATCAACTTCGAATCTCAGGCCCGGTTCATCTTCGTGACGAAGTCAGAAATTCCACGATTAACCCACGGGTCGATGCTGGTGAGGAAGAATCGTGCTCCATACTCGCCGTAGAGCTCAACCTGTTCCTCGTTGGCAAGCGCTCCGGGGGTGCGGCCTGCGTCGGCAATCTTTTTGATCGCACCCTCAATTGTTGACTTGACCTTCGGGTTGTTGAGGTCACCAATGTGGCCCATCGTCTGAGCGAGGTCACTTGGGGCTACGAAGAAACAGTCGATGTTATCGACCTCAAGTATCTCGTCGAGATTCTCGACTGCCTGAATTTCCTCGATCAAAACGACAATAAGCGACTCGTCATTGGCCACGGCGTGGTAGTTGGGAACGCCAATTCCCTGGCGGCTGGTGTACATCCCGCGCATACCGACAGGAGCGAATTTGGCTGCCCTGACTATCGCTTCCGCCTGCGCTTTGGTGCTCACGTGGGGAGCTACGATTCCCTGAGCGCCGCGGTCGAGGGTTCGGTAGATCAGGCCGTAATCGTGGGAGTTCACTCGTACGATCGAGGTCTTGCCCCACATGTCACAAGCACGCGTCTGGTCTGATATCTCGAGGAAATCGATCGCCCCGTGCTCGCCTTCAATCCAGACGGCGTCAGCGTCAGATGGGCCGAACTGTTCAATCAGGTCAGCGGTAACCAACCCTCCGATCGCAACGGCGCTCTCTCCTGCTGCCAATTTCCGCTTTACTCGATTGGGTCGAATCTCGGCCATGATGAGTCCTTCTCCTTGAGTTCTTCTCGGGAATAAATCTGATTGGAATCGCAGCATGGTACTTCGTTCTCCGCCTGATGTCCCAATTCCAGGCGTTTCAATCCCCTATATGATTCGGCCACACAGAATATTCATTGGAGAGCATGCATATGGCCGACTATCCTCCACTTCCAGTTTCACTGGTCCCCTACCCTGTCGTTTCAAACATCGCGTTTGCAGAGGGTCCGATATTCGATGATCGCGGTGATCTCTACTTTGTGAACTACATGGAGCTGGGCACGCTGGGGAGATTCTCAAGGGATGGAACGGTGGAGGTGTGGACGCATACCGGCGGCCAGGTGAACGGTCTCAAGTACGACGGACGAGGACACATCGTCGCCGCGGACCATATGGGAGACCGCATCACCAGATTTGATCTCCGTACACGAAAAATTGAGGTGCTGACCAATAACTATCTGGGTGAGTCATACGTTGGTCCAAACGATATTGCCCTGGACCTCAAGGGAAACATCTACTTCTCCGATTCCGGCAAAGACGACACCGTGGCAAATGGCAACTTCTACCGGATCAACGTCGATTCCGAGAACCGACCCACTGGCGTCGACCGCCTCGGAGGAAACAACATGCCGGTGCCAAACGGGCTTGCCGTACACCCAGATCAGAAGCGTCTGTTCCTGGGTACGTCTGGCACGAACACGATCCACTGCTATGACATCGCTGATGACGGATCACTGGCCAACGACCGCATTGTGCGCGAGTTCCCGAACTCGTCTGTCGATGGTATGCAGTTCGATGAACACGGCAGATTGTGGGTAGCGCGCTGGCTAAACGGGTCAGTGGACGTGATCGATCCGGAAACTGGCGAACTACTCGCCAGTTTCGCCATGGGCGGAACCCGCGTCACAAACATGGCCTGGTGGGGCAAATCTTTGTACGTCACCGTCGCCGGTCGAAACTCGATCGAGCGACTCGATGTCGGCGTTGGTCCCGCCGACATCATTCCGAAGTGGGATTAGCGCCTAAGCCGACTTCACCCTCTCGTACTGCACCGGCCATTTGATGTCGTGCCCCAGTTCATGTGCGGCGTTTAGCGGCCAGTAAGGGTTCCGCAGCAATTCACGGGCCAGCAGCACCACATCCGCTTCGCCGTCTATCAGGATCTGTTCTGCCTGATGAGCCTCAGTGATAAGGCCGACTGCGCCAGTTGCGATTCCAACCTGTTCTCTAATGGCCGCGGCAAACGGCACCTGGTAACCCGGATACGGCTCAAGTTTCTGGGCTGGCGAGTTACCACCAGATGAGGCGTCGATCATGTCAACACCAATGTCCTTGAGCCATTTGCAGAGTTGAATCGACTGCTCCAGGTCCCAGCCGCCGTCTACGTATTCAGAAGCGGAAATCCGCACCAGCAACGGCAGGTGATCCGGTATCGCTTCGCGAACTTTTTCAGCCGTCTCAAGAGCGAATCTGGCTCGATTTTCCAGTGATCCGCCGTACTCGTCCTCGCGCCTGTTGGAGATAGGTGAGAGAAACTCATGGGCGAGATAACCGTGTGCGAAGTGAAGCTCAATCACTTCAAACCCTGCAGCGAGAGATCGCTCCGCCGCCGCGCCAAAGGCGTCGGTCAGGTCGTGGATCTCATCGACGGTGAGTTCCTGAGGAATCGCGTAGTCCTCGTCAAATGGCAGGTCACTTGGGCCAAACGGTTTCCAGCCGCCGGGATCATCCTCGGAGAGCAACCCACTACCTTCCCAGGGCGGCGCATGGGATGCTTTGCGGCCAGCGTGAGCAATCTGAATCGACGCAGTTGCGCCCTGACTCTTGATGAAATCTACGATTGGACGCCACGCATCGACGTGCTTATCGGCCCACATACCCGGACAGCCGGGTGAAATTCTGCCTTCGGGAACGACGCCGGTCGCCTCAGCCATGACCAGTCCGGCGCCGCCCACGGCCCGGGTGCCCAGATGGACCATGTGCCAGTCTGACGGCACACCATCAACCGATGAGTACTGGCACATCGGCGCAACGAAAATCCTGTTGCGAACTTCAACGTCTCGAAGTTGAATCGGCTCGAATAGCTTTACTGACATGACTGCTCCGGGTGCAAAGATGCTGATCGTGGAATGAACGGGACAATCCTACCCGTTCTTGCAGGAAGCCTGACGTCGCGGTGTCAGCGGTTGCTATGCCAGCAAGAATCCGTGGCCGCTGACATTCCCGCCGTCATCGTCGTGCGCGTGAAATCGGAAATCCGGAGAGTGATGCGCTGGCAACAAGTCAAGGCAGATCTTCTGGCCGTAATTCGACCACGACTCAAGCACGCGTTGGGAACACTTTTCCACGTATATCTGAATACCTGAGTCCCCACCTGCACCTAGAAGACGAACTCAGGAGAGACCGGGAAGGCGGAGAGCAAAACACGTTTCAAATGCGACAATTTCGCGCACATCGCCTATCATCCGGCGACCGATACGACTTAAGAGACATGGAGCGGTGACGCGATGGTTCAGCAACAGGCCGAGATTCTGAGGCCAGAAACGCTGATTGATGAGTTCAAGAAGAACGGCGTGACTCATGTGATCACGATTCCCGACAGCGAGACCAACTACCTGTATGAGCTGATGCTCGACGAAGAGTGGATGGACGTTGTTCCGATCTCACGCGAGGGCGAGGCGCCATCTACCGCCCTTGGCCTCAATATTGCTGGAAAGACGCCTGTTTGCCTGATTCAGAACACGGGAATGATGGAAGCCGGCGATTCTATTCGCGGGATGGCGCTCGACGCCGGGTTCCCGCTGGTGATGATCGTTGGGTACCGGGGATGGACTCGCCGGGGCGCCACTCCAGACTCTGTAGCGAAGTACACGGAGCCATTTCTCAACGCATTTGGAATCAACTACTACCTGGTTGAGCACGATAGCGATGGCGACAGAATTTCGGAGGCGTTCGATGAGGCACGGTCTACCAAGCGCCCGGTGGTTGTGCTGATTGGCGATGAGTACCACGGGTTCAACCGGTAGTTTTCAGATTTACTCAGGAGAGTTGAAATGATCGATGGCATGGAAGTTCTAAAGGCGTTCCAACCTCACCGTGGCAACGCACTGGTCACACACTCGGGGACGACCGGTAGGCGCTGGGGCGAGGTCAGCACAAACGAGAATCGCGACCTCCGGCTGGAGAGTTCGATGGGGCAGACGACATCGGCTGCATTCGGACTTGCGCTTGGAATGCCCGATGAGAAGGTGGTCATCTTCGACTCGGAAGGATCGCTACTAATGAACCTCGGCGTGCTGGCGAGTGTTGCTGGCAAGGCGCCGAAGAACTTCTTCCACTTCCTGCTGGATAACGAATGCTATGCAACAACCGGCGGCCAGCCGGTGCCGAACGCGCAAGGCATCGACTACGCGGGGATGGCGAAGAGCGCCGGGTACGCGTCGACGCACCACTTCGATGACCTGGAAGATTTCGTGATGAGCATCGAACAGATCATGCAAGAAGAAGGCCCGGTATTCATCTCCGTCAAGATCGAAGCGGAGGTCCAGAACCTTCCCATGGCACTGCGCCAGAGATCAGGCGGTCGCAGTCGCACTGAAACGATTCAAGACTTCCAGAAGGAGATGGGTATACCGGCTCCCTGAACCGGTATCTTCGCCAGGCGAATCCTTTCTCGGGTGAGGACGCCGCTTTCCACCATTCATGGGTGAGTTCGACTCATCATGGGCGCTGTCCTCACCAATCCCTCATTCGGTACGCCTGTCCGTTACGCCATCCTCTCGTTCTCAGTCGAGACTATTGGATGAACGTAACGAGTTAGCGAATTCCCGTGTACAGGGGGTAATCGCCGTGGCAACCCAGAAGTCGTCTTCAGTATCCCGATCTCTCTTCGAGCAGGGCCGTTCGTGCGGCGAATGCGTGCTGCTGGCATCTGACGTAGTCCCAATACCTCAACTCGACACGTTGCTCGCTGCGAGCCGGGGCCTTGCCGCCGGTCGGGCTGGCATGTGCAACGTATTGCTCACCGGCCTGATGATCCTGGGAGTGGCCAACCCCGATCCGGATCCAGACCCCAGGCCGACGAACGACTTCCTTGGCGCATTCATTCCACCCGGAGCGCCTGGAGCATCTGATGTGCAGCGAATTGGAAAAGCCAACGAGTTCAAATCGCGCTTTGAGGCGAAGGCGAACGAGCTCGGCGTCGATACTACCTGCGCAGACATCTCTGGAATCGACTGGGCACGCCACGATCCGCTCGCCGTTCCTGATAACACCTACCCACCAGCGAAATGCGTCGCATTGGCTGACGCTGCAATTGAGCATCTCAAGGAATTGTTGGAATCCGACCAGGCTTAGATCCGCCATCCCGATCCACGAGCGTTGTCCCCTGCCCTCTGCCGAACCAGTCCGTCGCCACTTGCAAGGACTCATTTCCTTCTACCGTCTCACCTCGGATAACAGGAAGACTCCGTGATCGCTCGCTTCAGCGATAAATCCTTCAACGTACCCGGCCATTTCGCCGAGATGCACCAGATCATCACCCGGCGAAAGGCCGGTGGCCAGCGCTTCCACGATGCCACCGTGCGTAACAACCAGTAGCGCTCCATCGTCCGGAACTTTGTCCAGCCAGCCCTTGAGAAGTGATGTCACGTGATCGACGTAGGCGATCACGGAAGCCTTGGACTGGTACGCCGTTGCCCATGCAGCGAATCCGGCATCCCACTGCACGTCGCGCATGATCTGCTCGCTGTGCTCCTGGATTCCCGGACTGGTGATGTCCACGGCGAATCCCATCGCAATCGCGGTCTCGATTGCACGGGGCAGCGGGCTTGTGACCACAAGATCGAAGCGATTGAAACGCGTGCCCACGCTTCTCGCCTGCTCAATGCCAGCTTGAGACAGGTGTGAGGCATTGTCGGAGCGGTCCTGCCGCTCAGCATGTCGCAGAATTACGGCTGTTTTCACGGGTGTGGCTCCGGCAAATCGAACTCTGGAAATCTATCTACATTGGGAGTAAATGGCGCGCCTTTGGGGATTCGACACGGCCCCTGGTTCCGAAGATTTGTGCGTACGGTTTAGGGCAGTCCCATTCGGTACGGATTCCAACTTGGGAACGGCATGTTCGTTCAGCCAACGCCTGGAGTTAGTTCACTCACGTTGCTGTCAAAACTGCTGTCAGCGCGCTGGTGTCCAGAAGTCGCATGTTCGTCCTCAGATCACGACCGTTTAGCCCTCATCGACAAATGGAGCGGCCCAATTGATCCTTCTTACGATGACGATGCGGGAAGCGTGAGATTGCGCCGCTGCGTGTGCCCACTCCGCGATTATGCGTTCACTTGCTTTGGAATTCGTGCCCCAGTCGACGCCCCTGAAGCTGAAAAAAGTTACGAGAGCTCCATATTGCTGCCTGGCAAGCTTTAAGTGAGCGTCTTCTAAGCCATCTTGAAATTTCTTCAACATCGTTGGATGGGCTTGAGTGAAGTCGCTGCTCATTCTGTACGGCACAGTACCTTGGTCAGCCAGTTCAGCCATTCTTTCCATCGTTTTCGATTCATTCAAAGATAGATCAATCGTCTTGGCTTCAATCCATGTCCCATCTTGGCTCTGGAGGTCTGGCTTGCCTCTGTCATCGGTAAATGTGACTCCGCTGAGACCGGCGGTCTCCGTTGCCCAACACAATGCCAATGCCTCAGTCCACACATTCCAAAAATTTCGGTCATATTCGGATAGGTGCTCACGATGGACGGGATGCGTAGCTCGAAGCTTGTCCATGAGAACCTCTCGTTCCCCTGACCGATCCACTATCTCAATGACATCCCCGAGATCCGACTGATTTACCTCGATCGCGAGGGTGATCGCACAACGCTCTGGAAACTTGGGATCTTCACCAAACGCTTCTTTCAGGAGGACCACAAAAGCGGACTACGGATCATTCTGATCGATATTCATCTTGGGTGTTGATATTCGATTGTTGAATTACTATGCACGAACCTACTCCCCTAGTGCCTCGGCTATCGCCAGGGTAGCCATCGACTGACTAGCTGGTATCGCATGCCCGTACCGCTGCATCACCATGTTCGTGCCTGAGTGACCCAGCAACTCCGCTACCGTCACGGGTGGAACTCCAGCGGCCAGAGCGAACGATGCAGCTGCGTGTCGCATTGAATGGAACGTAAACCATTCAGGTAATCCAGCACGCTCCACCAACGGCCTGAATGAACGGCGAATAATGAAGGAAATGGCGCGCCTGGGGGGATTCGAACCCACGGCCCCTGGTTCCGAAGACCAGTGCTCTATCCACTGAGCTACAGGCGCATGTAACGATCAGGCCCTATCGACAACTTGGTCGAATCGGTGGGGCCAATCGAAGGTGATGTGTGGGGTGAGCGATGGGAATTGAACCCACGATCTTCAGGGCCACAACCTGACGTGTTAACCACTACACTACGCCCACCACGCGAATATTTAACGCTAGCACCGGGTGTGTGGCTTGCGCAACGGGCGCGGCGGGTCACTTGGCGATGCGATTCGCGTCTATCACTGCGCTCCTGGAACAGCATCCCCGACTGTGTGGAGGGGATACCACGGAAGGTGTTCTGTGAAAGGTGCCCTTCGAGAGCCTCAGGATACCTTTCACAGAACACCTTATGACGGACTGCGATTGACTGGATGAAAGGCGGACGATATTGGCTATCTCGTTGAACGGGTTTACAGATCACACTATTCACACTGGTGAGGTGGAGATTGGTTATTCGGTTGGGCCGGATAATGGCCCGACACTGTTACTTGCGCATGGCGTGACAAGTCGCCGAGATGGGTTCATGCGTGTGACCGACTCGCTTATTGAGAAGTACCGCGTGGTGACGATTGATCAGCGTGGGCATGGATTCTCCGGGCATACGCCGGGTAAGTACGCCCGCGAGGATCATGCTCGGGATATTCGTTTCATCATTGAGAATGTGTGCGATGCGCAAACGGTGCTCTGGGGCCACTCCATGGGTGGAGGCAATGCGATTGCCCTTGCGATGGATCCTCCAGATCAGCTGAAGGCACTTGTACTTGAAGATGCGGCAATCTTCGGGCGAAAGCGACCCACATCGGCGAGCGGCTCACCGGTGCTGAGGCAGTTTCAACTGTTCATTGAGTTGATCGACGCCGGTATCGGGTGGATGAGATTGCTTCCCGCATACGTGAGGCGTATCCCGACTGGCCAGACTACGTCGCGGACTGGAAGGCAGAATCGATCGTCCAGATGGACGCCGATATTCTGCGAGCGATTACCGCAGGAAATATTCCGTCCGAGGACGACCCTGCGGGAATGTTGGCCAGGATTCAGTGCCCGGTGCTCCTCCTCCAGGCGGACCCACTGGCGGGCGGGATTCTGCCGGACGATTTCGTGGCCGAAGTTGTTCCAGAGAACGGCAGATGGACGGTCGTCAAGATTGAAGGTGCTGGCCACAACATCAACCGCGAGCATCCGGAGAAACTGCTGCCGGTGGTTATGCCGTGGTTAGAAGCGATCTGGGCTGAGTGAGAGCTGCGGCGGGTCGGTTTTACCCGCCGTAGTGGATCAGAACGGGCTTTCCGCGTCCAAGCCGTCCAATGTCATTGCCCTTGGTAGCAGCGGGGCTTGCCCCGCCACGCCCCCATCCGGCAAAAACGTTTGAATCTGACGAGCGTCCACGACTACTGGGGGGCCGGTCACTTCGACCGGACTCAAGAGAACCAGGCCGGGCGGATACCGGAAATCGGCGACGGTTCAATGTTCTTCGTAGGGGCACGTTGCAATGGGATTACGCGCGATGATCAGTTGATGTGCCGTAGGGGCACGTTGCAACGTGCCCCTACGGCGGAGAACGCTAGAGGCCGCGTTCCTTCTTCACTCTCGCCCACTCTTCGTGCATCTCTTCTGTTGGCGGATAGTACTTGCCAGGGGCCACGCCCTCGGCTCGGATCTTCTCCTTAACGTAGTTCTCCACCTCTTCATGCTCTGTGGCCCACTCAAGGGCTGCTTCGGCCATCCAGGATGGGACTACAAGTACGCCGTCGCCATCGCCAACCATCACGTCTCCGGGGCGCACTAGCGCGCCGCCACATTCGATCTGGATGTTTTCTTCTGCTGGAATGGCGACTGGGCCGCCATGGAAACTGCGGGCGACCGCGTATATGGCGAGCCCGTAATCTTCGTCTTCGAGCACGCCAAGATCGCGGATGGCGCCATCGATGATCACGCCGTCCGCGTTATTCATCTTCAATTGGAGGAGTTTGACGTCACCGGCGACTACGTCGCGCTCCAGACTCATGATGTCAGCCACAAGCACATCACCCGGGCCGCAGCGTCCCATCGCTATGTATTCAGGTGTGTTCTCGCCCTTACCCATCTCTGCAGACAGATCTGGCCGAATTGGCAGGAACCGGAGCGTACGCGCCCGAGCGGCGAATCGCCCTTCGGTTATGAAAGGCCGAATACCCTCCAGAACGCAATTTGGGTGACCGAATGACCGGCAGGCGTTGTAAACGGTTGCGGTGGGAATCAGTTTGAAGCCATCGAGGATGCTCTGCGGCACTTCCACGGGCTTCATGTCGAATGTTGGAATTTTGGGCATCGATCATTTCTCCGATTGGCGTGACTATGAATTTTGTGCTGCGAGATCGAGGGCCAACTGTACAAGAGTACGCGTCGGTACGCCTGTTGCCCCCATGGTCAGGATACCGGCGTCCACGTCTGACATCGCGGTGGCTGCGATATCGAGATGGACCCACGGGGTGTCTTCAGCGAATTCACCTATGAAATGAGCCGCCGTAATGGCATGTGCAAGGCGACCGCCTGTGTTCTTCAGATCAGCGATGTTGGAGCGATTCTGACGCTTGGCGACATCGTCCAGCGGAAGTCGCCAGAACGACTGGCCGCGCTTGTCTCCTGCCGAGATCAGGGCATTAACCAGCTCGTCGTCATTTGAAAATGCACCGGAGTTACCCTTGCCGAGAGCGACAACGATTCCTCCAGTTAACGTAGCGACATCCACCATGCGCTTCGCTCCGTTTTCTCGTGCGTAGCAGAGCGCATCGGCGAGAGTTAGTCGGCCTTCCGCATCAGTGTTGAGCACTTCAATGAACTTGCCGTTCATTGCCTGAACCACGTCACTGACCCGCTGTGCGCCACCGCCCGGCATGTTTTCAGTTGCCAGGCAGAGTGCGGTTATGTTGATCTTGGGCGCGATCTCAGCGATTGCCTTTGCGGCGGCGATCACAGATGCGCCTCCGGCCATGTCGCTCTTCATCGTCTCCATGCCACTGGATGGCTTTAGCGATAGGCCACCGGAATCGAATGTAATTCCCTTGCCAATGATCCAGAGATTATTATCTGCATCGTCTGGGTCGCCAACGTAGTCGAGCCGGATGATCTTTGGCGGTTCATGGCTACCTTGAGCGACCCCAAGATATGCGCCCATACCCATCTTCTCGGCGTCTGCCCGTTCCAGAATCGTGAGTTTGAGGCCAGGCGTGCTTTCGGCCACGTTGGCCGCTTCTTCTGCGAGACGCGTCGGAGTCATGATGTTTGGCGGATGATTGACGAGGTCTCGGGCGAGGGCCTCTGCGTTCGCCATCTTCGTTGATCGATCAACCGCATCCCGAATATCAGAGGCCTTTTGGGGATCGAGTTCAATGATCGTGAGAGTTTCGAGGCCAGCGTTTTGATCCGCGTCATCTTCGCTGGATGATTTGTAGTTCTTGAACTCATAGGTGCCGAGGATTGAGCCTTCAACGATGGCTTCAGCTGAGTCAGATGGATCGATTCCTCCGATTCCGGCGCCGTGGAGGATGGTTGTGGCTTCGGTAACGCCGATCGAGCGAACTCTGCGGGCTACGACAGCGGCGATGTTGCGAATTGCCACCAGGTCCAAAGATTTCGCTTTCCCAAGTCCGGCCACCAGAACTCGGTCAGGACCGAAGTTATCGTGGTGATCAAGGGTGTGGATCAGTGTGGCTTCTGAAGCGCCGCCTTTGATCTCACCGGCTTCGATCAGCTTTGAGATAGTCGAGCCAATGGCCGAATCGACCGCGCCCGTTGCGCCTCCTGGCGAGGTGACTCCGGAGAAGAGGTTGACGACTGCAACGGCCGTTGTCTGTTGAGTGATATCTCCAGACACGATTTCGAAATTCATTGGGTTGCTCCTTGAATCGTATTTTGGGAAACGCGATGTGATCAGATTTTGTGTTGTGCTTTGCTGCTAGAAAGTGATCTCGCATTTGAGACCAGGATCAGAAACCAGTTTGCTGAGCGATTGTAGACCTGCATTTCGCTTCACCGTTGGTTACCGGTTTGGTGATTCAGAAGTCGATCAAATCCGAGTAGAAAACACCAAGACATTTTTTACATAAGTACAAATTCACATTGACATAGAGCTTAAACAGGGGTATGGTTTCGCCCAGTCTCTCAAGGTGTGTATGCCGCAGCTTCTAGGTCTCTGGCGGGAATGGGGCAGCCACAGCACATTCACTGAGCGAGGCGCTTAACCGACACGTCAGATGAATGTCCGTTCATCTGACAGTTAGCTTCCCGACCAATCGGGACAAGAGGGGGCGCCGCCAATGCAGGCCGACAGCATTCAGGTACGCGTAGTTACTGATGGATCATTTTTGCTCGACGGGGGCTCAGTATTTGGGCAAGTTCCGCGAGTTATCTGGGAGAAAGAAGCCAAGCCCGACCGCAAGAATCGCGTTCGACTTGGCCTGAACACACTTCTCGTTCAGGCTCCTGAGCACAACATCCTAATTGACACCGGGATGGGGTCCAAGGACCCGGAAATCACTCGAGAGGTCTACGGCCTTTCACGATCGAAGCTACTCCGGGACCTCAAGGTCCAGGGCAACGGCCTTACGGCTCGAGATATCGACATGGTGGTACTGAGCCATCTTCACTTCGATCACGTAGGTGGGGCGATTCGTCTGGACCGTCTTGGTCAGAAGATTCCAACCTTCCCAAACGCCAAGTACATCATCCAGAAGAACTCCTGGGAAGAGGCTATGGCACCAAACGAAAGAGCCTGGCCGCACTTCTCTCTCACGCGTGACGTCCTCGACGTTCTCAGTGCGTCTGGTCAGGTTGAGTTGATAGACGGTGACACCGAGATCATTCCCGGTGTACAAACCCGTGTAACTGACGGTCACTGTGCCGGCCATCAGTCAGTGTTCATCAACACTGGAGGCGAGCGCGTCGCTTACCTTGGCGACCTGGTACCAACAGCGTCGCACGTGACGCTGTCGTACATCACAGCGTTCGATAAGCGGCCGGATGCAACGCTTGAGCAGAAGCGTGAATACCTCAACTACATTGAAAAAGATGGTTGGTTGATGGTCTTCGCCCACGGCTATGAGCATCGCGCAGGCTACCTGGAGCGCTGGGGCGGTTCATTGAACCTGCGTCCGGTCTCCGTTTAGCAGTACCTGAATAACTTCCTGAGGGTCGTCTCGAAAGAGGCGACCCTCTTTTTATTTTGAAGAGGCGGCAGGTTTCAGGCATGAGGCCACCAACGCCCCCGACCGTCCAGTACAAGAACGAAGCTGAACTCACGAGCTGTCATCACGGACGCGCTAGCGGTAGGTTGAACGATTCGAGATCTCAACACAGAACCCGGTATTCAGCAGATATGAACTCACACCCGTCGTCCGGGATCCAGGCATGCGCACCGACTAGATACGGACGGTGGGCTTTGCCTCAGTGCCGTTCGTCAAAGGCTCGGCGAGCATCACTTTGCCATCGAACTCGATCAGAGCGACTTCCTCAATGGAATTCACACGCGCCCTGCCCGACCGCTGCCCAGAACCAAGCTGCGCTCGCACGTAGGAGTCCGTCAGACCGATGGATGGCTCATCCCGCTCCCAAAGAACCCTGGCGGTGGTTCCCACAAGTTGTTGCCTGAATGCGTTGAAGGATCTGGCGCCGATCTCGCGTAGCCGTGCAGCCCGCTCAGCCACTATCGCCGGATTGAGGTGGCCGCCAAAGTGTGCTGCTGATGTGCCGGGACGGGATGAGTACGGAAAAATGTGGACATCAGCGTAGTTAGCTTCGGCGACTATTTCGACCGATCGCTGGAACTCGTCATCAGTCTCTCCGGGAAACCCTGCAATCACATCGGTGGTGATCGCAGCATCTGGAACGGCTGCACGAATCCGCTCCAACGATGCGAGGTATTCCTCAGCTGTGTAGCGCCTGCGCATGGTGCTTAGTACCCGGTCGCTACCGGCCTGCAGCGGCACATGAAAGTGTGCACAGAGCCGATTGGCGCCAATACCGGTCCACAGTTCCAGCAACTCGTCCGTTATCTCCAGTGGCTGCAGGGACGAAACTCTCAGTCGCTCGATACTCGTCTCATCCAGCACAGTCGCAATCATGGAAGACAGGCTCTGGTTATGGAGATCAAACCCATACGAGCCCAGCTGCGTCCCGGTCAGCACGACTTCCCGCGCTCCGCCGGAAATCAGACTGTTGATCTCATCAACAATCTCCGCCGTGGGAATGCTGCGCTCTCGACCACGAACAGTGGGGACGATGCAGTAGGCGCAGACCTGGTTGCAGCCTTCCTGGATCTTCACAGAGGCCCTGCTGCGGCCCAACAGCATGAATCCAGTATCTGCGGAGGCACCATCTGCGCACGGCGTCGCTTTGAGGCCAAGCCGATCAGAGATTAGATCTACGGCGTTATGTTTGGCCGTGTTGGGAATTGCGAGGTCCACTCCCACAAGAGCGGCGACGGTCTCCGGGTCTCGCTCGACGTAGCAACCCGCCACTACGATTAGCGCCTCGGGAAACTTACGACGAGCAGCGGATATCGCCTGCCGTGCTTTTTTGTCGGCAACGTGTGTGACAGTGCAGCTGTTAATTACCCAGACGTTTGGTGATTCGTCTACATCAGCAATCGCGTATCCGTGGTCTGTTAGCGCAGTCGCCATTCGCTGGCTATCCGCTGTGTTCAGCTTGCAGCCGTGCGTCTCAATCGACACGGTTGGAGCGGCGCTGACGGTCGTGGTTTTGATATGCGAATCGTCCATCACAATGATTGTATTGCCATCGTGAATATCGAGTTATCACATTTCCCAGAGATGCTGGTGCGCCTCCACAGTTGGGAACTCGAATAACCGATGAAGCAACGACTGTATAATTCCGCCTTTAGATCACATTGTGATTGACGCTATTCTAAGTAAATTCACTGATCACCTATTGCCGCCCATGGTGCCGGATTGCACGGTCCGTTCCAGTGATGCGCGGTTGACGACCAACACAAATCACTCAGTTAAACGGAACGGACGGGTTTGAAACCTGCCTGTACCAGAACTGGAGCAGATCAATCCGAAACGAAAACACATCTGACCGAGTTGTAGTCACAGGCATAGGGCTGATGTCACCACTTGGCATCGGCCGAGAATCAACCTGGGAAGGGTTGCTGGCTGGCAGATCTGGGATCGACACCATCAAGTCATTTGATGCTTCGAATCACTCCACCCAGATTGCTGCTGAGATCGATGGCTTCGAGCCGATGGACTATATGGATCGTAAAAAAGCTCGGAGGATGGACCGCTTCGCGCAACTTGCCTGTGCGGCCTCTCTTGAGGCGATGTCCCACGCTGGAATAACCATCGAAGATGTCGATCCAACCCGATTCGCCGTCATCATCGGCAGCGGCGTTGGTGGAATCAAGACGCTGTCCGAACAGTTTGATGTGATGCGTGACAGAGGTCCACAACGGGTAACGCCATTTCTGATTCCCATGATGCTTGGTGATCTGGCTGCGGGGCAGGTATCGATGCTCATTGGAGCCAAGGGCCCGAACTACTCCGTTGTGTCAGCCTGTGCCACCGGAACTGACTCCATAGGTGAGGCCAGGGAGATGATTCTGCGAGGTGAAGCTGATGTGGCGCTTGCCGGTGGAACCGAGGCTGCCGTGTGCGAGATCGCTGTGGCAGGGTTCAACTCCTGCATGGCGCTCTCCAAGCGGAACGATGATCCGCAGGGTGCCTCGCGACCATTTGACGCTCAGCGGGACGGTTTTGTTCTGGGCGAAGGCTCAGGCGTGCTCTTGCTTGAGTCTGCGGAGCACGCACGCAAACGCGGTGCGAAGCCTCTGGCGGAGGTGGCGGGGTACGGTGCGAGCAGCGACGCCCACCACATAACCGAGCCTGAGCCAACTGGCGATGGGGCATTCAGAGCAATGTCAATCGCGCTCAATGATGCTCGACTCTCACCCGGCGAACTTGAATATGTGAACGCTCATGGCACCTCCACGCCGATGAATGACAAGTACGAGACGCTGGCCCTCAAGAGCGCCCTGGGCGAGCATGCGGCTAATATCCCGATAAGTTCAACCAAATCAATGACGGGCCATTTGCTGGGCGCTGCGGGAGGAGTCGAGGCGGCGATTTCGGTGCTATCAATTTCTGAAGGTGCGATCCCACCAACGATCAATCTCCAGAACTCGGATCCTGATTGCGACCTTGACTATGTGCCCAACGAATATCGCAGGCAGATGGTGCGCACCGCTATGTCCAACTCAATGGGTTTCGGTGGCCATAACGCCGTTCTGGTGTTCTCAGAGCCTACGGCCTGAGCTCCGGCTCGATAAGGATTGCTGAAACCAAACCGTGACTGGGTAATCGCTGATAGCCCTCCTGCGTCGGTTTTAGAAGCGTATGAGGTTGCGACGTCCTCACTTGGTGATCTTCCGGCCCGGCTTTTGTACAACCGTGGGTTCAACACTCCGGCTGAGGCCCGGAAATTCCTCAGCGCTGGCTACGCAGATCTCTCGGATCCGTCGCTTCTGCCAGGTCTCGATAAGGCGTCTGAACGGCTGATTCGCGCAATCGAGCGAGGTGAATCGATTGGCATCGTTGGCGACTTCGATGTCGAAGGACTGACTGGCGCCGCGTTGCTATTGGGATCCATCGAGGCATTCGGCGGAAAAGCCGTGGCGTTCGTGCCAGACAGACAGGCGGATGGTCATGGCGTTCCAAAGTCGGCCCTGAGTTCGATGCACGCGAGCGGCGTCTCGCTGATCATCACGGCGGACACTGGCACGAGCGAACTGGAATCACTCGCCTATGCTGCGAGCCTTGGGCTGGACGTGGTTGTTACCGACCACCACGTCATCGGCACTGAGCTTCCTTCTGTTGTAGCGCTCGTTAATCCCCATCTAGGCGATGATGACAGCCCCGCGGCGGGACTGACAGGCGCTGGCGTCGCATTCAAGCTGGTGCAGTCGGTTGGTAGAAAGTTGGGGCGTGGCGGTGCGAGTTCGGCTCTGGCTCTGGCAGCGCTGGGCACAGTTGCCGATGTTGGACCGCTGCGCGGCGATAACCGGATCATAGTGCGTGAAGGTTTAAAGCAACTGGAAAACACCGCACACGCAGGTCTACGAAGCCTTATTACTCAGGCAAAAGTCGGCGGGAAGAATGGACCGATAGACGCCGAATCCGTGGCGTTCCAGATTGGGCCGAGACTGAATGCTCCGGGCAGGCTGGGTAACGCCAGGAATTCACTCGATTTGCTCGTATGTGACGACCCTGATCGCGCATTCATTCTTGCTGAGCAGTTGGAGTCGAACAACATTGAGCGCCGTCGTCTCAGCGCGGAGGCCCAGGAGATTGCTGAGGCAGCGATGGCGGGGCGAGATTCCCTACCGCCGCTCATATCCGTGGTTTCCAACCAACTGCATCCAGGATTACTGGGGCCGGCGGCAGGGCGACTTTCTGAGAACTACTCCAGACCAGCAATGGTCGGCATTATTCAGGACGAATTCTTCCGAGCGAGCTTGCGCAGTGGTCCCGAGTTCGATATCCACGCGGCGCTGGAAAACAGCTCATCTTTATTTGAAAAGTTTGGCGGTCACGCTCGGGCTGGGGGACTCACTGCCGCAGCGTCTAACGTGGAGCAGATCATCATTGAATTGACGGATTATGCAGCGACGAACTCCGGTGACCCGGTAGCTGAATCGCTGGCAATTGACGCTGAGATCGATTTTTCGGCTGTTGGCACTCCGCTCAAGAAATTCCTTGATGAACTCGCTCCATACGGAGAAGCCAATCCGACACCGCTGTTTCTTACCCGAGGGCTTATGCCCTTGGAGGTCAAAGCGGTTGGCGCCACGGGAGATCACTTAAAGCTCGCCCTGGACGGCGGTTCCCGAACGATAAAAGCGATCGGATTCGGATTGGGACGCGCCACACTTGGTAGTGGCCTGGTAGATGCCGTCTACAGTCTCAAAATGAACTACTGGCGGGGGCGAGAGAGCCTCGAACTCAGTCTGGTAGATATACGTCCATCAATCTGATCAGCTAACTCGCTCAGGCTGTCGCCCTTCTTCGTCGGCGTCGTGTGGTTCCACTCGTCGGGGGAGAATCATCCGACGTGTCACCGTCAGACGAACCGCGCTTCCATCGGAGGAACATGACCATCCATGGAATGGTTATTGCCACCACGATGATAGCGATGAAGTGAGCTTCCTGTAGCCCCCACACCTTGACCTCGTCCACCCGGAGAAACTGGATTGCAAAGCGCATAGACGAGTAGAGGGTGAGGTAGACCATCCACAGAGCACCGTTCGGGATGAACTTCCCTCGCAGCTTCCAGACCACCATGAACAGCAAGAGATCGCCAATCAATTCGTAGGCTGCGGAGGGGTGCGTGGCCTGAGTGGGATCCCAGACAATATCAGTCCGGTTTGACGGTGGTCCCTGGAATCCGGGACTGCTGAAGTTGGTAAATATCCATCCCCACGGCAGATCAGTCGCCTTGCTCCAGTGCTCGCCGTTAATGAGGTCCCCTACCCTGCCTATAGCCTGAGCAAGCAGTATTGCTGGAGCCGTGAGATCCATCAGTCGCCCTATGGGAACGTGGGTTTTCGGATCAGAGGAGAATCTGTTGACCAACAGCGAGTATGCAAGAGCGCCTAACCATCCGCCAAGAATGCCGCCCCATAGTCCGATGCCGCCTGCCCATATCTTGAAAATATTGCCCGGGTTGGCCGAATAGAAATCCCAGTTGTCGGCTACGTGTACAACTCGGGCACCAAGGATTCCGCCAATGATCCCAAACACCGCGACGTTGTAAACGATATCGGGGTCGATCCCTTCTTTTTTCGCCCAACGACCGACGAGGTATACTGCGCCACCGACAGCAATAAAACTCATGAAGCCATGCCAGCTGAGCGTGAAACTTCCGCTGTTGAATATGTTGGGGTCGAACGGGATCTCGATCATTTACTGCCTATTCGCGGTCAGTGACTGTGGTTGCGTTAGCGAATGCATTCTCAAACGGGCGCACTGGTTTGATGCAACGCGCCAATCAGGAACGTAACTCCGATTGTAGGTAGCGATGAACACGGGGGTCAATGGAAGGTTAGTCCATCGAGACCGCGTGCGATGGCTTGTCCCTCTCAAATCCGCCGCGAGCCAATCGTGAGCGAATCGCATCTGCCGTGCTAGGCTGCATCATATTTCCCAGTACGAATCCACTCACGAATGCATCACCGGAAACGGTCCCATGGCTGCTGCCACATATTCTGATATCGAGTCATTTCTCAACTATCTGAGTGTTGAGAAGGGCGCGTCGCCCAACACTCGAGGTGCGTATACAAACGATCTTGGGTCATTCTTACGATTCCTGGAAAGCGCACACCCGGACATCGCGTGGAGGTCAGTCGGCCCTGAGATCATCTCTGGTTACCTCCAGGATTTGGACGAACGGGGGTACTCAACGTCCACACGTGCTCGCAAAGTCGCATCTCTCAAGTCGATGTTCAAATTCCTTCGTACGGAAGGTGTGGTCGACTCGAACCCCATGGAGAGCTTCCGATCCCCCCGACCCGGGAGAACGCTTCCAAAGGCGATAACTCCCGAACAGGTGGAATCTCTTCTCCGGACGGTTGGTGGGACACATGGCGCCGAGGCTGCCCGGGACGCCGCCATGTTTGAACTGATGTACGCAGCAGGCCTGCGGGTAAGCGAGCTCGTCGATCTGGACATCAATGACATCGACTTTGAATCGATGACTGTTCGTTGCACCGGCAAAGGCTCCAAGGAGCGCGTGGTCCCACTATATGAAGACGCCATATCGCTGGTTAGTGGATATATTTCGACAATCAGGAATGAGGTGCTGCACGATGAGCGCAATAAGGCGCTTTTCTTGAATCGGCGCGGTGACAGGCTCACACGACAGGCCTTCTGGCTCAGATTGAAGAAATACGCGCTATTGGCGGGAATCGAAAGCAACGTCACACCTCACACGTTGCGGCACAGCTTCGCTACACACTTGCTGCATGGTGGCGCCACGCTCCGGCACGTTCAAGAACTTCTGGGACATGCCAGCATTGCGACTACACAGATATACACTCACCTCACAGATTCTTATGTCCGGTCCGAGTACGATAAGGCACACCCGAGGGCAACTTGAGTTCATCGGCTATGCTTTACGGAATCTTGGGGAGGTAAGCCATGCCTGTTATTGCGATTGAAGGAAGGGCCGGTTCGTTAGCCCCGAATCTCGCCCATCTGATCGCTGACCAGTTGGAGATCGACTGCATTGATCGATTGCTACTGGCAGAGATTGCACGGAAAGTTGGATCAACCGTTCAGGCGCTTTCGGAAACGGAGCGGAGGCCGATAAGCGTAGTAGATCGGCTGGCCGGACTCGTCCAGAGAATGCTTGAGCGCTCGTCTATCGCCGGCACTGGTGGCGATCCCTATTTTGGACCCGGGATCGACAACCTACTTTCCCAGTCCTATAAGGATC
Organism: Chloroflexota bacterium; assembly: GCA_013204555.1. Lineage (GTDB taxonomy): Bacteria > Chloroflexota > Dehalococcoidia > Lucifugimonadales > Lucifugimonadaceae > UBA1151. The sequence continues at coordinate 37,885 of JABMNO010000048.1, read as the reverse complement.
TGGACAGCGTAATCACGTCACCAAGTGACATCGACCAAGACCATTTCATTGAATCGACACGAGAAGTCATCAGAGACATCGCTGAAGATGGCAGCGTAGTCATCGTAAGTCGTGGTGGACCAGCGATCCTGCGTGACATACGCAGCGTGCTGAGAGTTGGAGTTGTGGCGGACCGCGATGTCCGAGTCCAACGCATTATGGCGCGCGAAAATCTCACTCAGGAAGATGCTGACGACTTCGTGACCCACGCCGATCACGCTCAGCACGTATATTTTGAGAAGGCGTTTGATACGACTCCCATCGATCCCTTCTTGTATCATGTGATGATTAACACTTCTGAAATATCGATCGAACGCGCTGCCGATTTCCTGGTTCCCCTCGCAAAGGAATTGCACACGGCAGGCCAACTTCGATCAACCAGCTAACGTAGATAAAAATGCCACGAAAATCTCGACGAACCAAGATCAACTTTTCCCGGCGATCACAACGCAAGGAATCGACCCCTAACGTATTCATGGACTCCGAGGACCAGATCGGAGGAGGCTCGTCCGACGATGTGGCTGACGAGGATGGTGGCCTTCCCGTTGGATCAGGCGAAGCCGCTGCACGCGAATCGAGACGTCGGCAGCGCGCCGAGGTCAGGGCAACACGCGGCAGGCGTGGTCGCCAGGCTCCTATGCGGGCCGCTGTGTATGGTCAGTACATTGGTGCGGAACTTAAAAAACTGGCCATTGTCACAGGAGCTCTCGCAGTGGCTCTGGTGGTCCTCACCTTCACCATCGGCTAAGTTCGGTACTACGCCTTTAGCTCGTTTACCGGCTACCGAAGTGTCGCTGGAACACTGGATACGTGGGAACTTGTCTGCATGACGACGGTTGCTGACACCCGCAAGACGCTCTCTGAACGGCTCCGCTCGGTTCCCACGAGTTACGGCGTCTACATGTGGCGCGACGCTGATGCGAAGATTCTCTATGTGGGCAAAGCGAGATCTCTGAGAAGTCGGATGCGCTCGTACGTTGCCAAACCGGCCAGTCTCGCGCCAAAAACGCGTGAGTTGATGGCCCGGACTATCGACTTCGAGTACATCATCACCGAGTCGGAACAGGAGGCGCTTCTCCTGGAGAATAGCCTCATCAAGCGGCACCAGCCGCGATTCAATGTTCGGCTGAGAGACGACAAGACTTACCCGTACATCAAGATTGATCTGACTGAAGAATTTCCGCAGATATACATCACCCGGAAGACGACCAATGACGGGGCACGTTACTTCGGCCCATTCGCCAGTGCCGGAAGCGTCAGAAAGACCCTGACCCTCCTCAAGCGACTATTCCCCTACCGATCTTGCACCAAGGCCATCACCGGTAATGACGATCGCCCGTGCCTTGATTACCACATCAAGCGGTGCATCGGACCGTGCATTGGAGTTGCCTCGAAGCAGGACTATGCCGAGGTCATTGATCAAGTCATCCTGTTCCTTGAGGGCCGCACCGCAGACGTTGTGCGCAACATCAACGGCCAGATGTTTGAGGCCAGCGATGAGTTGAATTTTGAGCGCGCCGCCATCCTGAGAGATCAGCTAAAAGCGGTCGAGCGGGTATACGAGGGGCAAAAGGTTCTCTCAATGGGCGGAGAGAGCCTTGACGTCATCGCCTCTTCTCACGGCCCAGATGAAGCATGGGTAGAGATATTTTTCGTCCGCCAGGGCAAGCTCATTGGTCGGGATAATTTCATGATGTCCAACACCCGAGACATCTCTTCCGGTCAGATAATCACGGACTTCGTAAAACAGTTCTACGATTCCGCAGCCCATGTGCCGAGGACGATTTTGCTGGGAGAGCAGATCGAAGACGTCGAGGTCATCGAATCCTGGCTCACTCAAAAGCGACGGAGCAAGGTTGAGTTTTTCATCCCGCAGCGTGGCGAGAAGCGAAAACTCGTTGAGATGGTTCGGGAGAACGCAGCGCACGGCCTTGAGCGGATGAAGGCTAAGTGGGCTGCTGACACTGAGATGATGAATGACGCCATGAGTGAGTTAGAGGAGCAACTCAGCTTGCCGCGGCTGCCGGTCCGGATGGAGTGCTATGACATCTCGCACATCCAGGGCACCAACACGGTGGCGTCGATGGCCGTGTTTGAAAACGGAAAGCCAAAGTCAGCCCACTACCGGCGCTTCAAGATCAAGACCGTAGAGGGAAACGACGATTTCGCATCAATGCGTGAAGTGCTCACGCGGCGGTTCAAAAGACTTAAGAAAGTCCAGAATGGCGCTTCTGAGAGCGAGGGTAATGGCGACACCTCTGAAAAAGATGAAGAGAGCTTTGGCGAAGTTCCTGATCTTGTGCTGATTGACGGAGGCAAAGGCCAATTAAGTTCGGCGATACAGGTATTTCTTGAGCTGGGTATCAAGGACGTGCCTCTCGCTAGTCTCGCCAAGCGAGAGGAAGAGATCTACGTCCCAGAGGACCCAGACCCCATCGTCCTGCCGCGTAGCTCCAGCGCCTTGTTTCTTGTCCAGCGAATTCGTGATGAGGCGCACCGATTCGCCATCACATTCCACAGACAGCGCCGTCAGAAGTCGTCGATTCAGTCTGCACTCGACCTCGTCCCCGGAATAGGTCCAAAGCGAAAGCGGATGCTCATCCGAAAGTTTGGCTCCCTCAAAGGCGTTCGCGAGGCGTCCATCGACGACGTAGCGGCAGCTCCGGGTATGACTCGTAAGCTGGCTGAGAAGCTCAAAGAGTACGTTTAGGACCCATCATCCCGCCTACCGGCGTCCAGGATTAGATATTGATTGTTGACCGAGGCGGTATCGATGGAGACTTATCTGCGCGCCCCAGAACCAGCCCCGCGAGTTCGCACCATCCCATCCACCCCCCAAATACCAGCTTCGCTGCGTCGGTCCGGAATCGGTGGCTCCGAGAGATCTCCGGGATCCAGGCATGCGCGCCGAACATGTCCACTAGCCGTCACATCCATCGACATCGGGCTGGACGCACCCGGCGACGACCGGTGCCTGCCTAGCTCGGTGTCCGCCTTCGATGCTGCTCCAGCAATTGAATGACCATCGCAATGGCCTCAGGAGATTCTTCCAGATCCACGGTGCCGCCTGAGAAGCTTAATTTCAGCCGCGTTATTGCCGATTCAGACGTGACTTGTGGCTCTAGTGCTGGATTCGACTCTTGCACGTGGACGGTTGAGGCGATGACGCCCACATTGCGTGAACCTGTGCCAGATACACCAGGAGGCAACTCTCTGAGTATCTTCTCAAGCGTCGAAATACGCTGAGTTATCTCGGCGCGCGGTGCGCCCGTCAACTCCTCCAGCACAAGATTAAGCGCCGCTGGATCTGCAACGGATGTGCCGAGTCGTGTTCGCAACTGGTTGAAAAGGCCTACGCTGCGAGCGAGCTCAGTTGTAACCTCCACCGCCTCCTCGGGGCTCACAGGGGAAGCGGAGCGCACTCCAAGCTGAGTGACGCGGATATTGCTCCTACCTTCAGCAATTCGCCACATCCTCAGGCCACCGAGTACGACCGAGAATCGCCCGCCACGTTCGCTCATTCCCAGTACCTCAGCGAGGTGAGCACGGGAGATCGAACCGCCGAAATCCTGACTGATTCGTTTACCAATAGAGATCGCCTCAAAGAGACCGATTTCAGGGTATTCGTAAGCTCCAAGCCTCGCCAACACAATCCTCCTGCCACGATGGAATTCAACGGAGAGCGCCGATAACGCAGCGAAGCCCCTATCTACCGCAATGTTGATGAAATACCCGCATACGGTGCGTTAGACATAGAGCGACAAATCGGCGAACCAAGAACTCACGGCGGAAGAGTGCCGCGGCGAGTATTCAAGATTGTAGCCGCATGCGCCGCGTTACGTTACGCCGTGTTTACGGCGTTTCCGCCGGTACATGCGGCGCATACGCTTCCGTATTACGTTACCGTGTGGCACTTGCGAGAAGGATCGGCCGGTACCGTGTAGGAGCGGCCGCGGCGTATTTCATCGTGGTCACGCGGCCTGAGCGAGTCATAGTCTGAGATTCGAGTGGCCGGGATTGGCCTTGCTCTGGATGGTGTCTCCAACCCCAATGCTCAGCGAACGCGTTTTGCTGCGAGCGAAGAATTCGATGATTCGGTTCACCACTGCAATCCCGTCTGGTTCCGGCGGAAGTCTGCGGTGCCTGTCGCAGGTATACGCAAGGACCTTCATCTGATCCAGATTGAGCCGCGTTAACACCAGGGATCAGATCGTCATTCAGATTCCTGACCTGACTCCGAGTCACATCCCTGATCAGACCAATCAGGTGTCACCGGGCAAGATTGATGGTAATCGGGGCCGTCGCGATTACGCCCATGCATTGCCATGGTGTCGACTCCGAACCAGGGTCAGAACCGAGCGTTAGTACGGGCCATTAATTCGACATGGAAATGGCGACAGGCCAGCTTCCACTGATCCGCATTTATTGGCGTTATGTTTTGACTGTAATATAAGTGTAAGAAACCGATTACAGGTTCACATGGGCGACTTGAATAACCCGATTACTACAGCCTGAATCCGGCTATTTAGTCGTCTTCATCATTTCCGAGGCCGGTAATTTTGCCGATCAAGCCTGTAAATTCCATCGGAAAAATGAACTTAGAGGCCGGGCTGTTGCCAAGTGATTTCAGTGTCTCCAGGTACTGCAATCCCATGGTGTTGGAGTGGGCATCCTGGGCGACACCGTTGATGCGCAGCATCGCGTCACTGAATCCTTCAGCCCGCAGCACTGCGGACTGTTGGTCTCCCTCAGCCTCAAGAATCGCGGCAGTCTTCGCACCCTCGGCTCTAAGTATCGCCGCCTGTTTCTCACCTTCCGCCACTGTGATGTTCGCTTCCTTCGTACCGGAAGCTTCAAGAACGACAGCGCGACGGACTCGCTCGGCCGACATCTGGCGATTCATCGCATCCTGAATGTCTTTCGGCGGGTCGATTTCACGTATCTCCACGTTGGTGACCTTGATGCCCCACCGCTCTGTCTCGCCATCGAGGCGCAGCCTGATCAACTCGTTGATTCGGTCTCGCTGAGAAAGAACGTCGTCCAGGCTTATATCACCAATCACAGCTCGCAGAGTAGTCGTAGCCAGTCCGACTACCGCTGCCCTGAAGTTCTCGACCTCGAGCAACGCTTTTTCCGCCATATTTATATCGACTCTCATGTAAACGAGAAAATCGATCTCGATCGGTGCGTTATCTTTCGTGATGTTGGTCTGGCGAGGAATATCAATGATCTGAGTTCGGGTATCGATCTTCCTGATCTGGTGCAATATCGGAATCGAAATGACGACCCCGGGGCCTTTCATGCCTTCGAATTTTCCGAGACGGAAACGGGCGAGCCGTTCATAATCCCTGATGAAGTTGAGCAATGCCATTTTTCAAATCTCCCTTGTTGCGCGAATTATTCGCGCATACTCAGCACATGGTCGCACATTTTTCGTCAAACTATATTGGCGCCGTGTCAGCCCTGCCTGATTCCACGATCAGCGTTAGTCCGTCCACTGATCTGACTTCGACGTGGGCACCTGCCTCCAGTTCATGTGCGCCCTCAATTCGGGCGCCCCAGCGCTCCCCGGCCACCATAACCTCACCCTTGGGACTCAGATCGACTGTTACCGAGCCATGCTGCCCTACCAGGGCCTGCGCTGATATTGGACTCACGTAAGCGGGCGCCAGGCTGGATTGTCGTACCTGCCAACCGAACCAGACTGCCACTGCTCCCGTAACCCCTCCCACGCCACCTAAGAGCCACAAGCTCACAGAATAGTCCGGGTCACCAAAATCGGGCGTTCCAAAAAATCCAACGAGGAAAAGACCTCCGAGCACAATTGAGGCTCCTCCGGCAATACCGAATATCCCAAAGCCGGGAACCTGTGTTTCTGTGACCACGAGCAGGATCGCCAGTACGAGAAGGCCTACCCCCGCCCAGTGGAATGGCAACTGCCCCAGCCCGGCGAAGGAAAGTAGCAGGAGGATTACGCCAACTACTCCCGGCCCTACCAGTCCGGGAGACCAGAGTTCCACGACCAGCGCCAATCCTCCGAGCGAGAAAAGCAGGAAGACTATGTCGGGCTGTGAGATGAAACTCAGGATGTTGTCTACGAACCCGAATCCCACCTCGCGTACATGGAGGTCACCGGTGCTTATCTGCACGGAGCCGGACGCTGTGGGTATCGACATGCCATCGAGCTTGCGCAGTAAATCATCTACATCAAGTGCGAACAGATCTACGATGTTTTGACTCAGGGCCTCTTCTACCGAGTATGCGGCTGCGACCCGGACGGTTCTCTCAAGTGCGAATGCGTTCCTACCGCGCTGCTCTGCTATGGAGCGAATAAACGCAGCGGCGTCGTTGGTGACCTTGCGGCCAAGCGTGCCTTCTATGTCTTCGCCCACTGCGCCCACAGGAGATGCGGCCCCGATGTTGGTGGAATTGGCCATCGCTGCCAGTCCGCCCGCTACCGTTATGAATGTTCCAGCGCTGCCCGCCCGTGCTCCGGATGGCCCGACAAAGGTCACAACAGGCACGTTTGACGCCAGGATGTCAGCGACGATTTCTCGGGTCGACTCCAACATGCCACCCGGCGTATTGATCCTCAGAATCACGAGGGCGACGTCATTGCTCTGAGCGTCGTCGAAAACTCTGGAGAGATACCGGGCCATGACCGGGTCGATGGTGCCATCGACATCGGCAACGATCACTTCACGGGAGCCTGACTGGGCGCGTGCTGGTTGGGGCGACGTGATGGATTGCCCCATGAACCCAAGAGCGATCAGAACCAAGGCAGCCGCAAGGATAGGCCGCCGGACAGTCACAAGGATCGACCGGCCGATGTACTCCACTTGATTCCTCGATTCATGCACATGGTAACCGGAAAACGTGAGTGAATCGTGACTAGATCGGAGCTCCCTCGAAACGGGCTATCTCCACGAACCCACCTTCACTATCCGACCATGCGTATAGGGCGGCTTCCCGAACGGCCTCGCCGTCAATGCCGACGACGAGCTGCTGAACCGGATACGACGGACCATCGCCCCAGGGACTTGTGGCGACCGTGCGATCGGTCTCGGAAAAGTACGCCATTCCGTTGGGGTGTGAGTGGTATATCAGTCTCGCGGGCCGGTCGGCGTCAATACTTCGCGCAAGCTCAAGCAAGTCTTCATCTTTGAATACGTAGGCTGTGTCCGCTGGCCTGCTGGCGACCGTGGGATGACCACCCTTCGCCTGGACGTTCTCGCATGGTTTTATCTGGTCGACCCCATCGCCTCCGGCAGGGCCAGCCATCCAGCCACAGGATTCCTCTGGAAAGGCCGCACGTGCCTCAGAGAAGGCAGCGAGAAGTAACTCGCGTGGAATCTGTAGGGGCGTGAGCGGTTCGCCTTCCACTACGCATCCGCTCCTGCGCCGGAAGCCCATGACCCCATTGCCATATATCCGCCATCGACGTTGATGAACGAGCCGGTCATGAATGATGCCTTCTCACTGGCGAGGAACATCACGGCGTTTGCGATATCCAGACCGGTGCCGACACGACCAAGTGGATGGTCTTTGCCGTACTGGGCGACACGCTCAGCGACTGCGTCCTCATCATGGCTACCGATTTCTTCTCTGGCAATTGAGCGAACCATTTCTGTGTCGATAGTCCCGGGACAGATCGCCATCACCCGAATGTTCTCCGCTGCGTAGTCGAGCGACATCTGTCTGGTCAACGAGAGATCACCACCCTTGGATGCCGCATAAGCAGGCACGCCCGGCATCGACTGCTGCCCTTGCACCGAGGCGTTATTGACGATGACGCCACCGCCTCGCTTCCGCATCTCAGGAATTACGTACTTCGCCATCAGGAACCGGCTCTTTAGATTTACGCCGATGATACGGTCCCACAGCTCTTCAGAGGTCCCTTCAACGTTGGTGTAGGAGTCGGGTGGCTGAATACCAACATTGTTGAACAGGATGTCCACTCCGCCGAACGCTCCGGCTGCCTCACTGACCACTCTTCGGCACGCCGCAGCTTGCGAAACGTCACCGTGGATGAATATCCCTGCGGTACCAGCGGCCGCCATCTTCTCGAGCGTCGCGGCCGCGGCCACTTCATTGATATCAGCGATGGCTACTTTCGCTCCGGCGCGAGCAAACTCAACAGCGGTGTCCCCGCCCATGCCGAGCGCGCCGCCGGTGACGATTACAGATTTGCCTTCAAATTCGCCCAACTTACCTGTCCTTTTTTGTGTTCCTCTGGTTGCCTGTATCTATATATGAATTAGTGGTCTGTGTTTTTACCAGATACTCCAGCCACCATCGACAAGGAGGTTAAGTCCGGTAATCCACTTGCCGGCGTCCGATGCCAGCAGAGCAACCGCACCCTTCAAATCGTCAGCGGTGCCGATTACGCCGACAGCATTGGCTTTTCGTGCCCGCTCATTCATCTCAGGGTCGTTTCCGGGCCTTGGTATCTGCCCCGGACTTATGCAGTTCGCTGTGATTCCGTGGGGGCCGAGCTCTGATGCCAGGGCCCTCGTTAGGTTGATGATCGCGGCCTTAGCCGCCTGGTATGGCGGACCGGAGCGTCGGAAATTCAAGCCTTCATAGAATGCCGGATTGGACGTGAGAGACCCGTGAATCGACGCCACTGTGATGATGCGTCCGTAATGAGCGGGAATCATATGACGGGCTGCGGCCTGGGCGCACATGTAGGTGCTGGTGGCGTTGAGATCCATGGTTTGACGGAACTCTTCTATTATTGCGTTTGGGATGTAACTTGTGGTTTTTGAACCTCCAGCATTGCAAACCATAACGTCAATTTGACCATGTTTATCCACCGTGGCATCGACCATGCGATTGACCGCATTTTCATCGGTGACATCGCACTGGTACGGCTCCACTGCGAGCCCTCGATCTTGCAGAATTTTGGCCTCGGACTCCAGGAGTTCTTGTCGACGGCTCGCTACCACTACCTGAGCGCCAAGCTCCGCCATGGACGTGGCCATTGCGCGCCCAAGATGGGTGCCGCCGCCGGTGACGATGGCGACGCGGCCCGTCATATCAAGTAGCTGTTGGACCGTCGCCGGTTGTGTTTCAGAGTTCATTGGGCCTCAAATGGGTTGCTAAGGGTGATTTCGCGCTCCGCATTGTCGTACCAGCCTTGAGGCCGGTAGTCGGATGTGTGCATGTAGCACTTGATATTGGCTTTAGCGCTACCGTGAGTCAGGGTAATCACGCGGCTCATTGGGATGTTGCGCTTGCCGTGGTATTTGCTGAGCGCTGCCACATTCATGAAAGTAGTGCCGCCCCACGCCTGTTCGATATGCGACCTGCCTCCGAACCGGTCATCGGGGAAGGTGTGGGTGTGCGCGCCTAGCCACATATCTAGCGACCCTGGATTGTCGACGAGAAACGATTCGATCTTACCGCTGTCTGGCTCGTCCCCTACAAAGTGGACATAAGACGCTCCAATAGGAGCGCCGTACTCGAATCTGCCATGGTAGCCGTTGTCGACACCCTCCCAGCTACCTGAGGCTACTGTGGTGTTCTTCACCATGTGGTGGTGGCCGGATATGGCGATCTGATCCTGGCTATTCCGCAGATGATCCGTCAACCAATCGAAAGTCTCCAGGGATATCGAACCTGCTGGGTATCCGCCGAAGTCTCCTCGGCCAACGGGTGGCGGGTAGTCGTTTCGGTCAGCCATCATCAGAAACTTCAAGTTTCCTACTTCAAACGAGTAATGCTCCCAATTCCCAACAACAGGATATGGGCGACGCCCGTTGTCCACACCAGACGTGGCTGTGCTCTCCCCTGCTGGGTCGATCCATTTCCGGTGCCACCACTGCGTATCGTAATTTCCGTCCGGATCCGCATTTGTGGCGTCATGATTACCGATGACGTTGTATACCTGTTCCCGATCATGGTCACGAAGGGATTCAATCTGCTGGACCCAGAGGCGACCCTCATCGTCGTTTGGCAGTATCTGGGAGCCAGAGTCATCTCCAAGGTCTACGGCCATATCCCAGTGGAATCCCGGGCTTTGAGGGTCGCGGCCCTCTGACTGTGCAATCGCGTCGGCAAGACTCGTTCTTCCAAAAGTGATGTCAGTGCCAACATGCGGATCGCTGAACGCCCAAATCGTGAACTGTTTTCCCGAAGCTGCCATCTAGGTCTCTACCTCCATGGCCAAGTCTTCAATGACCTGAGCATTGGGAATCTCATTGAACACAGTGGGGGCGATCTTGATCTTCGCATCCCTGTTGCCGCTGCCCAGGATTATCCAGTCACATGCCATCACTCTGGAATCTACGTAAAGCGGCACGTCCTGTGGGATGCCAAATGGCGTAACGCCACCCACCTTCATGCCGGTCAATTCCATCATCTGATCAGCGTTGGCAAATGAGACGCGCGAAACCTCCATCAATTTCCGGACACGTTGGTTCACATCGAGGCGCGTTGTCGCCAGCACCACGCAGCCAGAGAAACGTTTAGGGCCTCGCTTTGAAGCAACGATCAGGGTGTTAGCTGCCTTATCCAACGGGTAGTCATACTCCCGACAGAAATCGGCTGTATCTGCGAGATCGGGGTCGATCTCAACTACTTCAAATCTGGTCTTGACAGATGCGAGAAACGAGGCCACATGTGGATCAATTTTTTTCAGGTCAGGCACGTTCGAATGATCTCATATGACGGGGTCCTCAATTTTCACTTTTATCTTGCTTTCTAAAACGAATTCGCGGCGATCACTCGTGTTTACCCGAACTCGCATCTTCCAACGCCGCGCCGTTGAGCTGAGCGAGGAGAGATCACCAACGGGAAGGTCAACACTGAAATTTTCCTCTGACCCTGCACGAATCGTCCGTTTTTGTCCGAACGGCATCGAAGTTTGAACTGACTCCGACATTGAGCCGTCGCGCTCAGCGGCAAACACTACCAACTCCGCTGTAGCTATGGTGATTTCGAGTCGGTCTCTCGTCACGACTTGTATGGCCATCTCAACAAGGTCTTCGGAGGAGTACGCCCTGGACGCAAACAGCAGATGAATTCGAACCGGGTCGAAAAGCCTGGTAATTTTTCCCAATCCGAGCATCGAGAGTCTCGCTGAATGTATGAGGTGAGGATCGGTTAGACGGCAGACTATAAGGCAAGCCATCGACTCGCACCAATTAATCCTGAATATACGGGATCATTCAGCCCTGTTCGGGATTAGCGGTCACAACCTCAGCGGACCGCGTGAGTCCCGAATCCGTAAACCCACCAATTGCGATGATTTCACCGTTATCCAGAATCGTGATCTTATGGCCGAAGCGAGCCTGCCTGAGATCTCCAGCCTGAACCCAGGAATCCGTGCGCCAGTCGAAGGCTTCAGACCCTCGGAGCAACCCATCGTAGCCTATGCCTCCCACCACGTAATAGTAGGTGCCTGGCAGTTGCATTCCTTCGTGACGAGTTCTGGCTTCGGCCAACGGCATGCTCTGTTCCCATTTGCCAGATTCCGGGTCAAATATCTCGACACTGGACAGGTACTCGATCTCCCATCCTCCAGCAACGATCACTCTCCCGTCAGGCATCAGAGCCGATGTGTGCTGAAATCTTGCACTGTTGAGACTCGCGATCTCAGTCCATTCCCCGGTATCCGGATCATATATTTCTGCCGAAGAGAGCCGCTGATCTCCCGCTCCCTCACCACCAACCGCCAGCACCCGGCCATCTGAGAGTACGGTCAAAGTGTGGTCAAATCGCGCAACGTTCAGATCGCCAACAATCTGCCAAACGTCCGCGTCCGGATCGTAAATTTCGGTGCTCGCCAGGGGATCTCCAGCCCAGCCTCCCGTCACCATAATTCCACCGTCGTGAAGAGTCACAGCCTCATGAGCCACTCGCGTGGTAGACATTGGTTCTGTCTGTTTCCATAGATCATTGGCAACGTCATATCTGAGAGTGCTTCGAAACGCTGCGAAGTTATCTCCCCAACCGCCGGTCACGAACACGTCTCCGTTACTCATTGTCGTTGCTGTGTGAAGGTACCGACCAAATGCCAGAGAGCTTACGGCTTGCCACTCTCCAGTGCCGGAGTCATAGATATCAACCCCGGTTGAAGGGATTCCGTCAGAAGTCTTACCTCCCACCAGCAGTGCTCGACCTTCAGGCAGCGGGCTAATAGACGTGAAATCCAGGGGTTTGGTGATCGGCTGTATTCCGGACCATGCGCCCGGAGGGCTGCCGATATCTATTGCATGGAGATCACTCGGATTCAATTTCGACGGATCGGGGGTTGCTGTCGGCCTTGGAGTTGGCGCTGGTTCAGGAGTCGCGGTTGGAACGGGTGTCGCCGTAGGAAGTGGTGTTGCCGTAGGGGTTGGAGTTGGGAGTCTGGAAAGAGCCGTAGCGGCAGCCTGTGCCAATTCAGCTTCTCTCGTCAATGAAATGTTTGTTGAGTCACCGCCGCTACAGGCGAACGACAATAACGCTGCTACCGGGAGAGCAGCTTTTAGGAAATTGTTCATTCCTGACTTGATACCGGTTCCGGCCCAATGAACATATTAATTAATCGCGAATTTGCGATGGCAAGGGCATTCACAAGATGTAACGCCAAAATCGCTGTTGGCGGACCTGTGAGGGCCAACAGAGACGCCTCCCAGACCCTCTCTATATGCCAGATACCAAGGTCGATATCGGTAAGCAATATCAGTATTGGAGCCGCTGTCAGCATGCTGGCCAGACCGAGGGCCGCAACTGTGATAGCGAATGAGATCGCCCCCACTGGAAACCGGCCAATCAGATAAAGAACCGCAAGCCATGTTCTAGGACTTCGTGAATAGGCCTTAACCAGGCTCACCATATCGTCCGACGCGCTCGCCGGCGCCACTATTGGCCGGATCTCAGTCCTCAGCAGAAGAATCGCGATCTCACGTTCAATTCCGAGGAGAATCCATGATCCTGTGGCCAATGCGGCAAGGACAAGCAGGCCTATCCCGACCGGGGCGAGCGCAATTCCCACGAAGAGTGCGGTTGCCGTGAACGCCGTAAGGAATATGCCCATGGGAAGGCCTATCAACAGATAGAAGATACGCAGGTAGGTTCTGGGTCGAAATGTCAGGGAGTAAATCGAACTCCATCGGAACCGTTTCGCCCCGACCAGCGCAACATCTGAACTCTCTAACTCTGTTGAAATATGACTCTGATTTTTCACTTGCATCAGTATACGGACGAGGCGGTGACGAGGGTTTGGCTTCGCGGGCGCATGTGTGGGTTCCGGCGTCCCTATTGCACTAAATACGGATGATGCGATCTTCGTCTGAGCCTAATCTGGACCAATACGCAACAAGTTCTCGGAGCCCGGGGACCAGTCCAGATTTCGAACCGCATACACCTCATCGCGATGCCAATACCGTTGCAGATCAGGCCATCAGCAGTTGCTGCAGGACTGATTTTGCTTCTATTTTTCGCGTTCGGCAGCGTTACTGCTAGCGCCGCATCGAGCACGAACAATGTCGGAAAGCTCACTCTCAGTCGCAATTACGCGACCTACGGCACTGAGATAGATATCGCAGTGACTGATCTGGACCTTCGTGAGTCGATTGCCAGAGAATCTGAGACCCTGGACTCGGCGGGAGAGCCATTCACGATTCCTGCAGGTGGAATCGGGCAGACCTTCGAGTTAGAGCTACCAATCGGCGTGATCGCTGATCAGGATAGAGATGGGTTGATCAGCTCTGCCGACTTCTCAGTATCAATTCCGAATGCCGAGGTAACGGACATCGATCTGGCTTCGGGCACCGTGACGGTGACGCGTACAGCGGCCAGTGCAACCGACCTCACTTACAGCATTGAGACATCAGAGTTGGTGACAGCTACGGAGGATCCTCTACTGACGCCATACGTGATTTCACCCGGCCTGCAGGGGTTCAGTGAGTTCGTTATGTTACCCACCGTATCGCCGTTTGACGCCGACGATTCTGGAGACGTTTCCATCGGGGATTTCACGATTGTTGCGCCGGAAATCTCAATCGCCTTTCTGGATATCAGCGAAGAGATTGCGGTTGTAGTGCGCGAAACCAAGATCCTGACACCTCTCCCGTTTTCTATCGGATACCAGACCGGGGTCGTCTACTCTGAAGATGTCTTCGGTGATCCTTTTGTGTTGCCAGCAGCTGACGAATTCGAATCGTTCACCATGTTCCTGAGCAACCCTCCAATCGCCGATATCAATGGAGACGGTCTTGTCACCGGCAAAGACGTTTCAACGTCGGGGCTCACAGGTGGAAAAATAGGATCGGTCGACGTAAATAGCGGTGCCATGAGTGTCGCCCGACATGGCGGTATAGACCTCCGTGAGACGTTCTCGGTCACGTATGCGACATCGATCATAAGCACCACTTCGGTTGAGGTCTTGGGAACGAACAGTGACTCAGCTATCACCGTTATCCTGACCGAAACATCGCCGAGTAGTTCCCGTTTCGTGGGCAAAATCATGCCGGTCAAGAACATCAGCGGCCCAGAAACAACCTCCGGGACAAAGATCGGAGTCGATCATGGCGACACCATCATCGTCAGATATCAGGATCAGACGCCCCGGACCATAATCACAGATGCGATCACTATGGACACCATCGCACCAACGATCACCAGAATTACTCCGATTCCAGGCGCATACGTGTTCCCCCGTGACGTCAACATTTCCTTCACGGTCGATGACGTTGGTATAGGCGTTGACACCAATGATATCGAAATCCATCTGGACTTCGATAAAGACGAAGTCATAGTCGGTGATGAAGAGATTTTCAGCGTGCCAGTTGAGGATGTCACGGTTTTGGAAAAAACGCTCACCGTCAACACCATGATGCCTGACCTTGGCTCAGATGGGACTGTGTCCTGGTTCCTCCGTGTTACAGATCGCGCTGGCAATACCACCCGGTCTGATTCAGACGTGTCTGTCGCCGGCAATCAGGATGGTCGGATTGTTATTGACACACGTTCAGCACGGATAATCTCAGCAGTTGCTGGTGAACGGTTCGACGATGGCACCCAAAAAATCGAAACTGATCAACTCGGCTGGGTTCACCTCACGTTTGACGAACCCATCGACCCAGCATCCTTGTTGCCCGAAAATTTCTTTATCGACAATCGCCAGGCCAGTACCGCGTTCGTACCCAAATCGATGCCGCTCTCATTGTTCTTAAACGTACCTCTGCTGCTTGGCGATCCAGATGAGTTACAGATGCAAAGCGGCGCCGTTCATGATCTGGCGGGGCTCGAATCAGGACTCCAGACCGTATCTGTGACAGATTTGATCCGCCCGCGAATGGCGATTGCACTCAGTTCAAAGTATGTGAGTGGGATGTTTGATGTGGAAGTCACAAGCAATGAGAATCTCAGTGCTTCGCCATCGGTGTCTATTGATGGTCGTACGGTTGACGTAACTCCACCTGAAGGGGACAAAAAGTGGCGGTTCCAAATTGATGTGAACAAATTGGATTCATCTCGTGCCAGCGATGGTGTGAGAAATATCGTCGTCACAGGTTTTGACAGGTCGGGAAATCTGGGCACAGTTGGCCAGGAAACGTTTGAAGCCGACTATCCATCACAGGCGATTCGATTCGAAGTCGATCACCAGGTTTCAACACCATTGATATCTCCAACATTTGGCACGAAATTGGAGGGATGGACGACCTTGATCCGGATCAGTTTCCCGGGCGAATCAAATGAGTACGAAGGTGATACTTCGTCAGGCGCCGTCATCACTTCCGCGACCATCAACGGCACCGAAGTGGGCCACAAGTTCAGCCCAATAGCGTATGGAGTTGTGTGGGAGTACCAGACCGACATACTTCCCATTGGTTCATACCTGGTGGCAATCGAGTCGGCTGATCTCGCAGGTAACGCACTCACACCGGTTGAGACGATTTTCACAGTATCTACCCAGCCGCCGGTTGATCCCTCCGACACCCCAAGCACCGATCCCAGCGATGGAGTAGATGAAGAGCCGCCAGCAGTAGAGGTTCCGGTTGATGGCGATCCACAGAGCGATCCGGCGGATGGGCAGACCACTCCAATAGAAGATAACGATGTTGGCGTCACGCTTCCAAAGGGCGATTCACCAGGAAGCGTGGGAGACGATATTCCGAACGCCCAGGTGGAAGCACCAGATGACACAACTGGGCAAATCGAACCGAGCGACGTTGCACCTGACCCTGACGTGACGCCAAATGGCGATTCAAAGCCGATTGATCCGTCGACCGAGGTCAAAGAGCCGACTACTGCGTCTCCCAGTATTCCTCTGGCCCCCGGCCTGGCTGCAATTATTGAAGGAGTCATCGCTGCTCAGGCGGCTCTGCAAGCTACGCCCCCTGACGTCGACCCTTCAGCCGAGTCCACAGCGGAACCAGCGGATGGTCCCATCATTGACGCAGCTCCAGAGTCGACGCCTGATCCATCGGAAGCCCCACCCGGACTCACGAACGCAGACGTTGAGCAGACGGCCACAGCCATGCGCGATGCCTCGTTACTCGAAGACGAGACTCCGGATTCACAGGACGGTGCTCCTTCTGGCGGTGGTGGTTGTGGCCTCCCATTCGCCAACAGCAAGACACCTGGCGCCGACAGTGCGCTTTACGGTGCAGGCCTACTTGGATTGCTTATCGTTGCACGTCGGCCGAAGCGTAATCAGAACAACTAGTCCCCCAGCGTGTACTCAACACCCAGCTCCACAGCCATCTGCCTGAAGTAAGCGATAGTGTGCTCTGGAAGCGGTATTCCTGAGTTGACTCGTTCCTGGTAATACTCCGCCTCAGGCTGACCCGGGTACATCACCCGATCGAATCCATCTGATGTGGGTTGATTTTTCAAGGCCCTGAGCATCTCATCCATATTGGATTTGAACTCATCAGCAGGACGGAATGCATCGATCCGGATTGCCTGGAAGTAGTGGCAAAATCGCCCCCCTTTTGGATTGTCCGGCAGGAGACCGGAGACGGGCTCTCCAGGCAAGATAGCGCAAAGGATATCGGACATCATCCCCAGTCCGGTGCCTTTCTGTGCTCCATGCTCGTGAGTCTCACCCAACGGCGGCTGGCCGTGCGCGGGAGGACTGTTCGCTGGATCTGTAATCGGCTCACCAGATTCGGTGACAGCCCATCCTTCAGGGATTTCGACGCCGAAGTGACGCGCAATAGAGACCTTCCCGAACGAAACGACAGTGGTGGCCATATCGATCACAAACGGAGGCTCCTCGTTTGCAGGTGCTGCCATTGCGATGGGGTTGGTGCCCATCCATGGGTCTCTTCCACCCATTGGGATGATAACTCTGGTGCCGCCTGAGGACAGCGCCAGGCCGATCATGTCGTGTGGTACCGCCATCCGGGCGTAGTAGCCCGCTGCGCCATAGTGGCTACTATTTGGAACGGCAACTGACGCGATTCCGGTCTCCCGTGCCTTCGTGATCGCGAGGTTCATAGCGAATCGACCAGCCACGAGGCCAATCCCACGGTCAGCATCAACCGTGGCGGTTCCCGGCGTCTCGTGAGTAATTTGAGTGTTTGGACGGGGATTGATGTATTCGGACATCAACCCATTCAGGTAGTGGAGCTCAAGGTTGTACCCGACGCCGTGGGTGTCGATACCGTTCAGATCCGCGTCCACCAGAACCTCTGCAGCCTCCAGCGACTCATCTTCACGCATCCCGGCGGCGTGCATCAGCGATCCCACGAACTCAGTCAGCGGAGCTGCGGCAACAACCGTGGCATTCTCAATTTCCTTCAGCCTCTTTAGTACCAATCTCAATTCCTTTTTGTTCTGCGTGGATGCGAGTAGCGGTTAGATAGCGTGAGCTTCTTCACCAACTGAGAGCGCCGACTGTATGCCATCTATTAGTCTGATGGCCGAATCTCGGCTTAGCTCCACGGCCACCCGTTCGCCGGGTTTGCTGGCGTCTTTGACGAAGTCGATAATCAGCGCGTGATCCAGGGGAGCATGATACGGATGATCGTAATACACATTGACCTGGTTCAGTTTGAACCAACCTTCAGGTCCTTTGCCGCTGCCTGCGATTTGTACGTTCTCAATAATTCATGTACACATCAGTTTCTTCCTCTCTGATCTGGCTATCCGGCCAGGTGCTTCCCGAACCACTTGAACACTTCACCCCACGCCTCCGTTGCCTGGACCGGCCGATAGCCGGGTCTATCAACAGCAAAGAACCCATGCGCTGCTCCCTCATACGTATGGAATTCATAGGTCTTACCGTGCTTCTTCAACTCTTCCACCATGCGCGCCACGTCATCCGGAGAAGGCGACTGGTCATCGTCGCCAAAGAGGCCGAGGAGCGGACAACTCAAATCAGCGGTGAAATCTATTGGGGCTACTGGCTGCCGTTCTGTGAGCTGATCTGGCGTTGCGATTACTCGGCCTCCCCAGCAATCTACGGCTGCATCGAAACTATCCAGAGTGCATGCCGCCAGGTAGGTCTGTCGACCACCTGAGCAGAATCCTATGACTCCAACTTTGCCGTTGTGGTAAGGCACATTTCGTATGTGGGATGCTGCGCCGCCAACATCTCCCATCACCCGGGCATCTGGAGCTCCACCTGCCGCTCTTGCTACTGCTGCCACGTCATCCGGCTCACCGGGTCCCTCCCTCGTATAGAGGTTTGGGTCGATCGCAATATAGCCGAAATGGGCGAATCGTCGGGTGATCTCTTTCGTTGCAGCATCCCATCCGGGCATGTGATGAATCACCACCACTCCGGGAAACGGCCCCGGACCCATTGGGCGCGCCATGTAGGCTTCAACCTGATCGCCGTCATATCCCGTGTGGAATACGGTCTCCGCCAACAAACCTTCGTATGCCATCAACCGCTCCTCCAAGCAAACTTCGGATGCGAAAGTTAGCACATAGGCGTGTACTCATCCGCTGGATCGCCGCCGATAAGATAGCTGACCAGTCGAAACCAGTATTCGCGTATTGAGAGTCAAAACAATGCCACGATCTCCGCTTGAAACCGCCAGAATCCTCGCCAGTCACTATGGCCACACTCTGGAACCGACAAACTACGTCCGGGGTGTTGGCATCTCAGGCCGCCTGCGTCTCGCCGAGATTGATCCCGATACGCAGGACCCATCGAGTGAAATCTCCGATCTGGTAGCGCCGTCTATTACTGATGAGGCGTTTGAAACGAACAGTCAGTCCGACGGTTCGGTCCACTCTGGATTCGTCTGGGCGAGTGATCTATCCCGCTCAACGAAAGATGACCGGTACATAACGAATCTCATCCGGTATTCCGATCTCTACCTGGCCACGCGACCCGACGGGTTTCCCGAACCTGTGGACCCTGATTATCGTGTTGAGGATGTTTTTTTCGTTGGGGCGGTGCTTGGTCGCGCGTTCGAGGCGACGTCTGATTCAAGGTACTCAGATGCTTTGATTGCTGTAATGCAAAAGGTCCATGCCCAACCAGATACTGGTCTCTGGCACCACTGCGGCCAGTCGCCGTACTACTGGGGGCGTGGAAACGGCTTCGCTGCGCTGGGGTTCGCTGAGGCGCTCACATACCTCAATCAGGATCAGGAAGGGGTGTCCGAGCTAACTCAGAAGCACGTAGCGCATCTTCAAGCGCTTCTGCCACACCAGGAAGTCGGCGGCGCCTGGCGGCAGGTGATCGACGAGCCTGAGACCTATCTGGAACTCACCTGTACCGCCATGATCGGTTATGCGCTCGCCCGCGGTCGGCGAATGGGCTGGCTGGACGGACGGTTCGATGACCCTCTCACACGAGCCTGGGACGCGGTTTCATCTCGAGTTAACGCCCAGGGCATGGTGGCCCACTCCTGCACCGGTACAGGGCCGTTGAACTCGCTTGGGGAGTACAGAATTCGAAAACAAGAGAACGGGTACGACGACCGGGGTGGCTCGCTGGCGTTGTGGTTCGCGGTCGAATCCATCAAACGCTAATTTCGAGGAGCGTTAGCACTCACTAGACGGCGGAAGCCGGACCCGGAAATAGCGGAAAATCAAAGAGGCCGCCGTATTATCACGGCGGCCTCTGTTTGTACAAAAAGGGTGTATCGGGCCTACATCATCCCTGAGATGATCTTTTGCGCCTGTTCATTGCTCACACCGAGTTCACGAGTGGCGATCGGCCCGCCTTTTTTGAGTATCGGCTCGCGGTCATCCAGCGTAGTTTCGCCTTCCTTTTTGAAAAACAGTCCGGTGTAGAGCGTATCGCCCCACTCCATCGCCCGCTCACAAGCGATTTTCCAATCGGAAGTATCGTGGTCCATTTCTTCAAGCTTCTTCACTCGTTGCTTGAAGAACGGGTGGTCGTTGTCCTTATTGAAGGTCGTGCAAGGACTGAAGATATCAATCAACGCGAACCCGCGGTGCTCAATGCCTCCCTTGACCAGGTTGGTAAGTTGTCTGATGTCACCGCTGTAACCCCGTGCCACGTATGTCGCGCCGTTCATGATCGCGGACGTCAGAGGATTGAGCGGAGTCTCAACGTTGCCAAATGGAGTGCTCTTGGTCTTCATCCCCGGCATGCTGGTTGGAGATGTCTGACCTGTAGTCAGTCCGTAGATCTGGTTGTTCATTACCAGATAGGTGAGATCAATATTCTTCCTCGCCGTGTGGGTGAAGTGATTTCCACCAATGCCGTACCCATCGCCATCTCCGGTGGTGACCACCACGTTCAGCTCATGGTTCGCCATCTTCACCCCGGTCGCTACCGCTAACGCGCGACCATGAAGAGTGTGCATTCCGTAAGAGTTGAAGTACCCCGGAAAGTTTGAGGAACAGCCAATACCGCTGACCGTCACAATTTCGTGGGGTTTCAAGCCAAGTTCCGCACAGGCCCTCTGCAGACTGTTCAGCACACCAAAATCACCACATCCTGGACACCAGTCTGGATCTACCAGACCTTTATAGTCCTTTGCCGTGAGTTGGACTATCGGATTGCCTTCGGCTGCATCTACCGTTGTTGCCATCAGTAACTCCTCTAAACCATGACTTCCTGGGTGGGTACGTAGACATCCAGATCTGATGCCAGATGTTCGATTACGCCTTCAACGATGTGGTGGGGGGCAAATGGTTCCCCGTCGTACTTGCGTATGTGACCGTCAACAGAGACGCCCGTTTCACTTCGCATGTACCGGTAGAACTGACCGGAGTGGTTGTTCTCAACAACAAGAGTCTTGCTGGCCCCGTTCACGATGTCTGTGACCACATCTACGTGGAATGGGATAATCCACTTGATTGGCAGATGGTTGGCTGATATGCCTCGTTCGCGCAGTATCTCCAGCGCCTCATGAATAACTCCGTAGGTTGAGCCCCACCCAATGAGCGTGACGTCTGCATCTTCCGGACCTTCCAGTTCCGGCGCTGCAACATCATCCAGAACCGTGCTCATCTTGCGGTGGCGCTTTTCCACCATCTTGCGGCGCTTGTGGGGGTTTGTGTATTCATCGGAGAGGAGGATTGAGTCCTCATCATGTTCGTCCGATGCAACCACGTGAACAAATCCCTCAAGTCCAGCCCGTGCTCTCGTTGATATACCGCTTTCGGTATTCTCATAACGCTTGTAGCCATTCGATTCTGACGGCTCTGTGATTAGTGCGCCTCGATTAATCTCAGGTTGCATATCAATCTCATCCGGATCGAAGCTGTACCGGCCCTCGGAGATCAATAGGTCAGAGAGAATCATTCCCGGACACTGGTACTTGTCGACCAGATTGAATAGCTCAGGAACGGTGTTGTAGGCGTCAACTGCGTCTTTTGGTGCGACGATAAATTTCTGGAAATCACCCTGGCTAGCGCCCAGAGCCTGCCAGAGGTCGCCCTGCTCTGTCTTCGTTGGGAGTCCGGTGGAAGGCCCACCGCGCTGGACGTCAATGAAGACCACCGGTATCTCCATCATTCCCGCCGCGCCAATCGCTTCGGTCATGAGGGCGAAACCGCCGCCTGAAGTCGCGGTCATGGCGCGAGCGCCCGCGTGGGAGGCCCCTATCGCCATATTGGCGACGCTGATTTCATCCTCCACCTGTCGAACCATAATCCCAAGATCCCGCGCGTGCTGCGCCATCCAATGAAGCACTCCGGTGGAGGGGCTCATCGGGTATGCAACATAGAACTTGACCCCGGCGGCCGCTCCACCCATAGCAAGGGCGTCATTTCCGGCCCACACGGCCAACGGTTTGGGTCCTCTTGGAAGCGGTGTGGGATAAGCGGTGAAATTCTCCCCCGCATAGTCATATCCGGCCTGCGCCACCCGGATGTTCTCCGATACGACCTCATCACCGTAGCGTTGGAACCTCAGGGTTAGGCTCTCCTGGAGAGTGTCAAATCCCTCTCCCATCAAGGCCATAATCGAGCCTACCGCGACGGTGTTTTGCAGCAACCTGTTTCGGCTCTGCGTCAGATCAGCAATTGGCAGTCCAACCATTTGGACACCATCGCGTGACTCGCCGGGCACAATTGTGTCCGCGTTGTACACGACAGAGGAGCCTGGTTCCATGAGTTCAAGATGCCTGTCCATCGTGTCCTGGTTCAGGCACAGCATCGTGTCCAGTTTGTCGCCATGGGTGTACACCTTCTGATCGCTGACACGCATGAACAAGAAAATGTGGCCACCACGAACGAGCGACTGATAAGCGTTGTAGGTAGACAGGTGGAGACCCCGTCGGATGAAAATACGGGCCAGGATGTCTCCCGGGGTCGCTATCCCCTGCCCGGCCTCGCCACCAATAGCAAGGACGTAATCGAACTCACGCTCACTCAAAAGACACACTCCATTTCATGACAGGTGCCGCTGATGACCTCGCGTCGTACATCGGCGGTCGCAATAAGAACCGTTTCAAATACAAGAATTATCTCTATTCTCGCGCCTCAGGCCAACCAACGTAGCCTGACATGGGAAACGTGGCGAGCACTAATTAGATCAGAATTTCTCCACCGAAGTCCGCTACCCATTGAAGCCTTCAATAGCGAACCGCTTCAACGCGTCAGGGTCCAGGTTGACTCCAAGCCCGGGCCGATCAGGCACGTAGAGGTCGCCTTCACGAATCTCCAATGGCTCGTCAATAAACTGGTTGTAGTCGCTCAGGTCGTATCGGGATGTTTCAAGCTTGTAGAAGTTCGGCACCGTCATCATCACCTGCGCACCGGCCATGACATTGATTGGCCCGCTGGCATCGTGAGGCGAGATTGGAATGTAGTACGACTCCGCAAGCGTTGAGATTTTCTTCAGCTCAGAGATTCCGCCCGTCCATGTCACGTCCGGCATGATGAAGTCGGCAAGCTCTTTCTCAAACACGTCAATGAACTCCCACCGGGTGAAGAGGCGTTCGCCAACGGAGATCTTGGCGTTGATTTTCTCCCGGACTTGCCGAAGGGCATGGTTGCTCTCAACCGGCACCGGTTCTTCAAACCAGAAGATATTTGATGCTTCAAGCCCACGGCACAGGTCTATGGCCGTTGGCACGTTGTACTTGCCGTGGGCGTCGATGAGTAGTTCGATGCTTGGCCCCACAGCTTCACGAATGGCCGCTGTGATTTCCCACGCCTCTTCCATGCCCCTCTGAGATATCTGGCCGTCAATGTAGTGCGCGTTGCCTTCGGGAATCGAATGCATCATTGGGTCGAATTTGAACGCCCTGTGTCCCGACGCCACGATCTCCTTCGCGTCGATTGCCGCCTGGACCGGCTCGTTGGTTTGTGGCGGGTGGGTGTAGAGGCCGATGCGGTCGCGAACTGGTCCGCCAAGCAGCATGTAAATTGGCTGCCCCAGCTCCTTACCTCGAATATCCCACAGCGCTATATCGATGGCGCTGGCGGTTGCGCTAACGGCACCACGAGTCCCAACGTATGTCAGCGAACGAATGTTGTCGTTCCAGATTCGTTCGATGTGTGCAGGGTCGCGGCCGATCAACGTCGCGCCAACCTCGCGGATCATGTGCGCAATTGATCGGTTACCGGCGACGCCCGGATAGGTCGTGACCTCCCCCCAGCCTGTGATGCCCTCATCAGTGTCCACCTGGGTGAAGAGCAGTTCACGCTTGTTATCTTCTGATGGGGTCTCTCCGGGACGTTCGCTCCAGGGGACCTGAATGATCCACGGTGTAATTGCTGTAATTTTCATGTGGAACACCTGCCCTTGAAACCATTGAACATCGTTTTGACCAAATCCGAGCCATCAATATCATGACCAACTCGGTGAGGCGCATTCTAATCCAGAGTTGTTTCACAGAGGAAATAATCCGGGTACCCGTCGGCCCGGGTTCTTCTAAATTCATCCAAGGGCCAGCTCTTGTTCTGATGCGGGCCGGTGTTTTTGCGGGGGGGGGGCGGGTATTGTCAAATTGAGGCGAGGCGGGGCAAGCCCAGCAGCTACCGGAGCGCCAGAACCAAACATTTATCGGCTAGATCTTCGGAAGGGTTCACCGATTCCACATCGATGCTAACCAGACCGAGTTTGTCCACGGCGCGCATCATCAGATTGTTATAACAAAGAGTTCGCGCGAGGAATTTCTCAATCAACTCCTGCTCGTCCGGTGTACCCCCAGCAAATCGGCTCTCTGACCGAATTCTAGATTCCAGAAGTTCGTCGCTGGCAGTCAGCCAGAACGCCGTCACACCATCGAGTTCCAGCTTCGCGACGCTTTCTGGCCACAGAGCCGAACCTTCAAGGATCAGGCCTTCGGTGGTCTCATCTGCAACGTGGATAGCGATCAACTCTTCGATGCTGAGCCACATTTCGCGATAGTGGCGCAAAACATCGGTGATCAACTCGTCCACCGACAACGAAAGGTAATGATCAGCCACTTGTTCAGGCACAACCGGCTTCACCTCCGTTTTCCACGGTCGGCCAGGGTGACGCGCAAGGCTGTCAGTGGAGATATGACTCCAGCCGAGACGCCCGGCCATCGCCTGAGCGAGAGTGGTTTTGCCAACGGTCGATGTGCCGCCAATCAGGATCACACGCGTTTGGGGCATGAATTACTGGGAAAGAGCGCCTCAGTTGGTGAAGAAATCGATTACGTTGCCAATTCCCCTACCATCGAGCTTGTATAGCTCCGTGTAACCGCACTTCGTGCAACTGACGGTGGTGTACTTCTGGTTCTGAACGTTAAAGAACCTGGAAAGGCCTGAACCTGTAGTTCTAATCTGGCCTGTTTCATACTCGTGCGCCGAGCATTTTGAACACGCAAATGTTTGTCCAGACATTAGTGATCTCCTTATGATCATCACACGCTGCCTCGCGACCACTCGTACATTAGCAGCGTGCGCATCGCGGCGCGGCTTATTAGCCTGGGTCATCGATCGATTCATAGTTGCCGGAGGGAATTAGTGTCGGATATCTGCAACTTAACATCGCGAAATCAACCCTAGATTCTCATCCCAGTAGATGACAATCTCGATGTGTACAGAGATATCTGCCGATGACTATTCAAGAAGCGGCCAAGGGGCCGATATACTTGTTGCCGTTAGGCACGGAAGCACGGGAGGATGACTTATGGGGCGATTTAATATCCGCGTCAATTTTCGTTTAATTGGCGCGTTCGCGTTTGCCGCGGTAGCGGCATTTTTTGTGGCCAACGCAGCTGTATCGACAGTTATCGCAGATGTGGGGGTAGATTCATCCCACCCGGGCGACATTGTGTTTGAAGGCTTGCGGCCGGCCGCGCTTGCGAGCAGTTCGTTCAGCACAACGACTAGCACCCCCCTTTCTAGCCTTCCAAACACACCCGCCGGTCCTACTCAAGGTGTACTTGCCATGGACCCCACGGGTCCTGCTGAGCCGTTTAGCGGTTCGATCGCATACAGGAGCTTGAGCAGTCCGTCTACCGGCACCGCGCCATATATGGCATCCTCTCTGAGCCACACAAGTTATGACTCCCTTTCGAGTATCGGTCAGGGTGGACTCAGACTCGATATGGATGGGTTGACACTGGATAGTTCAAGCATTGTTAACAGGGTCATCAGTGGTCCAACACCGGATAACGATCCCAGCATTGTTGGCACAACAACTCTTGTCTATTACAAGAATTCAAGTGATAAAAACGCCGAGAGACGAAGTTACCTCAACGGCACATTCTCCATTCTGGATAATCTGGATAACGAAGTAGCGTCCGGAACGATACCGTTCTTGGACATGTATCTCGTTTACACCGCGCCATTTGTGAACACCGGCGTCAGCGTGTTCACGTTGAACCCGGGCTCGCCAATGGCAGACGAACTTCTGGCAGATACCGGAAGTCTCGACTTGGATGGAGCGACTGACTTCAACCAGAATCCTGTGTGGGCAGATAACCCAAGTGGGGCTCCGGTTGATGAGATCTACGCCGTATTCGGTGGGACCACCACTCTGACTCCCTCGGGCACCAGCACTGGCACAAGCACTCCCCCTTCCACTGGTTCAATCAATGGCCGGAAGATCCACGACTTCAACGCCGATGGAACTCTTGACGCCGGAGAGCCTGGTAAAGATGGCTGGACGATAGAACTCAGAGACGGCACTAATACCCTGGTGGGAACCACGACCACTGGTTCATTTGACGTCAACACAAATGGCAACATTGAGCCAAACGAAGTGGGCCTGTTCTCGTTCATGAACCTCAGTGCTGGCGACTACGTGATCAGCGAGGTGATGCAAACAGGATGGACTCAGACCGCGGCGTCAGGCACCAGCACAACCTGGTCAATCACTCTTGGAACGAACGAAGTCCGAAACGGAGTTGACTTCCTCAACTCATTCGATAATCCACCGTTCGCTTGCGATCAGGCGCTCTATGTTGCCAACGAAGGCAACGGCGGCGGCGGCAGGACTGTTGTGCGCGTCAACTGTGACGGAACGATCACGAATTACGCCAGTGGTTTCAGTGGAACTTCCGGTTTGCAGTTTGATGGCATCACAGGCCTGCTGTACATCTCCGACGACTACCCCGGTATCCACCGAACCGATGTAGCAGGCAACGTAGTTCCAGTTGCATCCACAGTAACGTTCGACAATCCAAACGCGTTGGATATCGATTCACAGGGAAGACTGCTTGTTGCGGACTCCGGAAACCGAATCCTTCGAGTGACGCTTAATCCTGATGGAAGCGCCTCATCGTCTGAGGTGCTGGCGTCGGGCCTGAGCCTCCCACAAGGGATCGCGGAGGATCCTGGTAGCGGCGACATCCTGTTCTCCGACGATACAGGGCAGGTATTCGAAATACTTGCGCCGGGTTTTGGCACCGTCAACGCTCTTCCCATTGGCACAATTGTGTCGGGCAACGAGGGCAACCTGAAGATTGACTCCGCAGGCAACATCTACGTTGGCAACTTCAGTAACGAAATCTGGCGTATTGATCCTTCAAGATCAACGTCCACAATGGTTGCTCAGTTCGTCAACGAAGATGGTGGAACGACTACGGCGCCATGCGCATCAGGCCAGTCCTCACTTGGTGGTGAAGCCCCGGCAATTCGTGGATTTGCACTTGATGCAAATGATGACCTGTTCTTCTCAGGCTACTGCCGCGACAACATCTATCAGCTTTTGAAGACTGATATCGATGCCGCCGCATCTAGCTCAGTTCCGATAACAGACCTGCCTGTAGTGTTCGCGGAGAACCCTGGTGGAGCGTTGGACGACAACTCTCTAATAGGATTGAATGGGCCATTCGGCCTGGCGTTCTTCGCCGCTGGCGCAGCGCCACTAGATCCACCTGCGGATCTCCGTCTGGAAGCGGTAATCGCTCCCGGCTCAGTCGCACCAGGTGGAGAGCTGTCAATTGATGGCACGGTGTTCAACAATGCTGCAGGGGCACCTGATTCAGATGGCGTGGATGTAATCCTTACACTGCCAGTTGGATGGATATTCGGATCCTCAAACTCAAGTCAGGGAATCTGTAACTCACCCAACGGCCAGACTCGTAGTTGTGCTCTTGGCACGATTGCAAGTGGAGCACAGGCTACGGTGTCGTTGACAGCGTTCGCGCCGAGTGGCTCTGGCACTTCCACAATCGACCTTACGGTGGCTCCTGCGACCAACGACTTCAACCGTAACAACAACCGGATCCGGACAGACGTCACAGTTGCGGCCCCCATTTCTGGGACTGGGTCAATACTTGGAACCGTAAATACACAAACTGGGATTTCCAGCAGCACATTGTCGGGTTACAACCTGGAAGTGCTTCTGGAGCCTACCGACAATTCGACTTCATCGACTTCAAGTGTCGCTTCCGATGGCAGCTTCAGCTTCACTGACGTAGACCGCTCGAAGACGTATGACATCTCCGCAAGCGCGGACGGCCATCTGGTTTCGATTGCAACCAACGTCACATTACCCACCGCTACAACGACGATGGCGACGGTAACGTTACGGGCGGGGGATGTTGATAGCGATGGTGTGTCAACCATTAGAGACCTCAGCGCCGCAGCGGCCGAATTCGGTCAGGTGGTGGTCGGCCACATGGACAGTTCAGGTAGGACCATAGACCTGACTGGCGACGATATGGTGGATATCCTGGATATCTCAGCCATAGCTTCAAACTTCGGTTCAGGAGTTCAATCGTGGCCGTAGTCGGCGCACGGCGCTGACCTTCAGGCCGAAATAAACGTAATCGAAAAGGGGGCGAGCTTTCACAAGCCGCCCCCTTTTCGATTAACTCAGGCCCATCGTGATCAGTGCTTAATGGCTACGCCGAGTACTGTTGCGCCCGAATCAGGAGTCACCGTTGAGTAGATCGCTAGAGCAACTCAACGCTTACTCTGACGGCCACACCAATGGAGATCCACTCCCGAAGTTAGAGGCCGCAGCGGACAGATCCAGGATACTTACCACTTGATCTTTGTTCACGTCTCCGGCCCCCAATGTAAAGAGCGGAAATGAGACGTCTTGATCAGCCACAGTGAATTCCGCAGTTAGAGCACTCAAGAATGAGTCAGCTGTTGCCCTGAGCCTGTACTTGCCAGGCAAGATGTCATCGAACGCAAATGTACCGTCCGCGAGCAGCACGGTTGGGCTAATCGCCCCACCGCCGGATGGTTCCAACGCGATAGCGAGGACCCCGGACACGTCTCCCCTGCCCTGCAACACTACCTGGCCCTGGATTGCCACCTGCTCGCTGACCGTGGCTGTATCGCTGACGTTAGGGCTTCCGAACCCAGCTGGTGTCAGGTCGGTATATGTGGCTGTGATCGTGTCACCGTCCGTTGCGAATAATCGTGCAGCATCCTTGTCGGAGGCCAACGATGAACTGAGTTCAACCGTGGCCTCAAACACTCCGGTGCCGGGGAAGAATTGAATTGCACTAGAAGTAATTCCCGCGGGATCACTACTGCTGTGTACATTGAACTCGAGCAGCGAATTTGACTCATCTGCGTCGGTTAGCGTGATTGTCGCGGTGCGATTCTCCTCGTAGACGTCTTTATCAAACGCTATGAGCGCCGAGTGGGCGTGATCGAGTTTGGCGTTGATTTCAGCCAGGGTTGAGGACAGCGCAGAATTGCCGCCGGTCACTGTGGTGCCCAGATCACTCACAGACTGATCCAGGTCACTAATGCTGGACTGCGACGCTCGCGATGAGACGGCGATATCGAGGTTTTGCGGGTTAAACACCTGCACCCTTCCGCTACCCCCGTAGTCGAACACAAAATCGCTGACGAAAATTGAGCCGGCTGCATCAACTGCTACATCAAACATGAGATCAAATTGCCCGTTTCCAGCGCCTCCACTACCCCATTCAGACAGAAAAATACCGCCTGTTGTGAACTTCTGAACCCGACCGTTTACGTCATCAGCCACATACAATCTGTCCCCAGGACCAAATGCCATTCCTATAGGGAACTGGAATTGGCCGGCGCCACTACCATTGCTGCCCCAACCTGAAAGGTAGTTGCCATTACTATCGAACTTTTGGATACGATGATCCACGAAGTCACTAACGTAAACGCTGCCTGCAGAATCGATGGCAATCCCTCGAGGCGAAGAAAATTGGCCGTTCGAGGTTCCGAAACTTCCCCAACTCAGGATGAATGTACCGTTGTTGGAGAATTTTTGAACGTTGTAGTTCGAAAAATCGGTCACATAGACATTGTCAGACGTATCAATCGCGATCGCAGCAGCATTAGTGAATTGGGATGTTGAGGTACCTGCGGTGCCCCACGTGCTGATAAAAGACCCAGCACTGTCGAACTTCTGGACTCGTTTGTTGCCACTATCCACTACGTACACATTGTCGTTGGAATCGAGTGCGATTCCTCTTGCCTGATTAAATTGTGAATTCCCTGCTCCGGGGCTTCCCCACTTCGAAATAAACGTTCCGTCATTGGCGAACTTCTGCACTCTTGCCGCAGTAAAATCAACTACGAAGACATTGCCAAGTGAGTCGATCGCCACACCGGCCGGGAAGTTGTATTGACCATCGCCGGTACCGGATGTGCCCAGTTGTGTCAGATATGTTGGCGGCAATTCCGCTGCTTCAGCCGAATCGCTTCCCACTCCCGTGAAGACGACGGCCACCAGCAGCATCATCAATATTGAGATGCTGACCGTTTTTCGAGATCCCAGAGTGCCCAACCTCAAAGTGATGCCGCGTGATGCGGGCAGCTGCCAACGAGTCAGAATCAGTCTCGAAACGAAATCTAGGATCTGCATCAATTCACCTCAGCAGCACCGGTTCAGGATGTTATCGTCTCGAGCGTCGCTCGAAACGGATGATGCAGGCCATGATAAACGAAGTTTAGTAACGTCGCCTGAGTTCTGATTCCGTGATAGCACCGACGCAGGGCAGTTAAAGAGATCGGCCTATTAATACCCTCTAATCCACCGTCATCTTAGTGACCGCCTTTTCGTTCAACTCAATCCCTAGCCCTGGCCTGTCGCTGAGGATCATGTTTCCGTCTACTGGGATGACGCTCTCGCCGTACAGCTCCTGCACGTCATCCAGCGGTCCGGAGAACTCGGTTGAGAACTCGTGTGGGCGTGTGCCGTTTTGAACCGTTGAGTACGCGTGCAGAGATGCCATGCTGTTGATTCCCGCCTGTGGGCTGTGTGGCATGACAGGCTTATCCAACATCGTCGCCAACTCGTAGATTCGCTTCACCTCGGACGGGCCACCCGCGTTGAGGATATCGGGCTGCAGAATATCCGGGTCACCAAGTAGCACCAGGTGGTGGAACCACCAGCGGTATGCATCCTGCTCCCCTGCCGATACGGCGACATCCAACGCGTCTGCAACCTGTTTTAGTCCGGGGAGGTTGTAGTTCGGAATCGGCTCCTCAAAGTGATCGATACCTAGCGCTTCGAATCTGCGGCCTTGCTGAATCGCTGTAGATACTGAGTAGCCATTATTGGCATCGAAACCCAGGTATGGTTCTGGACCCAGGTACTCCCGGACCAGCTTGAACATCTGGTAGTCCTTCTCTGGATCTGAATCCTGCCGCCAGCCCTTCCAGTCCATGCGTATCTTGAAGGCGCGGAACCCCATGTCCCAGCCCTTCTCTGCAAGCGCGCGCATCTCCTCTGGCTGCATCATCCAGCCGGAGCCGGTAGACCAGTAGAGAGGAATGGTCTTGCGGGCCGCACCTCCCATCAACGTGTAGACCGGCAGGCCGGTCTCCTTGCCCATGAGATCCCAGAGAGCAACGTCAATCACGCCAACAACAGCAGCCGGAAGTTTGTACAGCTTGTCGTCCTTGCCGTTAGCAAGGGTCTCCCAGTGGCGATCTATCTGGAGTGGATCCTCACCAATTAACTCCGGCTTGATAACGCTTTCCAGATAGGCCTCAAATACGGAGCCATTCCTACCAGGCACGACGCGGTTGCGACCAGGCGCCTCAGCCCAGCCTTCGACTCCTGCATCAGTCTGGATGCGCAGCAGACCCTTGTTTGTCCTAAGAGGCGTGACGGTGATATCTGTGATCTTCATGGCGGACTCCGTGTTCATGTAGGCGGAGCGAAACTGTAACGTATCCGCGACAACCGCGGCGGTCGAAATCGGACCGAGACTGATCTCAGATACGAATACCGCAACACCGGGACAGGAAGAGCGCCCCGCATGAAGATTGAGTCGATTGAGATATCCGTTTTTGAACTTCCTATGTATCCAGCGTCCACCCGGTTGATTGAGTCCGAGTCCACCTCAGGCTCCCGATGGCAGAGGGCGTTCCCAACCGGTGGACCGGTACCGATTCAAGTAATTCGAGTTACGACCAACGAGGGTGTCGAAGGCGTCTGCACCGTTGGCGACTGGCGCTATACGGAGATGTCCTGGCAGCAGATCGCGCAGTTGCGTGATCTTGCGATTGGCGAGGACCCACTTGATCGAGACCGTCTCAATTCAAAGCTGAGCATGGCGGCCCGATTCTTCGACCCGGCATGGTTTGGAGGCTTCGATAACTGCCTCTGGGACATCGCCGGAAAGGTTGCTGGCCTCCCTGTGGCGGAGCTGTTGGGCGGCGCAAGCAAGAACGTTCGCGCTTACTACAACACTTCAGGTCAATCCTCAGTGGAACTAATTAAGGACGGTGAAACAGGACTCTCGGCGGGGTTCACGGTGTTGAAAGATCATCTCGCGTTTGGGTTCGAGGAAAACTTGCGGGTCTTCCGAGAGATCAGAAACGCTGTTGGTCTAGACGTTGGTCTGATGCATGACGCCGCGCTAGTGACATATTCCTTCGATGAGGCGCTACAGGTAGGGCGACTGCTGGAAGAGCTCGAGTTCATATGGTTTGAAGAGCCAATTGCAGATCGGCAACACGCAAACTGCGTAAAGCTGTGTGAATTGCTGGACATCCCAATTGCGGGTGCGGAGACACTAATGCATGATCCGGAGTTGAGCGCACTTTGGCTTGAGACTGGAGCGGTCGATATTCTGCGAGTCAACGCACGCCACGGAACCACAGGTCTCCAACGTCTCGCCCGGCATGCGCAGGAACGCAACGCGAACGTGGAACCCAACACGTATGGGCCGCTGTTCGGACTCGTACACGCCCACATTGGCTGCGGAATCAGCAACATCGACTGGTACGAAATGGCGCCGCCAGCGAACGGTGCGGAAATGGGCGAGGAGATTGGCCTGCTAAATCCGGTCAGGGCTGTGAACGGCTATGTGACCTACCCGGATGCGCCGGGTTGGGGCGCAGAGTGGGACTGGAAGCAGTTCGAGAAGAAACGCGTGGCGGTGCTGTAGTCAGAGATCTTACGGACAGGTTTGGCTGACGCTTTCAGCAGCCACTCACCACTGAACGAACATTGGCATATACGTTCAACCAGGGTGTAATACCAACGTCGATCCCTTTTTCGCGAAGCTGGAAAATTGTCCGCAGATCCATTCGCTCCAAAGGTTAAGCGAACCTGGTGACCGTTTCGTCGGATTTTAATTTGCCTGCTAATCGTGCCACAGAGTGTCACGGAATCTCATCCTATACGTGAGTGTGCCCGCATCGTGCTGTGCCTGTGGTAGCAAGTTCGGTAGCAAATCGATTTTAAACGATAGGCCTGAGCTATTGGGCAATACTACGATTACAGTCAGCTGCCACCCCACTCAAAAAAATCAAAACCACCGCCGCCGCGCCATTCAACATCTTTCGAAATCCCGGAATTATCGCCTTCAATCACGCCACGTAGTCGTCGAGCCGAATATGAGCTGGCGGCGCGCCCAATTTCAATGCCAACAAATCTTCTGTCCATTTTCTGGGCTACCGCCGCGCCGGTCCCAGAACCCAAATACGGGTCTAAGACCCAATCTCCTTCGTTGGAGGCTATCTGGAATATTTGCGCTATCAGTGCTTCAGGTTTAGGCGTATCGAAGACGAGCTCTCCAGGGAACAAATTGAGTAACTGTTTTTTGGCTTGGCCCGTGGTACCCACTTCATCGGCGGTCCACAGCGTTTCGGGGGTCATTCCGCCGGCGTGATCCTTGAGAAAAAGTTTCAATCTTGGGACCCCCTCACCTTCCCGCCCAAACCAAACATTGCTGCGCCCTATTTCCGCGAGCATCTTGTGTTTGGGGTATGCCCAACATCGCCCATTGGGGGGATTATGAATTTTCCCGTTCGGTGCTTTAATTTCATAAAACTGACTTGGAGTGGCGTGACCGGCTTGTGCCGTCAACGAGACCGACTGCCAAGGTCCTCTTGGGTCGTCATCTGGATTGGTGAATCGATCAAGTAGCTCTTCCGTTAACTTGAGAGGATTTCTATTCTCACGAAATAATGACGCATTCTTTGCGTACACCAACACGTACTCATGATTATTCGAAAAGACCTTCCTGTTTTCGCGAGTTGTCCTCTGCTCCCAAATTATCGTGGTAATGAAATTATTTCGACCGAAGATTTCGTCACATGCAACTTTCAAATAGTGCACTTCACGATCATCTATCGAAATCCAGACACTTCCGTCATCTGTCATCAGCGGTGGCAGAAGCCGGATGCGTTCAATGACGTTTTGAAGCCACGATTCGTGGTCCAATACGTCATCATAATGTGAGTAATGCTCTTGATTGTTGTAAGGGGGATCAACATAGATACATCGGAATGATTCAGGCTGAATATTCCATAGCGCATCTAGAATCTCGCGATTCTCACCATGAATCAGGGCATTCCAATTCGGACCTCTGCGATGAGATTTTCGCGGACGGTGCTTGAAACGCTTGTCCAGTTGATCAAGCCTTGCTGTCGGATGTATGACGATGTTGGATTCAAGTAGTTCGGTCAAATGATTCTCCGGAGTCGATCTCCACATCAATCTCGGCCCTCGGAGGAGGGTCCGCATAGACTCAATGCAAAGTATCTTCTCAATCTTCAACTAGCAAGTCTGGCCTAACGAATTTGACGCAACTATCGTTAGAGAATGAGCAAGCTCACATTTCCGCTCAATCGATTGTTCCCCGCCCAATACATTATCTGGGAAGCAAGCTTAGGGTCATAAATGAAATTACAAGGTCGCTTGACTCCGTCGAGTCCACAGGAGGCCCGATATGCGATCTTTTCGCGGGTTCAGGCGTAGTTTCTGCTGCCCTTGCGAAATCTCGACCGGTCATCGCATCTGACATACAAGAGTACTCAAGGGTGTTGTGTTCTGCGGTATTAGCCCCTGCACCCGTAACTGACCACTATGTGAGCGTCCTAAATAAAACCATCCTGAAATCTGAATTTCGCGAAGAACTGCTGTTCGCGTTTGAACCGTTAATTCGTAACGAAGAACGCGTCGTCAATGAGGCAGCAAGCGGTAACTCGAACGAGTTATGTTGTTTGCTTGAGCACGGTTCGCTAATAGCGTTTGCTCGCTCTGACGATAGACCCCACAGCTGCTCACAATTCGATTCGATGGATGCAACTTTGGATAAATTGGAGTCTATCGGGCTTACTTCTGGCCGTGACGCTATATTGTCGAGATATTACGGAGGAGTCTATTTTTCGTATCGACAAGCAGTCGAATTGGATAATATTTTGTTTCAGGTCAATCAACTTGAGGAGCCGATAAAAGACACATTCCTCGCGGCGACTTTAAGCACCACAAGCGACGTGGTGAACACGGTCGGGAAGCAATTCGCTCAGCCAATCCGACCGCGTGATCGTTCTGGTTCACCAAAATCAAACCTATATCAATTGGTTAGCAGGGACCGAAACCGGAAGGTACTCGACGTCTTCCGCGAGTGGTCGTTTAGATATATTGCGCTGACCGCCCCGAAGTTTGATAACACTATTGTGAGGGGAGACTATCGGGAGATTTTGTCCGGGGATACGATTGGTTCAGCGCGGGCAATTTATGCTGACCCGCCGTACACGCGAGATCACTATAGTCGGTATTACCACATCCTGGAGACCATCTGCGCGGTAAAAATCCCTGACGTTACGCGTGTGGCGACGAAGGGTATATCTAGAGTCAGCAGAGGGATTTATCCTACTGATCGGCACCAGTCACCATTTAGTATCAAAACCCAAGCTCCCGGAGCATTCGAAAGCCTGTTTGAAGGGGTGAGAGGCCTGTCAGTGCCCCTGATTGTTTCGTATTCCCCATATGCTCAAGGAACAAGAGCCCGCCCTAGGCTTATGACCATTAGTGAGATCACCAAAATGGCGGGCGACTTCTTTAGGGCGGTCGAGATTCGATCTGCCGGAACGATTGCGCACAATAAATTCAATAGCGCCCAACACAATACCGAGCGACGATTTGATGCCGAGGTCTTGATAGTTTGCTTGCCTTGAGTTTGGCTTAGAACGGCTGGGACGGCCAATAACTTTTCAATGTGGTTAGATCGGTTCTAACGCGGCGCATTCGACCGACAAGGCCGGACCACTCCGCGTTTAGTAAAGCGACAAGAGATTTATGCCCTGGGTCACCTGGCATCGACACTCGATACCGGAAAGTCCTAATCTCATCCCGCACGAAAACCCCGATAGGACGCCCTGCATTTGGGTATTTCATCCCCGATGCAGCTCCAAGTTCAAATCTGTAGTTGTGACTCTTTACCGAAACGCTCGGTCGGGATTCCGAAGAGACGATTGCTCCACTCTCATCAACGTGCTTCAAGAACACGATTTTTTGCGATTCTGGCGAAGCCTCAAAGTATTCTTCAAAAGTCGCTTTATCGAAGTTCGCTTGATTCCAACGTGGTCCACCCTTTGGAATTTCTGCAACCAGCACCTTGTCGGTGCCATCAACATCGTCCTCGCCGGGCTCATCTACGTCGCTTTCAGGTACTTCTTCAGCTGTTCCAGTTCCACCCCCACCCTGGCCACTCCACCCCTTGTTCTTGGATACCCTCTCGACCACTTCGGGGTCATCCAAATCACGTAGGTATGTCGCGTTGGCTTGCATCCAAGAATTTGTATCTTGTTCGATGGTTGCTAACTCTTCCATCGTCACGGGGCGCGCTTCAAATGCTTCCCAATTGTCGCGGAGGCCCCCTTTTGTTAGATTGCCCGAACCGACGATTGAAGTACCTCCCGTCGGACTACCAAACCAACAGAATTTCGGGTGAAACAAGCCCCCGTCATTGTGGAAGAAGGCTTTTACCTCAAGGTTTGGGTAGTTATCAGCGGCATTTGAGAGTGATTCAAGAGCAGCTGTGTTAGTAACAGCGTCAATTCCAACTATGAGCTGGAAGCTTCCCTTTCCAATAAACTCACGAAATATCGAGTCGTCAAATAAGAGCTCAACGCCCCCGATAGAAACGAAAGCAAAAACCGCAAATCCGCGGTCCGCCCCCTGTGACGCGCTCAATATTGCTTCGAGCAAATAGAGAGCGTCACTATCGTGTGGATTCTGAAAGAATGGGCTCGTTTCGGTCACCTTCCAGTCATGAAGTGTCTGGAACAAGTGTAACGAAACCGGAAATAGCACGTCCCTAGATCATATAAATTAGCACGGTCAAAAATTGGATACTCGCTATGCCAAGAATCTCCCCCTCGATTTTCGAACTTGCATTCATGTTTCTGGAACAGAAGGGAAACGATGGAGCGACCATGACGGAAATTTATCAAGCCGTTATCCTCGTGCGCGGTCCAGAAGTGAAACTTTCCACAATCCGTTCGGTGATCTATCGGCGGCTGCCTGTTGAAAATAGATACCTAGCCAAGTTCGAAAAAAATTATCGCAACGGACAAAATTACTATCGATTGATCAAGTAGCCGGGCTCAACATCACAGATACTTAATCCGCCGCACTTGAGCTGGAGTTGTGTCGTTTGCTACCGCTGCTGTATCCGCAACTCCGTTCGGAAACGCTTTGCCATCGATAAAAAGGGTGTCGCGAAATTCCGCATATTTTGTAGTGACCAAAGCAATCGATAAAACCGGTCCCTTTTATCGGCTATCGCACGGTAAAGAGGTGGTCCCGGTTGTCTGAACAGCACTGCCACGTTTATAAGTGGATTCGCATGCCATT
>JABMNO010000047.1 GCA_013204555.1 Chloroflexota bacterium | reverse complement strand
TCTTGTCGTCATCCATCATGGCGTCATCGGCCATCTTGTCGTCATCCATAATGGCGTCATCGGCCATCTTGTCGTCATCCATCATGGCGTCATCGGCCATCTTGTCATCATCCATCATGGCGTCGTCCGCCATCTTGTCATCATCCATCATGGCGTCATCGGCCATCTTGTTGTCTTCCATCATGGTGTCCGCTTCGGCGGCGACTGGCGCGGCCGTTGACAGCGGAACAGATGTCGCTGCTGAGGTAGCCGCGTCATCGGAGCCGCAGGCAACCGCGGCGAACAGCGCAGCAAAACCGAGGACAGCGACCGCTCCGTGCT
Organism: Chloroflexota bacterium; assembly: GCA_013204555.1. Taxonomy (GTDB): domain Bacteria; phylum Chloroflexota; class Dehalococcoidia; order Lucifugimonadales; family Lucifugimonadaceae; genus UBA1151. Next base: position 114,559 of record JABMNO010000047.1, on the reverse strand, counting down.
TGAGTCGAATACGTTTCATCGAAATGATTCCTTTTAACCAGAGGTTTTTTATAACCGGCTGTCTCCAGGAAGGGTCCCGGTTGACCGGCAGGAATCACATCGTGGAGGCAGGAAATGAAACGCTGATTAATTTCATTACAAATTTCTTACAGAATGTGGACTCCCCATACGAAGGCCACCCGTTATCGACATGCCCTCATAGAGTGCGATGCCCCTCATTGCTAGAATCCTCAACGAGCATGGTCTCTTACGTCCAACCGGCAGATCGGTATCCTGAGGCCCTCGCCCGAAAGCTTCAGGAGACACTGATCTAGTCATCCGCCTCAATATGCCCGCATTCAAATTCGTTCACTCAGCTGATCTTCACATCGATAGCCCGATTAAAGGGTTGAAGTCGCGGGACCCGATAGTTGGAAAACGCGTTGAGAAAGCGGGGTTCCAGGCGCTCGATAATCTGGTGGCGCTGTGCATACGTGAGAGCGCAGACTTCCTGTTGATCGCGGGTGATGCATATGATGGGGAAGTTCCATCGCCCTATGCCCAGGTGAAGCTACGCGACGCCCTGCAATCACTAGCGGATGTCGGCATTCATACCTACATAGTTCACGGAAACCACGATCCGCTTGCAGGGCGCTACGACTCCGTGGTGTACCCGGTAGAGGCCCATTTCTTCGGCTCCGAAATCGAGTGGATGAGCCATGAGCGGGATGGCCAGACACTGGCGCAGATACAGGGTGTCAGCTACCCGCAGCGTGATGTCACGGAGAATCTTGCAGCGCAGTTCACTGAGCCGCCCGACTCGAGCGTATTCAGCATTGGCCTGCTCCATTGCAACCTCGGTGGCAACGCCGCTCACGCCGACTACGCACCATGTTCAATGGCGGACCTGGCTCAAAAGGAGATCGAGTACTGGGCGCTGGGGCACGTCCATAAGCGGAGTGTTGAGACCCAGCAGTTCATGACGGTTGCTTATTCAGGAAACATCCAGGGACGGGACATTGGCGAACCGGGCGCACGGGGCTGTCTGGTCGTTGACGTGAATGATTCCGGCCACCCCAGCCCACGCTTCGAGCCGTTGGACGTGGTCCGATGGGAACATGTGCAAGTGGCGATCGATGATCTCTCCGGAATCGACGCCCTTCGTGACGCTATCGTAGCCGACTTGCGGAACGCTCAATCCGTAGCGGATGACCGCGATCTCATCTGCAGAGTAACGCTCACCGGTCGCGGTGCGTTGCACAGTGATCTGAACTCGAGCGCGGCGATTGCGGGCCTCGAAAACCTTGTTCGCGAGGAGTTCGACCTTGTGTCGCCATGGGTCTGGCTGGAGCGCATCAAGGTCAATACTCGCACCGATATCGATATCGATCTACGAATGGAACAAGATGATTTCCTTGGCGAAGTGCTCAAGTCAGTGAGCACGACATCCTTCGCTGAGTTGGAGCCCCTGCTCTCCGAAGTATTCTCAGAGCGTGCGGACCGGCGCAATAAGTTGTCTGAGGCAGACGTAAAGGAACTTCAACAAGAGGCGATGACGTACCTGCTCGATCTACTTGAGCCGGGTGCTCAAAGTGGATCGACTTCTTGACATGAAGATCGAAAGCATCCATATCGAGAATTTTGGGCCGCACATCGATCTGACTCTGGGTGAGGGCCAGTTATCGAGTGGGCTAACCGTCGTTCACGGGCCGAATGAGGCCGGCAAGTCCGCCATCAGGGCCTTCATCCGGATGGTCCTGTTCGGCCGAATGAACGCGCGATCGACCGGGGCCACCAAGTTCAACTACACGCACGCGACTACCGGACCCGGCGCCGGGTCACTATCGATACTGGCGGAGGATGGCAAGAAGTTCACCGTACAACGGACGGAACGGAGGCCACCGGTTGTGAGCGGGAATGAGGGCGGTGGACAGGAGTTGCTAACGGCAATTCTCGGTCGAATTGATGAAACGCTCTACCAAAATGTTTTCAGCATCAGTCTCTCCGAGTTGGAATCGATCGACACGCTCGGGGCCGATCAGATTCGAGATCGCATCTACTCAGCCGGCCTGGGTCTGGGCGAAGTCAGCCTCCCTGACGCGATGAAGCGACTTGAAGGTGAACGATCATCACCATCTGGCCTCTGGTCTCCTAGCGCGGGCCTGCTCAGAAAAAACCTGACGGCAATGGCCCAGGAGCGGCGTGATCTTCGGGATGCAGCGGCGCGCGCCAGCGGATATGAAGACCTGTCGGTGGGAATTGAAGAGGTGGAGAGCTTAATCGGCGGCCTTGATTTAGAGCTTTCGAAATCCAGAACAACAGCGGCCAGGTTGAAATTAGTTAATGAACTAAGGCCTGTGGCAGCTCGCAAGAAGCTTCTTGAAGAGCAGATTGCACGGTTTCGGCAAACCAATGGCTTTCCACCTGACGGTCTTGACCAATTAAATGAACTCACGGCGGATCTGGTCGGAAGCACGCAGCAGCTTTCGGCCGTTGAACTTCGTTTGAAGAGTCGAACAGAGGAACTGCAGACGGTGGAACCCCACTCCGCCGTTGGAGAATATGAAGTTGAGATCAGGGGCATCCTGTCCAGGCAGCAGTCGTATGAAGACGCTGCACGTGATCTCTCTGATGTGAAGGCCCAACTTGATGCAGAACGAGAAGGCCTGGTAAGCGGACTTGAATCTCTTGGCGATGGTTGGTCGACCGCTACGTTGGACAGTTTTGTCGACTTTGAAGGTGCAAGAGTACGGATTACATCCACCCAGGCGGAACGGGACCACGCCACCAGCGTGGCCAGCGCTGCTCTCGGTAATCTTGAAACGATCAAGTCTGCGCAGGAGAAAGTCCGGCGAGACCTTGAAGACGTGGTACGCCGTAAAGACGCACTGACTGATGTCCCAGGCCTGATTGAGATGGAACTCAGGGACCGCGATGCCAAACTGGAAAGTTTGCGGCTCGCACTGATCGATGGGCGCTCGGCGCCCACATCTGCGTCAACCTCACCCGGACCGCTCTCAAATCCCGTCGTGGCAATCGCAGCCGCAGCCGTGGGAGCCGTCCTGATCGCCCTCTCCATTGGACTTGGAGAAGTGATTGGGGTCGCGGGCGGGGCAGGATTGATCGCAATTGCCGGGTATCTGTTCACTCGAAAGACAAGTCTCTCAGTCATCGACACCGCAGCAAATGTGAACTCCGAGATTCAAAGGCTCCTAAACGACCTGAATCTTGAAGATGACACGTCGGAGAGACGCGTCGTAGAACTCCAGTCTGCTAACCGTATCGACATAGAGCGGCGCTCCGATTTCGAACGGTACGAATTACAGCGAGCCGACCTTTCAGCCGATCTCGGTCGGGCTGATGCGGAGATTGAAGCTGCGACCGAAGTCGTGTCGTCTAACGCCAGAGGACTGGACGAAGGGGAGGCTGACTGGCGGGCGTTGATGATCGAACTCGGATTCAGTGACAGGTTTGATCGCGCTCAAGCGTTGGCATCTGTTGAACGTGTCGAACGCCTGAAGCTCCGCGAGGCCAACGTCATGGACTTCGAGCGAAGAGTGACTGCGATCAGCACCACAATTGAAGATGTGGAATTGGCATTGAGTCCACTCACCGCGGCCCTCGGTCTTCCGCCAGCATCAACTGGTCAGGCGGGAGGCGCGATAGCTCAACTATCTGCGGTGTTTGAGTCATACGTGGCTAACTCAGCTACGTCGCGCGCGATCAAGAACGCAATACGCGAGCTATCCGAGAGTATCAAAACGCTTGAAACTCAGATCACTGCTCTTGAGCAGAAAGAAACTCACCTCTTCGAAATCGCCAAATGCAGTTCTCCGGAAGAGTTCAGGTCCATTGCTCGCGAACTCCAGGCACGGGTAATCGCCGAGCGGTCTCTTGCAGACCTCGTCGCAGACCAACCGGCGGTGAACGAAAGCGGCCCAAATTCAATCCTTGAAGAGATCTCTATGAGAGCACATGAAGAGATCACTGCCGAATTGGCCGCGGCGGAAGATCGCATCGGGCTTCTGGATACGGATCGGGGTGCGCAGAGAGAGATTCTTGGGGCTTTACGCAACCAGAAGAAAGAACTTGAAAAGTCGAATCCGACAGCACCGCACGAGTTAAAGATCGACGAGTTGGAACAGGCGATAGAAGAGCAGGCCCACCGGTGGGCGGTGCTGTCAGTGGCCCACCACGCGATTCTGTCCACACGAGAGCGCTACCAACGGGAACGGCAGGCGCCGTTGATGCAGCACGCGACAGACTATTTCAAGTATTTGACCAGCGGTGGATACACGCGAATTGAAACGGTTCTGGGCGAGGATGAGATCAGAGTATTTGATGAGCACGACGTGGCGAAAACTGTGGATGAGCTATCACGCGGCACAGCGGAGCAGTTGTACCTGGCGATACGCTTCGCGCTCATCAAGGAGTACTGTGAACACTCCGAGCCACTGCCCCTGGTGATGGACGACGTCACAGTCAACTTCGATGAAAAACGCGCTCGGTCCGCATTCGAGTCCATTACCCGACTATCCGGCACACACCAGATTCTTTCGCTGACCTGTCACGAGAGCACGGTAGAGGGATTCATGAAGTCAGCGGAAGATACGGGCGCTCCGCCACCTGCCATCGTGAGACTCTGAATATCCCCACCGGAGACCTAAGGCTGGGTGGATACCCCCTGTAAGCATTGGGGTGTGCACAAAATACTTTGCGGCTCAATCCCCATAACCTCGTGACATCGCGCAGTGCGTCTCCTGTTTGACCGACACACTACGGCGACGGCAATCTGGCGGGGATACGTGTTTCTAAACAGCCTCTACATAGATGGATACGGCCCGTTCCGTGATGCTCTCATTGGAGACTTCAGGCCCGGATTCAATCTTGTCGTCACAAAAGATGAGCAGTCTGCTCGCGCTTTGAGAGCGTTCATTTGGAGCGTTCTCTTTGGCTTCGGCAGCACCGGATCAACGGCGACCAAGAACGGAACTTACGGCGGATTCCTGGGATTTGAATCCGACGAAGGGCCTGTCACGGTCTCCCGATACAGCCGAATGGGGTCCGTTGATCTCTCTGGTGAGGGCGGACTCGTCACTGTCACAGGCGCTGACAGAAACCTTGAGCAGCTTGTTGGGACAGCAAACCCCCAACAACTTCGGAGCATATATTCAATCGATCCGGCCGACTTTGAGCGCTTCCGGAACGTCGTCAAGTTCCAGATAGCCCAAACTCTTGCCGAGATTGCGCGAGTCGCGGCGGAAGAAGAGTCAGCCGCCAGACAGGCTGCCGGCTTCGCTGATCGCCCACCATCGATCTACGAGATCATGGAAGAGATGCGTGCCGGGCGATCGCTGCAGATAGCGAGAGTCGACAACCTTCAGCGCTCTGTCATAGGCGTTGGGCGGCGTTTGAGAAGCGCCCGCAAGCGCCAGGCCCGGCTAGAGCTGCTCACTGAGTTACGGCCAGCGTGGAACAGCATGCTGGAACTGCAGCGCCAGATGAGCGAACTCCCTCGCCTCCCTTACATGGGTGATGACCCGTTGATCTCACTCGAGATGGCCTCATCCTCTCTCTCTATGGCGCGATCCAAAGCTGAGGCCGCGAGAGTCACAGAAGAGCAGCGAGTTGAAGCGATCGAAGCGATTCAACCGTCCGACGATGAGTTGGCGGAACTGGCAGAGATTGAGTCGCTGCTTGATGGGCGGCAAGAGTTTGAGCAACTGGTTGCTAACGCTGAGGAAACCGAGGCGAAGCTAAAGACATCTCGCGCTGGCCTTGAATCTCATCTAAGTCAGATCGAAGGTGGATGGACAGTTGAGCGAGCGCAAAAGTTCGCCGCTGAGGTTGTTCCTGCCGATATCGAACTCCACTCCATAGCGATGTCAGAGTCCGAATCAGCACATGCCAACGCTCAGAAGGAACTTCAAGGAGTCTCTACTGAGCTGGGGAAAGCGGAAGCCGAAGTCGCTTCAGCGGAGATGCGACTTAGCCAACTGAGTGACGTGGCGGAAGACGTTCCAGAAGAACTTGAGTCACGTCTGGATATTCTGAATCGGCTCAAGGCCAACTTGTTGGCTATAACCACCAAGCGGGCTGAAGTAGCCTCCATTGAGGTCAAGCGCACCGAAGCGGGGCGGATTGGATCCGGGCTCAGCCACATGCTGGTCATGGCACAGATGGGTGTGAGCGGTTTGTTTGCTCTGACTGGAATCATCATCTGGGCAGCTGCGCTGATAGCGCACGATTCGATGACTGCCCGGACTGGACTTGTGATGCTGGGTGCTGGTCTCGTGGGTACGGCATTTGGCGCAACGTATCTTCAGTTGCAGCGTCGGCCCCGGATGAAGGTGTTATTGGAGCCAGACGTAAAGGCTGCGCAGCGGCCCACGACCATCAAAGGCCATCTTCTGAGGGCTGTGCAGGTTTCTGGAGCCACGATTGTCAGCACTGTCCAGACTTACCAGGCAAAACGGGCGGCGAAGGCAACAGAGCAGGGCCTCACCGGCGCCGAGCCTGGCGCGACTCCAATTGCCGCAGCCAAACGCTCGCCATTCGGGATCAAAGAAATTATTTCGCGGTTCTCGAATCCTAAGTCCAATGCCGCAAGTTCCGAGTCGGAGTCCGGGCTCGCCGTAGAAGCAACCGCTGCGTCTGCGTCGACTAAATTGCGAATCATCGTCATGTCGCTAGTTGGCAAGCTAGCGAAAATGAATAGCGAACCCGCCGAACCGACAACATCTTCCAATGAAGCTATCGTTGGCGACGATGTTGACGAGATGGAGGCCGAACCCACTGAAGCGAGTGATCTGGAAACATCGAAGTCGCCATTCGGCATCATGAAGCTGATCAGCAAGATCACCAGCATGAGGGGCGGCTCGCCAAGTGTTGAAGACTCTGAAGACACACGCGATGAGTCCGAAGATAGCGACGATGAAGAGGCGGATGAATCGTCGACCGAGGTAGATGAGCTGGAAACCAAACAGTCGCCTTTCAGCATCATGAACTTGATTGGCAAATTCATCTCCTCCAGGAAGTCAGAAGATGTTTCATCTGAATCTGAGGACGATGCTGACGAAGAAGATCCAGATGATTTGCTGGCTGCCATCTCCGCTGAGATCACCGAGGAAGAAACTTCATCAGAAGATGATGAGGAAGTGGCAGACTCTATCGCCCGGGCGCAGTCTGATGTGCCAGATGACCTGAAAGAAGCGCAGGAACGCGCCGAAGAGGAGTCTAAGCCCGGACTACTCAACGGACTTCTCGCCCGGATCATGTCGGCTCGGCAATCACAGCAGCCGGACGATGACGACATCGTCGGAGAGATGTCCGATGATGCAGTTGAAGCATCATCCAGCTTCTCTGGCCTTCTGGGCGCATTGATTTCCCGAATCAGGAAGCCTGGCGAGCAAGCTGTTGTGGCAGCCGACACCAACCCGGAGGCGGGTGTTGAAGTAGAGGAAAGCGCATCCGCCGCCAAGTCTGACGAGACGACGGCAGAGGGCTCCGAAGTAGCCGAGGTCGGTGATGCCAACGCGGATGACAAGGTCGTTGAGTCTGAAGATGCTAACGCCGGTTCCAATGAGACAGACGATGCCGCTCCAGTAGCCTCAGAAGCGGATGCACCCAAAGCAGCAGAATCAGTAGCCGAGGACGAGTCTCAATCGAATTCGTTTGAGATTGACGACCCGCAGAAAGCGCTTGACCACTCCGTGGCGCGTGCCTCGCTACAAGTAGAGCAGCTCGAAGCTGAGGTTGATCGTCTTCTTGGAATTTACGCTGCTTCCGTAGACCAGAAAAAAGAACACTTTGGCACGGTGACGCCGGAAACTATCGGTTACGAGATCGCTCGAACCGAGCGCCGAGCAGCCCGTCGGAGTGAACTTGAGGAACGACGTACAGAGGTTGAGGCTCTGAAACAGGCGGTCATCGCAGCACAGTCCGAGGTCAACGCCAAACGAGACCGGACCGCCGAGACCAGCGGCGCTGTCACCCATGCCCAGGAAGGCTGGCAGGAGTGGCTGTTTGGAGTAGATCTCGACACGGAAATGTCCGTAACACAGGTGAGACGAGTCCTCGATACTCTTGATCCCATCAGAAGTCAGGTCACGGCGTGCGAGGATCTTGAGCAGCAGGTCGCAAAGCTTCGTGGCGACGCAGATCGTATCGAAGCCAGGATCAGAAATCTTGCCGACTCCAGCCTCGACGAGAGCGTGTCCATAGACCTCTGTTTCAGGTCGCTGGAGCGGGTTGCGATTGGTGCGAATTCACGAATAAGCCGCGTCGCTGATATGACCACTGAACTTCGGACCCTTGAGAAGGAACGCGCTGAAGCTGACGCGGAGTGGAGTGAAGTGGATTTCAAAATGCAGTCCGTCCTTGACGAGGCTGGAGCCGCAGACGAGATGGAGTTCCGGTCCCTGGTAGAGGGATCAGCGAAACGCAAAGAACTATCTTCACAACTCGAGCGATTGCGTTACGAAACGCCATTGATTACTGGCATAGACGCGGCGGAACTTAAGGCAGATCTCAAATCAATCAACCATGAGAGGGCTCATGCGGAACTGGCTGAATTGCCAGAACGAATTGACAGGCTTCACGCTCAGTTGAGCCTTCTTGAGCAGGATATGGCGGACGGAGAGACCGAACTCGCCCACCTCCCTGAGATTCCAGAAGACGTAGAACGGAACCTGGAAAGCGGAAGGCACACGCCACCTCCAATGACCTCAATCCTGGGCAGGCCACTCAGCGATCAGATCATTGCCGCCTCCGTCCGATTCTTGAAGATGCTCACAGGTGACGCGTATGACGGCATTGAGATGATTACTGCAAGTGACGGTCGCAACACCATCGGTTACAGCGTCGTTGATCGGGAAGGCAACGTCTCAGACCCTCGTGAGGTCGACTCATCAGCGCTGTTCATGGCGCTGAGAGCAGGTGCAGCGCAAATCTACGGCGCTGCCGCAGGATCAGTGCCAATGGTGTTGAACGACTTCTTTGGATCCCTGGAGCCCGCCGACTCACGAATCGCCATGGGCGGCCTGGCGGCTCTTGCGGCGAACCAGCAGGTGATATGTGTCACTTCTGACGCCAGGGCAGGCGCACGATTCGCAGTGCTGGGTAACCCGGACCAGATCCACCTGGTGGACGCCACGGACCTGGAATCTCCTTTCAAGGAAGTCGCAGCCGGCTAAACAGCCTTGAGCGCGCTCGAGGCCGGGCGCGGGTACGATTGTTGAATGGACCTCTACCTCGTTCGCCACGGCGAAACAGAGATTGGCGATGACCATCTCTATCCAAGCAACGCTAGCCTGACAGAATTGGGCCAGAGACAGGCTGATGCTGCCTGCGACGCCCTGGAGAGTGCTGGCATAACGCACATCTTCACCAGCGGCCTCCAGCGGGCGAAAGAGTCAGCAGCGCGCGCCGTCCAGTACAGCGGGCTAACGCCAGTGGCATTGCCGGGACTGGACGAAGTGCGCATAGGCGATTTACGGGATGCCCCCATCGAGACAATCAAGCGGCGTCTCTACAATGGCCCGCCGGTGGCGGATTTCTCTGAGTTTGATGGCGAGAGCACGCCGGAGTTTGAGGAGCGGATCATCTACAGCTTTACGCGGGACGTCGTGGAAGTGTTAGATGAAAGTTCACGCCCGGCCCTCTTTGTCCACGGCGGAACGATCAGCGTCCTGCTGGATTACGCCGAGGGGAAGCGTTTTGAGCCAATGATGCTTCGTGAAGTTCCAAACAGCTCCATCACGTTGGTCAATGTGACAGAGTTCAAACTGGTCATATCCAGACCGCCTTCGTCTGATCACCTGGCCACAATCGGCGTAACTCAGATGAGCCGCCCTGACCGGAACGAAGACTAGTCTGCCACCGCGTCTGTTGTGCCCGAATCAGGCCCTCTTGAGGCCGGAACCCCACCAAGGTTCTCATAGAGCTTACCGATGCCCTCAAGCCACTTTTCCTGGACCTGCGAATCCCAGGTCGGGTCAAAATCTGGATACTTTTGCAGCACCATCTCGGCCAACGATTTGATCTCCCTGGCCGGGTCTGAGGCAGGCCTGGCGGGAGCTCCGCCAGGACTGGACTGACGGGGGCGGCCCTGGGCTGATGCGCGCTTAGTGTGTCGGCGCGCAAGAATGTACTGAGAGAGCTCTATTCCGGCGTCCTGAGCCGCCTGTACAAAGAAGTTCTCGCACTTGCGCAGAACGCCCTCACGAGCACCGTAGACCTTGAACGCCTCCGAGATCTGCGCACGGGTGGCGCGCTCAAGATCAAGTCGGAATATCGGCACGTAATGACTCTGCAGGATTGAGGTCAGCGCCGCCCTGCGCTCATCGCCTTCCGCGTGCACGAGATCCTCAAGCACGTTGGTCGGACGGCCGTCCTCATCAGTAAGTTCCAGAACTTTCAATGCCGTCATCAACTGAATTCCAGATGATCCTGAGTAGCGAGCACCCCAAACACTGCGGTCAATTCTTGCAGGAATGCCGTCACGTAACTGTTCTATGAAGTTCCGGAATGTGCGGTATGGCACATACGGAGGAATTTGAAGTTGGCCTTCGACCATCTTTCCCAATCCGGGGATACGGTTGAAATCAAGTTCAAGTGCCACCCTACCCCAGCGAAGTTCCCAATTCAACTACAGAGAGGAATTCCCGTGGACAGTTTTTGATTCTACTTTTAGGAACTTGCAGAATTGTTGTCGTGAACTTCAATCGATACGCAACTTACGTATCGCTTATCAATCGACAGGCAGAGGCCGCCAAATGTTGATACCAGTAGGCCAGATCGTAGCCGACCCGGCACAGCAAGATCGACAACTTGAGAGTAAGACAGGTACGGACCTCCGCAAAGGGCTGAGCAACGTAGGAACAAATCAGCCGGTCGTGGTCCGCCAGACCAACGGTGGAAGCTCCTTCATGATCGTTGTGGGTGAGCGTCGCTGGCGAGTCGCTAGCTCCGATGGTCATAGTGAGATCGAATGCGAAATTCGTGACGCTTTGTCCGAACAGGAGATTCGTGAACTTCAGCTAAGTGAGAGCTATCACCACGAGACAGTCCCTTCAATGAAGATGGGCAGAGCGTTCTTGGAGTACCGGGAGAGCTTCGGCATCAGCCAGCAGGAACTCGCTCGCCGCACGGGCATAACGCCCGGCACGATTCACCATTACGAAAGCCTAGTCCGAAACCTCGCTCCTGATCTAGGCGAGCGAGTCTCGTCTGGTGAACTGACGTTTAAAGAGGGCCGTTCTATTGCCGACATAGATGGTCACGATCGACAACGCGAGATCGCTGAGCCGTTCATAAGCGGACGACTCAGTTCCGTCTACGTGGAAAAGATCGTTGGTTACGCAAAGAAGAATCCCTTAAAGCCAGTTGAGCAGATCCTTGAAGAAGTACTTCGCGGAACCAAGGCAGAAGAGCGCGTTCAGAAAGAAGTAGTGCCAGCGCCAAGAACAGGCGTCGATATTTCGAAGCTTGAGGGTTCGGCCCTTAATATCGCTGGAGAGTTGGATCTCCTGCCGTTCGAAACGATACCGGAGTATCGGCGGCTCAACATCATCTCCACCCTCCGCATCCTGGACAGCAAAGTTCAGGGAGCGATCAGCTTTCTCAGCACCAGCCAGCCCCGCACATCCGGGTTGCCTCGACCGCTGCTGAGAGAAGTACGCAAATAGACAACCACTAACACATTCGGGTGCGGACACACCCGTGTTACATGAGCAGCGCCAACCCCGCGAGCGCTGAAAGCGACGCCCCTCCCCATGCCCCCGGGGAGGGGCCCTTCTTTAACGCCAGATTGCGATGGACAGAGGGGATGCTGATTGAGGCTTGGCGATGATGGACTCTTCCATCCACCCATCGGAAACGCCGCCGCAACCGCGCCGATCGCAACCTGTCATTGCGCGAAAAGGGGCAGGTTTCAAACCTACCCCTATCAAACGTGCGTAGCAGCAATTCAGGAATTGCCCGCGACGGTTTGACTAGTCCTTGTGCTCCACGATAATGGCCCGGATTTCCGTGTCGCCAATATTGTGCACCTGGTGGGTCCATGCATCACTAAACATTACGTGGCCATCAGGAATCTCTGCTTCCATGCTATCGGCGCCTGGAATGTCGATCTTCGCCTTGCCGCCGGAAAGGAAGTAGACGTTCTCTGCTGTGTGCGAATGGAGAATGTCTGATTCGCCAGCCGGGAGAGTCATGAGGACCACGCGCGTGCGGGGACTCTCATCCAGAAGTTGGTAGTGCTTGGGGTCAACTTCAGTCGGATCAATATAGTCAGCCATGGTTCCTCACAGATCTATTGTGTACAACGGCTACGTAGCCCGTGCCGTGCTTCGGCGTATTGGATGCAAGGTTATGCCAAAGAGAGTTAACCGCGCAGCGATTGCCAACTGGGTGTACGATTGCGCGCCAATCGACTATGTCAATTGCGGAGGATTTCACCTGATGCTTGAGCGGTTCCACGTTCCCGTCGAAGACCGGGTTTACGTCAGGCAAGAAAAGATGCGCGCGGCTACTGAAACCGTGTTTAAGAAGATGGGCCTCACTGATGAAGACGCAGCGCTATCCGCTGATGTCCTCATGCTCAGCGATATTCGCGGCTGTGAGACACACGGCGTTTCCAACATGTTGCGGCAGTACGTCAAGGGCTACAACGAAGGCACCATCAATGCCCGGCCTGAGATCACAACTATCCGCGAATCACCCACAACGGCCACCATGGATGGCGGCGGCGGACTTGGGCTGCACACCGCTCCCGTAGCAATGAACGTCGCAATTGAGAAGGCCAAGAAGCACGGCATGGCATCGGTGAGCATGCGCAACAGCGGTCATCTTGGGATGGCCGCGTACCACGCAATGATGGCGTTAGAGCACGACATGATCGGGCTCTGCATGACCGGCGGCGGTGGATCCGGGAGCAATTTCGGCATGGTTCCGACGTTTGGCACTGAGACGAGATTTGGAACAAACCCAATCGCCTGGGCCGCACCGGCTGACAAGATGCCCCCATTTGTTTTCGACGTTGCAACAACGCAGGTCGCTGGAAACAAGCTCATGCTGGCTGAACGGGTGGGCGCAAAGCTGGAACCAGGCTGGATCACTGACGCGAACGGTGTCCCGATCATGGAGCCAACTGACTTGCCTCCATTGGGAGAATTCAAGATGCTGCCATTTGGCGGTACGCGCGAGAACGGCTCCCACAAGGGCTACGGCTTCGCTTCGGTTGTGTACATCCTCTGCCAGACGCTCGCGGGCTCAGGCTGGAACGCGCCATCAGGTGGTGGCCACCACTTCATGGTCTACAACATAGACGCTTTCACAGACGTCGCCAAATTCAAGTCGGACATGGACGACTTCCTCGAGGGTCTGGCCAACACGAAACCGGCGCCCGGCCACGATGAAGTCGTATACGCAGGGCTGCCGGAAGCTCGAGAAACAGAAGAACGGACCAAAAACGGCATCCCGTATCACCGAGAGGTGATCGACTGGTTCCATTCCATCAGCGGCGAACTAGACCTCGGCATTCAACTGCCTTGAGTTCTTACCCCCTCTCCCTTTTGGAGAGGGTTGGGGTGAGGGCGCGCCAGTAATACATGAACGCACTAATCCACGGCTCGCTAATCGACGGCACCGGTGCCGACCCGGTATCGGATGCGACTATTGTCATTGACGATGATGGCCGCATCACCGGTGTTGGCGCGGGCATCGAGGTACCGCGCTGCGCAGATGTGATCGACGTCTCAGGCCGGACGATCATGCCCGGCCTGATCGATTGCCATGTCCACCTGTTCTTGCAGCTTGGCGATATGCAGAACGACGCACTGACGCCCCTCTCCACACGCGTATTTGAAGCGGCTGAGAGGGCTGGGCGCACCCTGGACGCGGGCGTCACGTCAATACGAGATATTGGAGGGACCCCGAGAGGATTCAAACTGGCGGCGCAGCGAGGCATGTTTGCCTCACCCCGCATGAACATTGCTGTGTCCATCATTTCTCAGACAGGCGGCCACGGCGACTACTCGTTGCCGAGCGGAGTCACTCACCCGTGGTTCGCCGCGATGCTCGAGTACGAACCGGAATGGCCTAACTCGGTCTGTGATGGCGTTGAGGGCGTGACACGAACCGCCCGTGAGACGTTCAGGGCAGGTGCTGACTTCTTGAAGATATGCACCACCGGTGGGTTGAGCCTACCCAATGAAGATCCCGAACACACACAGTTCACTATCGAGGAAATCCGTACGTTCGTTGTTGAGGCCAAGGCCCGTGGCAGCTACGTCGCAGCCCACGCGCAAGGACTTCAGGGGATCAAGAACGCTCTGCAAGGCGGCGTGCGAACAATCGAGCACGGCTACTACATGGACGAAGAAGCGGCCGATCAGATGGTTGAACAGCAAACGTTCCTGGTTCCAACCGCTCACCTCACTAATGGTCGTCTTAGGAGAGAGAGTGCTGACGCTGGAAGTGTGCCAGAAGATGTGATTGCACGAAGCAAGATTGTTGCGGCCAACCTCAAGATGGCATCAGCCAAGGGCGTAAAGATCGCTATGGGAACCGACGTTGGGGTCGCTGAGCACGGGACGAACGCTGAAGATCTCACTGCACTCGTCGATATCACTGGCATGTCACCAATGCAGGCCATCGTGGCCGCAACGCAAACAGCCTCGGAGTGTAATCGGACGGCGAGTGAAGTCGGAACGTTGGAACCCGGCAAGCTGGCGGACCTGCTGGTGGTTGACGGCGATCCCCTTGCAGATATTTCAATGCTTGAAGACAAGTCCACCCTGCTGATGATCATGCAGGGTGGCAACGCTCACAAAGACCTGATCACTAGTTAGATTTGGAGTAGCACCATGCTGGAGAGATTCAAAGTCCCGGAGGAAGATCGCGTTTACGTCAGGCGTGACGCCATGCAGGCTGCGACGGAGACGGTGTTCAAGGCATCCGGCCTATCAGACGAGGATGCCAGGCTCTCAACCGACGTGTTGATGCTGAGCGACATGCGGGGCTGTGAGACCCACGGCGTCTCGAACATGCTGCGGCACTACGTCGAGTGGTATGACGATGGCACGGTAACGGCTACTCCTAACGTCCGCATCACACGGGAATCAGATGCTACCGCCAACATGGACGGCGGCATGGGACTTGGCCTGCATGTTGGTCCGAAGGCGATGGAACTGGCGATTGAGAAGGCCGACAAGTTTGGCATGGGTTCTGTAACCGTGCACAACACGTCCCATCTGGGGATGCTGGCATACCACTCCATGATGGCGATGGAGCAGGACATGATTGGCGTAACGGTTATCGCTGGGAACCCCATGTCCATGACCCCAACATTCGGCGCAGAACTACGTCTCGCTACAAACCCCTGGGCGTACGCAGTACCGGCAGAGAAGATGCCGCCGTTCGTCTTTGACGTCGCAACTACACAGGTGGCCGGAAACAAGCTTTCGCTTGCGAAACGAATCGGATCGCCGCTGGAGGACCACTGGATAGCGGGTCCCGATGGCGCACCTATGCTGAACAATCCGCAGCTACCGGATGATCGCAACGATTACCTGATGCTGCCAATGGGCGGCACTCGTGAGCAGGGTTCCCATAAGGGCTATGGCTTCGCTGCCGTTGCGGAGATTCTCAGCCAGATCATGTCTGGTACGGGAGCTGCGTTCTTGAATCCCGGTTCAATGTCCTTCTGGTTCTGTGCTTACAAGATTGAAGCCTTCACAGAGGTCGCAAAATTCAAATCGGATATGGACGAGTTCCTGCAAGCTCTGGTTGACACACCACCTGCACCGGGCCACGACCGAGTGCTGTACGCGGGATTGTCGGAGCATGAGGAGACTCAACTCAGAGAGAAAGAGGGCATTCCGTATCACCGCGAGGTGATCGACTGGTTCAGATCGCTATCGGACGCGCGAAATCTGGGGATCGAACTAGGCTAATTGCGCCGGTCCGCGCATGCACCTTTTAGGCAGGGGCAGCATTGAAACCTGCCCGCTTAAATGCAGCGTGGAGCAGGTAGCGTGATCCACTATCGGGATGGCTGGTCTTTTGCCTGCTTATCTTCCTCAGCCTGTTTGACCACCCGACGGGCGGCGGCGACAGCGGCTACTGAGGCAACAAGGGCAAGAGCCAGAATCGATTTCTTCATGTTTTCCTCCCTTGCATGAGGAGTCGACTCTGGTCTGAATGTAGCGCGTTTTGCGATGACAGTCAAAAGCCCGTTCAATACGACGACTGGCGACTAACGTTGAGATCGGGTTAAATCAGGGCCGTTAGACGGCAGCGCCAAGAATGTCCTGCACCGTGGTGAGCAGCCAGCCCTGTCGGCACGGCTTGCCAAGATAGTCGCTGGCGCCCAGTTCAACGCACTGTTCAACCAGGCCCTTTTCAGTTTGGGCGGTGAACACTACTACTGGGATGCCAGATGTCGCCGGGTCGGCCTTCAGTCGGGTCAGCGCCTCAACGCCGCCAATTCCAGGCATTCCGATATCCAACAGAATCAGATCGGGATCAGACGAACCAGCCATTTCGACCGCCTGCTCGCCGCTCCCGGCCTCCATAACTGAGTACCCAACACGCCCAAGAAGCGTGCTGACGAGATCGCGGACGGTGATGTCATCGTCGGCGATCATGATTTTAGGCAATATCTCACTCCCTGCTCCCCAATTCCAACACGAGCCAGTTTCAACCGCGCGGGATGCGCTTAAAGGAACGTTCGGGTTGCGAAAGGTTGAGATCAGGTAAACAACGTTGCGTGATGACCGGCTGTGGCGACGATCTGGTCATTCGATAAATCAAACATCATGAGATTGTTCAAGGGTCCTGCCATCTCTCACACGGAGGCGCAGCGCGCAACCTTCAAGAAAGAACATGTGTCTCGGGTTCATGCCGGCGTGGATGGCATGAGTCCAACCGTCTCCGGATCAGCGGTCTATGAATTCCTCGACTATGTTGTGGACGCTGAAGGACACCCGCTGCACGGATCGGCCGACGGCGACGTCGAGCAATTCGAGGTAAGAACACCGGACGAAGGCACTAAAGGATTCGCCGCACAGGCCGGCGTCTTCGCCGCATCCGACGCAATATGGGCGATATTCTTCGGTACCGTAGACAGAGAAATCGCCACACGCTCCGAAAACCCGGACGCGTGGTTCAGCATCTCCAACATGTGTATCAAACTCTGGCCATCCCGGCGGCAGACGCACCGGTACTACGCCTTCGGAATCAGCGACTGGGCGCTGGAGGCAAGCGCCTGGCGGGATGGATGAGCCTATGTTCTCCCCCGGGACAGTTTTGTTAGCGATCCGTTTAGTGAGCAGTGGATAAGCAAGGATCCCGTGAGACCCCTCTACAAAGTGCCCCTTGCGTCCGGGGGGACTTCCCGTTCCGCGACAGCGTTATCGGCATGTCATTTCAGGATGTTCAGCAGTTAGCAGAGTCCTCGGACGCGGCGATGGACGTCATTCCTGGTGCGCGGATGCCCCTCGAGATTCCAGGAGGCCATATCCTGGAGTTCAATGGGGCCGCTGACAAAGTAGAGCTAACGGCGGCGGGATTGAGGGCGATGATCCCCAAAGCAAGCATCGCTGTGTACCCTTCCAGCGGCGGGACCAGCGTTGAATTGAAACACCATGGCGCTACGTCCGAACTGGTGCGTGCGCTGCTGGCTGCTTTCTACCCACAGGGAGACTGAATCGCCAGACGGCGGCAGTCCTCAGCGCGCCGTAAGGTGAATCAGGTCGATCTCCGCATTGGGACGATCAGCGATAGAGCCGTACCGGTTGCCGCAATCACAACGCAAAACCACACCACGCCCTGGAAACCCCACTCAGAATTGATCAGGCCCGCCGCGATGGGAGCGGTCGATCCAATTGCTGCGCCACCCGCGAACATGAGCGCAATCGATGAACCCTCTGAGCCTTTCTCCGTCTGGTCCATCGCCGCTGCCGCAATGATTGGCATAACAGCGAAAAGCACCAGGCCAAGGAAGGTCAGGGCGATCGCCAGCGGAAAGCCGGACTCAATCCAAAGGAACTGGGCTAGCAATATCCCTGTTACAGCCATAGCACCCACGATCACCGGTTTGCGGCCTATCCGGTCGGAGAGGATGCCCATGAGTGGCGTCGAACCGATTCCTGCAAGCGTTATCAACGAGATATGCAGCCCAACCAACCATGCGTCATAGTCGAGTTCTTCGGACAGGTAAAGCACGAGAAATATCTGGAATGACTGATGCACCGCCCCGCGAATTGCCTGCAACCCGACCAGCGATAGGACCCGGTAGTTCGTAACCAACTTCCGGGACGCCGCAAAGTACGCCTTCAAATCCGGCGGGGCCGAATCACTTCCAGGTGGGTTCCTGAAAAAAAACAGCACCGCTAACCCGGTGAGCATCGTCGGCACAACAAGCAGTACGGAAACAGTGCGCCACTCCAGCCCATCCCAGTTGAGCGCACCCAGGGCAAATCCGCCCAGAGCCACGCCCACGATCACCGGCGCAGTCGTGTTCCCAATCTGCGCGCCGGTCAGATGTGCGGCCATCGCGAATCCCCGCCGTCGGGGATAACGAGCAGCCAGCGCGCCAAACGCCGGCGCGTGCCACATGGAAGTGCCAATGCCAATAATCACGGCAGCGCCAAGCAGCATCAAGTACCAGTTGGTGAATCCAACCAGCAGATAACCCAGACCAACAAGCGACATACTGCTGAACAGAATGATCGGCAACTGCCGCCGGAAGAAGTCGGTCATGAACCCGGCAGGAATGTTGGCAAACCCGGACGCAATCTGCTGCGCCGTAAACATCCCCCCAACAGCAACGTCAGACAACGCCAACGCCGCCCGAATATCCGGCATCAAGATCAGGAACGAGCCCTGAGCAAAATGCTTTACGCCATGACCGGCGGATAGGCCGAACAGCAGGCCAGAGCCGGATGGCTCTGGCGGCTCGGGGATGGCCGCTTCTTGCAGCTCCGAATTCGTGGCGTTGGATGATGCCGTCATCGGGTCGTCGACTCCACTTCACCAGGCGCTTCATCTGAATCTGGAGGTGTCGATTGACCCATCAATGCGGATGTCTTAGCCCAGTGACTCTCTTGGAGTGTTCTCTCCCGCCACCACGCGACGGCAAAACGCCCCACTAGGCCCACCATTCCGAACAGAGCGATAGAGATCCACCACGCCGTGGCAGTGAACCAAGGACTCGTGAAACTTGGCTCAGTAGATCCGGTGGTGATGCCAATCCTCGCGAGTACGGCTGCAACTACTATCAATACCCAAATACCGACAACAGGAATAATCCGTTGTGAGGCTCTTTTGTCGATGGCACCCCAACTCTGCCAATACGCGCCGAACACGACTACGTACAAGTTAGACTCGATTCCTCGCCACCGTTTTCTCCAGGTAGCATCAGCCAACAAAAACTGAACCAAATCATCTGGCAGATTTGCCCACGCGCCTATGTATTCTGAAAGGCGATTTTCAAGATAGGACGATCCGGCCCATCCTCCCCAAGTTGGTGTGATTTCACTTCTCACCTCATGGGCCATGACTTCCGTAGCAGCTGACCAGAGTCGTAGGTTCGTTTGATCAGCCTCTGCTTCTACACCATCAACATTGAGTCCAATCTCATCAGATAGACCTATCAACTGATCCACCCCAACGCGGACTTGCTCGAATCCGATTCGAATGCGTTCATACGCCTGAGCGTTTAGCCAAAGTCCGAATGCAGCGATCACCGCAAGGAGCGTACCCGAAACAATCGCGATGGTCTCGAGAATGGAATCCAATTGACCAACGTTCAATTCTGGCAAACCCAAGTGTGGGCAAGTGTCAGCAAGAATCGCGTACGTGAGAGGCAGCGTGGAAATGACAATGAACCCGAAGGTTCCAATCTTTCCGAGAAGTGATCCACTGGGGGTACTCACCGACTAAGTTAGCCCTAACTCCTTCTCAACCTCACCCAGTGACTCATCAATCGCACTCGTCAGTTCGTCGATTTCGTCTGCGGTGATGATTAGTGGCGGTGCGAGCGGCAGGATGAATGCTGGCACTCTGATCCAGATGCCTCGGTCGATCAGCTTCTCCGTGAGTCGAGCGTTAAGCCCGACTGATGGGTCAAAGTGCTCTTTCGTCTCGCGGTCCTTCACGAGTTCCAGTCCCTGGATAAGGCCTACTCCGCGAGCATCACCCACAATTGGGTGACGGTCCATGATGTCGTTGAGGCTCTCGCTGAGTTGTTCTCCGCGCTGTCGGGCATTCTGCACCAGGTTCTCTCGCTCCATGATCTCAAGGGCGGCCATCCCCGCTGCTCCGCCGCCAGGGTGCGCCGAGTATGTGTACATGTGGGAGAAAGTCTTCTCCGGGCCGCCGGCGAAGATGTCGGCAATATTGTTGGTAGCAACGGCGCCGCCTAACGGCCAGTAGCCACTCGTAACGCCCTTCGCGAAAGTCAGGATATCCGGCGTCACACCCACGAAGTCAGCGCCAAACCATGTGCCAAGTCGACCAAAGCCAGTGATCACCTCATCGAAGATCAGTAGCACGCCGTATTTGTCGCAGATCTCACGCACACGCGGCCAGTAGCTCTCATGTGGCACCACCCCACCAAGTGGCTGCGAGATTGGCTCGCCAATCAGGGCGCTTACGGAGTCCGGTCCCTCGAACAAAATCGCATCCTCTATGGCCTGTGCGCAACGGATGGCGCAATCCTCGGCCGTCGTACCACCCAGTTCGCATCGGTATGGATCCGGCTGCGGCACGTGGACGACGTTTGCCGGCTTCGGCTGGTAGTCGGTACGTGGGAATCCGGGGTGGCCGCCAAGCCACATCGTCCCGTACGTGGCACCGTGGTAGGAGTAGCGCCGAGAAATAACCTTGTAGCGGCCCTTGTCTCCGGTGCGCACGTGGTACGCCTGCGCCATCTTAAGCGCCGTCTCATTGGCGTCCGAGCCACCCTGAGAGAAAAACGTGCGGTTCAGGTCGCCGGGCGTCAACTCAGCAATCTTGGCGGCAAGTTGGATGATCTTTGGCGTGACGCCCGCGTAGACGTTCATGCTGACAGTCGAAAGCTGCTCGTAAATAGCGCGAGCTATCTCTTCCCGCCCATGGCCAACGTTGCGGAAGTACATGCCGGAGATGCCGTCGATGTACTCCTTGCCGTGTATGTCTTTCACACGAATTCCGCTGGCTTCAGTGAGGATGATGGGGCCGCCCTCCTCTGCCAGCTGCGCGTGGTTGGACATGCCAACAAACATGTTTTCAAGCGCCGCTCGCTCAAGCCCGGCGATGTCATCAACTGCTGGAACGTTTGAAGTCTGGCTACTCAATGGGATATCCCGTCACAAAAAGGTCGCATTCGTGACGCCGAGTATAAAGTACCTGCCATGCGGGCAGTGCATGCCGCACGGGCACTTTGAAACCCATGACCAGGCTTATGTGATGCGTCACCGTCTGGTAGATCGCTGCCGTCAGGTTGTGACTCCCATAGTCATCACGTCTCTCTCAACGCAATCATCACAGAGATTCTGCGGCCGCTTCGGGCCTCGGGATTTCAACAGATAACGCCGGTCAGGTTCGATCAACAGGCGGACTCGCGCCTACTCGACCCTGAAGCATCCAGAGCAGCGATTGTCATGGTGGCAGCGCGTCTGCCGGAAAAGTGTCCTTCGAGGGCCTCAGGATACTTTTTCTTTCTCTCTATTGCCGCGGGAGGAAAGAAGGCATGCGTCATGCGGCCCTGCTTTGTGCGAAACCACAAACGTGGTAACTTCCGCCTCACATTCGCACCGATTTTGGGGAGAGACGGAATCATGGTCGCAACTAGAACGGGAACTCAGCGCCCACCCATCATGGGCAAGACGCACGCGGTGTCATCTGGACACTATCTCGCCAGCGCCGCTGGTTATCGAATCCTTGAGCAGGGTGGCAATGCGACCGATGCTGGCGTAGCGGCGGGGATCGCCATAAACACTCTGTTGCCTGACATGACAAGTTTTGGTGGCGTGGCGCCAATCATGATTTACGAGAAAGCCGGCAAGAGTGTCTCTACTCTGAGCGGTCTTGGCAGATGGCCGAAAACGGCGTCCGCTGAACACTTCATCGACAACCGAGGCGGTGAGATTCCTATTGGCGTTGAGCGCGTCGTAACACCCGCCGCCGCAGGAGCCTGGCTGACCGCGCTGGAAGAGCACGGCACGATGACGTTTGAGCAGGTAGTTACGCCGTCGTTGGAACTTGCACGAGATGGGTTCCCGATGCACTTCACCGGAGCGAAGTCGTTGGAAGAGTTGGACGAGCAGTTCGCACTGTGGCCCTCATCAGCCGAGATATTCGCTCCTAACGGCCGAAAGATCCAGTTTGGCGAGATGCTGGTTCAAGGCGCGCTCGCACACACGTTTGAACGGATGGTGGATGTCGAGAAATCGGCGTCTGGCCGGGGACGTGAGGGTGCGATCGCCGCGGTGCGAGAGTTCTTCTACACGGGTGAGATCGGACAGGAGATCGTCGACTTTGTCCAGGACGGTGGCGGGTTCCTGTCTATGGATGATATGGCCGACTTCAAGATCGGCCACGAGAGCCCGGTAATCGGCGACTTCAACGAGTACGAGGTATACGCCTGCGGCCCGTGGACGCAGGGTCCAACCCTCTCACAGGCGGTGCAGACGCTCCAGAATGATGATCTAGTCGCGCTGGGCCACAACACGCCTGACTACATTCATCTGCTTGTTGAATCGCTTGATCTCGCGTTCGCCGACCGCGACGCGTTCTTCGGCGACCCGGACATGGTCGATGTTCCGATGGATGGCCTGCTCAGCACCGAATACACCGCTGAGCGCCGTCAACAACTCAATATGGCCACCGCGTTCAGCCGGATGCCACCGGCGGGTGATCCCTGGAAGTTTGAAGGCCGTTCGGCTCCCGCCGGATACGCCTATCGCCGCCCCGACCCCATATCCGCTGGAACCGAACCGGACACAAGCTACGTCTGCGTAGTCGACCGCTGGGGCAACGCCTTCTCGGCAACACCCAGCGACACACTCAGCGGGGCGCCGATAATCTCCGGTCTCGGCTTCACGCCATCTGGGAGAGGCTCACAGAACTGGCTCGAAGCCGGCCACCCATCGCGTCTCGAGCCGGGCAAGCGACCTCGCCTCACGCCAAACCCGGCCATCGCCTTCAAGGATGGTGAACTGCTGATGCCATTTGGCACGCCGGGAGGAGACGCGCAGCCGCAAACGATGCTGCAAGTATTCCTCAACATCGCTGCCTTCGGCATGAACGCACAGGAAGCGGTTGAAGCGCCGCGGTTCCAGTCGCTCAACTACCCGAACTCGTTCTGGCCGCACAACTACCCTGAGGGAGTGCTGAAACTTGAGGGCATGATCGGCGAAGAGGTCGGCGGAGTTCTGGAACGAAGAGGCCACAAGATCGAGTGGTTACAACCTCGTGACGCTGGCACCGGCGCCGCCTGCGCCATCACAGTGAACCACAAGGACGGCATGCTAGCCGCAGGAGCAGACGTGCGACGGGAAAGCTACGCCATCGGGCGGTAAATCCTGCTTCACACGGTCCCTTTGTCGCAACTGGGTGAAACGCGCCATGCCCGCATCGGGCGTTTGAGCCACGTCTGTTTATAGGATCGTTGTCGGCGAAAGATTCAGGCGCTCGGATGTCCGTCCGCGTACCCGTCGAATTCGCTTGATGTGACGATGATGGGGGTTGGACGGCCTTGCCGCCCTTCGACAGACTCAGGATGGCCTTCGTTGCCGTTTTGGATGGCACTTGCTGCCAATAGGATGGCGCGCTAGCGGTTGGAACGGCGCGCCCCACCTTTTGGGGCGCGCCGTGCTACCGGTGGCAATGGTTCGTGCCGCCAGTTGGCGTGACGCGTGCTATCGATGAGATTGTCGTTGGCGAGTGATGACGTCCGAGAGAGATAACCAGTTGGCTCAACAGAGTCTTCCAGGTCACTTTCGACACCAATTCCTATCTACGATTGTGCCCGTATTCGCGGGTAGCACAGATGTGTGGCGCGGCCGACCAGACGTGCAGAAAAACAAGCGTGATAACAACAGAACGACTCCCTGGCGGCGATCTCAGGGGCAGAGATCGCTACGAGGATTTTGAAGACATAGAGGGTCCTCGCTCACTCAAAACGGTGGGTGGGATGCTGCTGTACCCGGAAGATACGGCTGCAGGGCTGATGACTCTGGAGGTCTCATCGTTCCTCGATTCCCAATCGGTCGCTGACACTATTGCTGAGATCAGCGATCGCAGTTCCCGTGCCCCTGATATTTCCCGTATCTACGTAGTGGGGGCGGACAACTCCCTCGTAGGCAGCCTGAGTCTCCCGGAGCTAATGTTTGCGCCCCCGTACGCAATGCTCAGAGAGGCTCTGGATGGCGAGCCCGTGGCCGTTATCTGGAACGACAGTTATGAGAACTGTGCCCGGATTATGGCGGAACACGATCTGGCAAGCCTTCCAGTAATCGACGATCAGGGCGTCCTCATCGGTGCAATAGCTACCGAAGATATGGGCCGCGTCGCAGAAATGCGCGCGGCCCAGGACGTCGTGAAGCTATTCGGGCTTGGTGGCGAAGACCAGGCGCTCGGACCGTTCTGGAACTCGGTACGTAGCCGGTTTCCATGGCTACTGATCAACCTTGCAACCGTTCTGATGGCCGGATTCATCGTTAGCCTGTTTGAGTCGACCATCGAGGGTGCGGCGATGCTGGCAATATTCATTCCAGTTGTCGTCGGCCAGGCGGGCATCGCCGGTACCCAGACGGTAACGATGGTTGTCCGAGCAATCGCCCTTCAAGAAGTTGATGAACGTGACAGCCGTGCACTACTCCTCAAAGAAGGTGCACTGGCCGTACTTCAGGGCTCGTCAATTGCCCTGATCCTGATGCTGCTGGTGTGGGTCTGGCAGGATAGTTTCGTGTTGGGCCTGGTCGTGGGCTCATCAATGCTGATCAACCTGATGGTCGCCGCACTTGGAGGCGTAGCCGTCCCGCTATCGATGAAGACTCTCAAGATAGACCCCGCAGCATCATCAGCCGTAGTGGTCACCACCATGACTGAGATGATCGGCATCGTGGCGTATCTTGGCCTGGCCGCATGGCTGATTTCCATGAACCACGGCGGTTGATCGAATGGTAGCGGCGGTTCTAAGACCCGCTCTTCACGCCCCGATCAACCACGCAACCGTGTACGTCTTTCCGGCGTAAGCCGGAATCCAGACACGCACACATTTGAAGTCAGAACACGCCCAATACGCAACACCCCGTCGCCTTCGCATCGAGTAGCGTCGTACGGCTTTCCAACGCCTGTGTGCCTGGATTCCGGACATCTCCGCGAAGCCTCCGATTCCGGAACGACGATTGTGATGCCTCCCCTTCTCCGGTAGCGGCGTGTCTAAGTCCCGCTCCGGGGTTGCGCGTGTTTTGCAGAATAGCGCGCTACACTGCGTCGGAAGGGCGGGGCAAGCCCCACAGCTACCGTGTAGGCGTGAATTCGATTTATCGTGTTGCCCACATCCGCGGGCACATCCACCGCTAACACCACCACGTTTGCGATTCCCCTCTGATGCTCCATAATCGTCCACGCAATGGATGATTACATCTCGACTAACCGCGCCAACTGGGACGATCGCGTTCCTGTGCACCTTTCGTCGAAACAGGCGTACAACGTCGATGCCTTCGTGGCAGACCCGTCGATGATCTCGCGTACTGCGCGGTTTGATGGTGAGCGACTGCCTGATCTCTCTGGCAAGCGAGTAATTCATCTCATGTGCCATCTTGGACTGGATACTCTTTCGTTTGCGCGTCTTGGCGCTGAGGTAACTGGTCTCGACTTCTCGGGCGAATCAATCGAGGTGGCACGGGATGCTGCCAGCAGGGCCGAGGTTGACGCTGAGTTCGTGCAATCGGACGTGTACTCGGCCAGGGAAGCGGTAGAAGGTGAATTTGACATCGTCTACATGTCGTTTGGCGTGCTGAACTGGCTACCGGACATGGTGAGGCTGGGTGGCGTGGCCAGTAGCCTGCTGAAACCAGGTGGCCTGTTCCATCTGACAGAGCATCATCCGTTTGCGATGACGCTGAATATACCGTCGGACAGCGACGAGTTGCTAATCGCATCCGACTACTTCGGTACGAAAGAGCCGGAGATGAAGGTCAGCGAGGACAGCTACGTGACTGGTGAAGGGAAGATCGCTCACTCGACCACTTACCAGTGGCAGCACTCTCTCTCGGATGTGGTCACGGGAGTGATCAGCTCAGGACTACGGCTCACGATGTTGCAGGAGTTCCAGTTTGGCGTGTTCCCAACTGGTCAGCCACTCTCACGAAGAGAAGATGGCTGGTGGCACTATGCCAAGCGGCCTGAGTTCGCCCCATTGATGTTCACGGTTCAGGCGGTGCGGGACTGATCGGCGCGGTGCCAACATCGTAGGGGTGTCTGCGGTAGCTGCACCCTGACGTCGCAAACATTACATTCCCGCGGACGCAACCCGGGGCGCAACTACCGCAGCCGCCCCTACTCCGTAAGCCGCGAATACCACTTCGCCAATACAGCTTCCGTGATTTTGCCGCGCACGCCGTCACCCTCCGCAAGAGGCGCATCGATCATCGAATACGCCCATGAGAATGTCCCTGCCACGTGCGGACGATCCTCAATCGCTCTGAATATTCCCTCAAGCATCTCAGCCTGCGTATCCACCGGGACAACCTCCGGGAACTTCGCATCCAGATGGATGGTGTAGAACACAACGGGCTTACCCCATCTGTCGAACTTCGGGTCCAACCGTTCAACGAATATCTCGTCATAGGCGGCGGCCCATTCGCTCGCCGGTGTTCCGTTCGGAAGGTCAGGATGACCGGTATCGAACGTGGTGATCCCAATGAAGTCCACCTTGTCCTGGAATGTGTGCTCTAACACACTTCCACTCATCAGAATCTTGCCTGAGTAGACCTCTCGAACCCTATCGATCAGCTCGCCCACCTTCTGATCGAACTCCATGAAAGCCTGTTCACTCTCATGAAACCCCGGTGGGGCAAATACGTGAAATACATATCCGGGCAACATCAGCAATTCGGCGTCGATCTCTTCCGCCACCTGCGCATTCCACAACCACAGCTTCTCGGCCTCGCCCAGCCACGCGTTCCACCACTCGACACCCTTCTCACCGCTCAACGCATCAAGCCCACCCGGCGACATTTCCATGTTGAATTGCGGCGCGAGGAAAACGTGCAGGCCCAGTTCCCGAGCGATCGCCGCCTGGCTAATGATGTCCTCTCGAGGCGTGCGCACCGTACTGGCGAAGATTGCCCTTGACTCGATCACGGGCAATGGATCGATCTGACCATAGCTCCAGACGGATGACAGTGCCACCCATCCTCCGTTCATAGAAGCGATTCGCCCGAACGTAGAATGTGAATTTGCAAGGAAATCGGGTGACCATAGATCTGGCAGATACATCCCGGTTATGTACTCATCCGACACCTGATCACGCGACGGATTGGGAACGTCAACCCACGAGGAGACCCACGACCGGAGTACCTGACTGTCGTAGTTAGTATCCACACTGAATCGCTCACTTGATTCGGTTCCTGCGACACCGCGATCAAACCAGTACGTCAGCGCTCCATCGTGCCCGAATTCCACACTGCCACGGTAGATCGTGTCGCTGCCGGCTACCGGGCTCAATATCGAATCGGCGCCGATGGCAGGACGATTCCCAAGTAGCCGAATCTTTGAGCCAGCCGGTGTATTCGCTGGCGCCGCGACTTCAAAATTAATTGTGATTGTCCCGCCGCGGGCCGCACTGCTGGTGTCCGGCTGGTACTGCCAGGTGGATATAACATCGTTCACCGTGACGTCGCTCTCGCCAAGCACCAATTCACGACGCCCGTTCTCGCCAACTCCCGGTGATGCATCAAATCCAAGCGGACTGCCGCCCAGAACGTACGAGTACCCGAAGTCTGAATTGGGCACCTGGTGGGAGTAGAAGACCCACTCGTGATCGCTGACCCGCTGCATCCACTGAGTGGGGCCGATGTCAATGGCGAGAGGTGTATCAACCGGCGTATCGACCGGCGTGGTCGCCCGAATTTCAATTCGTACGAAATCAGTGTTGAACCAGCGGTTCACATCCTCATTCCGGACATGCGGGGAGCCTGCTGAAGGAGGAACCACGAAAGCCCGGAAAACGTCCCTGTTGTTCTCGTCCAACTCAAGGCCGTGATACACGGTAGATATCGAGTAGCGATACTGCACATAAGTGCCCTCGTACAGATCGACCGTCAATGTTGCGGTGCCGTTGGCCTGACGGTTCATGAACGGCGTCATCAGATCCTCGGGCCCGCCCGGATAGGTGTAGTGCCGTCCGCCCAACTGGTACACGCCACCCGTCAGTCTCACTGCCGCGTCTGGTGGCGTGGTTTCAGGAAGATTGGCCATAAATGTGACGGGGGACAGCGCTGCACGACTGACGGTGATGACAGGCCCCTCGCTACCCAGACTGTGAGCGTGTGATGTGCTCTTCGCGCGATAGTCGCCCAGATTGGTATGAACTGTTATCCGTTGCTCGCCAAACGGAAGCGGAGGAAACTCGAATCGACCATTCACATCAGTGGCAATGTGCACTCCCCCAGCTGAAACATTGGCATCCACAACCGCCTCACCCGTGTCCGCATCCACCACAGTTCCAATCAGAGGGGCGCCATCGACGACAGCTGGAAGATCGGTCCATATGGCCACAACGTCGGTATTGATCGGATGACTCGGATCAACGAGCAAGAGTCGATTCTCGATAAACCGCCCTTCAGCGAAGGCTTCCCGAGATGTCTGTATCGACAAGAAATCTTCCTCATCCCAGATGTCATACAGGTACCTGATAATGCCGCCCACCGGAAGATCGGCAGTGGCCTCCCAAACACCTCCACCAACATCTCGCAACGGAAGGTGCTCATTCCAACTCAAATCGGAGAACGGCATGAGCCGAATATGTGGCGGATGATCGGCAGGAGTGTTGTCCGGCAACCGGACCCTGAACGTTGTCAGCGTAGTCGGCAGCGCGGGCGGTTGGATTATCTCGATAACCGCAGGCGTAGTAGCGGTGGGATCTGGCTGAGACAGCTGTGATGTCGCCGTCGGTTGGTCGGGAGTTCTGACAGGCTCCGCCGTTGCCAGGCCGGACTCAGCGTCTGGACCCGCTGTGGAAGTCGGACCAAAGGTCGCGATGATGGACGGCTCATCCGAGCCGCCACTACAGGCGATAGCAATCGCGCTGATCGCCACAAACAAAACAAGCAGTTTCAAGCGTGACATAGGGCGTCCCCCACCCTGTGCTAGCTCAGGAAGGCTGTCGCAACGTGGCGACGCTGTATCTTCCCGGTCGCTGTTCGCGGCAGACTCTCCGCTATATAGATCACTTCGGGTACTTTGAACGCTGCCAGTTGTGTCCGACAGTGTTCCATGATCTCTTCAGGGGTAGCGCTGGCGCCAAGAACCACTGCGGCGTGAACGACTTCGCCATACTTCTCATCAGGGGCAGCAAAACAAACGGCCTCGTTGACGGCAGGGTGCTTGAGCAGGATGCCATCGATCTCCAGCGGCGAGATCTTCTCGCCAGCGCGGTTGATCAGCTCCTTCAGGCGGCCGGTTAGCTTGAGGTAGCCATCGTCGGACAATGATCCCTGATCGCCGGTGTGAAACCAGCCGTGGGCGAACGCTTCCTTGTTGGCGTCCGGGTTGTTCGCGTAGCCGTGGGTTACGTTGGGGCCGTTGATGACGATTTCGCCTATTTCTCCCGCCGGAAGCATAGTGCCGTCATTAGCCATGATGGCGATATCCACGCCAGTGCCCTTTCCAACGGTCCCGGCTCGGCGGTCGTCAAACGGGCTGGACGACATCTGGTGTGCCGCCTCAGTCATTCCGTAGGCTTCAAGAACGGGCGCGCCGAAACGCGCTTCCAGTTGGTCGAAAACACTTGGTGCGAGTGCGGAACTGCAACTTCGGATGAACCTGAAGCTCTGGGTCGGAGCATTGTCCTCGTCGGCCCGCAACAGAAGGATCTGGTGAATCGTTGGGACCGCTGAGTACCAGGTCGCGCCCGTCGCAGCCTGAATCTGCCAGAAGGTTGATGCGCTGAAACGGTCTGGCACGACGATTGAGCCACCTGATGAGAAGGTCGAAAGTGTGACCCCAATAAGTCCGTGTACGTGGAACAGCGGCATCACCACCATCGCCACATCGTCGGAAGTGAGTTCGTAGGTGTTGCGGATGTTCTTGAGCGAGGCAGCGAGGTTACCGTGGGTGAGCGGCACGCCCTTGGGACGACTCGTCGTTCCAGAGGTGTGCAGGAAGAGCGCCGTATCTTCGGTCGATGGTAGATGCGCCGCAACACGCTGACTCAACTGCGAACCACCGAAGAAGATATGCGTCTCGCCGGCATCGTCGCTATTTGCGGTAAGAAGTGGAATCTCCAGCGCCTCAGCTGCATCGCGTGCTGCGTCGTTCTCGGATGAGATGATCGCGAGCTGTGCGCCAGCATCTTCCATGAAGAAGTTGAACTCGTCCTGCGTGTAAGCGGAGTTCAAAGGCGCTGCGATGGCGCCCGTTCTTGCGACAGCGAGGAATATGGTGACAAATTCAAGGCTGTTAGGAAGAACTATCGATACCGCACGACCCGGAACGACGCCCTGAGCCGTTAGCTCCTCCGATAGCCGCTCAACTTCCGCGGACAGCGCCGCGTATGACAGCGTTGGGCCGCCGGGGATCACTATGGCGTTGGCGTCGTGGAGGCCGCGTTCAAGTACTGAGGTAAGAGTCGACATGGTTTTTACTCCCGGGAAAGCGGCCAGTTGATTGCAAATTCATTGAAGAGAAGACCGCCGGATATTATCGCTGGCCGATCTTATCTTGTGTTCCACGTCCAGCGCGTGGAACCAACGAGCGGATGTTCGGGTGAAACGACTTCAGAACCTGTCCCCTCCATGCCGCGCGCCGCAAGCTGGAAGGCGTTTACGGCAGCGGTCTGCGGCTCGACGCAGATTGAGCCAGACGGTGTGTAGACCTGCAAATGTGCAACGTTTAGCGACGATTGAATCTGTAGTGAAACCTCGGACCACTCGAGCGTGGTCGTTTCACCCGGCTCGATTCGGAAACAGTCGTCCAGCGAGCCTATATCGGGGATCCGACGTTCACGGATATCGAACTCATTCTGTGGTGGAACGCGTTCGCCAGTTGGGGTCATCTGGTCATCCAGAATCCACCGATCAATCACCGGAGCGGCAATGGACACATCACCGCGTCCAAGGTTGCGCCTGAACCAGGGATGCCAGCCAAAGCCGGCCGGAAACGACTCCCCATCTGAGGCGATTGTGATCTGCTGAACCAGCGATGCACCTTCCAACTCTGCCAGCACCGTGATTGAGCCATCGAACGGCCAATCCTCACCAAGGGTTGATCGCATAGTCACCGTTGTGGAGGTCTGTTCATCGACTGTGAACGGCAGACTATTGACCGTGCCGTGAATCGCATGAGGTGGCGCGTTCTCCGGCATGAAGTAGCTACGCCCATCGTGCTCAAATACCCCATCTCGAATCCGGTTAGGCCAGGGTGCCATGATGAAACAGCCCCCAGATGATGGGTGCTGGGATGCATCATAGTCGGCGTCACCGCCCGTCAGGAGTTGAATCGCGTCAGAGCCGTGCCCAGCCTTCAGTGAACGCAACCCTGCTCCCGCTGCAGGTGCGAATACGGCGCTGCCGTACTCGTTCTCGATTGTCAGTAGATCAGCCATTTTTCCCTGGTGAACGTTCGTTGAAGATTCGGCTCCCAGTATGACCGCCGGTTCGACTAAAAGTAGTGGCATTCGGCGCGTCCACAAGGAAAACCTCGGTAGCAACCTGGTACAGACCCGTCTGAATCTCTATCAGTTCACCTGATCCGGTCACCCCCTCCATCTTCCGGACGTACCGACCAAGTGGTAACAGCGAGCTAATAATTTCCTGCTCGCCCTGTGGAGAAATCGGGAACTCGATCTCAAAATTCGCCTCCACGGCTGTGGATTCGGAAATTGCTTTGAATCCGGCGAGTGGCCCTTCAACGTGGAACAGCGTAACCGTTACTGCCACGATCACTTCCGGAAAAGTACACACGGACGTGTTCACTCCATCGAGCGCGGTGGGAATCACGTCAAGGCCGGGAACGGCACGCACAGGGAATTCGCTCGATGGCCCTGAGAGGACACAGGTGACAAGATGCGTCGACCCCGGAGTCGACACATCAGCCACCGGAGTTGCCGCAGTCTCGCCGGAGCCGCAAGCCACGAAAATGGCGGCGATGACCACATTCGCAACCATCAACAGTTTGGAGTGCGATCTGGACAGTAAGCGGGTGAATAGCAAATGGCTCTCAATGAGGACTATTGTGACCACGCCTGAACAATGAGATCCAGTGCGTAGGCGGAAGGTCTGATGCGCGCATAGTGGGGTCGATTCCGAGTTCACTCAGCGTTCGGATGATCTGTTGCCGCGACCAGACCACTTTCAGAGAGTTTCGTATGTCGGCTCTACCATCGGAATGTACCTGTTTTACGAATGTTCCGTAGTTTCGCGACTCGTTTTTTGTAATCAATGGCTCCGCTCGTTGGGTTATGACCATGACTGAACAGACGACGCCCGGCGGCGGACTGAACTCGTGAGCGTAAAGGTCCTGCAACACTTTGATGCTGAACCACGGGTATGCGAGCAACGAAAAACGCGTCTGATCTGGCCGTCCAGCGAACTTGAGTGCAGCTTCTTTCTGCACGATCACGACCGACTTGCGTGGCGACTTTCCGGGGACTGTTATCTTGCGTGCAATGTCTGACGTAATGCCAAACGGCAGATTGGCGACCAGTATTGAACCCGGATCGAACCTGTCGAGCCGACGACAGTCCTCCTGGATAATTTCGAGTGACGGAATCCATCTGGCGATCTTCTGAAGGTCGCTCGCCAGATCGCTATCGAGCTCGTATGCCACGACTCGCCTCGCGTGCTGCACAAGGTGGCGCGTGATCATGCCCTCCCCGGCGCCGAACTCGTAAACGAGATCGGTACCTTCAATACCGGCGAGTTCTGTGAGCATTCGGGCGGTCGACTCCCTGGTCAGGAAGTGCTGATCGTAGCCCGGATGAGGCCCACCTCCGCCCAATGTCCGCTCTGAACGAGCCATGCGCTCTGAGCGAGGAGTGTGCCTGGATTGAGTAGTGCGAGTACGGGAGCGCGTTGAACGGGGTCGGGTATGACGGGACATTGAACTCTCCAGATTGAAATGAAATCGGACAAACGACATTGAGGACAGTCGTTAGCTCCGACCGGAGAATTCAGCTTTTGGGGGTCAACAACAATCGGTGGATACCACAAATGTGGCCCCACCTGGTGACTCTGGACTACCGGCCGAGGGCTATCGAGCCCGGGTGCGTATTCGGCCGTTGACGGGTATCAACAGATTCAACCTCTGAGAGTAGTTATCGCTCTGCGCAGCATTCTATGCCATGGGTTACTGAATGGCTTGACAGTACAGCTAATAACTATACACTCTCAGTAATTAACTTGGCAGGAGGGATTATGCCTACTATTTCAATCGATGATGAAGTTAAATCGTGGCTAGCTAGTCACATAACAGACTTTGAAGACACCCCCAATTCTGTCCTGCGGAGAATTGCTGGACTTGAATACAGTAATCACTCGACCCCAACCAAGCAAATAACTATGCCATCAGCTAATGATAGAAAAGGCTCAACTAGCCCGCGTCCAATAAGAGGGTCATCCCTTGCCCGTTCGGAGGGTCTTTCGGTTTCACAAGCGCTCTATCACTGTGGAGGCACGTTTTTCGGGGTTGGTACGAGATTCCCTTTGGCCCTGTTCGATCCGAAAGGTTATGTGATCTTTTCGACCGATGATTCTTATCGGAATTCACCCAGCGTCACTGTAATGAAAAGGACCAATATTCCGAAGGGAATTTCGAAGATCCCGGGCTACCTATTGATGAAGCATCCACCACAGATCTAGAAATCCAAGCAGGGCTCGCTTTCGATCTACGGGTGGGAATCCCATCCATATGTTCCTGGAGACGTCAGTTGGCGTTTCCGAAGTGTTCCTGAGGTATTTTCTTGAGAATGTTAGACACATCAATTATGGCGTAGCGTTCGCGCTCACGATGTCTTTCTGAGGGCCTCCGAAGAATCTCAGTGTCGGTCGCGAGGCGGGTTCGATATCGCGCATGCCTGCGGTCTCAGCTGAGATTCTTCAGCAATCTTCAGAATGGCAATTCTTGTTTGTAGGGGTCGATTCGAGGGAGTCGCCCGAGGGTTTTGAACCCCTCATTTGTGACGTAGCTCTCGCGCTAACGATGTCTTTCTGAGGGCCTCCGAAGAATCACAGTGTCGGTCGCGAGACGGGTTTTTTATCGCGCATGCCTGCGGTCTCAGCTGAGATTCTTCAGCAATCTTCAGAATTACAAATCATGTGCGAAGAATCGCGCCTATCATGAGGCCAGCGAACGGATCCCAGTGGTCGGCGCTGGCACTTCCATCACGACAGAGTTCTGAATCTCGGCGGGGTGAACTAAATGCAACTATTTGACTACGACAAGCTCTCACGCCTCATGTACGAGCGCGAGATCGACGTGCTCCTCGCCGGAACGAAGGCCAACGTTGAGTATCTGACCGATTTCGAATGGATGCGCTGGTTCGACAAAGAAAACTTCCTGACGGAAGACGGTGAGAACTACGCCGCCTCGTTCGTTGGGCTCCCACAGGATCACAAACTTGGGCCGTTCTACGTCGCCCCAACCACACAGACCGGGTACCCGGAAAACTACAACCTCTGGATCGACGATATCCGCTACTGGGGCCCGACCTTCTTCGTCGGTGGCGCATCTACCCAGATTGAGACCGCCGACAATCCGGTCGCCCGCGTTGCTCAGGCGCTACGCGAAAAGGGACTCGACCGCGCCCGAATCGGCGTGGAATGGCGGCACATCGAGATGAAATTCGCGGATGAGTTACGGGAATTCATGCCCATGGCCACCCTTGTAGACGCGGAGCCGGTGTTGTGGGAGCTACGGATAATCAAGACCGACGAGGAGATCAGCCGCATCCGGAAGGCGTCCGATATCACCAGCGAGGTGATCAATTCCATCTACGCGGAAGCAGCCTACGAGGGCATGACCGAATGGGACCTTGAACGCTACCTGGGCGAGGCATTCGCCAAACGAGACTCACGACACTTGTGGACCGACGTTGGATTTGGACCAAAAGGCGCCCACTTCGCTGGGCCCACGGACACAAAGTTGGAGAAGGGGAACATCCTCCGCATCGACGCCAGCGGGTGGTGGAACGGATACGTCTCTGACCAGAGTCGGTCATTGGCGTGGGACGGTGATCCCGGAGATGAGGCGAAACGAGCTCACGCCGCGATATTGCGGATGGACACAGAACTAAGGCAGGCCGTACGCCCCGGCGTGCTTCCATCTGATCTCTACCGGCTCACGATGAGACTGTTCGAGGAAGAGGGCTACGACGCACTCACCCCTCAGGCGGGCCACTCGCTCGGACGTGTCGCCCACGAGCCGCCATTCCTCGTACCGGGTAGCGACAGGCCGCTGGAGCCCGGGATGATCGTCGTCGTCGAGCCCACAATGCGGCTGGAGGGCGTCGGAAGCTTCAACATTGAGGACACGACGGTCGTTACAGAAGATGGCTGTGAAGTGCTCACGTCCAGCCCACGTGAATGGGACGCGTTTCTGTAGATCTGGTCTGCGTCGGAGCCTCAGAAAGACGCAGCGAGACTACCGCGATCGCGTTCAAATCAGGAGATTGACGGACTCGTAGCAACATCGGCGGCAAAATTCAGATCGAAATTAGGTTCATGACACGTTTGGCGGTACAGTACGCCTCGCACACAATATTCGAATTCCACTGAGTGATAGCAGGTGAACCATGCCCGACAAAATACGCCTCGGAATCATCGGTGCCAGCCCTACTGTTGGGTGGGCGCACCGGGCTCACCTCCCAGCCGTCCCGGTGGCGGCAGGATTTGAATTGACGGCGGCCTGCACAACGCGCATGGAGACGGCGGAAGAGTCCGCCAGACAATACGGCGCCAGGTTGGCTTTCGACGACTATCACAAGATGCTCGAACACCCGGAGATCGACGCCGTTGCGGTCGTCTTGCGAGTTCCTGCCCACTACGACATCACCAAAGATGCGATCAACGCTGGCAAGCATGTCTTCACGGAATGGCCGCTGGGCCGCACGACCGAGGAAGCGCGTGAGTTGGCCGAACTCGCACGGGCAAAAGGGGTGCGGACTATCGTCGGCCTCCAGTCCCGCGCTAATCCAACCATCTTGCACATGAAGGAACTTATCGACGCGGGCTACGTCGGCGAGATTCTGTCCTGTTCGTTGCGACAAATCGGTGGCGGCGTCCTGACCCGGGACTCCGGTCGGACGTGGCAGAGAGAGGTCGAGCTAGGCGCCAATACGCTGACCATTTCAGCTGGCCACGCCATCGATGCGTTGCGTTTCGTTGCCGGCGACTTTACCCGCGTCTCAGCGAAACTCACCACGCAGGTTCCGCAGTGGCACGAGGTCGATACCGACATCATGGTGGATGTCACGTCACCGGACAACATCCTGGTCAATGGCACGCTTGAGAACGGCGCGGTTGCATCAGTCCACGTAGCCAACATCCCGTTTGCAGGAAATGGCCTGACGATGGAGATATTCGGTCGTAACGGCACGCTGAAGGCCACGTCTGCTGGCTCCACGAACGTCGGCTCGGTGAAGCTGGAGGGCGCGCAGGGTTCCGATGACCTTGAGGTGATCGACATTCCTGCCCGCCACACGACCGTGAGCGAAGAGACGCCGAAGGGGCCGCCGTTCAACGTGGGGCAGATGTACGACCAGTTCGGCATGGGCATAAATGGCGAGGCCAGCAGCTACCCGGACTTCGACACGGCGGTGGAGCTACACGTGCTAATCGACGCCATACGGCAGTCCTCGGAAGAGGGCCAGGAGATCGAGGTTAGCGCGGGCTAAGCGCCTTCCCGCGAATCGGACTCATCGTATTTCCGGGTTCTCCCGAGATCGTCTTTCCGGCGCAGGCCGGAACCCAGGCACGCCCATATTTGCATTGAGAATCCACCCGTAACTGCACGCACACTATTGGTTGGAGGGTTCGGCACCACCAACCCGTCGAAGGCAACGTCTGAACTAGGTGCAGGCCTGTAAATCGGACACAGCCCCCACGAAAATTCCTTCATGCCTGGGTTCCGGCCTGCGCCCTTCGAGGGCCTCAGGAGAACCCGGAAAGACGGTGGGGTGCTTGCGCGGAAATGAGATGTGACGCGGCGGAGAAGGGCGGCGCTGAGTTCGGGACATACACGCCAAGAACCTCCGAATTCCGTTCACTAAATTCGGATGGTCCCTATTCGGTACCCAATCCCTAAATAAACCGCGCCCGTTCCTTCGCCTCCGCAGCGTGGTCGATGTACACCGTGATTGGCTCCGTGAAGAAGTCCACCATCTCAACGCCTTGCTCACGCGCTCCCACTCCAGACGACTTGAGGCCGCCAAACGGCAGGTGAACTTCGCCGCCAAGCGTTGGCGCGTTTACGTGCACCATGCCGGTCTCAACGGTGTTGATGTACTGGTGCGCCACAGTCAGGTCTTTCGTGTAGATCGATGATGAGAGCCCGAACTCGACGCTGTTGGAGATATCGACCGCCTCCTTCACGTCCTTCGCTTTGAACACTGTCAACACCGGGCCAAATATCTCTTCCTGCGCAATACGGGAGTCAAGCGGCACGTCTTCGAAGATCGTTGGCTCAACGTAGTAGCCATCAGCGAACTCGCCATCCTCCAGACGATGGCCTCCGATCACGAGCCGAGCACCCTGTTCCGTGCCCGATCCGATGTACTCCATGACGGTGTCGAGCTGATTCTGACTCGACAGAGGTGCAACATCATTGGCCTCGTCAATTCCGTCCCCAACAGTCAGGGCCGAGGTCCGTTCGACAAGCTCTTTCATGAAGTCACCGTAGATGCCATCCTGGACGATGACGCGACTTGTGGCAGTGCAGCGCTGCCCGGTGGAGCCAAATGCGCCCTGCACAACTCCACCTACGGCTTTATCAAGATCGGCGTCGTTCATGATGATCGCCGCGTTTTTGCCGCCCATCTCCGCCTGAACCTTCTTGAGGAGTGATGCTCCCCGTGCGTAGAGACGAGTTCCGATCTCCGTTGAGCCGGTGAATGAGATTGCCGAGATATCCGGCGACTCCACCAACGCATTGCCCACGGATGAGCCTGAGCCAGTGATGAGGTTGAGCACGCCCGGCGGCAGGCCAGCCTCCTCAAACACCTCTGTCAGGAGCGTTGCGGCGAGCGGCGTTGCGCTGGCTGGTTTGAAGATAACGGCATTGCCGCATATCAGCGCCGGAGCGATCTTCCACGCCGGAATGGCGACAGGAAAGTTCCACGGCGTGATGATGGCGACCACGCCCATGGGGCGCCTGATTGTGTATGCGACCGTGTCTGGCAGCTCAGACGGGGTGGTGTATCCGAACATCCTGCGACCTTCACCGGCCGAGTACTCGATGATGTTCATCGCCCGTTTGATCTCACCCCGGGCGTCGATGATCGGCTTGCCCTCTTCGACTGTGATCGCCTGTGCAAGCTCCTCGCCCCGCCGCTCCAGGATGCCCAGTACCTTTAGCAGGACCGCCCCGCGCTGTGGCGCAGGTGTGCTCGCCCAGCCAACTCCCGCTACCTTCCCGGCCGCAATCGCAGCCTCAGCGTCTTCCACCGTGCAGGACTGGAAGGTGCCAACGACATTTGAAGTGTGCGCTGGATTGAACGTTTCGTAGGTCTCGCCGGACGATGAGTTGACCCACTCGCCGCCGATGTATGACTGGTATGTCGTTTTATTCGGATTTGGCATTTACTTCACCATCTGCGCAATCACCGGCTCCAACTTTGCTCGAACGGCTTTCCGCTCGGCGTCGTCTGAGTCAGGCAAGAACACGTTCTCCTCTTCGTTATCGGCTTTGATATCGAACAGGCGTCCATCGTCATAGAGCTTCCACTGCTTCCCTCGGACGAAACGGGCCGGTGGTCGTTGGTTCCTCCCGCCCGGAGCGAAGTGGAAGTAGATCCAGTCTCTTGGATCGCCAGATCGACCCATGAGCTGCGGTAGGAACGTTCGCCCGTCCATGTAGTAGCCATCGGGCGCCGGAACTCCGGCGGCCTCAAGCATCGTAGGCAGGTAGTCACAGCAATCGATCAGATCATCGTTCACTGAGCCGACCGGGATGGTACCGGGCCAGTTGCAGATGAGCGGCACGTGTGTGCCTCGGTCAACGGTCAGACCCTTCCCGCCGCATACCGGGTCGTGGTGATGGCGAATCGAGCAGACTTCCACCGGCGAGCCGTTATCACCCAGATAAATGATCAAGGTGTTCTCGCGCTGGCCCAACTCTTCAAGCTTGTCGACCACTCGACCAATCACCTTGTCGTGGTACTCCACCATGTCCTTGTAGAACTTCTCGTCGTCCGGCCAGCCCTCGAGCTCGTCCCAGGTTCCTCCGCCAAGTGTCTGGTTAGACGGCGGATCAAAATCATCAAACTCAGGGCTATCCGGCGTCGGCTCCATCGGACGGTGCGTGAGCGCCATTGGCCAGTACACGAACCACGGATCATTCTGGTTCCGTTCGACGAAGTCGTTGATGTAGTCGGCGAAGATGTCCTCGCCGTACATGCCCTTCGTGTTCTCAAGATACTTGCCGTTCTGGTAGACGATTGGGTCTTTGTACCGAGAACCTTTCTCTTCCGTCTGATGCGCGTGCCAGACATTGAACTCATCGAACCCGGCATCTTCAATACGCTGGCCTTTGTTGCGCTCCTCTGGCATCTCGTTAGGCGGGTTGTATGAGTAGAGCTGCCACTTGCCTGAGATGCAGGTCTTGTAGCCCGTCTGGCTGAAGATGTGGCCCATCGTCACCTCATTGGGGTCCAGCAGCCCAAACCCAATGTAGTTCCGGAAGTTGTACTTGCCAGTCATCAGCGAAACACGCGTCGGCGTACACAGCGGCATTACGTGAGCATCATCGAACCGAATGCCGGTCTCCGCCAATTGATCGAGCCGCGGCGTTGCGTACGAAGTGCACCCGTTGGCGCCAATGGCCTCATAGCCAAGGTCGTCAGACATGATCAACAGAATATTAGGTTTGCGAGCGGGGTCGTTTGCCATGCGGTGAAGTCACTCCAGTGCGATTACGGGTGGAACCCGTGAAGATTGCCTTATTACGCGGGCAGGCGCAAGCGTGGAAGGAACGATGATGCGGGGTTGGCGCGCCAAACGTCTCGTGCATCGCACACGCCAGATCCATCACCCTGAGCCTCGGCTCCGCGAGGCGTGAGGACCTCATCTTCGGTCTGCCGACGTCCGCTCATACTTGATTGAGCCGACGCTCCACCCAAAACCGGGGGATGAGACCCTCACGTCGGTCCCAAAGCCTCCCTCCTCAGGGCGACTAATGTAATCTCATCGCGTTATCGAAAACTTCACGTAAGCTACAAACATGTACGTAAGATTCGCGGTAATTCAGGCAACCGTAATAGCTACAGCTGCTGTGGCCTTCATCACATTCTTCGCCATCTCAGATGGTGGTGACCACGACATCGCGGCGTGGGCGATCCCACTCGCATGGGCGCTCGTCTACGCCACGCTCGTTTTCGTCTCGGTCTATCTGGTAAAGAACAAGCCAGTCTCAAACTCAGCATTCAGAATCGCAACGGTTCTCAGCGGCATAGCTATTCCTGTCTCATTTGCAGGAGTGATCGTCGTCATGGGCCCCGTGATGGTGTTGACGACGTTCTCAACGGTGATACTACTCACTGGGATTCAACACCAACGCTCGCTGATCGAATTCTCGTAGCCCATTCATCGTAGGATTGCGCCTCGCACACCAGAAACGGGAGTACCAATCTTGGCGAAGCTACACGTACTAGGGTCCGGCGGACCCAGACCCACCATGGCGCGATTCGGCTCCGCTCACATCGTGGACGTTGGCGGGCGCAAGATCATGTTCGACTGCGGACCCGCCGCCACCTACAAGATGGTGCAGGCGGGTCTGCATCCGCTGGATATCGACTACCTCTTCTTCACCCACCACCACTTCGACCACGATGTCGACTACCCCTGCCTCCTCATGACGCGCTGGGATGAGAGCATCGGCAAAGAGAACACGCTCAACGTATTCGGCCCCAACAACACGGAGTCGATCACAGAGCGTTTGGTTGGCGAGGACGGTGCGTTCGCATACGACCTGAACGCCCGCCAGAATCACCCGCTCAGCAAAGCCATGTTCGAACTCCGCGGCGGCACACTCCCTCGTCCAAACATGAACGTAGCGGCACATGATGTAGGCCCCGGAACCGTCTTCACCGGCAACGACTTCGAAGTCACGGCGGCTCCCGCTGAGCACGTAGAGCCGTTCCACGATTCGCTCGCATACCGGCTCGATACCGAAGAAGGGTCCATCGTCTTCACCGGCGACACCCAGCCATGCGAGAAGGTTGTCGACCTTGCACGCGGCGCAGACGCCCTCGTCACCATGTGCGGCAACTTCGACTCGAACCTCGAAAAACGCGGCATCGCGTGGGGCCAGACCGGCACTTTGGGCGCCGCCGAGGTGGCAGCCGAAGCCGGAGTAGGTGAGATGTTCCTCGTACACGTCGGGCCAGACCTCTCATCGCCAGAAGGCCGTGTAAAAGGCATCCAAGAGATCAACGAGATCTACGACGGCAAAGTCACCATGACCGACGAGCTACAGACGTATGACTGGCACGCCCATGTTCACGCCAGCGCCGACGTGCCCGCAGATCCCGAGGGCCGTCCGCACATTCACCGGCATTAGGGGCAGGGTGACGCGACCGGGTATCCGCCGAGCCTCGTTCTCCTGAGCCCGGTCGAAGGGCCCGGCCCACGGTGACTATTCGCACGGGTCACATCGAATCGCGAGCGGCGCATGTGACCATGAGTGGGGCAAGCCCCACCGCTACCTGGATCGCGGCCACGCTAGAAGGGGTTTCCTAAGGCTTTCGAAGGGCCCCTTTCGGCAAACTCCGGAGACCGCGGTCTAACCGCCCTCTTTGATCAGATCAGACATTCGCTCACCAATAGCCATCACCGTTACGTTAGTGTTGGCGCGGACGCAGTCGGGCATGATCGAAGCGTCCACAACGCGCAGGCCGTTGACGCCTTTCACATTGCCAAACTGATCGACTACGGCCATTGGATCGCTGTCTGGTCCCATCTTCACGGTGCATGAAACGTGATGGCCGGTTGTAACGTCCCGGCGAATCCACGCGTTGAGCGTTTCGTCAGATTCGAGGTCCGAATCGACTGGCGTCCGCCGGTAATCGACCAGTTCCTCAATCTCCGGGTGGTTTTCATAGTCAACCAGCATCCGAATGCCTTCGCGCACCCGGCGTATGTCTTCTTCTTCCTCAAAATAGTTGTAGTTGAGATTCGGCTGATCACGATAGTCGCCGGAGTTGAGCTTCAATTCACCGTGCCCAAGCGCCAGATTTAGGCCCAGCGTCGCGGCGATCCCGAATGGCTCTGTGCGCAGACCACCCCGGTCAGGCCGCTCGCTCGCAACGGCCGCGAAATAGACGATCATGTCGTTCTTCACATCTGAGTTATTGGCCGTGTACCGCAGCGTCAACTGGGCGCGCGGTCCCATGATGTCGTGTTCGATCTCTGGCTTCGTGGCCCACTGAACCTGAACGATTGGGTGGTCTCGAAGGTTTTGGCCTACGCCGGGAGAGTCAACCACGGTTGGAATACCGTGCTCCTGAAGATGCGCCGACGGGCCAATACCTGAAAGCATCAGCAGTTGCGGCGACGCGATAGCGCCTGCGCTCAGGATCACCTCGTTCGCCTCAATTTCAAACGTTTCATCGCCAGAAATTGCTTCGACGCCGGTAGCTCTCGGAGTAGGTCCGCTGTGATCGAACAAGACTCGTTTCACGGAAACGTCAGCGCGGATCGTCAGATTGAGACGATGTCGCGAGAGGCCCAGATATCCAATGTTTGTTGACCAGCGAATGCCGTTGGGGTTGTTGAGCGCCATCGCGCCAATGCCTTCTGAGTCAGGCGCATTAACATCCTCGCAAGCAGGGAATCCCGCGGCCAGTGCGGCCTTTTCAAACGCCACAGAACCGGGAAGCCAGGTATCACGGGCAAATCGATGACAGACGATCGGGCCTTCGGAACCGTGGAAGTCGCCGGGATTGTCCCGGTACGTCATATCCGTTTCCATCTTGTTGAAATACGGGGCTATCTGGTTGTAGCTCCACTTATCGTTACCTCGGCTACCCCAATCGTCATAGTCACCGGGCATGCCGCGCAAGAAGATCTGGCCGTTGATGGCACTTGATCCCCCCGTGACCCTGCCTCTGGGCACAAGCATCTCAGGCGCCGCGTCAGTTGCGCGCGCTGTGAACTGCCAGTTGTGGTCACTCGTGGCGATTTCAGTACCTGTGGCGTACCCGTACTTGACCTCGTCCGGGAGATCGTCGACCACCGGGTAGTCTGGACCGGCCTCCAGGAGCAGCACCGATACACCGGGGTCTTCTGTCAATCTTGTAGCTAGTATCGAACCGGCTGAACCGGCTCCAATCACAATGTAGTCATAGCGCATTAGTGTGCTCCGATCCGACGGCGTCCACCGGCGGTCATGTTGCGGACGGTGTACGAGCGTCCAGCGTCTGAACCTTGAAATTGTGAGGATGCTAAGCGATTTACAATATTTTGTGGGCCGATTTTTCTCTGGATATCGACGACTTTTGCATGAGTTATTGAGGAATGCGTCGGATCAATTTTCAGATGGCGGATTCAACCTCTTCATCTCGTTGTCACCAATTCGCTTGAGCTGAACGACATATCTCACAACGCGCTGGTTCTGGCTGCTCTAAATTGCCCCCATGGCAATGGTTATATGGTCTAATGCCCTTTCCAGAGCACGAT
This sequence comes from Chloroflexota bacterium, assembly GCA_013204555.1. Taxonomy (GTDB): domain Bacteria; phylum Chloroflexota; class Dehalococcoidia; order Lucifugimonadales; family Lucifugimonadaceae; genus UBA1151. The sequence continues at coordinate 70,475 of JABMNO010000047.1, read as the reverse complement.
AGAGCCCGCAACAGGAGATATTGCCCAATGCCACTCATGACCGGCGCCCGATTCATAGCCGAAACCATGCACGGATACGGCGTTACGCACTTCTTCCTGATGCCAGTGATCATCCCCGAGTCCATGCCCGATCTTGAGCGGCTTGGCATCCAGAGAGTGATGGGTCACAGCGAAAAGGGTGTGGCCTACATGGCCGATGGCTACGGCAGGGTCAGCGGTCGTGCCGGCGTCTGTGGAGCACAGTCGGTTGGGGCGGCGAACCTCGCTGCTGCGTTGCAGGACGCCTATCTTGGCTGTTCACCGGTTGTAGCTCTCACAGGTCGACTGACCCAAAATCAGCAGCACCGGAACGCCTACCAAGAGGTTGATCACACAGACCCGTTCAACGCCACAACCAAGTACAACGTGATGGTAGACAGCGTTGAAGAGCTCCCAATATTTCTACGGCAGGCATTCCGGGAGGCAACATCCGGCACTCCCGGTCCATCTCACCTCGATCTGAGCGGAATTGCTGGCGGAACAATTACCGGCAGCAAGATGGATATGGAAGTGGTTGTGGAGGACGCGTTCATTGAAACACCCGCGTTCCGCCCTGAGCCTGATGTCGACTCCGTGCGCGCCGCTATCAAAGAGCTAGCGAATGCAGAGAGACCAATCATCGTCGCCGGTGGAGGCGTAAAGACCTCAGGTGCGCGAGTGGAATTGATCGAGCTTGCTGAAGCGCTCCAGATACCCGTCGCCACTGCGCTCAACGCCAAAGAGACGTTCCCGGCGGACCACCCTCTCGCAGTCGGAACTCCCGGATCGTATTCACGAGAGTGCGCCAACCGTGCCGTGAGCGAGGCTGATCTCATCTTCTACATTGGTAGCCACACTGGCGGCCAGGTAACCAACGACTGGACCGTTCCAAGGCAGGGCGTCCGAGTCGTCCAACTGGACATCAACCCGGCAGAGTTGGGGCGTTCCTACCCAATCTCAGTTGGAATGCAAGGTGACGTGAAGGCATCTCTCAGGAAGATTCTTCTCAACATAGATGTGACTCCCAGTGAGTCACGATCCACCTGGGTCGGTCACGTTCAGGAGCTGGTCAGCAACTGGCGCGCCAGTGTTGAAACTCACGCAAATTCTGATGCCGTTCCAATGCGACCGGAGCGTCTGTGCAAAGAACTTAGCGACCTGCTGCCGGGTAACTCGATCCTCGTCTCAGACACCGGGCACTCCGGCATCTGGACCGGAACAATGGTCGATTTCAAGAGCCCAGAACAGTCGTACATCCGCTGTGCCGGTTCGCTGGGATGGGGCATTCCGGCGGCGATCGGAGCAAAGGCGGCGGCCCCGGATCGACCCGTGATCTGCTTCACTGGCGATGGAGGCGTCTGGTACCACTGGACCGAACTTGAGACCGCACTGCGCAACAACATCAACACAGTGACGCTGATTAACAACAACGCCTCACTAAATCAGGAGCGCGGCCTAAACGAGAGAATTTATGGTGGTGCGCTTCCAGGCTCAGACCACATGTGGAAGCTCCGCGAGACCGACTTCGCTGCCATGGCGGAAGCGATGGGCTGCTTCGGAATCACGGTCACAAAGCCAGGCGAACTGGACAGCGCAATGGATCAGGCCCTCAACGCTGGCAGACCCGCGGTAATCGACGTGAAGACTGACATCGAAGGCATAGCGCCCGGACCGTGGACATCGTAGTACCCACCGATTTTGGGGTGCTTTTCCAATGCTGTATTGCCCGTTACGAATGGCAACCAGAAAGGTTAGGCACGTTCTGGATACGGCGCGGCAACAGTCGCTGTACTGCCCCTTTTCGCTTCATCCCGTGATCAACGCTTGGGTGTATGACCGGAAGTTAATTGCGCATTGTTAGTTTCACTGCTACCATGCGCGGTAAGTAAGCGCTTACTTACCAGATCGCATTCGAGAATAATCAAGTGCGAATGAACGGAAATTACGATGGCAACCCATCGGTTGGATCACGCGACAAGGCAACGTCAGATTGCCGCGGCTGCACGGGACATCATCATTGAAGGTGGACTCGCGTCGCTGACAGTGAATGAACTTGCGGGCCGGGTTGGCGTGACAGAAGCCGCCCTCTACAAGCACGTGAAGAACAAGGACCAGATCTTGTTGTTGCTCGTGGCTGAGATTGGGGAGTCACTGTTCTCGGCTATCTCAGAAGCGACGAGCACTGACCGTAATGCCCTTGAGAAATTGGAGCACATGCTCCAGCTTCATCTGAGTTATGCAGAGGCACGCCGTGGCGTTTCGTTCGTGATCATCTCTGAGGCGCTGCGGTTTGGCGTACCGGAGGTTCGGAGCGCTGCACGCCGGTTGGTGGACGACTACGTGAAATTGGTCGCAGAGACTATCAAGTCTGGTCAAGACGCTGCGGAAATAGACGCTTCGGCCGATAGTGAGGCCGCTGCGGTGATGTTTTTCGGAATGGTCGAAGCCTCGGTCACACGATGGCTATTCGACGAGTCGCTGCATCCGCTGGAAGAAAAGGGTGCGGCGATGTGGAAGCTATTCAAAGCCGGTATCCAGGCGGATACGGTGGCTGCGAGGACCGTTCAGGTCTAACTTTCTCGGGAGGTATTAGAGTCATGTCAGTTATCACTATTGATGGTCAGATCGGGGCTGGAGCGCCGGAGGTGGGCCGAAAGGTCGCTGAGGCTTTGCGAGTGGACTACTACGACAGGCTTCTGCTTGCCGGCATCGCCAGAAGAGTCGGCGCCACGGTGGCCGCGGTGGAAGCAAAAGAGCACCGCATGCACAACTGGGGAGATCGGTTCCGTGAAATTGCGGAGCGCGCCATGAACAGCCTTGCACTCTCAGCCAGTGCCGGTGATCCGTACTTCGGCAGCTTCCTGAGTGAATCACTCCCGCTGACGTGGGATGAGTCCGCAGATGGCCCAAGGACAACCCCCCACTCAATCAGGGCGAGCGCACTTGCGAAGGCGACGTCTGAGCATATTCACGAGGTTGCTGAGGGTGGTGACGCCGTTATTGTTCACCGCGCGGGTTGTGTGGAACTCCAGGACCACCCTGAGACGCTCCACGTGGGCCTGTTCGCTCCAATGCGCGATCGAATCTGGCGCGTGATGACCCGTGAAGGGTTCATGCGCCCGGAAGAAGCGGAGGAAGCGATTCGCGAACGCGAAAAGTCACAGGTGGCCTACTTCCAGAACTACCACAGCGTTCACCCGCATGATGAGGGGCTATACGATCTTTCGATCAAAACTCAGGTGAGTGACGTCGATATCGTGGCCATGAAGATAGTCCACTCGCTGAGAGGCCGGAACGACATTTCAGGGGTCGCGCTAGCGTAGGTTCAGGTTTCCTGAGGCCCTTGAGGGGCGCCTGAACCTAACGCTTACTTGAGCGGCCAGTCGCGGATGCCATCCTGCGGGACGTAGCCGACTGACTGGCGCGCGTGCTCAATGTCTCGCCATCGGCCCTTGTTGTCTGAGACCGCGTAGATGATGTCGAACTTCAGATCGTCGGGCGCCTCAACGCACCGTCGGATGGCTTGAGCAATGTCTCGGTGGCTCAGGTAGACGGACGCATGCCACGCGCTGGCGGGGCGGTCTTCTTCGATAACTCGACCAATTCGGATGCAGATGACCGACAGCCCATGTTCATCGGAGTAAGCCCGGCCAAGCGCCTCTCCCGCGACTTTTACTGCACCGTAGACGCCGCCTGGACGCACAGGAGCGGTGTGGTCGAGATAGTCGACCTTATCCGGCACATCGTCCCAGCGAGCCTCAATTAGAGCCGTGAAATTCGGGTTGTCTTCGTGGCCCTTGGTGGTGGCGCCGGAGCTGCCAAACACCACACGCTTCACTCCAGCCTGACGCGCCGCCTCCAGCACGTTGTATGTGCCACGGACGTTTACTGAAAAGTGGCTATCGACGTCGGGTCCCAGGTAGGCGGCCATATGGACCACGGTGTCGATCCCATCGAACGCGGGTCGGATGGCATCAAGATCGGTCAGGTCAGCCTGCGTCGTTGGGATTCCGTCCACCGCACGCCTGTTCAGCGCGGTGACGGTGTGATCAGAGCTAAGATCACGCGCCGCCAGACCCCCAATTAGCCCACTGGCGCCGGTGACAAGGATTGACTTACCGGGTGACATTTAAATCTTTCTCCCCACATGCTGTTGGTTAACATTTCCGGTAGCATCAAGCGCAGACCGACACTGGTTAGATCAGACCGTCCTTAACTCACGTTCTGCACGGATTTCATCAAGACACTCATGACAGAAATAATCAAGTCCACTGCAAGAGACATCATGACGTCGCCCGCCGTCACTATAGGGCAATCGGCCCGGCTTCAAGAAGCGGCGTTGCGCATGCTGGACCTTAATATCGGCTGTCTGCCGGTTGTCGATGATGATGGCAACTATGTCGGCATAGTGACCGACGACTCATTCTTCCCGTCAGAAAAGCGGGTTCCCTTCGCTCAGGCCAAACTTAACTGGGTTCTTGGAGCGTGGGTTGGCAAGCTCGACAATCTTGATGACACGCTGGCCCGTCTGTCCAGCCACCCGGTTTCGGAAGGTATGGAACAGAGGACGCCGGTGACGGCCGACACGCCACTGGAGGACCTTGCCCATCGGATGATCGAGGATGATCTTCATCACCTTGTCGTTTCCTCAGACGGCAAAGTTGAAGGCGTAGTCTCGCGGCATGATCTCGCCAAGTTGCTTCTGAACGTTATCCAGAACGGCTCTTAGCTAACGTTCCGAGCGCACCGGAACCCCATGTTCGCGGTAGCGCTATTCGGCGTGTTTGAAGTGCGGGCCGCAACCCTGTAGCGGTTGCAGTATGAGGAGTGGCATAGGAATGAACCGCCCCGGGTGACCCTGGAATCGCCGGACTCCGGTCCAACGGGATTGTCAGTGTCAACCACGCTCCAATCCACGCCCCACCGGTCCTCGCACCACTCCCAGATGTTCCCCGCCATGCAGTAGAGACCAAAGTCATTTGGCTCGTAGGCGCGGGCTGGGGCGGTTCCATGGAAGCCATCCTCCAGCGTGTTGACGCGCGGAAAATCGCCCTGCCAGATGTTGCACTTGTGCTCACCGCCCGGCGTTAGTGCGTTGCCCCACACGTAGCGGCGCTGCTCGTGGCCGCCCCGCGCTGCAAACTCCCACTCAGCCTCCGTGGGCAGACGCTTTCCGGCCCACTTAGCGAACGCGCTCGCATCGTTGTGTGAGACCTGTGTCACCGGGTGGTCTAGTCGGTGGGTGATGTCAGACTCCGCTCCATCTGGATGCCGCCAGTCAGCCGCGTCCATCCGCCACCACCACTCAGCACCAGCAACGCGCTGCTCTACCTTTTCCGCATCGCTATCGGAGACGAAGTGGTGAAACGAAAACGACCAGCCGAACTGCTCGGCTTCGGTCACGTACTTCGTATCATCAATGAACTCGGAAAACTGCTCATTCGTGACCGTAGTCTCGTCTATGTAGAAGGGATCGACCGTCACTTTTCGGATTGGTCCTTCGCCATCCAACGGGAAGCCGATCTTGTCCTCCGTGCCCATCAGGAATTCGCCGCCATCCAGCTTAGCCATGCCCTCGGTGGAGCGCTTCCTGGTGGATAGAGTCAGAAGTTGTGGCTCCTGTTGTGGCGCTCCAACACGGCCCGGTGTGCAGCAGGCGTCGGTGGATGGCATCGGGTTGGTATCGGGCGACGCGTGCATGGATCTCCTGAGATTTGGTGGCAAAGATTCTTCAGTAGGGTAGATTCCGTGGAATACATCGTCAATTGATCAGAGTCAGTGTTGTTGATTTGGGGGGACTATGGGGAAGCTAGATGGCAAGGTCGCGTTGATCACGGGCGGGGGCGGCGGCATCGGCAGCGCAACGGCCCGTTTGATGGCCGAGGCAGGAGCTCGCATCGTCGTGTCGGGCGTACCCGGCGACCAGGTTGCAGCCACGGCGGCGGGGCTGGTTGCCGATGGCCATGAGGCGATTGCGACCGTCACAGACGTGTCGAAGGCCGACCAGGTGGAAGCTGCCGTGGCCGCCGCTGTGTCGGAGTTCGGGTCGCTCGATATTCTTGTGCCGAACGCCGGAATCCAGATGCACGATCGCGATATTGGCCTGCACGATCTTCCCGAGGAAGTCTGGGATGCCACCATGAACGTCAATCTGCGGGGCATCTATCTGGCGTGCCGATTCGGCCTCAAGCAGATGCTGAAGCAGGGCACAGGCGGTGCAATCGTCATAGTCAGCTCCATCACGGCGATATCTGGGCCCAGCGAGAACTTTGCCTACCTCACCAGCAAAGGCGCGCTGCTCGCCATGAGCCGCAACATAGCGCTCACCTACGCAAAAGACGGCATCCGCTGCAACGCCGTCTGCCCCGGCGCACTGGAGCGCACTCCAAACCACGACGCCCATCTTCGGCCTGAAGCTCGCGCGGCCATGATCAAAGAGACCGTCCCCCTGGGGCGCGCTGGAACGCCTGAAGATATAGCCCCAATGATCACTTTCCTGGCATCGGAGGACGCCAGCTACGCCACCGCCGGAACGTTTGTGGTTGACGGTGGGCGAACGCAGATTTGAGGAGGTAGCGCGCCTCGATGATGCGTGTGCTGCGTATGTGGATCTGGCGATGAGGTCCTCACGGCCCGCGGAGCCGGCCCTCAGGACGACGAACGTGACAGGTCGCCCCATTGAGCCGCTATCAAATTCGTGGTCGTCCTGAGGAGGAAGGCCCCGCGACCGACGTGAGGACCTCATCTTCAACGCACCATTCGCCGCACTTGCTCGAAAACTCGAATCAGCACTCCCGCCAGACATGTCATCCCGCGGGTCAAGTGCATTCAACGGGTGACTCTGGTTGACTTCACGTGGCCGACATAGACGCTGAGATACCGGCCACAAGGCTGTCCAGGATGACATGCGGGGGGGCAGGCGCGCTTTGAAGTGGCGGATGCCCGTGCTACGACAAATCACCCGATCCACACCCATATGTCATCCAGAGCGGAGGCAGCTCTGGGCCGGAGTCGAAGGATCTGGAGTGGTCCGATGTTTGCAGCCGGTTGATGTGGTGCGCGCTCTTGGTTGTTGCTTCTTCTGGTGGATGGATGTCTTGAGATCCTTCGACTGCGTTCCGCCCGCCAGTGGCGGCCTCGACTTCGCTCTGGATGACATGCGGGGGGGCGGGGACGCGTTGATGTGATGCCGGGAAGGTGCCCTTCGAGTGGCCTCAGGATACCTTTCCTTGCGGTGCGCACAGGGTTCGGTGAGAGGCGGACGCAAGGTAAATAATTTGGCGCGTTGAACTGAGGTTTGGTTCTGTCCCTCTTGTTATGTCCCTGCATGGGAGATGCAAGCCAGACTGTCCAGACGTATCGAGGCTTCCACATGCACGCGTAAGCCTGTTTTTTTTTGTTTTCCACACGGGCTGCTAAGAACCGCACCGGTGTCTTCGAGTCGATGGCCCTTCGGTGTTTCGACTATGAATAGAGCGGGCGTCAATCTTTGCCGATCACGCTGCGTGGCATTCGGGGTTCGAGCCACCGAAGAGCGGGCAAGATGCCCACAGTACGGCTGCGGCGTGCGGACGTGGTCCATGTGGGTGCATTTAGGTCCTACCGAGCGGTCGACCTGCCTGAGGCAGATCTGGCAGCACGATCTATATACGATCCGATTGGTTCCCACACCATCGGAAAGACTAGTCATCTCGCCTGATGCTCATTGCAGCCGCCATGTCGATAGGCTTCCCGAATTCATCGGGATCTGCGACACGAGGGCGGTTGAAAGTCGCTGCGTGCGAAATGTCCCTACGCTCATCTGGCGGCCCGTTATCTTGATCGATCTCCGATTTCTCAGAGACTGGTCGAGAAGGTTTCCCCAAGCCGCACGGCTATTAGACAAGTTTGGGATCGTAAGTCGTTGTGGAAGCCCCGATACGTCGGGACAGCCTGGCCCATCTGCCATGGAGGCACTTCTACGGGCAGACCCGGTGTCTGCACGTCTACTACTTCACGTGATCACGTGGTGTCCTACCGGCTGATTCGCATACTCCGGTCAGCCGCCGAGGTGTGCGTTTGGTAGGACGTGCCCTTAGCGTCGGATGGAATGGGCGGTTTGGTCAATGGCGTGATGGCGGGGAGGGGGGCAGACCGCGCGCTTTTACGCTCCTTTGTCGTCCCGTCGAGGCAACTTAGGTCTGGCCGTGATTCCAAAGCGTCAAGCCCAACAGGAATGCAGAGACACCGATTACGGCTGCAGCTTTTGGGTTGACCGCGGCACCAACAACAGTTGCGGCCATGCCAACATGAACTAGATCGACGGATTCATCTGGATTCATGCCCCCGCCTACGATGGATCTCAGCCCATCCGCCAAGACGCGCGAGGTACTACGACCATGCTGTTCACCAAGGGTGTTAGCGAGATTTTGGGACAGTGTTCCAGATCGGTTCAACGACAAGATTGTCTCCCGTTGTACGGTTTGCTGATGATTAGTCACGATAGGTCAGGTCAGAGCGCTGCTCTCCCTCCCATTTCAGCGCGCCCTTGCGCGTCGTCGTATTGCCGACTTTCGTGAGTTTGATGTCATCGCCAAGTTCACGTTTGAGCTCAGCCTCCCGACGTTCTAGGTCATCGGTAATGCCTGCCTTTATCTTGATTCGGCCACTTCTGACCTCATACTTGTTGGTGTTCCTGGGAGTCTTTTTAGCTGCCAATTTCATGTTTCCTATGCCGCGATTGTTTCCTGTGGAAGGGTGCGCATCAAGTTTGAGATGACCGGTACCGGGCACCCACTGAATGGAGAATTGTGGGCGGTATACAGCCGACTACTACCAAGTGGGGAAATGACGCCAGTACGCGCAAATGACGCTATCCATGCAGCAGGGTTGGAACCGAAATTTGCTCGAACAAAATCTCCACTCGCGTCACCCCGCCTAATTTGTTCCAGCAATTTGGCATTGCCGATGTCCGAAGTTCGATGACAGTCGATAAGGCGGATTCCTGACCCGCAATGGCATGGCGCTAGTGGCTTGACCTTCACAAGCTCACTTGGAATGTGTGATTGCTCGCTGCCGAGCCAGACGCCGTCGCGCTCTTCCGTTGATGTGGCAATCCAATATTCAGTTTTGATAATCCATATGCACACTTGCACAACGTAATCGGCGAGCGTGTTTTGGCTCGATCTCCAAGTTTCATCTGACGCGAATAGCGCACAAGCTGAGCTGTCATCGTTGAAATGGCGATGACTAGGAATCGTGAGCTTGTTCCACATCGGGGAGAGGATGTGAACAAGAGGGTGTTCACGACCGGGTATCAAACTGATTTGCAACTCATAGGCGCGATTCCCAAACGACTTTTTTTCGAGTGGACTCTGATGTACCGGTAGATCTTCACGAGGCTCATAGACAAATATCTTGCCTTGATGTGACGGGGCTACGAAATGATCGCCCCGAAGAGAGTCGAAAAGGCCCCATTGAGTTGAACGCGGCGGAAACGGGCGGACTACCACGCCAATAACCGCCCCGCCCTTTTTCCCGGGTTCATGGTCGAATTGCACCCCGTTGAAGGAAGCGTTCAACTGATTGATTTCGCTTCCCCAACGGGCCGAGTTGTTCCACCAACTCATGCGCTAGGACCCAAACGAGCGTCCCGGCTTTACGGGTCGCCGCGGGGTTTCGACGGGCGGCACGTGATCTGGTTTTCCCATGGGAGGTTCGCCCGGGGTAACGGGGGGTACCTCAATCGGTTTCCCCGAATTCTGTTGTTTTGACACGAAGTTTCTCCTAATCGGTTTCTGATTTGTGTATAGTTGGCATCGCGTGAAGCCAACTATTCGATCGACCACAGCTAGACTCACTATCCAGAATATATTTCGTAATGAGGGGCAACCCAGCAACACACTTCAATTGCCGCTGTCACGCCCAAGCATCAATCTGAGACAAATGTGAGACACTAACTACGAATTGGAAACACCTTACTAGTGAGCAGGGACGGAGTCAATGGTTCAGTCGCGATTTGGCCGGAGATGATGAATTGCCGAAACTAAGCCTCGAAGATCTCGGGACCAAGGTAAGAGGTGAACGCGGGGATCAAGGGTTGAGGGAAACCGCAATTTCGATAGGCATAAGCCCTGCCAGTTTGTCTCGTGTCGAACGCGGCCACTTGCCTGATCTCACAACATTTGGACTGATATGTCAGTGGCTGGGTATCAGTGCGTCGGAGATACTTGGAGTTGAAATTGCAGACGGCGCAGATGAACACGATCCTGAATATAGTTGGGGCGCGAGTGTTCACTTTCGTGCCGATCAGAATCCGAGTGAGGAGTTAAGTACTCATCTCGCTGAACTGATTCGAAGCGCCCAACGGAAAATCCAACGCCAGCGCTCCTTCGGCTCCTGAGAAGTCATTGGCATTCCGACGTGGTTTCAAGTCATGGTGTGAACAGACGGCGCTAACGGTGCGTCGGGAATTGGGCCTATCAGAGTCAGCTGTTCTGCCTGCTAGAACTTTGGCCGATCATCTGGGCGTTACGGTGTGGTCGATACAAGATATACCAGGACTTCCGGATGACACACTGCGGATGTTGACCTCGACGCTAGGCGATGAGTGGTCTGCGGTGAGCCTGATCGATGCTAATGAGCATTTCATCGTTCATAATTCAGCCCACTCTAGGGCGCGACAAACGAGCAACATTACACACGAATTAGCACACAATTTGCTTGAACACGATGCTTCGCCTGTACTTCTGGTTGACGATCAGGAAAAGATACTTCGGCCTCACGACAAGCAACAGGAGGATGAGGCCGCTTGGTTGACGGGTACGCTTTTGGTTCCTAGGCCCGCCGCCCTTGAAATCAACAGAACTAAAACATCGAAAGCGATCATGGCTGAGCGTTATGGAGTCAGCATCCGATTGCTAGAGTACAGATTGAATGTCACCGGTGTGAAGTACCAAACGCGTCAAACGAATCGAACCCGTTAATTTTTGATAATTGGCCAACCCAGACCGCGTAAGACGCCACACAGTTTTTATGTTTCTGGCATCCGCCAGATGATGCCAGAAACATCTAGCGTGATTGTGCGTTGGTATCGCTGACTGACTCACTCCTGCGGTCTCAAATCCGATTCTTTGGCGCCACTGTGACTTCACGCGGGATAAATTTGGTGGCGGTATGACCGCCGGTTGGTAAATCCCTAATTCACAAACCCCACTGGCGCCGGGAAGGGTTGTTGCCAGCCTTCTCGGCCGAAGGCGGGGTCCTGGGACATGTCTCCGGAGTGGGCGAAGCCGTCGAACATGGGGCGGCGGAATTCTTACAATGCATCGGATGGGAATTGCGCACGCGATGCAAACATTCCCGATGAATAGTGTGGCCGTGCCTGGGTTCCAGCCTTCGCTGGAAGGACGGTGTGGTGGGCGCGGTTGATGGAGCGTGGGGGATGAGGTCCTCACGTCGGACGCGGAGCTGCCCTCCTCAGGACGATGGATGGGGGAGGGCGCGTGAAAGTTGTGTTCGCTGTGATGAGTGTGGCCGTGCCTGGGTTCCAGCCTTCGCTGGAAGGACGGTGTGGTGGGTGCGGTTGATGGGGCTCTCACGTCGGGCGCGGAGTCGCCAGAGTCCGGCTGGCAAGACGACGTCCATCGGAAACTGAGTTCTGACAGAACCCGCAGACTTTGCCCGAGTCGCCCACCAGATGCCTATGGGATCATCGAGCTGTCAGGCCCCGCTGCCCTTCGAGTCCCACTTCATCAGGAGGTGGCCTTTGGAGCTGAACACCTGCACGCGGTGGTTGAGTAGATCGGCCACGTAGACGTTGCCCGAAGCGTCCAACGCGATGCCGATGGGAGCGACGAACTCTCCATCACCTGTACCTTCCGAGCCCCAATTCCGCAGGAACCGGCCCTCAGGACTGAATACCTGCACCCGGTGATTGAAATTATCGACCACATAGACGTTGCCTGAAGTGTCGACACCGACACCTTCCGGGCCATCGAACTGTCCGTCGCCGCTGCCTTCAGAGCCCCATTTCCACAGGAACTGGCCTTCCGAGCTGAAAACCTGCACGCTGTAGTTGAGTAGGTCGGTCACAAAGACGTTGCCCGAAATGTCCACCGCGATGCTGGCAGGTGCTCGAAACTCTCCGTCGTCGCTGCCCTCAGAGCCCCACTTCCTCAGGAAATGGCCCTCGGAACTAAATACCTGCACCCGGTGATTGCGATAGTCGGCCACATAGACGTTGCCTGAAGCGTCTAGACAGACGCCTTCGAGGCCATTGAACTGTCCGTCGCCGCTGCCTTCTGAGCCCCACTTCCGCAGGAAACGGCCCTCGGAACTAAATACCTGCACCCGATCATTGCCAGAGTCGGCTACGTAGACATTAGCCGAAGCATCTACCGCCACGTGAGTAGGTGATCGGAACTGTCCATCTCCACTGCCTTCAGAGCCCCAGTTCCGCAGGAAACGACCCTCGGGACTAAATACCTGCACCCGATCATTGCCCGCGTCGGCCACATAAACGTCGCCGGAAGCGTCTACGACGATCCCGAAAGGAAACGCGAATTGTCCATCGCCGGTCCCCTCCGTGCCCCAACTGGAGATTGAGGGCGCACCTTCGATTTCAGGCGCGGCTGCAGGCTCAGGCGTCGCGTTTTGGTCGCCACCGCCGCTACAGGCGACGGCAATTGCTACGAACCCGAACAGGGCTGGTAAAAGTGCTTTCCGTGTGGACCGCCGAAAGATGTTCGGGTCGCGTAATGGCCTCTTAAATAGGGCTTCCATGCTGTCTACCGATGGGCGCCTTAAGGGCTGAGGATCGTGATAACTATACCGTAAACCTGAACGGCGTAATTCGGCACCGCTATCAGGATGGTTGGAGGTTAGTTCACAAACTCCATCGGCGCCGGGAACGGCTGTTGCCAGCCTTCTCGGCCGAAGGCGGGGTCCTGGGACATGTCGCCGGCGTGGGCGAGGCGGTCGAACATGGACTGGCGCATTTCTTCCATCACGTAGGTTGTGAGGTCGGTATCGAGCCGGGCTAGCGTTGCCGCGTGGTGCGGGTCTTCTATGAGGTTGTGCTGCTCTGTGGGGTCGTCTTTCAGGTTGAAGAGGACGTTTTCGCCGGTGGCGTACTTTGCGAGTTTCCAGGTGCCGTCGTTGATCATCCAGCCGTCGGATAGCAGACCGTAAATTCGGTCGCGGGGTTCGTCGGTGGAGATGGGCAGGCCTGGGAGCGTTTGCGAGTCCATGTTGGCGGGGCGGTCGACGCCTGCGAAGGCGAGCATTGTGGCGGTGACGTCACGGAGTTCCACCAGCTCATCTGAGACGGTGGGCTCCATGCCGGGGACGCGCACGATGAGAGGGATGTTCATGCAGGTTTCGTAGGAGGATGCCTTGCCGATGAGGTTGTGGTCGCCGAGGTAGTCGGCGTGATCGGTGGCGAAGATGATGATGGTGTTATCGAGCACGCCTTTTGCGCGCAGCGACTCCAGGATGAGGCCAACTTCATAGTCGATGCCCTTCACCAGTCCGGCGTAGTGGGCGCGGATCTTCTTCTTGTGCTCCTCTGTGAACTCCGTGTAGTCGACGCCGTTCCAGGGACGCTTGTTACCGTCGACGTTTTGCTGCCGCAGCGATGGGGTGTCGCCTTCGGCTTCAGGGATTGATGCGGGCATCTGCTCCGGGTCGAAGACTTCGGGGAAGTCTTCTGGCGGGTCGTAGGGGCAGTGCGGGCCGGGGAAGCCGACCATCATGGCGAAGGGCTCTTCATCGCCGTAGTTGTCGATGAAGTGGACGGCTTCACGGCCTACGAATCTGTCCCATGAGTGCTCCCACGGGAGCTGATGCGTTATGGCGCCACGATTCTCGAAATATCCCTCGTGCTCGTTGCCGTGGAGCTTTCGGAGGCCGCGGTCGCGGAGGTAGTGGTAGTAGTCGTCCCGAACCTCCAGCCAGCGTTTGTCCTCGCAGATCACCCGACGCTGGAAGCCGTGGCGGGCGTCCCACGGGTAGAAGTGCATCTTGCCGATGGCGGCGGTGTAGTAGCCAGCGTCGTCGAGGAGCTGGGGCCACGTTGCGATTCCGGCGGCTTCGTAGTCGGACCGGACGCGGTGGAGGTTGTCGGATACGCCGTTCCGGATGGCGTTCATGCCCGTGAGGAGCGCAGAGCGGGCCGGTACACAGATTGGGGATGCTGAGTAGGCACGGGTGTAGCGGATGCCCTCGTTGGCGATTTTGTCGATATTGGGAGTGTCGATGAACGATGCGCCGTAGGTGCTGAGGAAGTCTGGCCTCAACTGGTCTGGGAGGATGAAGACGATGTTTGGCTGGTCGCTCATTTGAAGTACTCTCCGGCTTCCCTCAACTCTTTCTGCGACTCAACGCTGGTCCAGTACGCCGACGATTTGTAGGCGGCCATGCGCTTGGCTTGTGCGAGCTGCGGGAAGGTTTCAGTTTCGTGATCTCCGATATCAGGCAGAAGGTCGTCGATCTCCCGGGTGAACAGGTATATTCCGCCGTTGATCCAGAGGTTGAGTTCTGCCTTTTCAGCGAATGAGGTGACGTAGGCGTCGTCGTCCGCCCTCACCACTCCGTACTGGTTTGGGTATGGCACGAGGGTGATGGTGGCGATGGCGTTGTTGGTTTTCTGGAGGTCTTTCAGTGGTTCGAGGGACTGGTCCGTGATGACGTCGCCGTTGCAGACCAGGATCATCTCTTCCGAGTCCGGGATGTGTTGAAGGCCCTGTTTCACCGCTCCGCCGCGGCCGAGTGGGGTGTCCTCATTGGAGTAGTGGGCGTTGATGCCCAAGGCTGATCCGTCGCCGATGTACTCTCGGAACTTCTCTTCCATGTATCCGGTGAGGAAGACGACATCTGTGACGCCGTTGTTCCGCATCCAGTCGATCTGGTAGCTGATGAGCGGGCGGTCGTTGACCGGCACCATGGGCTTCGGCACGGTGTCCGTGTAAGGCCTCAGCCGCTCTCCGCGGCCCCCAACGATGGTCATCGCGTACAAATGAAGCTCCTGAACGTGCAAATCGCGAGTGGTCTCACGTAGTGGCGCAGTTTACCAGCGGGAGATTGTTTTGCTGAGGTTGTGAGCGCGGATGTGGGGGAGATTGGACGTGGGATCGAGGGATGCGCTGGGGTGAGGTGTTTGCGTGCCTGGGTTCCGGCCTTCGCCGGAAAGACGGTTGGGGATGGGGCGTGGGGAGATGGGAGGCGCGATGGGGTGAGATGTTTGCGTGCCTGGATTCCGGCCTACGCCGGAAAGACGGCGTTGTGAGGTCAGACTGGGGTACTGATTAGTTCTTCGTAGAGGTCTGCCCAGTGCGGGTTGGTTCGCTCAATTAGGTGCAACTTCCACGCACGCTTCCAGCTTTTGATGGCTTTTTCACGAGTGATAGCGGACTCCATGGTCTCATGTGGTTCGTACCAGGCCAGGTTTTTGACTCCATGCCTTTTGGTGAAGCTCTCTACGAACGCTTCTTTGTGTTGCCAGATGCGGGTCGTCAGGTCTGAGGTCACGCCAAGATAAAGAGTTCCATTCCGTCTGCTTGCCATCAAGTACACACACGGTTGTTTCACAGGCCCACTCCTCATCGTCTTTCCGGCGAAGGCCGGAATCCAGGCACGCGCAATTCCGTAGTTGATATCGGGTTGTATATGCGGAGACTTTTATCGTACCGACGCTCGATCGCCAACATGCAGGTGGCACGATTGAATAGTGCAATCGCCAGTCGAACTGGTGTGTGAGATCGTGAGTTGTCGTGGGCTACTATGGACGTGCCTAGATTCCGGCCATTGCCGGAAAGACGGTTGGGGATGGGCCTGGGTTCGGGGGTTGGAGGGGGTTGTGGTGTAGGCCGCCTAGATTGTTTGGAGCCAGTTCCAGCATTCTTCGAACTTGTCGCCGATGACGGGGTCGCGCTGCATGACGGAGTCTGCGTTGCCGCGGGACATCCACTCCGGGAGCGCTTCCAGGCCGACGCGTAGCTCCTCTTTGGTCATCTCGATGTCGGCGGGGCGGAACCGGACTTTGCAGGTGTCGAGTCGTCGGATGATCTCATCTGGGTCTTGTGCTGTGTGCCAGGCGACTATGACTGCGGCCAGGGCGCAGGTTTCACCGTGGATCCAGAACTTGTCGTTGGCCCACTCTACGGAGAAGCAGAAGCTGTGGTCGGCACCGGGTGCGGCGGGGTGCTTGAGCATGTGGTCGTCGCGGCCCTGGACGGCCTTCATGATGAATTTGACGCTGGCCGGGGTGAGTTCCTGATTGGGGCCGAGAGTTGCAGGGAAGTCCTGGACGATCTGGCGGTGGAACGAGATTACGGGATCCGCAAGTTCATCGTCGAACGGGTCGGTGAGGCCAAGGGAGGCGCTGTGTCGCCACTCTGAGATGCCAGCGTAGCCGCAGAGGATGTCGCCAATACCCGCGGTGTTGAGGCGTTCGGGGCCAGAGAGGATGAGATCGTAGTCGATGAGTACGTGTTCGGCGGCGACTTCGGCGAGGAAGCCGTTCATGATACGGCCGGTCCAGTTGCCGCAGAAGGTGTGGATGATGGCGCCGGTGGAGATCACCGTGGGGAGCTGGATGAGCGGGATGTTCTTGCGGGCGGCGACGACTTTGGCATGGTCCAGCGCGCGGCCAGAGCCAATGCCGACGGCGAGTTCGGCGTCATCTGGCAGGCTGGCGGTGGTTTCTTCAATGTGGGTGCTGTCGAGCCACTCGTTGAAGATCACGCCTGCGGGTTGCTGTGCGAGGAACGGCTGAGCGGTCTTCCAGGCGGTTGGCGTGCTCACGGCGACGTAGCGGGGCCACTTTGCTGACTCAACAAGTGCCAGTCCGTGGCCGTAACGGATGTCGTAGTCTCGGGCGAGCAGTGTCATGTGAGGGCCTCCAGTATCTTTTCGACGGTTGCGGCGGCTCCGGGACGGTCCATTCTGGCATAGGTTCCGGGGCTCTGGACGATGATGAGTTCTTTATCCGGCCAGACCCAGATGTGCTGGCCACCGGCTCCTGAGGCTGCGAACGAGTTGGCGGGGAGGTTGGGCCAGCAGATGCCTTTGTCGTTGACCCAGAAGCCCAGGCCGTATAGCCAGTTCTCTTCTGGCTCATTCTCAAGGATGAATGAGTTGGTGCGGGTGGCTTCTCTCAACCACTCTTCCGGTATGACTTGCTCGCCATTCCAGTTCCCGTACTGCATCCAGAGCAGGCCGCAGCGAGCCATATCTTGGGCGGTTATTGTGTAGTTGGTGTTGTAGCCGTAGATGCCCAGCCGGGCCTCTGGCGGTAGATCAAAGTTGCCCCAGGCCCAGCCCCATGATCCGCCGATTTTGTCTCTGATCTTCCACTCCGTGAGCTTGCCGATACCGCCGCCCTGCTCTGGATCTGATGTGCGGTAGAGCGAGTACTGGACGGCGATGGCGTGGCAGAGGATGTTCATGCCAAACGTCTGGTAGTTGAATACTTTGCCGGGCGCTTCACCGGGTTTCATGTAGCCGGAGACGTTGCCGATGAGATGCTTGAAGGTTATGCCGTCGTTGGCGGGGTAGTAGTGGCGGCCTTCTTTGGGGCCGGTTCCGGGTGGCACATCGAGCATTTCAGGGTAGTAGTCGGCGACGCGATCGTCGATCGAGCCGATCTTGCCTTCGCGAACGGCAATGGCGAGAACCGCTCCGTAGGTCGACTTGCTGGCGGAGGCCTGTTGGTGCTGGAAGTCGCGGTCGAGGCCCCGCTCCCACTCTCCGACGATCTTGCCGTGTCGAGATACGAGTATCCGGTATGGCTCGTTGGGTAGCCGGTCGCCCTGCCAGGCGACTGCTGCGTTCAGGCCATCGGAAGAGAATCCCGATTCCTCTGGCGTGGCGAATTCCCAGTCTGAGGCTGGGAATGAGATCATCGCCTTACTCGCCACTCGAACGCTCCCATCACTAACAGGTTTGGCGGAACGACTCCACGCGACCATCCCACTTGCCCACGCCCCACGTATGAACGTTGTACAGCAGTTTGAGGGGATCGACACGCAGAGTGACGGTCCAAATGGCGTCGGTGGCCTCCGCTGCGGTCCAGACTACCGACGGTGCGTCCTCCAGCGTAGCGAGGCAGTTGACGCCTTCAAAATCCTTATCGCCAAGGTACGCCCTGACGTACTCGATGGCTGCGTCCATCGACTGCGGCCCCGTTGGCACGGCGGTTGGCGCAGGCGTTGGTGGGTTGGAATCGCCACTTCCACAGGCTATCGCCACAATGGCGAGAACAGCGATGGCTAGAAGCGCGATTTTGATTGAGATGTGATTTGAGTCGGATTGCATATGTTCTGTGTGACGGAGCCCACTACGGGAAATTGCGGATGAGGATTATTTAACAGATTAGCGGGAATTGAATCAAGTTACTTGCCTGAACTGCCGCGCTGAACGAATCCAGCTCCCGCTATAACCAGAATTACGCTCAGCCAGAGCGCAGAGTTCAGATCTTCACCCAGCACCAGCCACGCCAGAGTAATTGCGAAGATTGGCTGTGATAACGAGATCAGGCTTACCTGCGATGGGAGGTACCTCTGGAGAAGCCACAAGTTTCCAATGAATCCAAATCCGGCGATTATGATGCCCTGATAGAAGACCGCAAGCAGCAGTCGTCCGCTCCAGACATATTCCTGACTTTCAAAAATGTAACTGGCGACCACGAAGGTGACGACGCCGAATATGGCTTGCGCAAGTAACAACTTTGCAGGGTGAATTCCCTGCACTATTCGGGAGTTGTAAACCTGCCTGGCGCCCAGCAGGAAGCCGGAGGTTAACGAAAACACGTCGCCCAGAAGCAGATCACTGTCGATCCCGAGGCTGTCAAGAAAGAGGACCAATATCCCGGCGTATGCCACCAGCACACCAATGGCCTTGAGTGGATTGAGCCGGTCCCCTGCGACAAAAAAATGGGCCAGCACGGCTACCCATATTGGGAAGGTCCCGTTCAATACAGAACCGTGACCAGCGGTGGTATGGGAAAGGCCGATGTTCATGAAGGCGATCTGGATAGTGAAGATCACGCCGAGTATGAGAAGCGGGGTCCATTCACCCTTTTTCACGCGCAGATCAGCGCGCGTCCAGATTGCCCAGATCAGTACGACCAGACCGCCGGTCACAAATCGCATCCAACCAATGCGGAGCGCTGGAGCGTCATCCAGGCCTGCCTTGATCGCGATGGAGTTACCGCTCCATATGGTGGAGAGGAATAGCGAAAATAGCGCGGCAGCAGGTGTGAGCGGCTTATGTCGCGGTGGGTTCTTTGGGGCGGGTTTTGATGGGTCCGGTTCAGGCAAGCGCAGCTACCGGCGTCATGCTGCGATCATCTGTACCTGCCAGGCGTTCTGTGTACGAAATTCTGGTCCAGCAAGCGGAGCATCTCAAGTTCTTCAGCGGTTGGAGGGGCAATTTCATGTACGTTATCGGAAACACGCAGGTCCCATTGCACCTGTGATGTGACGTCAATGATCGAAACGCCCGGAAACAGGCCGACCAGCATCATCTCGCACGTCCCGGACTCACCGCCATCAGTTGTATCGAACGTCATGATGCAGGCGGTAGTTATGCAGACGTTCGGGCCCTGCGGCTGCAGGCCCGCATTCGTCCTGCCGCCCGGGCCTTCGATATAGCCCGCGGTGGTTCGGAAGTCGACTCGCTCCTTGAACCTGCGACGCTCCATTGGCACGGTGGAGATGACGCGTGCGGCGGATGCTCCGGAATCGGCATGGCCGCCGGTTCCAGGCAGGCGACGCTGGGGTCGGGTGTAGTCGCCAATGACCATTGTGTTCATATTTCCGAAGCGGTCAATTTGCGCGCTCTGCAGCACGGCCGCGGTGGCGCGGCCGCCCATGACGATCACTCCCAGCGCGTCGATCATGTCGCCCAGCATGGATGCGCCCTCTGCGAGCTTTGCTTCTGCGATCTGGATGGGGGCCTGGTGTTCGGGTTCAAGCACCCAGTCGATGGGGCCGGACTCCGTGACGTAGGTCATACCGGGGGCATGTATATGCTTGCTCACGGCGCATGCCAGCAACGGCGGGCCCATGCCAACCAGCACTGCATCGTCGTTCCGCAACTCTCTTGCCGCGGCGATGCACATCATGTCGACCGGGTCGTAGTCGAGTGGCGTCTGAGTGCTCATCGCCAGCCCTGCGCCGCTGGTTGCTCCGGGTATATCGGGTGGGTGACACGCTGCGCCTCCAGCATGTCCTCGCCAAATCGGTCGATGTACTGGTTTACGTATTCCGCGCGGGATTTAGGGCCCATTATCCAGTCTGCTATGAACGACTCAGCATTCTCCCAACTTGCGAAGGGGTTGCCGACCAGCTCGAAGAATGTCCGGTCGCGCGTGTGTCGGCCAGGTAGCGAGCCGGGGTGTCCTGCCCAGGGTGCGTGGACTACGGCGTTGACCCGGAATGCGGGTGCTATGGTCAGTTCTGGCTGCGTTTTGATGACGGAGGTAGGCACGATCTCCTCGGCCGTGGCGATGATGTTTTTTGAGGCGGCGATGGCCCACTTGGTGTCGGCCAGCGGTCCCCAGGCCTGGATGTTGCCTTGCTCATCGGCGCGCTGGACGTGGATGAGTGCGACATCGGGCTGGATGGCAGAGAGCAGCGCGATGGGCTTCCCGTCGAACGGGGAGTCGATCACGTGCAACCGGGGGTGCGTGTTGCCGTCCTTGTCGATGCGGTCGTCTCTGAGATCGAACTCATGCGAGAGGCCGGTGGTGAGGTAGTCGGTGCCCAGGAACGAGTTCGAGGGGATGAACGGCATTCCAAGCGCTCCGGCCATGAAGCGGAGGGTGATGGTCAGGTTGGAGTAGTCCTCATACCTGATGCGACCGTCCCTCATCATCTCGCCAATAGGGCCGTCGTAGAGCGCACCGCCCATGTAGCCAGTCTCAATGCGGTTGCAGTTGCCGGCCAGCGCCAGGAAGTTGCCAGAGAGTGTGTTTGACGCGCCAACAACCTTCAGGTTATTGATGCCCTGCCGGATGATCTCAAACGTGAGGGCGAACGAGACGTGCGTAAACCCGGCATAGACCGTATCGCCGTCGCTCACGAACCGGCGAACTGCCTCTGCTTCGCTCATGAGCTTCGACGGCCGACTGGCCGGATCAGGTCTCATGGACGCAACGCGCGCTAGACCTCTAACTTCTTCAGATACTGAGCTACGAAGTCGTAGTCAACCAGATCTATGTATGCGTCGGTCAGCGCCTTGGTGATCGGGCCGGGCTGATCGCCGTTGCCAACCGTGGTGCCGTTGATTGTAGACACGGGGCAGACGCAGAGGCTTGTGCTGGTCAGGAACACTTCATCGGCGTTGACAGCGTCGTAGATATCGATGTCTTCCTGCACGATTTCGATGTCCAGGCTGGCGGCCAGTTCAGTCACCGTTTCGCGGCTAATCCCGCCAAGAACGTACTTGTCCTTTGGCGTCTTGATCACACCGTCTGTAACGGTGAAGAAGTTTGAGCCAATTCCCTCGCACATGTTGCCGTTGGCATCCAGCAGAACAGCCCACGCCTTTGGATTGTGCGATTTGGCCTCAAGATCCCCCATGATCAGGTTGAGGTAGTTGTTGGTCTTCACCCGTGGGCTCAACGCTTCCGGGGATGTCCTGCGGATCGACGGAATTACGACCTCAATGCCATCGCGGTACAGGGACGCCCGCTCTTTCAGCGGCAATGGGAGGGTCTCGATGATGATTGTGGAACCACTCTCGGTCTTTGCGTCGATATCGGGTGAATCGATGCCGCGGGAGACACGCTGCGACACCCAGTAGTCGTCGTCGCTCTCGATCAGCGGCAGGTTTTGCTCAAGAACTTCCATCGTGATCTTTTTGTACTCGTCCTTGCTCAGGGCGGGGTCGATTTGGAGGTATCGGAGCGATTTGAACAGCCTGTCCACGTGCTCGTCCAGGCGGAAGATGCGGTGTCCAAATGTGCGAGTTGTGTCGAATACGGCGTCACCGTATTTGAATCCTCTATCTCGGAACGAGACCTTTGCTTCAGATTCCGGGATGATTTCGCCGTTGAAGTAGCAAACTCGGCCAGTTGGGTTGTCAGTCATGCTCGGGCTTTCTTTAATGAATCGCTATTAGCGAACTGGAGTGATGGGCAGATGGTAGACCCGCTGGGGAGTCGGGGCAAGCCGTCGAACGTTCCAAAACCTGCCGGGAGGCTACCAGCGGAAGCCGGAGAGCCTCAACACCTTCTCCCAGACGGCCTCTTCAACAGGCTCTGGAAGTTCGATGGCTCCGATGTACCTGACCAACTCGCTGGCGAGCCGGGCATCGTTGCCGGGCGCCGTTGTTGTGCCCGCTCCGTGTCGATGTCGCATGTGGCCGGCGAGACCCTGAGACGTCTTGCAGACTGAGCCGCAGATGACGCAGTCCGTGTCGCTGCGGATGCCGCGTCGGTCGCCATAGCGGCGCTTGAGGCGGGCTATGAGAACGGCGGTGTTTGGGGGGACGTTGGGATTCTCTTCGTACCCCTCGAGGAGTTCGAGACGCGCGTTTTGAGCGCGGGTGGCTTCCGCGTCTCGGCGGGGATCGCCATGTCGGAACCGGCGATGTCCCGCGAGACCCTGTGGCGTCTTGAACTGATCCCCGCATTGCGGGCAGCTAACCGCGGTTGTGACCATAATTACCTATCTACGAGAATCCAGAAAAAGAAACTGTTGCCAGCATCACTTCTATCAGTTGGGATGAACTCGAATCGTAATTCGGTCCGGCTGGATGTGATCAAATCGCCGGGAATGACAAATAGCTCTTCTCCAAAGAAGAAGTCTCTTTTCGGGAGATCCCATATCCCGGCATCCTCACCGCTGATAGCTGTCTCGCCATCAACCACCACCCTCAGCCTTTGCCCGACTGCCGCATCGTAGCGTTTAGCGATGAGGAGCCGCTCCCCATCCCGTGATGCGACTTTGAACTCCTCGGCAACAGTGAACGTTCTTGCGTTCTCATTCAACACAATATTGTCATCAACACGGAATTGGCGGTTGACGGGTGCCGATAGCCCTTCATCTTCATACTCATGCACCGCTTCTGATGCTTCTGGAGGGGCGTTGGGATTACCGACATCAAGGGTGTCAATCACCACGAGATTGCGCTGCTCGAAGTTGAGCAGATAGGGCACCTCGGCGGCGGCGACCTCAACTTCAACGTCGAAGTCCAGTTTCCATGCGTTTATTTCTGAGGTAGCGAGAATCTTGTTATCTTCGACGATTTCAGTGTAGACCGGTATCGCCGGGGGCCAGGAATCGATGTAGACACTGGAGTAACCGAACGCGTAGTCGAGATCTTCGGCCTTGGCGAGAGCAAAGGTTTCTCTAATCTCACCTCCTCCAAGCTGACGGCCAGAAAAGTCCGTGATATCACGGTCGGCGTAGAACGCGACAGCGCCGATCACCTCCGTACCGATTCGGGCGTCCGGGGGAGTGTTTTCTTTGAGCCATAACGCGCCGCCGACCAGTCCTTCGTGAACGTTTTTTGTGTTGTAGGAGTACTCCTCTGGCAGATCAAATATCGCGCCACCAAATCCCACGAACGGGGTAATGGTGACGAACAAAAAGAGGGCGTTCAAAGAGAAGTTGAATATTCGTGCTTCCGTTGGGTCGGCTGGTGATCGCGTAGCCCGCCAGTGTCTGATCAGGTCCCATGCCTGGAGCAGGCCTACGAAGAACAGGATGATTAAGAATGGGATTACCGGGTCCAGATAGCGCCGCTGAGTGAAGTTAAACTCTTCTGCGTTCAACGTGATATTCATCGCCACTGCATACGTATAGATCACCGCAAAAAGCGCCAGCGGGGTTATGGCGAGGTTGTAAGTCTTCAGCAGTTTGACGGCCCCCCAGATTACGAGGCCACCACCGACGGGGTAGAAGATGGAGTTGAAGAGACTCAGGTGGGCGTAGTACCCCTGCAGTATGTCCTTGAAATTGCCAATTGGCATAAACCCCAGTTCATCTCGGGTTACGTAATAGGCGCTTGGCAGCGGCGAGCCACCAGTGATGATGTTCCAGACGACCCAAAGAAGCGTGACAACAGCGGCCGGGGTTACGAGCCGATTAAGGGCTCTGGCGTCATCCAGCGTGATTAGTTGCACCTCAGTGCGGTCCCACAGTCTTCGAGCCATGGCGAGAACGCCGACGAAGATCACCAGTACCCAGGACTCTGGCCGGGCAAGCACCATGAGCGCGAGTAACGCGCCCGTTAGCCTGTGTTTGCCAAGGAAATAGGACCACGTAGCGGCAAGCGCAATCGTGGAGGTGAGAGTCATTTCCATGCCTGAGACGGCGCTAAAAGTTCGCGTGGGGTCGAGCGCTACGACAATTCCACCGACAAGGGAGACACGTTTGGAATCGGTCAACTTGAGCAAGATGAGGTAGACGAGCCACGCGCCGCCGAGAGCGAATAGTATGCCGAGAATTTTCGCTACGGCCATCACTGATATCCCGAGTGGATTCAGCACCAGTGAGAAGAGTCCCGGGACCAGCACCCACAGGATGCTTGTAGCCCCCGAGGACAGGTCGCCCGGATGGAACGCGATTTCAAGCGATTCTGCGAAATTGCGAATGAAGACCATTCGAACCCATGCATCGTCGATAGGGAGTCGGTCGAATCCAGCACTGGCCCCGGAGGTCGTGTTCAGCAGGAATATCGCGGCGCTAACGATCTGGACGATTGCGATGACGCCAAAAGGTATTGCGTAACGAGATAGCGTTTCGCGCGATGGCAGGGCATGACGGATTTGATTCATGCCGTTAGCGAGCCGAGATTGCCCGCTATCCCCATCAACAACCTGATCAGCCATTAGCTGGAATGAGTCTCACTTCCACGCCGGGGGTCGCTGGTCGCACGCCGACACGAGGTTCAGTCTCTAATTTACTTACCAGACGGCGCTAGACGACAGGTTAGCGTGTTCGGACGATTCCGCTCAGTACCGCTGCCATTTTTGCGGGGAATGACTGGGTCAGGAAGGTCAGCGTCGTGGTGCCAATACGCTGGAGTCCAAGTGCTGACTCAGTCCATGGGTCTCGAACTCGCCATGACTTGCTTTCAGTCATAACCTCAAGAAATCCGCCAAATCTGAACCAGAATACTGTCCAACGGAACGCCGGGAGCACGGTTAATATCCACCAGTGTTTCTTGATGCGGCGTCTGTTTACGTCATCGGCCACCATGTACGCCACGACCATATAAAGACCGTCGACAGCCATGTAAATGAAGTACATCGTGATCATTCCGCTCACCACCAGGGTCAGCGGGTAGCCAATGAAGTACATGGCGGGCAACAGGAACGTCCAGACCACGCGCGGAAATGCGAGTGTGTGGTCAATGATTAGAGACTTAGGCAGAGAGACGCCCTTGAGGCGGAATGGGTGGCGTTCCAGCCCAGGGTAGAGTGATGCGACCTCAATCTGACCGCGCTGCCACCGTACCCGTTGAGCATAAAGGGCGCTGACCGAGGGTACCGGGTCCACGTAGGCAACAGCAGTGGCGACACATCGGACGTTCATATCAGGGAATCGCTGTGTGATATGGAGTGTTAGCGATGTGTCCTCGGACACCGTCCGTTCGTCGTACAGGAACGTCCTGAGAAGAATGTCTTTGCGGAAAGCTGAGAACGCCCCCGCAAGGGTGAAAAGGCTGTTGGTCTCGCTCTGGTACTGCCGCCCAATGTTGAATCCGGTGTAGTACTCCATGTACTCGGACTCAGCCATTGCGTACTTGACCGGATGGAGGTTCTTCCCCTCCGACGACGCGATTTCGATTGCGCCAGTCGCTGCGGCGAGCTTGGGGTCCCTCTGGAACTCACTGGCGACTTCAAGTATTGCAGCCGGATGAAGCATGGTGTCCGCATCAAGGTTGCAGATGATTTCGCCCTGGATGCGGTGTATGCCGGCGTTCAGCGCGCCAACTTTGCCTTTGTACGGCAGCGATATGTACTGAATAGTTCCAGCGAATGGAATTGTCTGCTCATCGCGAATTACTTCCAGCGTACGGTCGCTGGAGACGTTGTCCACGACCAGTATTTCCATTCGGTTGTGCGGGTAGGTCTGTTGTCTCAGCGCGCCAATGGCGGCTGCAATGATGTCTTCTCCGTTGTACACGGGGATGATGATGGAGACCGTTGGGTAGAAGGAGAGTTCTTTTTCTTCCGCTCGCGCTGAGTAACGCTTTTTTGCTTTGAGCGCGCCTATGAAGTAGGCAACCGCCGTGGTTCCATCAATAAGGAGCGGCACAAAGAGCCATACACCCCAGAACAGGATGAATCCGATCAATGCGTCAGTGGTAAGCACCGGGTAGCCCTACTCCAACATCTCTTGGTCCAGTTTGCTTTTGACCGTTCTCAGGGTTGGGCGGCTCATGAAATACCAGTAGATAATTATCACGCCAATAAAGAAGACCGCTCTTCCAAGGATTGTATGGGATATAAGAAGCGCGTCTTTGCCTCCGTAATGGATGGTGACCACGATCACCATGAGGCGAATAATGTTTGCGATGTAGGTGAACATGATCGCGCTTACCGCAAATGTGGCCCTCTTCCGAAGACTCCATCCCGGATAGAACATGAGCATCCCGGCAATGACGCCGGTCTCCAGCAATCCGGACGACTCTACGGTGACCTGCAACATGGTCCAGCCGACGCTCTGGTCAATGACGAGAACCATGATGGCACCCGGCGCGGCCTGGAAGATCTGGGTTGGCACTGGGGTGAGGCTGGAGATGGCGTGTACTCCCGCTGCCACTACCTGTTGTAGTGCCCCTTCGATGAAAGTGGCCCGCCCAATGAAAATGACCGCGAGGGCCAGTCCAACGCTCCCAATGATGTAGTACGGCAGCCAGATCCGGTTAGCCCTGAAGAAGAGCACCACCAGAATCCACCCTGCGATGATGATGCCGGCTAGCCACGCTTCCACATGTGCCTCCCTCTGAACCACCACAACAGGATCGCGGCGCCAATGAACAACGAGATCAGCACGGTTGGGCCGAGTATGGACGCTGGCGACCACTGCACATCTCCGGAGTCTGGAATGCGGTCGTCCTCGTCGCTTTCAGCAAACATGCGTATGGGCTGGCCAAACACGAGACCCAGTTCGGACCATGGAACGCCAATCTCGACGTTGATTCCGCCCTCACCGTCGGAGTTGCCATAATCCTGATCGGTGAAAATATTGCTCCAGCTATCACCGCTGGCCGGGCGCACGTCAACGGTTACTTTGCTATTCGTTGACCTAGGATCATATTTGAGACGAACCTCACGATCTCCAGAGCCATCGAAGTCGCCGTTGTTATTGGTATCAACAAAGATCGAGTAGGTCACCTTCTCGTCCTGGCCATCGTCACCGTCGAAGATCTGACCTTCTTCATCGTAGCGACTGATCATGAAGTAGACATAGTCCCCGTCGGTGTTGTTCGACCAGAACAGCTGGTAGATATCGCCTTCTTTCCCATCAGAGTCATCAGGCGGATCAACAAGGTTCGGAACTCCGGCCCAGTCAGTGAATTGGCCATCCAACGTGATGTTCGCCACAGGTGCGGTTGCGACGGGTGTACCAACGGTGGCCGTGGGGGCTGGCGTCGGCACCGGAGTGGCTGTGGCGGTGGGTTCCGGCGTTGCGGTGGGATTTGGTTCCGGCGTGGGGGTTGGCCCAGCCGTTGGCGTCGGTGTGGGCGATGGCGTTGCTGTGGGGACGGGTGTCGCTGTGGGCGTCGGATTTGGAGCGTCTACAGATTCTAGCGCGATATCGTCGACGTAAAACTTATCTCTGGTCCCGCCCATTTCTGCGTCGAACGCTACGAAAAAATCTGCGCTGAGGAGTGCGTCAGGGATGGAAAGGTCGTGGAAGTAATAGATTTTGTCATCATCACCGTCTACCCAGGTTTTGAGGACAGTCCAGGTGACGCCATCCGGGCTTACTTCCACTGATGCGGTCTCATCGGAACCGAAGTGTTCAGCCTTCGCCCAGAACTGGAGGTGAACGTTGGACTGGCCGCTGAGGTCCAGTTCTCGCTCAGCTCTACCTGTGTCTCTCCTGAGTCGTAGGTGCTTGGAGCCACTATGCGGCCCGCCACGATCTTCAATAGACGCATCACCACTAATCGCCCAGGAGGCGTCCCACAGGCCAGTCCCGCCGTCGGTCCCGGACTCGAAGCCATCCGTGGCAAGGGTGGTATCAGCGTACGAGGGCGAGGGCGAGAACGCTGGAAGCGCGATGAATAGAGTGACGATCGCGATGAACGCCACCACGATTGCGGATCTTCGAACCTTTAGCCAGTTATCAGGCACCCGAAGGCTCCTGGATTGGGGCAGCGTCTTTTCGCCGTCGTCTGCTGCCGGGTCTCCTCAATAGACCCGTGACGTATGCCACGAGGATTAGTCCGCCGACCACGGACATGGCGCGACCTATTGTGTAGATGGTAGTTTTCTCTGAGATGATTTGGACACTGTGCAGTCCCGCAGGTATTTTGGCGAACGTAAGGGTTTCAATACTCAGCTCTTCAACAGATACCCCATCCACTAGTACCCGTGTTCCAACGTGATTGGCCATTGGGAATAAGACCCAGTGTTCCGCGTCCAGTTCGGTGTCGAAACTCCAGCCGGCTTCGGTAGCCTGATAGTTCTTCAGCGGTACCGCTATATCCGCGGGGCGCTGTTTCGCCGTACGATCTAGCTCTGCTTCAAGTATGCGAATCGCCAGCGGATCAGATGTGATCACAGCGTGAAACATCAAGTTCAACCCTATGAAGTCAACTTCGCCATCGCCATAGGTATTCCGTCCAATCAGAACGCCTTCCGCGGCCGGGAACTCAAATGGAATGAGCACCTGCTCCACGCCTTGAGGAGTTGTACTCCGCCACGGTCCAAACTCCTCCGTGAAGGTTTGAAGAGGCGTTGCAGCGCCGTTCAGGATCAAGTTTGCCCTTGATATTCCGATTATTGGCTCCCCGTAAACACCCAGGAACTTTGGTTCCCGAGAGAGCGGGTCCAGTGGTGCTCCGGTGATGTCAATAATGACTTTCTTTCCGCTCGCAGCGAAATCCGTGACCATCTTCTCCGCCTCTGCGCGGCTGTTGAAACTGAACCGCGACAATACAAGCGTATCGAATTCATTCAGGAATTCCGGGGTGTAATCGTCAACATTGGGTGAAAATCCGACGATTATCTCTGGAAAGAGAATCGCAAGGTTGTTAACCCCGTCACCAATGCCAAGGATGGACATTTCAATGATGTTGCCTCTTGGGCCGCCGTCCTTATGGAACATCTGGATATTGGGTGTTGTGTGAGCGATCTCATAACCGGCGTCAGTGAGTCCCGTGCGGAAGTCCGGGCCAATTTCGGGGATGTTGACCACGATAATATCGTCGGTTCCAAGGCGCTCGTAGCGGTTGACGGCATACGTGGCGTGTTCCTGGACCATCGCCTGGTTAATTCGTGCGATTAGCGATGAGACGATGCTGCCCTGGAATGCCCATCCAAATACCTGCTCTCTGCCTCCCACTGTTGTAAAGAGCTGTGATGGAGCCGAACCCAATCGACTCAAATCTGCCGTTCCAACGCGCCACCCTTCAAGGTCGCGGAGGTTCTCAGCAACCTCTACCACCTCGGGAGGCCGTTCACGTCCGTGAATCAGCTGCAACGACGGCCAGAAGTCGAGGATCATGAGAATTACGAGCGCTATCGTACCCAACCTTGCTGCGCGGCCAAGACTCGTCTTCTGCGAACCAATTGATCGATGTAGAACCCCAATCATTCCGATGCTTGCAAACATTAGGGCCAGGCTGGCGTAACTCATGAATCGGAGAGGCCAGAAAAGCTGATGAAGAGGGACTGCCTTGTAGATCTCGTTTACCTGGGTAGATGAGATTAGCCCGATAAGCAGCCCTGAGATCACAACAGACCTGAGCACCGGTGGCGTCTGCTTCCACAACGGAATAATCATTAGCGGGATGAGGTAGAGGGTCAGCCCCACATAGAAGATCTCCCGGTTGGTATCTCTGAGCGTTGGATTGAACGCGACATCGAACCGGAAGAAGGCGATGGCTTCAGATGCCGCCTCCTGGTCGATTTCAGATATTCCGCCGGTAGCGGATGGTCCCAGCCACCATCCAGCGATCAGCAGACCTGTGATCAGGGCAAGGAAGGTCCTCCCCGTGATGGGGATCGACGTCCTGTTGATCATGAAATGGGTGATGGTGAAAAGACCAAGCCCAAGCGTGAATATGGCCACCATCATGGCATGCGACAGAACGATGATGCTCAAGACGATTGCAAGTCCTGCGAAATCACGCTTTCGGGCGCCCTCAGTCATCATGTTGATGGTGAAATAGAACGCCAACGGGAGCAAAGATGCGGCGAGAATTCGCGGCAGGTTGCCTTCTGCGAACGCGACCCGGATATTGTCTGGCACAAACAGGAACAACACTGCGCCCAGGGTCGCCATGAACAGACCAAGATGCTTCTTGAACAGTAGCCAGGAGAGCGCCCCGCCCAGAGCCGTCAGGAAAATGAACAGGTTTGCGGCGGCGTAGATATCGCCGGTGACCTCTTCCAACCACACCAGGTTGTAGTAAGGCAGTGGAGCGAAATATCGGAGCATCTGCTGGCCGGCATACCAGTTTGGGAACAGGTCTGGATAGACGATTCCATCGTCTAACTGCTCCCGCAGGTATTCCGCTTTGATGAGGTGGCCCCAGTTGTCGGAGGACCACGGGTATCTTTCCTCTTCGCTGCGTGGAAACAGAATGCCCTGATAGATGATTACCGCGGCGACGAATATCACGCCCCCGGCGAAGACCAATTGAAGCTTGCTGCTCATCAGGTCAACTTACGGAGTAGGCTGCGTGGTTAGTTGGACTTTCCCAGACTCTCACTGTGCGGAGGCGGGTGGAGCCCCTCGTCAACGCTGGGCCAATATCCTCGAAGATCACTCGGGCGATGTTTTCAGCGGTGGGTTGGATTCGCTCGTAGGGCTCAATGTTGTTCAGAAGAGTTTCGTTGTACTCAGCAACCTTCGCTTCGAGAGCGCCACGGGCCTCTGCGAAGCCGATAACGGTGCCCTCTTCATCATTGGCGTCTGATTCCAGGATCACTTCTACCCGCCAGGAGTGGTAGTGAGTCTCACCCTGCCGACCAGCGAACGTGAGGAAGTGCCTTGCGCCAAAGAACGCGTCGGCTCCCAACTCAAATATGGCGATTCCAGGAATCCGGGGGGCCGACGGCGCCTCCACAACTGCTGGTTGCAAGGGAACGGCGCGAGGAGAGGGTTGGCCTGCGACCTGTGGGGCGGCTCCGACTGCCACAGCCTGAGTTGGCGTCAGTGCAGTTCCAAGTCCAATGTCAATACGATTTGCTGCCACTCGAAGTCCCTGGGGCCGCAGTGGTGGCGGCATGCCGATTAGTGCCGTGATCAATTCGCGCTGAGATTCCACTTCAAGCAGGTATACGACGAGGTCTTCTTCTATTGATTCAATCTCAGCGCTCTGTACGGGTCCAAGTCCCTGAAGCGCACCAAGATACGCGGAGGGATTGGCGACTCCCGCGGCCGCGACACGAGTTTCACGCCCGGTCCGCTCAGACATCATTGATCGAAGGTCCTGGCCTTCTGCACCCGGCGTGTGAAGGCGTTGTGCAGCTAGCCTGAAGATCTCGGCGGCCTCCCCCAGCGCCTCTTCGAGAGTTGCGGACCGGGTCTCCATGGGGATGTCTTCAGAGGCAGCCTGTTGCAGGATTGAAATTGAGTCGCCAACAAGGTCCGCCCAATCGCCTTCACCGGACGGTTGCCGAACGCTTGATGGAGCAAATACGGCGGCTGGCTATTGTCCTCCCCGATTGGCAATGACAGTTGGAATGTGTTGCCGCCGTTTACCGGACTCTCCAACCACACTCTTCCGCCATGCAACTCTACCAGCGACCTGGAGATCGCGAGGCCCAGGCCGCTATCTTGAACCTGTCCCCCTTCGCCTCGAAGGCGGAAAAACGGCTCAAAAAGGCGTTCCCGTTCGTCGAACGAAATCTGCCTCCCGCCTCCCTTGAGAGCCAGGTTTAACATGCCCGACTCGGCTACTGCGACCGCCGATAGGGTTTCACCAACGGGGGTCACCCTCATCAGGTAAGACAGGAGATAGACCATCACCTGCTCCATCCGGTCGTGGTCTGCCAGAATATCAGGCACATCGTCGCCCAACTTGATGTCAACAAATTGACTTCTCCGCTCGGACAGTCCGGAGGTTCGTTCGCAGGCGGACGCGATCAGTGCGACCGCCGAAACTGATGTCAGCTTGAGCGTGAGACTGTTGGATTGAAGATATCCAATATCCAATAGGTCTGAGACCTGCTGTTCCAGCCGATCAATACTCCGCCCCATGTTGTTCATGAGACGGTCTTTCTGTTTTGGGTTGGCAGCCAGCGCGTCAATAGCGGACTTATCAGTGAACAGTTCATACGCTACTCGCAGCGATGCCAGCGGAGTGCGTAGCTCATGAGCGATCTGGCCAATCAGGCGCGCGTCTATCGGAGGGGTTGGTGCGGGACCAACCTCCCCGGATTCGAGGGCACGTTCCATGTTGACCATCTGAGGCTCGCTCGTCGGATATACGGGGATGATGTGATGATGAGTATAGGTGCAACCAGCCGTCTCGCCAATTCTGACGGAAATCGCCGAGTTCCGCATCAACCAAATTAATCGAATCTCAGCGTCTGTGAACTCTCCAGATCCAGAGTCCTCGCACGCACTCCTTCAGTGCCGTTGTGTTGGGGCGGTCAACTCGTAGCAGGACTGGCAGCTTTCGGTCAGCCAGCTTCGCCACCTCAGGGCATCGTTTTACGAACGAGTTGAGAACCTGGCGATCACCACCAAGCGCGAGGTGATTGACTTCACGAGATCGTTCGCCGACACGTTCCTTGAAGTCTCTGCAGGCTTTGTCGAAGAGTTCGCGTACCCACTTCTCGCGATTGCGCTCGAACCGGCGCTGCGATTGTCCGCCTTTCTTATGCTGGCCTTTGACGTAGCGAGTGTCGGACTTCGTCACCAGAAGATCCCCATCCTTGGCCAGCCCTACTGAGTAAGCGCCAAGCCTCAACAGCACGATCGCAACTAGCCGGGGGATTGTGATGAACTCAATCAAACGCTCCAGGGAATCGAAGTCGTCGAGCGCCACGGGGGTTGGGAACGAACCGGAAATCGCCAGCTCTGTTTCTCCTGCCCGGACCCAGATGTAACCGGCGGACCCGTTCCTGACCATATCTGGCGGCCACACCTCATCTTCAGGTCGATCGTCCTGCCGATCATTCCCAAAAAATCGGAGCGTGACAGGTTGCTCGGTTGCCTCAATCTCGTTCACCAGTCTGATGAGTTGGGATGAACTAAGTCCGCGGCTGCGTCCAGGATCGGGGAGCAAACTCTGGGTAGTCATAGTGGTTCATCGGGCGCTGAGGTTGGTTACTGCGTCGCTGACCATCGGCGGCCATTGTCGGAAATTAGATCTTGATTCAGCGTGGCGCCAATGCCTGGTCGATCTGGAATTAGAAGGCGTCCATCCTGGATATGCTCGGCTGGCTGAAGGACCGTTGCTCGCCAATCAACTTCCCACACGGCGTGTTCAAGAGGGCGGGTGCCCTTGAACGCAGCAGTCGCATGGGCGCTGGCCAGCATTGAGACCGGGCCGGACGGGCTGTGCATGGAGACGGAGCCGGGTGATATCGCTTCTAGGGCGTTGCCAATCATGACCGATTCGCCAGCGCCACCACAGTACTTCACGTCGGGCATTACGACGTCCGTGACGCCTTCTTTGATCAGAGATTGGAATATATCTAGCCCGTAGGCATCCTCGGCTCCGGCCACGTCCATTGTTGCGGCATTTCGGATGGTAGCCAGATCATTCCTGTGTGTGCGATAGCTCACCGGCTCCTCGTACCAGGCGACACCCCTCGCCGCCAATTCGGGCTCAAGGGCGAGGGCCGATTCGAGATCGAACCGGCTGTGGCAGTCCACGAAGAGGTTTACCCCGTCTCCAATGGCTAACTTGACCGCGGCAATTCGGTCGAGTCCCGCTTTCGTCTCGTCGGGGAGGCCGGAACCGCCAAATGGCGCTCTGCACTCATCAAACGGTGCGCATTTGATATTTTGAAATCCTTCTTCAACGGCCCGTTCCGCCACCGCGGCAAATGAAGCGGAGGAGCGGTCCGAATCACCGGAATCGTCCCTGAGCATCGAGCGATTTATATTGCCGTAGAGCTCCACCGACGCGGTCATACCACCGCCGAGCAGTCGATAGAGGGGTACTTCTGCGATCTGAGCCTGAGCATCAAGCACCGCGTTTCTGATCGCCGTGATCGCCGTAGCGAGAATCCTGTCGCTCTGAAGGAAGCCGGGGGTGAGTCCAACCATGGCAGGAATATCTGATTCGGAGACGATCTCTTCTTCCTGGAGCTCTTCTGCCATCTGGGCAATCGCCCGCGATACGGTGATGGAACTTTCTCCATACGAGAACTCAGCAAGCCCGGTCACACCATCTGAGTTGCTGAGTTCCAAGAAATACCAGTTGGAGCCGCCCCGAACCGGTAGTTCAGTGAAGACGGCCTGCGTGATCCTGAACGGTTCTGGAGTCATTTGGTCCCTGGGCTGCGGTTGTCTGAAGCTGACGCCTAGAGACCTTCTGGGCGCTGCCGGTACTCGGCAAACTTGTCGGAGTTCTCAAACTCGTCAATATCAATGCGGATTCCGCCCAGTGAGTCTGAAACATTCGCCGCAAGTACAGCGGCAAGCGAGTTCATGCTCGACCGGAACGAGTTGCGCCGGAGGGAGGGATCGGACTCGGTTATCGACCTTGCAAACTGCCGACTGATGTCCAACGTGCTCTCGCTACCCATCGGGTTCGATTCTGGACCTGCAGCGAGCACAGTACGCAACTGCTCTCGCGTTGGCCGGGAAGCGGGTGGATAGTCGGCTCCCTGGTAGCTGTAGACGACGAGATCGTCCTCGAACGCGATGTGAGCATCAGGCGTGTGCACATACTCGTATTTATCGTTGAAGTAGGAGCGGGCTGGCTTGGTGAATATGACGTTGGCGATTCCGCCGCGTTTGAAGCCGTAGACGACTGTGTACGCGGTCGGGTTGTCACCCTGTGATTCCTGAAGATCTTCCGGGCGTTCCACATAAGCTGCCTGAACCCACTTAACATCATCGGAGACCCAGTATCGGATCTGATCCGTTTGGTGAATCCCCGCTTCAACCATGCTGGTGCCTGACCACGCGCGATTGGCCGTCCACACGCGGTTTGCGGGGCCGCCCTGCCGTTCCGTGGGCGTGTGCTTGGCGCTGTGGCCCTCAACGGAGCTAAGTGAAACTGCCATCGCTGAGGCCAACTGCTTGTCTGCCATGTAGTCGTGAATAGCGGTGTACCAGGGGTCGTAACGCTTCTGGAATCCCACGATGCTCGGCACACCGGCCTTATCGATCGCGTCAGCCTGACTTTTGATCTCATCGTAAAAGAGGCTCTGTGGCTTCTCAGCGAATATGGCGACGCCTTTTGCGACGGTTCGTTCGATCTCGCCCCGGTGCTGGTTTGGCGGCATTACGAACCAGACGGCATCGGGTTTGGCTGTATCGATCATTTCGTCAACGTTCGTGAAGAGTTGGGTACTGCCCTGTTTGTAGCTTGTGGCAATCGATTGCACTTTCGCCTCGGCCAGGTTCTCCTCAAACGGGTCGGCAAGTGCGACCAGTTGGACCTCTTCGTCCGCCTGGAGTTTTGCTATCGATTCAACGTGCTGAAGTCCACGTTGTCCAACACCGACTACCGCGACTCTTAGCGCTCCCGCCATCTGGTCCCACACTCCGGTTTTACTGAAAAATAATCGTTGGTGTCATCGTGACAAAAAACAGCCCTGCCATACCGATTTCGCGGTGCAGGGCCCGGTCGCCGAGTCTACCACGCGGTGTGGGCCAAATAATGATGATTGACGCATCTCCAAAATCAGCGTTATATGGCGTCCATCAATCCCCGAGATGTTGCGATATGGGAGTCTTCAATGAAAGTCACAGAAGTACAGACGCATCTGGCAGCTGGTTGGACCTTCGTCCGGGTGATGACGGATGAAGGCATCTACGGGGTAGGCGAGGTTCATCCGGCGAGTGGCACCAGTGGGACGCCGTATGCCGCTAGAGGAGCCATCGAGTACCACGCTGAGTACCTTGCCGGTAAGGACCCGCTGCAGATTGAACGCAACTGGCAGCACATGTTCCGGCGTTGTCTCTTCCGCGGCGGCTCTGATGCGATGGCAGCGTTGGGCGGGATTGATATGGCGGTCTGGGACATCGCGGGTAAAGCAGCAAATCTTCCAGTACACAAGTTGTTGGGCGGCCCGACGCGTGATCAGGTTCGGGTGTACGCGCATCTAGGCGGCGAGACGCCGGAGATCATGGCTGAAAACGCTATCCAACTCAAAGAAGAGGGTTACACGGCGCTTCGGTACTACCCCATTGGTCAGTTCAATGACTCAATCATGCCCGGCTACCAGGAAATGGTTCGCATCGCCGTCTCTTATACCAAAGCTGTGCGCGAGGCGGTTGGACCTGATCTGGACCTGATGATCGATGTTGTTAACAGGCTGACGCCCCCCGAAGCGATCGCAATTGGGAGGGCACTGGAGCCCTACGGCCTGTACTTCTTTGAAGACCCAATTGAACCGGACAACATTGATGCCATGGCGCATGTGGCGTCACAAGTGCCGATGCCGGTCGCTTCCGGGGAGCGGTTGTACACGATTTACCAGTTCCAGGAGCTGGTAAATAAAAAGGCATCGGCGTATGCGCGCCCGGACATGAGTCTCGTTGGCGGGATCACCAACATGCGGAAGATCGCAGCAATCTGTGAGGCTGCGTACGTGGGCGTTGCTCCGCACAACCCGCTGAGTCCGGTCATGACCGCAGCCAACGTGCAGTTCGATGCTGCGACGCACAACATAGCGATTCAGGAGTACCGGCCAACGGAGTCAACTGAAATTAAGCGAGAACTCGTCGACCAGCCGGTGGAGATCAAAGACGGCCATCTTCAGATTCCAAACCGACCAGGACTTGGCATTGATCTGAACTTGGAGGCATTCAAGCATCATCCGCCGGAACGCTGGCCTCGGCCAGTACTCATGAATAGCGATGGTGCGCTAAGGGAGTATTAATCGATGCGTATAACGAAAGTCGAAACTCTGGCTGCGTCAGTTCACCAGTGGGTCAAGATCGAGACCGATGAGGGCATTGTCGGAATTGGTGATCTGCATGGGGGCAGTGGTGGTTCAGGAACCCCTTTCACGGTAGTCGCCGCGGTCCAGTATCACGCCGAATACCTGATCGGAAAGAATCCGCTGGAGATTGAGCGCCACTGGCAGCACATGTTCCGAAGATGCCTGTTTCGTGGCGGTAGCGATGCCATGGCGGCGCTGGGTGCCATAGATGTTGCTCTCTGGGACATTGCGGGCAAAGCGGCCGGGCTTCCGGTTTATCGCCTACTTGGCGGCCCGACTCGTGATCGAGTGCGGGTGTACGTGCACCTCAACGGCGATACGCCGGAGGAGATGGTCGACGATGCCATGCGTCGCGTGGATGAAGGCTATACAGCCCTACGATTCTACCCACTGGGTCCATTCGCTGATGGTTTGCCTGACTCGTTTCAGGGTGTTGTTCGCCTGATGGAATCGTTCACCGCAGCTGTGCGAGATGCTGTTGGGCCTGAGATGGATCTGATGATCGACGTGGTGAACAGGCTGACTCCGCCAGAGGCGATCGCTGCAGGACGAGCGCTAGAGCAGTATGGGCTCTACTTTTTCGAAGACCCAATTGAGCCGGACAGCATAGACGCCATGGCCCACGTGGCCGCGGAAATTCCCATACCAATCGCTTCCGGGGAGCGTTTGTACACCATCTATCAGTTCCAGGAGTTGATGAAGAAAAACGGTTCGGCGTACATTCGGCCAGATATCAGCGTTGCTGGCGGAATCACCAATCTCAGGAAGATCGCGGCAATTGCGGAAGCCAACTATGTGGGTATGGTGCCGCATAACCCGTGTTCACCGGTGATGACAGCGTCCTGTGTGCAGCTTGATGCCACTCTCCATAACGTCGCGATTCAGGAGTACACCGGCACCGAGTTTGAGTTGCCAAAACTTGATCTGGTGAATGAGCCACTGAAGCTCGTCGATGGCCACCTGTTGCTGCCTGATAGGCCGGGCATCGGCATCGAACTGAACGAAGAAGCGTTCAAGCACTACCCTCAAGTACCGTTCGACAGGAAGCCGGTGATTACCAGCGATGGTGCGCTGCGGGACTACTGATGCCGATGATTGATCTATTGCTTAAAGGCGGCCGAGTCCTCGATCCCGGCACCTCTGTTGACGCACTACTAGACGTTGCGATTACGGGCAGTCGCATCGCCCAGATCGGCCCCGAAATCGATCCAAGCGGCGCAAGGCAAGTTCTTGACGTGTCCGGAAACATCATCACACCCGGGATGATCGACCTTCATACGCATGTGGCGGGCGGGCTCCGGAAGATCGTCGATGAAGAAACCGCCGTCCCGGCTGATCTGGCGGGCGTACATGCGGGGGTTACGACAATTGTGGATGCGGGTTCGTGCGGGGCCTACAACATCGGCGGGCTGGTGAACTTTGTTCTACCTGAAGCCGCGACACGGGTGTACATATTCCTGAACGCTGGCGTTTTGGGCGCGTCCGGCAGCATGGGAGGTGGTCAGAAGCCGGAGATTACTAACATCTCGGACATCGACATCCCCGCGTCTATCAGAGCTATCGAGAGTTCGCCCCATATTCGCGGCGTTAAAGTGCGACTCGTCAGTCCGGCCGTCAGGGAGATGGGCGTTGATCTTCCTCGCAAAGCCAAGGAAATTGCGGCAACAGCCGGAGTGCCACTAATGGTTCACATTGGAGATATCCATGAGGATCATCCCGCGGCAATCGAAGTAACCAGATTGCTGCTCTCCGAAATCCTGACGCGAGGCGACATCATTACGCATGCGACGAGCCATCGGGTGGGAGCGCTGTTATCCGATCCGAGCTTGCTTTACGAGGCGCAACAAGCCCGTGAGCGAGGGGTCTGGTTCGATGGTGGCGTTGGGCGTTCAAACTTCTCGTTCCTGAGCGCCCGAGACGTGATTGAATCAGGTTTCATGCCCGATTCGATTAGCTCTGACGCGACGGCTGCGGGCAGAAGCGGGCTGGTGCATTCGCTTACTGAATGTATGGGCAAGTTCCTTGCTGTGGGGCTGTCGGTCGAACAGGTCGTGGGGCTGGTGACCAGCGGTCCGGCCCGAATCCTTGGTGAGAGCGATAAGATTGGCGGACTTCGGGAGGGATCGGAGGCCGATGTTTCCGTACTTGAGGTGATTGAGGGCGACTGGCTGTTTCGCGACATCACGGGAGCTACGGCTTCATCCAGCATCGCCATCGTGCCGACGCACACGGTCAGAGCGGGAAGCCTGATTCCCCTCTCCCGCGGACCTCGTCCATGGGGCTGGGCGCCGGAGTCCAGATAAATTTGCACCACACTATTTTGCAAAGGCGGCTGAAGAGTAGATGAGCAATGGCAACTACGATCTAATCCTGGCCGGTGGACGAGTTCTCGACCCCGGCTCTGGCCTCGACCAGGTGGGCGACATCGGTATTTCCGGCGGCAAGATCGTCGAGATTGGCGGCAGTCTCGATGCGGCGTCGGCAGGGCAGGTCGTTGATGTGAGCGGGAAGATCGTGGCCCCCGGACTTATCGATCTGCATACGCACGTTGCAGGCGGCATAGGCAAGGTGATTGACGAGACCTCGTTTGCCAATGCGGACCAGGTTGGCGTGCATGGCGGCGTGACAACCGTGGTCGATGCTGGCTCCACAGGCTCTTACAACGTAGGCGGCATGATTAATCATGTGATTCCACGGTCCAAAACTCGTATTTTCGTGTTTATCAACGCTGGGATTCTTGGTATCCACCGAATTCCTGAAATCCGAGATGCTTCAGATATCGATATCGACCATGCAATTGCGACCATTCAGGCCAGTGAACATATCAGGGGCGTGAAGGTCAGGATGGTGAGTCCATCGGTGCAGTCGATGGGCGCGGAGCTCGCCAGGAAGGCGAAGCAGATTGCGTCCGGTGCTGGAGTCCCCGTGATGGTTCACATTGGCGACATCCCAGATGACCACCCGAAGGCAGGAGAGGCAGCGAAAGTCCTGCTATCTGAGATCCTGACCGAAGGCGATATTGTCACCCACACGTGTAGCCACCATGTTGGTGCGCTGCTGGACAACGGAAAGCTGCGGCCTGAGGCACTGGAGGCGAAGGAGCGCGGTGTTATCTTCGACGTCGGCGTGGGGCGTGCAAACTTCTCGTTCGACAGTGCGAAAGCTATCATGGATCAGGGGATTACGCCGCACACGATCAGTTCAGACGTGACTGCTGCTGGTCGGTATTCGCTGGCCTTTGGGCTGATCGAGTCGATGAACAAATTCCTTACGCTGGGGTTCAGCGTTGAAGACGTGACCAGAATGACCACTACCAACTCCGCAACCTCGCTGGGTGAGTCAGGCAACCTTGGAGCGCTTGCAGTTGGGCGTGAGGCTGATATTTCAGTGCTGGACACGGTTCAGGGCAGCTTCATCCACCACGATGCTGCCGGGGGCAGCAACACCGGCGACAGAGCGATCGTGCCGGTGTTCACGGTGCGCGCCGGTGAAGTTCAGCCACTCGATCCTGGACCACATCCATGGGGATGGGCGCCTGAATCTGCATAACGGTATGTTCAATCGGTTGGCGTGTTGAAGGAAAAGTGCCATTCGAGGGCCTCAGGATACTTTTCTTTCAACACACCTCACACGGAGGAGATAGATGACCACAACACAACAGACAGTCACCCGAGAAGAGCTACGGGCGCGAGTGGACGCGCTACCTAGAGTGCACTTCGCACATCTGCCAACACCGCTGGAGGATCTGCCGAGGCTCACGGAGGAGCTTGGTGGCCCGCGCATTCTTGTGAAGCGAGAGGACGCAACAGGACTGGCGTTTGGTGGCAACAAGGCTCGCCACTATGAGTTTGAGATGGCGCACCTCAAGGAGCAGGGCTTCAACGCTATCGTCAACATAATGGACTACCACTCGAACAACGCCCGGGTGACCGGCGCTGCTGCCAACAAGATG
Organism: Chloroflexota bacterium; assembly: GCA_013204555.1. Classification (GTDB taxonomy): domain Bacteria; phylum Chloroflexota; class Dehalococcoidia; order Lucifugimonadales; family Lucifugimonadaceae; genus UBA1151. Next base: position 29,253 of record JABMNO010000047.1, on the reverse strand, counting down.
GGCTTCAAGTACGTTCTCATCCTCAAGAACGCAAAGGATCGCGTCATCCAGGGCAACTTGCTGGTAGACAAGATTCTGGGAGCGGAGCTTCACCTGCTTTCCGAGGAGGAGTCGGAGCGGGCGGAAGAGTTGGCTGACGAGCTTGGCAAGCGGCTGGAGGAAGAGGGCTACAAGCCTTACGTCCGACAGCAGTACGCCTTCCCGAAGTACGTTGGTTCGCTGGCCTACGTCGATTGCGCGCTTGAGATAGCAGAGCAACTTGAAGCGCTTGGTATCACCAAGAAGGTGCGCTTCTTTGGCGTGGCCGGGCGTTCGACCGCGGGTTTGATCCTGACTGCAAAGAACCTTGGACTCGACTGGAAGGCCACCGGTATTGCGGTCAACTACGAGACGGAGATGCAGGAGTACCTGTACGACGTCATTGGCGGCGCGCAGGAAGTGCTTGGACTCACCACGCCGTTCGATCCGGAAGATATGACCGTGATGAATCAGTACATTGGCGAGGGCTACGGCATCCCAACGGAGGCGGTGATCGAAGCGGTCCACATGCTGGGTAGGCTGGAAGGCCTGATGATTGACCCCAACTACACGGGCACCGCCATGTCCGGCCTGATCGACCAGATACGTCAGGGCAACGTCCCGGACGACGAGACGGTGGTCTTTATGCACTCAGGCGGTCTGCCGGCGATCTTCACGTTCGCAGAGGAGCTTGCTGCATACGAGGGGTAGGGATAAGCGGCTACTGACGACGCACCCCTTTTGACATGTTGAGGCCAGTTCCTGACGCTATTGCAACCCTCGGTTGGGGTGTTGCACTTCGTTTGTGAACTCAGGGAGCGAAGTCACGTAATCCGCTACACCGCGTCGCCACATCGATCCGTCTTTCCGGCGCAGGCCGGAACCCAGGCGCTGAGGAATCACGGTGGCGGACGAAGCTGATTGCTCGCCTGAGTCAAGGTCGTATCGTGTCATCGACGGTTTGGTCGCGCTACGCGATTCCGGCAATAGCGTGAGTGCACGAGTACAGGCGTATCCAGATTTCAGATATTCGCGTGCCTGGGTTCCGGCCTACGCCGGAACGACGATGGGGCTTTGCTGCCTCGGTTGGAGCGTCAGCAACGCTGCCTGACTCGCTCGATCAATGGATCGACGGTTATCGCCATCCCACTACTATCATCCCGGTTTTAGCCCCGCCCGAATTCATGCGCCGCTCGAGGAGAACGCAGATGGCCCTGTCGAAACTGCTGGCTGCAAATCGCGGGGAGATTGCGATTCGCATCGTGCGTGCGGCGGCGGATCATGGCAGGCGAAGTGTGAATCGCTGGGCTACTAAACCGGCTTCCGCGCCCTGATGGAGAACATGAACGGCACTTTGGGGCAGTCGGGCGGCAGGTGCCAGCGGCCCTGATCATCTACGATCATGCCTTCGTGGCTGCGGTAGGCGCACCAGTCACGTTCTCGGAATAGCTCAACGACAAGACCGGCGTCGATGAGCGCCATGATGATGTCTTCCATGGAGTGGAACCACTCCCATGTGTCTTGGCCCGTGGAGTGGTCTGAGGCGTAGTCGGTGCCTTCCTCGCCACTGAGGAAAAGCGCGCCACCTGGATCGAAATACGGCTCGCCAAAAAAGAGGTCTTCCTTCGACATGATCGGCCGGTCGTACTGGATCATCTCTCCGCCAGGATGGAATTCTGCGATATAAAAGATTCCGCCCGGTTTCAAGGCGCGTGCAGCTAGCCGGCCCCATTCCGGTAGGTCGTGTAGCCACCCCAGTATTCCGTATGAAGTGAACACGACATCAAACTGCTCATCGAAGCGATCTCCAATGTCGTAGATATTTGAATGGACGAACGTGGCGTCGATGCCTTCTTCAACCGCAAGCGCTCGGGCAAGGTCAACTGCTTCGCCTGCGAAGTCGACTCCGGTTACCGTCGCACCCAGTCTTGCCCATGAGATGGTGTCCTGGCCGAAGTGACACTGGAGATGGAGCAGTGATTTGCCATCGACGTCGCCCACCTCATCAAGAATGTACCGGTGCATGAAGCGGTTCCTGCCCGCTTTGAAGCCCGCAAGGTCGTACATATCAGACGTGCGGTGCGGCTCCGTGATCTCGTTCCACCACGCCTGATTGGCGGCGTAAGCCGTTGCTGTGTCGGTGGTCGGCGGGATCTCGGGATCATTGGACACGGGGTGGTTGGACTCGGACACTCAAAAACTCCTGGATAGTGAACATGGACGATCAACCGGGGATCAGGCAGCATGGCGACCGATGATACGCTGCCGCCACGCGTGAGAGATAAACGGCTGTGTGGCCGTAAGTGCCCAACAACGGAGTTGGTAAATGAGTGACTCAGCAACGATCATCAACAATCCGGCCAAGAGCCAACTAAAAGTGGGAGAACCTGTTCTGGTCTTCAACGTCTTTGAGTCGCTCAGGCCATCGATCATCAAGATCGTGAAGCAGACCGGCTACGACATGCTCATGATCGAAACCGAGCATATTCTGCATGATGAGTACGCGCTGACGAACTTCATCATCAGCGCCCGCGACAACGGCCTGAGCCCGATTATCACGGTTCCGACCACCGACCGGATATTGGTTTCGAGGCTCCTGGACGCTGGCGCGCTTGGAATAAACCTGTGCCACGCAGAGACGACCGAACAGGTCGACGATATGGTGCGCTGGATGAAGTACCCGCCCTTCGGCGAGCGGGCGCTATTCATGGGGGCGAACGTGGATTACCAGAATGCGGACGCTGAGCAGTACTGCCGGGAGGCCAACGAGGCGACGATGCTGACGCTGAAGATTGAGTCCGGGTTGGGTGTCGAGAACGCTGAGCAGATGATGGCTAATGAGTGGGTGGATGGCATTGTTTTCGGTCCCGGCGATCTCGCTGCGAGCATGGGCCATCACGGTGGATGGCAGCATCCTAAGGTTCTGGCCGCGATGGAGAGCGTGATTGAGATGGCGCTTGTTCGCGGGATAGCGGTTGAGCCAGCAGAATTTCCTTCAGACAGCGCTGAGTATCGCCGCCACAGAGAACGAGGCATCCAGATTTTCGGCCCGACACGCCAGACCGAATATCAGTTGCTCAGGGAAGGCGCGGAAAGGGCATTGGCGGCGTATCGGTAGATGCAGTCGCATCGCCGCACGGTAGGGGCACGTTACAACGTGACCCTACCGGAGGGTCACACAAACGTAAGCATTCGCCGCGGATTCTCGATCAACATCGTGTTGATCTGGGTTTGGGTGATGCCCTGGCGTCTCATCCAGCCGGTTACGGTCGTTGGAATATGGTCAAATCCGTGGCCGCCGAATTCGCGGAGCCGATGTTTTGTGCAGTTATCGTGCGCCAACACAATCCGCTCAAGATATCCGTCATCGATCAACCCCGCTAACTGCTCAATCCGCTGGTAGTCGGACGGCATTAACGTGTCGGGGGCGTGTGGAGGAAATGGCGACTCCAGCCCGAAGGTGTCGTACTCGATATAGATGCCTGTTGCTGCCAGCTCTCGCAGTATTTCGCGATCGTAGATTCGGATATCTACGTGAGACATCACCGTCCGACTGAGATCGCCACCTTCACGATCGATGAAGTTCACGATTTCGATGGGGGCTTTCTGCACTCGGCCGGGATGTATGAGCAGGGGAGCGCCGGTCTCGCGCTGGGCTGCGACTGCCGCGGCCACAGACTTTTTCTCGTTATCGGTCCACGGCCATGTGCACCCAATCTCGCCGATGATTCCACTGCGGATTCCAGTGTCGCCAACACCAACCTGAACATCGCGAATTATTTCTTCTGCGATGTTGTCTACGGACCGAGAAGTGAAGTCTTCTGGATGGGCGGGCCAGACGTAGTATCCGGCGCCCATTACGACGTGTACTCCAGTCGCTCGACTTATCTCCTCCAGCGCTGCCGGGTTGCGGTCGATGCCAATGGGTGTGACGTCCACAAGCGTGCCGCCGCCTGCATTCTTGAAGCGGATGGATTCGCGTTTCGCCACTTCGATGTCCGTCTGGACGAGATTGTCCCTGTTGGACGACCAGTTGACACGAACCCAGCCGAGGTTATCGAGACTCACCGGCTCTTCGGCAAGCTTCCGGCCGGCTGCATCTCCGGGGTCGACGAAGACCACGCTGAGATCTATGACCAGGTGCTCGTGTGTGATCGTGATTCCCAGATCGTTGGGGTCAACCGGGCCAAGAACCGTGAGCGCTTTGCCCGTTGCGTCAGGAGTAGACATGGGTGGTTTCGGTTACGCCCCGATCAGGATTTCCGTGTGATGTGTGGTCTCAAGCAGCGGATAGATCTCGCCAAAAATCGACGTTATCGCCTCGGTATTCCTGACGGCGTCGCGAGATGCCTCGTACGTCTCAATGGAATCCCATTCCTGATCGATGATCAGGGTGCCGTGGTAGCCCGAGTAAGTGCGAAAAATGCGAGGCTTTGGGAACCCTGCCGCTTCCATTGCATCACCCGCCGAGCGAACGTGGCGCATGAGGGTGCCACCCGTGCCCGCCCGAGGGACGTAGGTTCGCCGAACAAGAATCATTATTCACCGCCCAGTAAGTAGCTGCTGCGATCAGGGCCGCGAGTTTACCTCGTGGAGGCCGCAAACTGTTTGCTGGCCCTTCGACATGCCCAGGATAGCGTTGAGCGCATATCCGACGCGGACCATGCGGATGTCATTCTGGTCACTAAACCCAGAACGACATCGGGAACGTGAGCGCCAGTGCGCGAATGAGGCGTCATCCGTCCTCAAACGATGCCTCCGGATAGACATCGAAAAAAGCCGAATGACATCTATACGAGGATCAGGTGAAAAGAAGTTGTGCTGACTCGAGAATCGAGCGGAATATCATCAAAGAAGACGGGTCCGTCGGACCCGTCTTCTGGCTCACCGATGTGAGATAACTGCCTATCCAGACCGGAAGCTGTTCAGGCTGGTGGGCGCAGTTCTGATACCTCGACGACGACGTCGGCGGGTAGCCCGGCACACCGCGCCGCCTCTCTTACGGTCTCATCGTCTGCGGCGTTGTAGAGACAGTACGTCTTCTTCTTATCGCTGGTGAGATAAGAGTGGCTCCACTCTGCGCCTACTCCCTCATTAGCCTGGATTACTGCCCCGGCTATCTCCGGGGTGACTTCCAGTTGCTCGGCAAAATTACGCTCTATTAAGAACAAAGGCATGGCCCATTCCTTTTCTGGCGTCCTGATAGTGGTGTCAGGAGTCAGTTTGCTGATAATTCAGTGGCGAGACCATCCCCAAAAGTGGCTATTAATAGAGGAGTCGCGTCGATTGCAGGGATAGCCAATCTGACGCCCTGGCCAACTCACTGACGGCTTTGATTAGCACGTCCATTCCCAGGTCGAAACGACGGTTCCAATTCAGCGATTCCGAATAGCCGGTAGAATCGAACTGCCACTGGCAGGGTAGATCTCTACATTGGGAGACGTGAGATGCCTCTCTATCTAATCGAACGTAATTTCGCTGATGAACTCATTACAAATAATGAAGTTATTGGTCATGTCCTTGAAGCCAACGATTCCGCAGATGTCGACTGGCTGTTCTCGTTCCTGAGCGCAGATCGCAAGAAGACCTACTGCCTGTACGAAGCGGCCAACCCGGAAGCAATCATCGAAGCAGCCCGCCTCGCTGGTCTGCCAGCTGACGTGATCGTAGCGGTGTCTGATCTCCGGCCTGACCAGTTTCCGGTTGGAATGGAACGACTCACCGGCTAGTGGTGGTCGCCTCATCGTGGCAACTCAGATTCTGCCGGTCGCTCTGGCCCCGAGGTAATCCCCGAGGCCAGGCGTTGTCTCATGAATGCGTGGCTAGCCCCAGCGAGGTTGTTCGTCAGGGTTGATCCCCAGAGCTGTCTTGGCGACGAACTCACGGGTGACCGCGCCGCTGGCCGGGTGAATACGGCCAAGCCTGCCATCACGCCAGAGCTGTTCAAGACCCGATGCCTTGAAAATTCCAAAACCGCCGGCTAGCTCAAGAGCCGTGTCGATGATCTTCCATGCGCCTTCCACGGCTCGATACTTGGCCGCCACGATCTTGAGACCCCATTCGGCGCCGTAATCAACGCCGTTTGACCAGTCCTCAGCGATCTTCTCAATGTGCGGTCCAATACCTTCAAACTCAATGACCATCTCAGCCAACTCGTGCTGATAATCCGGGTGGTAGGCGTATGAACGCGTCAGGGCGAGGGACTTCCGCTTCTGGAGTGATTCAACCGTCATCTCGATGGCGCGCTCTGCCATGCCATAGTAAATGTTGGCGAAGCCGAACAGAGCCCACGCGAACGTGGCGATTACGAAATGATCAATCCCGGTTGCCCCAATAGGCACAACTCGGGCGATAGTTTCGGTCGGCACAAACACACCGTCCAGTTCAGTTCCGTGACTCTGTGTCGCCCGCATGCCAAGAACATCCCAGTTCTCGACCACCTTCAAACCCTTGGAGTCGCGGGGAAGGAACGCATGAACGATCTTGGGATTCTCTGGATCACTGGTGTCCATACCGTGAAGTCCCATCCAGGTCCACACGGGTGAAAGACTGCCAAATGATTTCTTACCAGTGAACTTGTAACCACCCTCAACCGGCTCTGCGTTTGTTGTCGAGAGCAGGAGCGGCATATCGTTGCCACTCTCAGCGTGCCCGGCGGCAAAAATCTCGCCGTCGATCGCCTTGTGAAGCAGCCATTCCAAAGACTTATCCCCGGAGCGCCACAGGTCCGCAGCGATACCAGTCCAGTAGACGTGCATGTTCAGCGCTAATGCCGTCGCCGGTGCGTATTTGCCAAGTCGGCCGGTCTCTTTACTCATCTCCGCCAGATTCAGACCACCACCGCCCAGTTCCTTGGGTACGGCCAGCTTCAGATAGCCAGCTTCCTTGAACTCTTCCAGGTCCTCAAAAAAGAACTTGTTCTCCCGATCGTATTCACTCGAACGAGTCAGGAATCGACCCAGCATGTCCTCCGTCAGAACGCTGTTGGGTGCTGCAGCTATCGCCACGTCTGTCATGACCAGATACGGCTAAATTCGCAAGCACTGAAATATGGTCATTCCGTGGAACAGCCCGCCGCGGCCCCAACCGCGACTAGATGGGATATGTATCGGTGAGAAGACCCGTCCTGATCGCGAACGCAGCCGCTTCTGTCCGGTTTACTGACTCTGTCTTATCAAGGATGCTTTTCACGTGGTTGGCTACGGTGTTCTGAGTAATGAATAGTTGCTCTGAGATCAATCGGTTCGATACTCCATCTGCGATCAACCGGAGCACCTCCACCTCTCGCTGCGTCAGACCTGCAGGGTACGGCTGCGGCTTTGACACCGCCAGTTCGGCGATCGACGTGATCCGCGCCAACAGGCCAGCCATTCCAATTTGTTCAGCGATCCCTCTGGCGCTCTCCAGCAACAGTCGCCCTCGTTCTCGATCACCTGAATCGCTTGATAGCAACAGCAGGATTCCATGTTCTAACTCAGCCCTCGCAACTAGAGGCGGGCTGCCCATGTCTCGACTCTTGAGAACTGCGGCGTTGTGATGGTCCAACGCGAGATCCAGTTCTCCGAACGTATACGCCAACAGGCCGAGATACATCTGCACCGAACCAAGCGGCATCGGCGGCATCCCAATTGTTGAGTTCAATTCGCCGAACGGGAGCAGTAAGTCATAGAGAATCCTGGCCCTATCCGTGTCTCCAAGAAATGAGCATATTTCTGCGAGGTAAGACATCGTGCCAAGCCACAGCACGTCGGCGGGGACTCCAGCAAAATCGTCTTTGGCGAGCAATTCGAACTGCTCCCTCGCCTCATCTCGTAACCCGAGTTCGGTGTACATAAGAGCAAGACCTGGCCGCCAGGCACCCGAATTACTTTGCTCGACGAACTGCTGAACAATCGGAGCGAGTTCACCCAGACGGCCCTGAGTCCGACGTATGTTGAACATCTGAACCCCAAAAACGCCAATTGAGTCGTGTCCCTTTAACCGGCGACCCATGGGGAGCGCAGATCGGCATAAAGCCTCGGCATCGCTCAGGCGTCCCTCGGCCAGCGCTGATACCGCTTGCCATCCGGCGAGAACATACTCGTTGAACGGGTGCCGGGCGAGCCGGGTATGCTCCTGATACTGTGTCTGCAATGTCCGGTTGAAAGTTCGATAGTCGCCGATATCCACGTAGTAGCCCAGCCGATATGAGCCTGCCTGCACAGCGCGATCCCAGTCACCAACGCCGACTGCGATTTCAATGACTTCGTTAGCGACCGCGATTCGGCGCTCGACATCCGTCCACCACCGGTCGTAGAGAAGCGAGTGCAGGGCGAATGTCAGAGTCTGTGGATCCTCAAGCCGCCGGGCGATCGCTACAGACTCCTCCCAGCTTGAAATCGCCTCATTTCGGCGGCCAGAGAAAACCAATGCCCGGTACCTGCTTGCAAGACACTTTGAACGCAGTTCACTATCCTCTTTTGGAAGAACGGCCAGCGCGTGATCGAGAAGCTCCACTGAATCATCACCGGGCCACCCGGGCCGCCAGCCGGTCTCTTCAAACCCAAGAGCTGCCCGGGCCTGTAGAAAAGGTGATCCCAATTTGATCGCCAATTCAGAAGCGCGCCGGAAGGTCGCTGTCGCTGCAAGCAGCTCTCCCGAGTCACGCTCAGCATCACCAAGTTCGAGAAGCAGTTCACATTCCGTGACTTCATCCCGATCATCAATCATATGAAGAGTCTGGAGGGCCATCCCACAGAAACTTGCTGACTCATCAGGCGCCAGCTGCTGCATCGCCTGTCGCGCCGCCCTTCGGCAATACTCCACCGCTTTTGACGCCCGGCCGCTGCGTGACGCCTCGAAATAGTGGTGAGCGAGTTGAGGCATATACAACTCGATTCTCGTCGCCTCAATCTCCTCAATAGCCTCCGCTATGTCCCGGTGCATGTTGGACCGGGACAAGGTGGAGATTTCGTCGTACAGGGTTTCTCGCATGAGCGGATGTGTGAACTGGTACTCATCCACTCGTCCGGAAACCGGCTCAATAAGCCGGGCGGCCTCCGCCTCACCCAACGCGTCGTACAGCTCTCTTTCGGGCACGAGACTCGCCCGCGTCAGCACCGATACCTGAAATTGTCGAGATATGACCGCCGCCAACGCGAGAACGTCATTACAGGTTTCCGATAGTCGATCCAGCCTCCTACCGATCACGTCCCTAACGCCCTCAGGAACACGCGCCAGCAGGTGCTCAACACCTGTGGTGGCCTGATCCACTTCGCGGCTGTCGTCCAGAAGCCGAATAATCTCGCCCAGGAAGAGGGGGTTCCCGTTCGTCTGCTCGTGCAAGGTTGAAGCAAGATTCCGGCGAGGCACGAATGATGACGTGCCTTCAAGGTAGCGACTCACTTCAGCCCTGGTGAATCCCTTCAGGTGCAACCTCGTCGGCTGCACCAGCCGGGTCAACTCCCCAAGAGTGCTGGAGAGTGGGTGACGACGTGTCACCTCATCATCTCTGTAAGTGCCAATCACAAGAATTTGTGAGTCCGCTAACTCAGATGCCATGAACTCGAGCACAGCCAGCGATGGGCCATCCGCCCACTGCAAGTCATCCAGAACGATCAATAACGGGGCTTCCTGAGCGGTGGTTCGCAAAAAACGATTTATTGATTCATAGATCCTGAAACGAGCTGGGGCGGGATACTCAAGAGGCGCTCGCGGCGTGAACTGAGGTAATGCCTCGCGTATTTCATTGGAGAACGTAGCAATATCAGCGGCGCCGTCACCCATATACTCAAGCGCTCGTTCGCGTCCAAGGTCATCTGTCAAATCTCGAATTACCTGAGACCACGGCCAGAAGGCCGGAACGCCTTCACTCTCAAGGCACCTACCCCACACGGCCCTGAATCCGAGTTGACGAGCCCTTTCGCTGACCTCCTGAGCGGTGCGAGTCTTGCCAATGCCAGGCTCGCCCGTGAGCATGGCGACTCCGCCTCCAGCCCCCATCGCGCTCTCAAGTAAATCTGAGACCCGATCCAGTTCTGTCTCCCGCCCAACATACTCAGGGCCATGGCTCAAGATGGATTGAATTTGCGGCGACTCCGCGGATTGCTCCACACGAGCACCGGGTTGACTCGCCAGGCGGATCCCGCCGTTCCGACCTCTCTCGGCAACAACCGGAACACCCTGTTCACGAAGCGCGTCCACATCCCGGTAGACGGTGCGCTCTGTCACTCCAAGCTGAGTGGCGAGATCAATCGCAGATATCCCGGTCTGGGTATCGCCCAGAAGTTCATGCAGCCGCTGTCTGCGGCTCCTGCTGTCCATGCTGGCTATCGCCTGTCGAAGAATACATGTCAGGTATTACATAACCTGACATAGTTTGTCGCTCAGACTACACGAAGGCTATTTGCCAGTGTGATTGGAATATCGTTTCAACAGGTATTTGAGGTGACGTTACCGATCGAAGCGAACGAGCCGAGTCTGATGAATCAACTCCTAGCGGCTTTAACTAGACCTGACCGCCCTCGAGGTATGAGAGCGGCCAGGTGGAGGCGTGATCGGCGGCTGAGACGGAACCGCCTTGCGGCCATTGCTATCGAACTACATGTCAGTGTCGTTGGCGCCAATCGGCTGTATCGGCGCCTCACCGTGGTACTCGGCTTCCTGAACGGAAAGTCCGGCGCATTCATCCGTGGTCTGGGCACACGGGATCGAATCTGCGACAAGAAGCGAGTCGATCGGATTGACTGCCCTGGCGGTCGGTACAGATGGCCCCAAGAGTCCATCCAGATCCGTGGCGCCCGCATTGCTGACGTGGATCGTTTCGGGGGCGTAGTACTCCGCGGGGTTGTAGATGTCGGAGATCTCCGTGAGTCCAGCTGCGAGGTCCGTCGCTCCAACCTTCTTCTTGACCTGCAATTTCTCGGTCACCGGAGGGCTGATCGCCCCGGTTTCGTCCGCTGCGACATCTGCGTTTACTGTTCCGCCTGATCCCGAAAGGATTACCGCACCGGCAGCTGCTGCGATGGCGAGACCTGCCACCAGGTTCTTTATTCGGTTGTGCTTGTGGATCGAGTTGGTGAGCATTACGGTGACTCCGATGCTGTGCTGAATGGCCTTTTCGTCGTTGGTTGCAGTGACTGTCTGTTTGAGCATTGGTTTTCTCCTTGTGTGCTCTGTGGCTTCCGCTGCCGTTGTGATAACCACTTTGCCTCGCATCGGGCGGGCCGCCATCGATAGGGATTTCCATTTCTGAAAACCGGGCCCTGGCAATCGCGTGGTAACAAATCACCATGGGGGTCGCTATTCCGTATTTAGAACGCGCGTGAACGGGGGTTGTGCCAAAAGAAAGACCCGGATGCGACTCGCATCCGGGTCTCAGGAATCAGATCAAATTCAGATCAGGTTTCTTGTGACTCTCCAACCAGTCCATGCCGGTTAGCGTAGGTTGCCGCCTCAGCCCGGTTAGCAGCACTGATTTTGCCGAAGATATTCGACACGTGCCGCACCACCGTGTACCTGCTCAGGAACAACTGATCGGCGATCTGCTGATTTGAATGACCAGCCGCGATCAATCTGATTACCTCAACTTCACGATTAGTCAGGCCATCAGGATTCCGGTCATCGGTTGGAGACTCGAACCCAATCGAGAGGACGTTCAACTTGTCCGTGTATCGGTCCATCCCGAGCCGCTTTGAGTGCGCCAGCCCGGAGGCGATAACCTCTCCACCCCTCGTACCTCCACCGGTTTCTTTGAGCAACTCGGCGTAGTCGACGCACGTACGCACATACTCCGGCCAGTAGCCGGCGGACTCGCAGAACTCCAGAGCAGCTTCGTAATGACCACGTGCCTCATCACGCCGGTCCAGCATCGCCGTGAGAAAGCCTCGAAGTCGATCTATTGACACCAATGCGCCGGGGTCAAACCGATGTTTGAAACTTGAGAGAGCGCTCAAGCAAGATTCGGCTCGCTGTTTGTCACCGGTGACTTTGGTGATAAGGCAATCCAGAGGCGCGCCGCAAATTGTGATGAACCTGTGCGTCATTGGATGCTGCTGCCGGGTGCCCCGTAATCCGTTTTCCGCGTAACTCAGCAGTCGCTCATCGTCATTGACGTCCGCGGCAAGTGCAGCGCAGCCTGCGTAGAACGTCCCCCAGATTCTCCCCACCTTGTCGTCCCCGGTGACGCGGTGCAGTTCATCGAGGAACCAGTCAACAGACCCGTCGGTCGCCCCGCGAAATAGCCTGGAACCAGAAACCTCAGTGCCCAGTTGGCTTGCCGCCCCCATTAGTTCGGTGGCGGCGGAATGACTCTCGTCCGCTAACCGCCAGTTTCCTGACGCTAGCGTAAGTAGCGTTCTGGATGTGTAAATCGTGGCTCGAGCGTAGGGATACAGGTCCAACGTCTCAATCGTGGCCAACGCAGCCTCCGATTGGGCGACGAGGCCAAGAGCCAAATAGGCGTCGCTCAGGAAATTAGACAGTCTGCCCGGCGTACCGATATCACCGGTCGCTATGCCTAGTTGAACGGCCCGCACTCCATGTTTAACCGCGGATTCATGATCTCCTACACCCAAACATGCCTGACACAGGTGCGCCAGAGCGCGACCGAGTAGCTGGTGATCGCCTGCGTGCTCAGCCTGGTCGGCTACCGTCCGGAAAAGTGCAGCGGCGGCATCTGTATTCCCAAGATCACCATCGAGTGCGACTCCGTAACGGAGCGCAAGCCACGGCCATTTCGGAGAAGAGTCTGGAACCATACCCAGGGCTCGTTTCAACAAGGAGGCTGCTCCTTCGACATTCGCAAGGAACGACCCCAACATGACCACTTCTGATGCCCGCTCTGTATCTCCTGAAGACTCGTAATGCTGAAATGCTGCAACTACTGCATCCCAGCGATCCTGATTTGAGTAGCTCCGCGAGAGTGTCGACCCGAGGGCCTCCGCCCTGAGAGACAGCAGTTCGCCGAATCCAGAATGCTCGCCTCCCGCGATTTCAAGGCCTCGGCTCGTGTACCGATCGGCATCATCGTTGGCATCCATTTGGAGAGCGTTTCGGGCGGCCTTGATGCTGTACTCAATGCCCTTGTCAGGTCCCAGGATTACTTCAGCCTCAACGAAATGCCTCGCCAGCTCGCCCGTGTGCCGATCATCATCAGAACCGTAGCGCCGCTCTAGGGCTTCGCCAATCCTCCCATGCAAACGTATGCGTCGAGATGCTGATAGCTCTGCCGCAATCGTTTCCTGAAGCAATGAGTGCACAAACGTGTAAGCGAGCGGCCAAGATTCACTCTCTCGCACAAATCCACGAGCGACTATTGTTTCGCAGCTCTCCAGGCACTCTTCAATCGATAGTTCTGATGAGACGTCGGAAACCAGTTCTGCGTCAAACTCTCTTCCAATTAGCGATCCGATTCTCAAGACATCCAGAGATCCCTGATCGAGATCTGACAGCCTTCGGCCTACTGCTTCAATAATCCCTTCCGGTATCGGAGACCTGCTCCCATGGAGTGACTCGGATCGAAGAGAGAGAGCTACTTCTCGCACGAAAAAGGGGTTGCCATCAGTTCTTGACGCCACTTCCCTCGTAGAAACACCTGATCCAGGATCTCCGCGCTCGGCGTGCTGGCCCAGCATCATCGCCACTGAGGTTTCATCCAGACCTGAGAGTCGCACGCGGGAAGCCCCGGGAATCCGGTTTAGCGCCGGGAGGATTGCTGAAAGGGGATGCGTGCGAGAGACGTCCGTATTCCTGAACGTTCCAACCAGCATCACCCGGGCGTCCCTCGCGGTGGTGGCCATCAACTTGAGGGCCTGAAGCGAAGCATCATCGGCCCATTGCATGTCCTCGATAATCAGGACGATCGGTGACGAGTTTGAGAGTTCCACGATGGTGTCCATGATCGCCCGATGCAGGGTAAATCCGTCCTGCGTTGAAGATTCACCAGCAACGCCGAATTCCGGGAGCAGGAGAGCGAGCACTGACCGTGAGTTCCCGGCAGCGACCTGTAACTCGGTCGGCCCAACCTGACGCGACAAGGACTCCAAAACCTGGGTCCATGGCCAGTATGGGGGAGCGCCACCGCCGTCCAGACAATGTCCCCAGGCGACCCGTGCGCCACGTTTCTGGGCGAGAGATGCGGTCTCTTCTGCGAGTCGCGTTTTACCGATTCCCGGTTCGCCGACAAGCAGAATCAGCTGCGTGTTGGAATCAATCGCCCGGTCAAGCGCGGCGTTTAGTTCAGCCAGCTCACGGTCCCGGCCGAATATCCGATCTTCGATATCAGATCGTGATGTCATCGACTCTATCTAGCGGTGTGATACCCGATTTTCCGTCGTCGGTACGGCGTCAGGCGTATTCCCATCCATTGTAGATCGGAAGAGCGCAAACATCTTCCCTCACGCCTATCTCGGGCTGCTAGACCTGATCATCACCTGATATTCATATGCCTCCGCGAACCACGAACATAAACTAAGTAGTTGCAAATACATCGCTGTCCCAATAGCGGGAAGCGGCCTACCTGAACGAGATAATTCAACAAACTTGACCGCGATTTCGACAGGCAACTCAAGAAGTGTCGGCAGAATCCCTGCTGGCGCTCTAATTTCTGCCCTGATGTTCATCGCCGCGCTAGTTCCTGTGATTGGACCAGCGTTTGTAACTTCGTACGCCGACCTGACTCCCGCGCATAGCCACGTGTTCACTGCCAGTTCACAGGTGAACGCCGACCACCACCCGTGTGCGGACAACGACGCCGAGATCACGTGTGTCGGATCTGAGGACGCGAGCGGCGGCACTACCTACTCCATTGCTACACCTGAAAGCGTAAGCATCGCTTCTCTGCAGATCCTGTGGCTGAGCAGTCGGTCGCACGTTCAGGAACGCCCCAACGAATGGATTCCGGGGCTCCCAACTCCTCCTCCCAGGATGTCTATCTAAACGACATCCGCTATCGGGGCTGATTCTGGCGCGACATATACAAACGCGCCTGAAAGCCCTGACACATACACAAAGGAGGAGCACTAATGCTCTCTCGTAAATTCGTAAGTTCGCGGAGGGTGGTCCTGTTGGCATTGTTGTCGGCCATCCTCGTGAGCACATTGCTCGCATCAACTGCGAGCGCACACGTCGCGTTGTTTGAAACTAAAACGATCCAGTCGAACTACTACGGAAGCCTGAAATTCCGGGTCCCGCACGGTTGCGGTCATGAAGGAGTCATTGGAGCAACCTCAGTCTTCAAGGTTGAGATTCCAGAGGGCATCCTGATCGTAAAACCCGAATCAATAGCCGGTTGGAACAGCGAAGTAGTAACAGGCGCCGTGGCTCCGTGGGACGACCACGGAACCATGTCGACTGAAGGCCCAAAGTGGGTGATCTGGGCCGCTGAACCTGGCAACGAACTGCTCGATTCCGACTATAAGGACTTTGGTATCCACGTAAAGCTGGGAGATGAAGAGCGGCAGCCGCTGGGTGTGCTCTACATCAAGGCATACCAGGAGTGCATCGATGGCGACACAGATTCCCAGGCATGGGATGAAATCCCTGTGCCGGGTGAGGACAGACCTGCGTCGCCTGCTCCTTCGATAATGGTCGTCCCAAAGGGGTCGACAGGACTCGAGTCAGCGATTAAAGACGCGGTGCAGACTGAGATGACGAGCTTCGATTCTGCAATCGAGAACGCCGTGCAGACTGAGTTCACCAGTTTCGATTCTGTCGTTGAAGACGCTGTGCGATCTGAGATGACGAGCATCGACGCTGCCGTAAACGTGGCAGTTGAGCGGGCAATGGCCCAAAACGCGTTGTTGGAGGACACGGATTCGAATTCGTCCTCCGCCCTTGCGTGGCTAGCGGCCGCCTTCGGTGTGGTGGCTGTTGCCAGCAGCGCATACGCCGTACGAGCGACGCGCCTAACACGAAGGTAGGACCAAACTTGAGATCGATTTGGAACGCGGGTCCGTCACTATGCGGACCCGTGTTCCACGGATCTCAGATCATTGCGGGGACACTCAACTCAGAGCCCGGCTAACTTCGCAATCTGTTCCAGTCGCCCAAACGCGTTCCGCCCTGGGGTTGAGTCCATGGTGATTACCAGCCGATCTGCGCCGGCAGCTGAATAGGCTTTGAAGGCGTCCACATCCCGAGTTCCAGTGAACGCCGTAACAGACGCTGTTTTCGGGTCCCTGCCAGCCCGCTCACAGGCTGCATCAAGAGCGCTACGCCCGGTCGAGACGTCATCTGGACTGGGACCCCATGGGGCCCAGCCATCCGCCCAGGACGCAATCCGGTCGAATAGCCGTTTTGAGCCGCCGCCGAGAAGGATTGGCGGGGTTGGCTTCTGGACTGGCTGCGGGTGGAATCTGAGCGGTGGGAAGCTGTAGTAATGCCCATCATGCTCCGGCTCGTGCTCAGTCCAGAGCTTTTTCATTATTGCGATTGATTCAGTTGTCTGAGCCCATCTGCGCGGGAAGTCGCCTCCAAGAGCAGCCGACTCTTCCGGCTGCCAGCCAGCTCCTACTCCGAGAATGAATCTGCCATTGGAGTAGAGATCAAGCGACGAGATGTGTTTGGCAAGATCTACGGGATGGTGCTCCGGAATCAGCAGCACCCCTGTGCCAAGACGCAGTGTCTTGGTCGCCGCCGCGGCAATAGTCAGGCCAATCAGCGGATCAGTCATGAACACATAAGAGTCAGGGATTGGCGCGCCAGCTACGCCTCCGGGGCCCACCGTTGGGTTCACTGGAATGACTACGTGTTCCGGTAACCACAGCGACTCAAATCCCAGTTGTTCGCAGCGATTGGCGAACTCCGCAAGATCTACAGACCCTGCATGAAAGGCGGAATGGATTCCAAATTGCATTTTCTCTCCAATGTGAAGATCGATATCGTACTCCTGCCACTGGAACAGGGATCGCAGACGTTTTGTCGCTGAGCAATTTGAGCAGTAACGGTTGGCCGTGGTTGATCGTGAGATCACCTCCCCCCCATTGATTGCGCGGCGAATGGTGATTAAGATGCCCGCAACACCAGAAGGGGCGGTCCATGACCACAACAGACGCCGGAGCAAGCACTGATATCCGCTTGCTGTCACACCTGTATCGGCGCGCCGGATTCGGCGCCACTCGCGAGCAGTTGGAGCAACTGTCTCGACAGAGTTATGAGGATACGGTCGAATTTCTCCTGAATCCTTCGCTGGAAGTTGACCTCCAGCCAGACGTTCTTTCGCGCTACTTCGGCGGTGAATCGCCGGACTCTTACGTCTCCATCTGGATCTACCGGATGCTCAACAGCCGGTGTCAGCTTCAGGAGAAGATGGCGCTCTTCTGGCATCACGTCTTCGCAACCGGACTCGTGAAGAACGAGCACATTCTTTCGTCGACCAACCAGATAGATATGTTTCGGCGGAACGGGATGACCAACCTTCGGGACATCCTGTTGGATCTCTCACGCGACCCGGCGATGCTCTACTGGTTGGATAACAACGAGAACCACAACGGTGAGCCTAACGAGAACTACGGTCGTGAACTGCTTGAGTTGTTCTCTATGGGCGTAGGCAACTACTCCGAAATGGACATCAAGGACGCATCTCGCGCGTTCACCGGCTGGACGTTTGGTCAGCCGCCGCCCCTCTATCCACATGGCTACTATCCAGCGTCGTTTGTGTTTGACTCAAACGACCACGATGGTGGTGAGAAGACCTTCCTTGGTCACACTGGCAACCTCGATGGTGGCGATATTCTCGACATCATCGTCAAACAGCCTGCTTCTGCCCGGTTCATCTCACGTCACATGTACAACTTTTTCGTCGCTGACGAACCGCAGGTCCCGACGTGGAACGACCTCGAACCGCTCGACCCTCAGCTGATCGATGAGATGTCATCTGTGTTGCTGGATTCAGGAGGCGAGATCAAATCGGCTCTCAGGGTGATGTTCAACTCCGCCTCATTCAAGGCCGCTCGGTTCAAGAAGGTGAAGAGCCCCATCGAGTTCGTCGTCGGAGTGCTCAAGATGGCGGGCGAGTACACAGAGCCGCGGCCGGGCCTCATGAAGTATTCAACTGCGACCGTGGTCATGGGCCAGAAGCTACTTGACCCGCCAACGGTTGAAGGCTGGCACACCGGCAAAGAGTGGATTGACGGCGGAAACCTGACTGAACGAGTGAACTTCGCGGTCGAAGAGATCGGCAATGGAACGAGTCCGGGAATTCTGCAGATGGTTACCCGCATGATTGAAAGAGGCGGCATGTCCAGTCCAGAGGACGTGGTCAATAGCGGACTCGATCTCATGGGGCAGCTAGAAGTCGATGACTCCACTCGTGACGCCCTCGTCAAATTTGCTGGCGATTCAAAAGGTGACGCTGATCATTCACGCGCTGTTCGCATGCTTCGGCTCATCGCAGCCGCCCCGGAATTCCAGTTCGCCTGATCCTAACGAGTAAAACTCCACTGAACCCAACACCCCAACCCACAGGGAGACGCCAAGATGGTTACAGCAGAAAAGAAAGATCCAGTCCTCGTAGTTGTCCAACTAACTGGCGGCAACGACTTCATGAACACCCTGATCCCGTACACAGCAGGGATCTACCACGACTCACGCCCTACTGTGGGCGTCAGTGAGGACAGGGTCCTCAAGATGAACGGCGAACTGGGATTCCACCCCTGCGCCGCTCCCCTCAAAGAGATGTTCGACGCCGGTGACGTGGCGATTATTCAGGGCATTGGCTACGAGAACTCAAACCGTTCGCACTTCCGAGCGATGGACATCATGCACACTGCGGAGCCGCTAACGATTGCCACTGAAGGCTGGCTGGCCCTCGCCATTCAGCAACTTGACCCAGCAGGGAAGAACGTCCTCACTGGCGTCAGTTTTGGCCGCGGACTTCCCCGAGCAATGGTCGCAGCCGGCGTGAGGGTCACGTCTGTCGGTGACCTGGATGGCTACGGGCTTATGACGTCGGTAGAGGCGCAAACGCAGCGAGCAGAGGAGCTCGACGTGTTCCGCCGTATGTACTCACCCATGATGGACACCACGCCATCGCTGAGCTACCTGCATCAGACAGGCGACGACGTACTCGCTGGCATAGACCAGCTACAAACCGTGCCGGGCAATTACACCTCAACGGTTGAGTACGCCGACAACCCCATCGCAAAGAGTCTTCGAGACGTCGCACGAACGCACATCTCCGGTCTTGGCACAAGAATTTTCTACACGCAGCACGGAGGCTATGATCACCACGCTGTCGAAACCGTGAACCACGAGCGCCTGCTTACTGAGCTAACTGGAGCGCTCAGTGATTTCATGGCAGACCTGCGTGAACACGATGCTGCAGAAGAGGTAGTGATATACGTCTTCACCGAGTTCGGGCGTCGGGTTCAGGACAACGGCAGCGGCACGGACCATGGCTCTGGTGGAGGCGCGTTCATTATTGGTGAGCGCGTCGAAGGCGGTTTGTACGCCGAGTACCCTTCGCTCGATCCAACTACCTTTGCAAACGGCGAGGACCTGGCGCACACAATCGACTTCCGAAGCATCTACGCAACGCTTCTTGAACAGTGGATTGGCGTTGAGTCCAAAGACATAGTCCGCGGCGTCTACGAGCAGATTTCGCCGTTCCGGGCGGCCTAACGGAGTAACAGCAATGGCAAGACCATACGGCCTACTCAGGGCAGGATTCCCGTTCGCAAAGACCCTGGGAATGCGGCGACTGACCAACTTTCCAATCGATATCGCGCTTGGCCCCGAGGGAAGGATGTACATCCTTTGCCGTCAAGATGGAGCCGCCCTGGTGCGGAAGTACACCGCTGACGACGAAGACCTGGGTAACTGGGGTGCAGTGGGAGAAGACGAAGGCCAACTTCAGTGGCCGGTAGCAATCATTGCCGATGCCGATGAGATTATCTTCATCTCAGATGAACGCCTCAACCGCATCAGTTCGTTCGATGCCGACGGCGAGTTCATCTCATGCTGGGGCGAACAGGGGACTGACGAGGGTCAGTTGAACGGCCCAGCAGGGATCTCCTTTGATCTCGATGGAAATATGCTGGTCGTTGACTCTCTGAACCACCGTGTCCAGAAGTTCACTCGCGATGGAGAGTTCATCAGTGCGTTTGGAACCCACGGAAATGGCCCCGGCGAGTTCGATATGCCGTGGGGCATCACGGTCGATGAGCTTGGCGATATCTATGTTGCTGACTGGCGCAACGACCGCGTCCAGAAGTTCGACGCGGTCGGTGAGTTCATCTTCGAATTTGGACGCTCTGGCTCTGAAGACGGCGAGTTCAATCGACCCACTGACGTCGCGGTCGATCTTGATGGCGACATCTACGTCACCGATCGTGGCAACAATCGGGTGCAAATGTTCAACCCGGAACCACGGTACGTTCAGAAATTTCTGGGCGATGCAACGCTGTCCGCAGTGGGTCGTGACTACATGATGACAAACGCCAGCCCGAACCGACTCCGTGACATGGCGGTGCTGGAGCCACAGAAGCTGCTGCGGCAACCGAAAGGCCTGACAATTGACGCTGAGGGCAGACTCTTCATCACAGACACCGGCTCATACAGGGTGCAGGTCTACCAGAAGGAAGTAATTCACCTCACCCCGCAGCAGTTCGCACCACCCATGCGAAACCCAACGCTTCATCAGGAGTAGGACAGGTCTCGACCAGGGGTTACGTGGGGTGACTCCGTCAATTTGGATGAAGATGGTGGCAACGGTAGGATTTGAACCTACGGCCTAGCGCTTATGAAGCGCCCGCTCTAACCCCTGAGCTACGTTGCCGCTACTGCACAACACCTCGCAGCGTTGCGCGGGTTGTCGCATCGAAAATGTTACGTTCGGGTTCAAATGGGTGTCAACGAATTCGCGGAAGCAATCGTCTCGCCGCTACTCGAACTCCCAATCTCCGCTCTTGCCGCCAGATTTCCGGACCATGCGAACCGACTCTATCCGCATTCCCCGGTCAATCGCTTTCGCCATATCGTAGATCGTCAACGCAGCTATCGAGACGGCGGTCAACGCTTCCATCTCAACGCCGGTCTTGTACGTCGTCTTCGCCGATGACTCAATCTCAATGCGGTCGTCCGCCGACGTGTCGAATTCAACGGTCACCTGGTTGAGCGGAATCTGATGGCACAGCGGTATCAACTGGTCCGTCTTCTTCGCCGCCATGATTCCCGCCAGCCGCGCAGTGGAGAGAATATCGCCCTTTTCAAGAGCATTCTCACGAATCAGCCGTAACGTCTCCGGCTCCATGACGACCGTCCCGCGAGCCACAGCCACGCGCTCCGTCTCCGCCTTCTCCCCCACGTCCACCATCGACGCTTCACCGGTCGGCGAGATGTGCGTCAACTGCCGAGGTTCGGAGCCATCAACCACCACGCCGTGGGCGGCGTCATTAGCTAGTTTGTCGGCCTTCTCATTGAGTTCGTGCCCCACGTGCGCCTTGACCCACTTCCAGGTGACCCGACGTGCGGCTACAAGCCGGTCAAGTTCGGCCCACAGATCCTGATTCGCCTTGCGCTTCCATCCCAGTGTCATCGTCTTGATGACGTACTGACTATCTGAGTTGATCTCAACGGCGTCCGATGGCTGCGTCTGCTCCAGACCACGTATAGCCGCAGTCATCTCCATGCGGTTGTTCGTAGTCGATGGATCGTGGCCAGAAAGTTCGCTGACGATCACGCCGTTCTCTATAACCACAACGCCCCAGCCTCCCGGTCCGTTAGGGTTCTCAAGGCATGATCCATCCGTATAAAGGGTCGTCAACAGAATCGTTCTCCGCGTTCAAAATCAGTCGATGGGTCCGTCCCGAGTTCACTCAAAAGCGGCTCTCGGATGACCTCGGTTACCTCTCCACGCCGCGCTATGCCCATGCAGACGCCAACAGTGCACCTTGCCACTCTGAGGTCCCCCGAAGAATCTCAGTGTAATGCCCCGGTTGCGGTTCGATGTTGCACTAACCATTATGCGCAACTGAGATTCTTCAGCGGCCTCCAGAATGACGTGCGTGTGAGGCGGCCGTGTTCGGGCAGGGCGACAGATGGCATGGCATGGGCACCGAATACGGTCCGCATATGGATACTGACCACTCCACTTTCGTTCGCGATGACGATCCACACATGGCCGTGGATAACGTCTGTGAGAGCTACACCGACTCATCGCACCGGAAATGTCCGACGCTTCCGACCGATACCTCGCGAATAGAGCCCAACTTACTTCACGTTTGGAATTACCTCATTCTTCAGCGCCGTCATTGAGTTGAGCCATGCGTCATAGGGATCCCACTCGTGGCCCATGGCAAGCAACGTGCCGAAGCCACCGAGTTCGCCATTGATGTCGTTGAGTTTCTGGGTCACCTCTTCCACGCTGCCAACTACGAACACGTTGTCGATGAGATAGTCGACCGTGACGTCTGAGTCAGGCATGTCAGGGTCGACCTTCATGATCTTGAGCATGCCGCTCTTTTTAAGGCTCCGGATGAAGTAGTCATTGAAGTCACGAGCCATCACACCCTCGCGGACCATTTTTCGTGCCTCTGCCGTGGTATCTGCGATGAATACTTCGCGAGCCACACGCCAGATTGAGCGGTCTGCGGTTTTTCCGGCCTCTTGAGCACCTTCTTCGACAGCCGCCCAGTGTGACTTCAATAGCACTGGTGGAGTGAGGTTGATGCTCATGGGGATCCAGCCGAGTTTTCCGGCGAGCTTTAGCGTGGGAGAGTTAGGCGACACACCTGCTACGCCAATTGGCGGATGGGGCTTCTGATAGGGCACGATGTGGTGACGTAGTCCGATGTCATCCTGTGGCTCCGGGATCACAAACTTCCACCACTCTGTCTCGTACAGACCCGGCTTTGGGTCGGCCCATATACCCAGGATGGTGTTGAGCGCTTCCTGTGTGAAGGCGCGGTTATCCATCCACCCACCTTCGTTGTAGCCAAACACTTCGGTATCGCCGGGAAAGCTGCCGGTGCCAATTCCCCAGTTGAACCGGCCTTCAGCCATGTGGTCCAACTGAGCGATTCGGTGTGCAAGAACATATGGGTTGTGATTTGGCATGCATGTGACGCCAGTGCCAAGCCGAATGTTCTTGGTCAGCGCCAGAGCCTGTGCGATGAAGAGTTCCGGCGAGGGAATGTTCTCCCACTGCGCGGTGAAATGCTCTCCAATCCAGGCCTCTGAGTAGCCAAGCTCATCCAGCTTGATGATCTGATGGAGGTCCGATTTGAGCGTCTCGGTGAAATTCGCTCCAGGCGGATGTAGCGGCATCGTGAAAAAGCCAAGTTTCATAGGGAACCTCGTAGTCGAAATATCGTGCTATAGCGTCGCGATCAGGTTAGATTGGCGCAGACTAACGTGAGCAGACTGATCCGACAAGGGTGTGCGGAATTCTCGCCGGAGCAGCGGTGAGACCACAAACTGGCAACCGTTCTCCAGCACATGAATCGGCCTTGCTCGAACTCCCGGCAGTCGCAGTTCCAAGATAATGTTCGGTAACGCTGGTGGCGATCGTCATCGGAGGGCCGCTGGTAATTGATGGGAGAGCACAGTATGGAATTCGGATTCGGAGTAGCGACGAGGGGCCCCAGCGCATCGCCTGAGGCACTCATTCGACTGGCTCAGCGGGGCGAACAACTCGGCTTCGATATTGTCACGATCCCAGACCATGTCGTGATTCCGAGCGATATAGCGTCAAGGTATCCCTACAGTGAGGATGGTGCGTTTGCTGGGGCAGCGGCTGGTGAGACTCTTGAGCAATTAACGGTCACTACTTTCCTGGCGGCAAATACATCAAAGATACGTTTGCTCACGTCCATCATGGTGCTCCCACATCGGCCTCCCGTGCTAGCAGCGAAAACGTTGGCCACCATTGACGTGCTCTCTGGCGGTCGCCTCATTGTGGGGGTTGGAGCGGGCTGGATGAAAGAAGAGTTTGAAGCGCTTGGCGCGCCTCCATTTGAGCATCGGGGCACTGTCTCCGGCGAATATCTAGAATCCTTCAAAGAGATGTGGACCAGTGATGCGCCAAATTACGATGGGAAGTACGCGAAGGTATCGGACATCACGTTCCTTCCGAAACCAGTCCAGAAGCCCCATCCGCCGATATGGGTGGGCGGTGAAAGTCCACCTGCCATCCGGCGGGCCGGTCAACACGGGGACGCCTGGTACCCAATTGGTAACAACCCGCGGTTTCCAATGGATTCGGCGGACCGGCTAGCAGCCGCAATGGCTGCGGTTCGAGACCAGGCCGAGAGTGCGGGGCGTGACCCGGCCGATATGGACTTCGCATTTAGCGCGGGTTGGTACAACGATACTGATGTTCAGATTGACTCCGATGGGAACCGCCGAATATTCACCGGTAACCCTGAACAGGTAGCCGGAGATATCCGTCAATTCCGGGACCTTGGCGTCCGGCACCTGATCGTCGGCCTCCAGGGAGCGTCAACAGACGAATCAATCGAGCGAATGGAGCGTTTCGCATCAGAGGTTCGCCCCCTGGTCTAATCGACTCTATTAATCGTTTTATCGCATCATCACCAAGTCGAATCGGAGCACCATGTCGGCCATTCGGCAGATGCGTTGATTAGACATTTGATCGCATCCGGTTTTCGGGAAACTAAGTTTTGCTAGAAGATGAGCCTCTAATGGGTTGACTCACCCATAATTAACGGTAAATTGAGTTCAGTTTTGACACGTATTGAAGTCAACGGCGCGTCTTGCCGATCCGACGTTAGAGTGGA
The DNA here is from genome assembly GCA_013204555.1 of Chloroflexota bacterium. Taxonomy (GTDB): domain Bacteria; phylum Chloroflexota; class Dehalococcoidia; order Lucifugimonadales; family Lucifugimonadaceae; genus UBA1151. The sequence goes on along the minus strand of JABMNO010000047.1, from coordinate 4,519 downwards.
TTGCCAGTTCGACTTCAGTAAAATATTGGGGGTGACTTGTGACGCGCACGGTTTCTATTTCCTTCTGGACGAAAATTCTGGCGCTGGCGGCGCTGGTTCTTGTGCCTTACCTGGCAATGACCGGTGGTACCGCTCATGCGGCCATTGGCGATCAGCTGTTCTGGTCGGGCGGCGACGTAAGGATCACCGTTCAACCTGCATCGGCTGGATATACAAGTCAACTTCGTCTCTATAATTTGCCAACTGGTGGATCACACTACATCGCCCTGAACAACCAGTTTGGGACGGTAGTTACTCTCTCTCAGAGCTTTCTGACCTCAAAGGGCTACACAGTTGGTCAGGAACTCATTTTCGGTATTTACGTTACCAACACGGGTAATACTTTCAGGATGGGACCCGGTTCGCGAAATGGAGACGGGATATCTCACGCGAATGTAGTCACTCTCGCTCCCAGCGGATCGTACACACACCGATTTAACGTTGGTTTTGAAGACCTGTACGGTGGTGGCGACAAAGATTACGATGACAACGTTTTCCGTTTTGAAGGCGCTGTCGCCATCACTCCAGTGGTACCACCAACGGCAGATGCCGGTGGACCCTACACCGTGGCCGAGGGTGATAGCGTCGGACTCGCTGGCACGGGCAACGACCCAGACAATTCTGGGGTGCTATCTTTTGCCTGGGACCTGGACAACAACGGAAGTTTTGAGACAGCGGGTCAGAACCCCACGTTCTCAGCAGCGGGTCTTGACGGACCTTCAAGCAGCATCGTTGGTTTGAAGGTGACGGATGGTGATGGCGCGTCTGGAACAGACACGGCTACCGTCAACATCACCAACGTCGCACCAAACCTTCCATCAATTAGCGTGACATCGCCTGTTGACGAAGGCAGTTCCGCCACCCTCACAGGAACCTTCACGGACCCTGGAACTCCAGATGTTCACACTTTGAACATCGACTGGGGAGATGGTAGCTCTGGCCCGGTCGTGTTGCCCGTTGGTAACAGGACATTCAGCATTGGCCATCAGTACATTGATGACGATCCGACTGCCACGCCGAGCGACGACTACACGGTCGCCGTGAGTCTTAGCGACGACGATGGTGGGGTGGCAACCCAACCCTCAGGAGTCTTCTGGGATTTCCAGAACGCGACTTCAGTCGGTGGGATATCGACTTCGGTTGGCTCCCCAATTACGCCAGGAGTCAGCGGCGTTGCATCGCAGACCGGTGGCGGCCCTGCCGAGAACTGGGGCGGTGACATCGTTCACCTGACCCGATTCATTGGGCCTTCAAACTATCCGTATTTTGATGTAACTGTCAGCGGGCCGACCTCTCTAGATGGTCTCACCTTCTCACACGTCCACAACCACAACCCTGGCTTCCCGACTGCGGGCGGCTACCAGGTTCAGCTTCAGATCGACTCTGGCTCTGGCTATTCAAACATCGGCTCACCATTTGCGGTGCTGCCGGGTGACAGTGGTCCAGACACGATCTCGCTAAACGGCACGGTCGTTGGAACGGGGACGCATCGCATCCGGTTCCTCGCATCTGGATTCGCGTATGGCAATAACTCCAATACTGAGTTCTTTGTACTCAATAATGTGACGCTAAATGCCACCGCTCCGGGTTCATACTCGGCAACGGTCACCGTCAATAACGTTGCGCCGAATCTTGAATCCGGGGTGGTGAACCTTAACTCCTGGACCGCTGAGAACATAAGTTCCGGCTCTGGTAGCTGGAACGTATCTGGCGACGCGAATAGCGTTCTCCAGACGGTCAACGGCAACCCAACCTTTTTCTACAGTGACTTCAACGCTCTCGGCAGTCCCTTGAGCGGTTCGATCCAAGTTCAAACGACTGGCGATGATGATTTCATTGGATTCGCAATAGGGTTTGAGCCAGGGGACGCGAGCAACGCTGCCGCGGACTATCTTCTGGTGGACTGGAAGCAGGGCAATCAATCTGCTTTTGGCGGATTCGCTGGCAGGGGTTTGGCGGTCTCCAGAGTCACTGGAATTGCCAATAACACAAACTTCTGGGCGCACAATGGGCCAGTGACTGAGCTCGCGAGGGCAACGACACTTGGCAGCACCGGTTGGGGTGACTATCAGGTCAACCAATTCCAGTTCGATTTTTCGTCCACCCAGTTGAGGGTGTTCGTAAATGGCGTTCTGGAAATTGACGTATCCCCGGCCAGCGGAACCTTTAGTGATGGTCGCTTCGCGTTCTACAACTTCTCACAGTCACAGGTTCGCTACAGCGCGATTCAGGCCGATGGGATTAGTGGACTTGAGGCCTCGTCAGTTTCGCTCAGCAAGAACTTCACTGACGTTGGAACCGCAGACACACATTCAGCGACGATCAACTGGGGTGACGGTACGGGCAATCTGCCCGGCACAGTCACACAGGGCGCAGGCTCTGGCACGGTGTCCGGAAACCACGTATACGCCGACAACGGCGAGTACACGGTTACCGTTACCGCGACTGACGATGATGGCGGAACTGACTCAGACACGCTCACTGCCACAATTGCCAACGTGCCGCCAACGGCGGACGCTGGCGGGCCGTACAGTGGTCCTGAGGGTTCGAGCATTTCGCTCAATGGCTCAGGCACAGACGTCGCTGGTATTGCAGATCCCCTGAGTTACTCATGGGATCTGGACAACAACGGCTCTTTCGAGACGCCCGGCCAGAACGTGGCGTTCCCAGCTGTTGATGGGCCTAGCACCCACACCGTGAGCTTGCGCGTGGACGATGGCGATGGTGGAGTGACGATTGATTCCACCACGGTCACGGTCAACAATGTTGCGCCAACGGTAACGGCGGACAATGCTTCGGTGACGATCAACGAGGCCGATACCGCAGCCAACACCGGGACCTTCGGTGACGTTGGCGTTGATGACGTGACGATAACTTCGTCTATTGGCGACATCACACAAGCAGCAGGCACCTGGTCATGGAGCTTCGACTCCAGCGATGGACCTGATGAGAGCCAGACGGTGACCATCACCGCCACGGATAGTGACGGTGCGCCTTCCAGTACGACGTTCGACCTCACGGTGAACAACGTTGCCCCACTGGCAATAGCGATAGGTGATGTGATCGATGAAGATGGCACAGCCACGGTAACCGGGACCATTTCGGATCCTGGGACTTTGGACTCATTCACCGTAGTGGTGAACTGGGGCGGCTCTGAAGGCTCGACAACTGTCGCTCTTCCAGCCGGTTCCACCAGCTTCATCGCAACGCACCAGTACCTTGACGACAACCCAACGGGTACGTTGAGTGACGTATACCCGGTTTCAGTGACGGTCACAGACGACGATGGAGGGGCTAGTACAGCCAACACTTCCGTCACCGTAAACAACGTCGCGCCTGTGCTTGGCACCGGCAAGATTGTTGTAAACAACGATGAGTGGACGTTCAGCAATGCCGGATTCGCAGCGAACTCGGTGAGTGCGACTCAATTCGTTGTGAACGTTGCTGATTACTTCACGGGCGGTACACCAGGCAGCTTCCTTGCCTACTCGTCGAACTTCGGTTTGACGGAGTCCAGCCTATCGACAGCTATGGCTAACGCCGGCCACACATGGACGGTGAGCACAGTTGTACCGTTCACGGTTTCGAGCCTTTTGACGTACGACGCAGTTTTCCTTGCCGGAAACTATGTTGATCAGCAAGTGTTGATCGACTACGTGAACGCTGGCGGGAACGTGTACATCGGAGCCGGAACTGGATGGGGCGGCGCCGCTACTGAGGCTGCTTCCTGGAATACGTTCCTCAATGAGTTTGGCCTGAACCTGGCTTCGGTATACAACGGCATTAATGGCAGCCCATCGCCTTCCTCCAGCCACCCGCTGTTGGCCGGTGTGAGCACCATGTTCTTTGGCAACGGAAACTCGGTCAATGTGACCAGTCCTTCCACTGCTAACGCACAGATCCTGTTCACAGAGCAGGGTCAGGGGATGCTGGGTGTTGCCGCCATCGGATCCGTCTCTGCCAATTCGATCCTCGAAAATGGCACCGCGACTCTGGAGGCTTCATTCTTCGACCTCGGGACACTTGACCAACACACAGTGACAATCAACTGGGGTGATGGCACCTCAGCGGACGTACTAACGCTCCCTGTGGGCGACCGTAGCTTTACAGCGACGCATCAGTACCTTGACGACAACCCAACTGGCACACCGGCCGACAACTACACCATCTCAATCACGGTAAGTGACGACGATGGTGGTAGTGATTCGGAATCGACTGCGATTCAGGTGACAAATGTTGCGCCTGTCATTACTGCAAGTGGCGGAGTGATCGACGAGAACGGCATAGCCACCGTGACCATTGGCGTCACCGACCCCGGTAGCCTGGATACGTTTACTGGAGTTATCGACTGGGGCGAAGGATCACCGGAGGGCATTACTGCCTCACACGGTGTCAATACCTACACGCACCAGTACCTTGATGATGACCCAACAGGGACGGCTTCAGACATCTACGCCGTGAGCGTCACGGTTACCGACGA
>JABMNO010000046.1 GCA_013204555.1 Chloroflexota bacterium | reverse complement strand
TGGGTTCTGTCAGAACTCAGCGTCGGGGCAGAATAGCATCATTACTCATTTGCTGAGGAGATCTATTTATATCCTGCCCACACTGCCTGTCCACGTCCGTATCCGAGAGAAAACTTAGAATCTTGCTGGGCTATCGGACTTTCTGCCGCCGAGACTGCAATAAGCGTTTCAACGAACGTTCAGGTACACCGTTCAATGATCTCCAATTCCCGACCGCCATCGTCTTACCATGTTGGACGTCAGCAACTTTGGGACAGATCGGTAACAGAGAGATCAGGCTGATGAGAGCTGCTGCCTGAGGATCTTATTGGCTTGTTTTCGCTCTGCGATAGTCCTGGCTTTCAACTCCCTTCTACGCCCCAGTATCTCGTCTCGTCTTCCCGCCAGCATATCGGCCGGCGTTACGTCGCCCAGCGCCTTGTGATAACGCCGGAAGTTGTAGTAGCTGACGAACTCACCGATCGCAGTCTTCAGATCTTCCGGCACATCGTATGGCACCTGGTTGACGTCTCGTTTCAGCGTCTGGTGGTAGCGCTCCAGCTTCCCGTTTGTCTGCGGGTGGTACGGCGAGGCCAGGATATGCCTGATGCCGACCAGCTGCAGGTACTCCCGAAACAGTCTCGAGACGTACCCTGGTCCGTTGTCCGAGAGAAGCCTGGTCCGATCCTCCACCGGCACGTCACTCATCCCCGTGATGTCCACCGCGTCCTGGATCACCTCGATCAGCGAGGCCGAAGTCATATCGATCTGCAGCGCCCATGCCAGGATGAACCTGGAGAAGTCATCCATAACCGTCACCATGTAGTAGTAGCCCCAGCCGACCACCCGGAAGTACGAGGCATCGGTGGCCCACATCTGGTGCGGCGCCACGGTCTTGTTGGTGTACTCCTTCCCGGCTGGCATCGGTATCTCCAGGCGCTTGACGAGCCCTTCCCGTTTGAGGATCCGGTAGACGGTAGACTCCGAGACCGAGAAGTCCTCATGGTCTGTAACCCACGGTGCGATCTGCCTGCTGCTCCACTCGGGTGATGCACGGGCAACCCTGAGCACCTTCTCTTCCTCCTCACTGGTGAGTCGGTTCCAGGGGACTCTTCTGGAGGAACGGCCTGGAGACGGGGTTCCGGCACGCCATCGGTAGTAGGTACTCTTTGGAACACCCAACTGGTGCAGTACCTGCCGGATCGGTGCCCCGGATGCTGCGACTTTCGTGAGTATCTCTGTCTTCTGTGCGGCGCTCATGTGCCGTCTGAAGACCGGTCTCCCAGTGGCGGCAGCGACGTTTTTTTCAAGCGATAAGTCTCGAGTAGGAGCTCAGCTGCGATCTCCTTCATCTCCCTGTTCTCACGCTTGAGCTGTTCGATCTCATGGCGGGTGGCGTCCCGGATCGTGTTGCGGGACAGCCTCTCCTTGCCGGCCTCCATGAACTCCTTGGTCCACGAGTAGTAGTTGGCGGGGTTGATCCCTTCACGTCGGCACAGGTCGTTGATGGTCGCCTCCCTGCGGAACCCCTCCAGGACGATCCGGATCTTCTCTTCCGGCGTGTATTTGCGGCGCGTTGCTCTGCTAACGCTGCGTATGAAGGACTGCGTCTCGCGGGTTCGTTCTTCGGCCTGCTCGGACTTGATACTGGTATCTGTATCGGACACGGTTGTGCTCCCTCGTCTGGACTCTACCCCAGGGAACTCACACCGCTCGATCTCTCGCTTAACTCAGGCCCGAAATGTGTCCCACTTTTGCTGACGCCCAACAATCCACAACCGATAACTGGACAACATGCGGATGCGCCCCTTTTCGCTGAGGCCTTGAAGGGTGATCATCTTCCGCGTAGCAATCCTAGCCAGTGGCGCTCTGCGGCGGGTGGAGTCATCTCCGCTCCGTCCCGAATTGGGAGTAACGCCGGCTGGCCGAGCGCCTCCCATTCCGCGGTCACATCCAGTACCCGCCAGTCAACCGATAGTGACCAGTGCTGTCGCTGACGAGCCATCCGTCTCCGCTTTGCTGCCAAACTGTTCTTTGGTGACCCGGTCAGCTCAGCTAACTGATCGAGAGTCGGATTACCTGACACACGAATTGGATCCCCCTCAAGGAAGAAGTGACAACTCAGATGTCCCTGAGGACCCCACAACGATTCACCCCAATCCAACTCTTTCCACCTCAAGTCTTCGGCGTCAATCGCACGGCAGTCGAATCGTCGAATCTTCGCGTCACACTCGATGGTTCCTGACGGTCGGTGACATATCTGGAATACGATGAGCAGATTCCAGGGACTGAGAGCGATGGCGCCGTACCGTGCGTACTTGTCCCACACCGATTCGTTGAATTCCACACGCGGCACGTCGAGCAGAGCGATCAGGCCGAGATCTCTCCAGAACGGCAGCGTCGGTTCAGATGGAAAGTAGATCACTGCGGTAAGGATCTTGTGGACCAGGCGAGTACTGCAGCCTGCACGCGCCGCGATCTGAGACACGGGCCGACCTACCAGCCAGCTGATCAACACCCGTCGGATATACGGCATGTCCTCCAGCGCAGGGTTTGGCGGTCGTTTTTTGAGGCTGGGCTGGAATGGTGACTCACCGAACCACCCGATATCGTCGATCACATGCGCAACCTTCTTCACAAATTCGTCCGGCGTCTTTGCCGAGACCGGCTTGTTATTCCGTTTGGGTGGCAGATGGGCTTCCGCCCAGCGCATCCGGGCAATAAGGGCATCCATATAAGGCTCTTTTCGCTTCGGTTTTTAGCAGTTGGGTCGGTGTAATTCAGATCTCAAGGCGCGCGTGCGCGAGAAACGCCCGAAAATCCGCATGCACCGGGCATGCACAGAGCACGAACCGGGTATGCACGGTGCTATGCACGGCCGCCGAGACCGATCGCTTGTCCGATTTCGGTCGGGAAGCCGCGGTTGCTTGAGCATGTAATGGGTCGCCTCTCAAGAACCGAGGACCTGGAGACTCGACAAATTGTTGAGTTGCCATCACGGCGGCGAACGGCGTGGCCCTCTGACCGGATACGAGCCGTCCTCTGTCGGACCGGGCAGGTTCGAGGTGGCCCGGCCTGTTGAGACAGGCCTGAACGCCAGAGTCCTGGCGGAGGAACGGTTGGCCAAGAATGCGTTCTAACCATGATCCTGGATGGATACAGCTTGGGATCACATTCAGCAATCCCAGCGAGCGCCAGACGCTACCAACGAAACGGCACCCTATAAGACCTGCCAGAAGTTGGAGTGCCGCCCTCAACAGGCGTAACACCCGTTCCAGAAGTAGATGCAGCATCTATTTCTCCCACCTGACAACGTAGCCGCTGCGTTTCCGCTTCTTGAGATCCTTGGCACCCAGTTGGCTTCCGATCGGCAATCCCTGCGCCTTGCGTCGCTTCAGACCGGCTTTGATGCGGTCACTGCGTCTCTGACTCTCGAAGTTGGCGAACCGACCGACAATTAGGGTCATCAGGTCGGCGAACGGTCCATCCATGGCCGCCCATGGCTCTGTGAGGCTCATCACGTCACACCCGGCCGCCTTGAATCGCTTCATGATCTCGAATGGGCCAGTGGGACTCTCCCTATCCAGCCGGTCCAGAGCCCAGACCAACAGCACCTGAAACTCACCACGATGGGCAGCTGTGACGGCTTCATCCAGTACGGACTTCTGCTCACCCTTGAATGCGCTGGCCCCATGAAGCCTGAAGGTCCGAACGATATTCAGGTCGCGTTTGGCCGCCCACTCTCGAAGCTGGGCCTCCTGGTTCTCCGTGTGCTGGTCAGTCGTGCTCGTCCTGATCCAGATGGCAGCGTTTCGGGATGGAAGGGTCATCGTCTCTTCACAGCCTTCGACCTCGACTTCTGAGCCTTCTCACGGCGCTGGCCCTCAAGCCAGGCCTGGAACTCAAACTCAGCGTCGTCATTTACAGCGGTATGAACCTCTACATAATCCTTGGAGGGGCGATCTCTCCGCCTGTTACGCAGCCCCAGGGATCCTGCCCTTGCAGCACTCCAGATGGACACTGAGGCTGCCAGCGGAATAATCACAGCGTGTGAGACATCCAGCTCGTGAAGAGTCCCGAGCAGCCCCAAGGTGTGCAGGCCTACCAATGCCAGAATCACAGTGCTGAGGATGCGGACCGATTCAAGAAGTTGTCGCCCGTACTGGGCTAAAAGCCTTGGGGTAAAGATGGCCATACCGAGACTCAATAATGCGAGTCCAGCAGTCCCCCTGAGCGCCCATGTGAACACTGCATCTGGAGCCTCGACTATCCAGGCCTCCGGCAGTTTCACAGTGTCTGTAATACCTAACCCAACCACTGTGATTAGGGCCGCTACAACCGCACTCTGAAAGATCAATGGACGACGCCATGCTCGACGCTCACGGACGTGTTTTTTGAGATGTGCTCTGATGGCCTGCCTGGCGCTGAAGCCGGTCCTGTCAGTTGTCCATTCACAGTGACGACATCCGAACCCCGCAGGGCTGTAGAACTCGCCCTTGAGGTCGTCTGGAATGAGGTTGGAGGGGACAGTCTTCAGATTGGTCAGAATGTTGGCCACTGTGAGGCTCGAATCATGGTGCCCTGGCAAATCCCTAGGCAAACGCGTAGCTAGCTGCCTGGGCGGACTTTGAAGGCGCTGAATCGCTGAGATTCCGGTACTTGAGGCACAAGTGCCCCAGCCTCGAATGAAACTGGGACACTTCCTACGTTTAGGCCTCGTCTTCATCGTCGTCCGAGTCCTCAATCTCATCATCTGGTGAATCAGGATCAGGAACGCGGACGTTTCTCTCGCACATTGGACATGCGACATCGGTTGTGTCGTCCAGCTTCTGCGTCGCCATCGTGAATTCGAGACCGCAGCGCTCGCACTGCAGCGTGGTGAGTTGACTCAAGTGAGCCCTCCTAATCCAGACTCCATGTATCCCGTGGGGATTCGTCTCTCATAGCGGACCAGCACTGACCGGGTCTCAGGGGCATTACGGCCACGGGAAATTCCGAGGCTTGGGGCGCTCTGATCCATCCAGTTCAGGTCCAATACGAGTCGATGAAGCCCTCACTGGCTTGCGCTCGCAAGAAGTGAGCCTTTAGGAGATGATTTCACTGCACCGGGGGGTGTATCACCATGGCGGATTCCGGATGGAATTTGAGTTGCCAGATGCACCAAGTTGGGGGATTACCCCGGGAGCATTCAGATGGAAATTTCACAAGATCCTGATTTCAACGGAAGTGATACCTATGACGGAGATTCGGATGGAAGGAAAGGTAAGCCGCCCCGGCGCGAGGTAGAAGACTTATTAATCCGGACGTTGCGCAGAAATCCCGAATTATCCAATCATGAGATCTGTGAAGCGGTCAGACGTAAATTTCCAGAGCCTGAAGACCAGGTCAGTGACACAACTGTTGGCAGGCGCAGGCACACCCTCGACATCCCAAACAGCAGAGTGGCTCGCAATTCATCACCAATCCCACTCCTGAACCGTGACAGGAAGCGGTTGGAACGACTCATCGGCTACATGATCCAGCCTGATGCGCTGAGGTGGCCGTATGATCCATTCCCACCCGCTACCGGCGTCTTCGAGGAACCCAGCCGGCGAGGCCTGTTCCGATGGAAACAGGATCAGGGATACATTACCTGGGTCTGGCACGACGAGAAAGACCAACGCTGGCTTGAGAGGTCCATTCTCAGAGTCGCTGATGAGAATCGAGAGTGTGATCTCGAAGCTCGGTACTCCGAACTTCAGACCGATGCCATCCAGTCAGCGGACCACATTCAACGTTATGAGTCAGCTGTCGAATCAGAGTACAAAGTTGCCTCTCTAGTGGAGCTGGACGCGGCGTTCAGAGGCGTAGGTGGATTTTTCGGTGCCCGTGACCGCGAAGGGTTGGAGATACTCGATCTGGATCGCGATCTTGCGGCTCGATTACCAGTACTCACAGCGTTGATGAGGTTCGCCGCCGGGATCTGAAGGTATGTCGATAGCTCAGTCTCATGCCTGAACGTCGAAAGCCATTTCCGTGATGCGCCCTCATAAAGAAAGCTGACGCCCCAAGGACGCCAGCTTGCATATTGGTATATCCGAATCGACCCCGGAAACCAATATCAGGCTAGCTGACCTCAATTGGGCAGTCAAATCGATTGAGGTTGCATATGTCTAGCAATAGCCGCGGTCGGCGGCCAAAAATGTCCATGATTGGCAGGAGCACAGGCTTCATGAAAGCTTTTTCAATTGGTGCTGATCGAATGGTCGAAAACTGGCGCTCTTTCCCGTATGCCAAGCGGATGCGAGGCTGGTACCTGAGTCAGGCTGAGCCAATCGCGTCGGAGTTCACCGCTGAACTGGTGATCAAGGGCGAAAGCAAGGTCTGGGATGCTGTGAGAAAAAGGATCGCTGGACAAGGTTATTTGAGAGTGTGGCACGAAGAATCAGGAAAGGATCCCAAGTATCATGTCTTCATTACCGGTGAGATTCCAGATTCATTCGGCCGACAGTCCGTAGATAAGCGACCACTGAATAACTCTCAGGAGACGATGGCTGCCCTCGAAGACGTATTGAAGGTCGAGCCGAATTTTCCCGATGACAAACGGGTAAACAAGGTGACAACGAATATCCACAGTCTTCAACCTCATTCCAGGAAAAAAGCTACCGATCCAAACTTCGATTGGCGTACAGTCAAGGGTAGTCCGAAAGAATGGGCAGAAATCGCCCGAAAACGGGGGGCGGATGTTTTGGTCGAGAACTCTGAATACATGGCTGCCAGTCATCCCGATGGGGAGGATGGGTTTAGATTCTCAACCCATCCGGATCAAGCCTCACCTACGGGACAGGAAGAGGAAGGAGACTTGGACGATGAGCAGAGCGCGTAGATCGAACCAAGTTGATTTGGATGAGATCAAGGCACCGCCTAAAACGGCGCTCTTGTGGCTCAGAGTCTCCACCAAGGAACAGAGTGTCATAGCTCAGAAGAGCAGACTCAAGTCCGTCGCTAAAAAGATGAAACTCAAGGTCGTCAAAACGATTGAACTTGAAGGGTATTCGGCCTGGAAAGGTGAGCACGCGGAGAGACTTGAGGAGGCACTCGCTGCTGCTGAGGCCAAAGAATTCTCTCACTTCCTAATGTTCAGTCTGGATCGCCTGGATCGTCGCGGCGTCGCGGAGACACTGAATTCTCTGAATCGAATGTGGAAGGCCGGAGTAGAGGTTGTTTCGGTTCAGGAGCCTTGGCTGTCAGACCCGAACATGCGAGAGGTATTCGCTGCGTTTGTCGCCTGGGTCGCGAATTTCCAGTCCAAAAACCGTAGCGAGCACGTCCTCAACGCGTTGGATCTCTTACGAAAGCAGAAGAAAGTCAGGGGTCGCCTTCCGTGGGCGTACACGTGGATTGGTGAAGAAGGGAAGGGATATCACGAGCTTGATGACGAAGGAAGACTTCGCCCAAACCCTGACAGAGTCCCCACCGTCGAGCTGATCTTTGATCTATACGTCAATCAGCACCTCGGCGTAGACAGAGTGGTCGAGGAGTTATCTTCCAGATCGATTTCTCCCTCTGTGAAGGAGGGCAAAAGGTGGTCTCGCAAGGGGGTTCAGTCAGCATTGGGAGAAGAATCCTATAAGAGCGGTGTGCACGAAAAATACGATATGCGCACGATCCCGATCATTTCCGCGGAACTCTGGGATCGAGCGGACGTACTCCGAGTCAAGAACAACCGATTCAAACCAGCAGCATCGAACCGGATCTGGCCGTTCCAGGGCGCGACGTGTGCCGCATGTGGCTCTCCGCTAGGTGTCGATTCTGGAGGCGGCAGAAGACGAGATTACTTCTGCAGAGGTAGGTATAAGAGCGGTGGGTATTACAAGCGCACAGGCGAAGTATGTCGAGCTACTGATCGTCTCAAGGCCGACGTCGTGGAACCAGCTGCTCTTGAGGTGCTGCATACCTCCTTCGCCGACCCATCGGCAATGATCAGGGCGCTGGACACCCGGATTCAGGAGATCGAAGAGCGAGAGGTGGACCTGAGTCGGGATCTTGCTCCAATCGAAGCGCGCCTCGCGAAGATAAAGCAATCTCTCTCTCGGCTGGCGATGGACTGGGTTGACGATGATATCGATGAGGTTGAGCTTGAAAGAAGACGTGGAGAGCTGAAGTCTGAACAGGAATCTCTACAACGACGTCGCGAGGCCATCGGGCCTGATCAGAAGAAGGAAATTGAGCGCACAAGAACAGAACTTACAGCGGCGTTGGAGTTTCGCTCAATTGCCGAGAGCCGAGAGCGTCAGGGTGTGTCAATGAAACAGTTCTCAACCCATCCTGAGCATGCGCAGAGTCCCGAGCTATCTGCAATGAGAAAGTCTGGCATCTTCAAACTTGACATGCCAGATGATGAATCAGTTCCAGAAGTCCTCGCTGATTGGTTGCACAGGCTTCACGCGGAGGTGAGTCTCCACGCTGACCCTGCCCGATTGGAGATTCGGGGGATCATCAGCGCTGATGTTTTCATCGGCGATCAGGACTCACGTCAGACCGCCCCTTTGGGGAGAGGATTGAGGTGAGGGCGCGGTTGAACTTGGGTGATGTTTGATCAACCGCAGAAGTAACCCTGGCCGGAATTGCTGCACGTTAGAGCGGCTGCGATGTTGGCTGTGTGACGGGCGCGCCCTAACCCTCTCCCCGAGGGAGAGGGGACAAGACATATGGCAAGCATTGCTTGAGCGTTTCCTGAGTGATCAGGAAGAACGCGGGTGGTACCGCGGACTATTTGACTTCAGATAGGCCCGTCCCGTGATTTGGGACGGGTTTTTTGTTGGAATTTTTAAGCGAGCACATGACAACTGAAACAGCGAAGAAACAAGGCGTTTTTGATTCAGTCGACGCAAAGGTCGATTTTGTGGCGCTCGAGAAGAGCGTTATGGACTGGTGGATCGCCAACGAGATCCCAGCGAAGTACCTGAAACGGAACGATGACTCCGACAAGAAGTTCTCGTTCATCGATGGCCCAATCACAGCCAACAATCGCATGGGCGTCCATCACGCATGGGGCCGCTCGTATAAGGATATGTTTCTCCGTTTCTACAACATGCGCGGCTTTAAGCAGCGGTTCCAGAACGGTTTCGATGGCCAGGGTCTCTGGGTAGAGGTCGAGGTCGAAAAAGAGAATGGATTCAACTCGAAACACGATATCGAAGAGTACGGAATCGAGAAGTTCGTCCAGGACTGCAAGGACCGCGTTGCCCACTTTGGCGAGGTGATCACGGAGCAGTCGAAGCTGCTCGCCCACTGGATGGACTGGGACAACAGCTACTACACGCTCTCAGACGAGAACAACTACACGATCTGGCACTTCCTCAAGGTATGTAACGAGCGTGGCTGGATCTACGAGGGCACAGACGTGATGCCGTGGTGCATCCGCTGTGGCACCGGCCTCTCGCAACACGAGATCGCAACCGAGGGCTACCAGGACGTAGTCCACGATGGCGTGTTCGTGAAGTTTCCGCTGACCGGTCGCGAGAACGAGTTTCTGCTTGCATGGACGACCACTCCCTGGACGCTTACATCCAACGTCGCTGCCGCAGTCCATCCCGACTACACCTACGTCAAAGTGCGACAGGGTGAAGAGTTCATCTATCTAATAAAAGATCGACTGAGCGTTCTCGAAGGCGACCACGAAGTAGTTGAAGAGCTACTCGGGTCAGCAATGCTTGGCTGGAAGTACAGAGGGCCGTTCGATGAGCTTCCGGCACAGGAAGGCGTTGAACACCCCGTGATCGCGTGGGATGAGGTCGGGAAGGATGAAGGAACCGGCATCGTGCACAGCGCGCCGGGTGCCGGTCCAGAAGACTTCAAGCTCGGCAAGGAGCTCGGCCTCCCGGTGATCGCACCGCTCGATGAAGCTGGTAACTATGTAGATGGCTTTGGGTCCCTCACCGGCACAAATGTCATGGACTCTCGCCCGCCTATCTACGCCAGCCTCAAAGAGAAGGGTCTTCTCTATAAGGTTGAGGACTACGCCCACCGCTACCCGTACTGCTGGCGCTGCGGCACGGAGCTAGTCTGGCGTCTGGTGGACGAGTGGTTCATCTCCATGGATGTGCTTCGCCACCAGATGATGGACGTAACCCGCAAGATCAAGTGGGTTCCTGAGTTTGGCCTTGAGCGTGAGATTGACTGGCTGCGAAATATGCAGGACTGGATGATCTCCAAGAAGCGGTACTGGGGCCTCGCCCTACCAATCTACAAATGCCAGGACTGTGGCAATTTTGAAGTGATCGGTTCAAAGGCAGAACTGGAAGATCGCGCGATCGAAGGCTGGGCCGACTTCGAAGGAACAAGTCCGCACAAGCCGACCATCGACGCCGTGAAGATCGCCTGCTCAAAGTGTGGCGAAACCGTCAGTCGCATCCCGGATGTCGGCAACGTCTGGCTCGACGCAGGTATCGTGCCGTTCTCGACCATCGGCTACAACGACAACAAAGACCACTGGAACGAATGGTTTCCGGCCGATTGGATCTCAGAGAGCTTCCCCGGCCAGTTCCGAAACTGGTTCTACTCATTGTTGGCCATGAGCACCACTCTGGAAAACACCGAGCCGTTCCGGGCCTGTTTCTCATATGCGCTGATGCGAGATGAGACCGGCGCGGAGATGCACAAGTCCAAAGGGAACTCCATCCCGTTTGAGGAAGCGGCCGCGAAGATGGGTGTCGATGTGATGCGCTGGCAGTTCGCTCGCCACAATCCGGCGTCCAACCTGAACTTTGGCTACGGTGCTGGCGATGAAGTCCGGCGGCAGTTCTTCATCCCACTCTGGAACGTTTACTCATTCTTCGTCACATACGCCAATCTCGATGGCTGGACGCCCGATGACGTTGATGGTGAGTTGGAGGTATCGGAGCTAGATCGATGGCTGCTATCGGAGTTGAATGCACTCATCTCAACCGTCAATAACCGGCTGGAAAACTGGCGGCCACAGGATGCAGCGCGTGAGATCGAGGAGTTTGTGGACGGACTCTCGAACTGGTACGTACGCCGCAGTCGCCGACGCTTCTGGAAGAGCGAGGACGACGGCGACAAGCGCGCCGCCTACCAGACGCTCTACACCGCACTCACGACCCTCACGCGGATTCTGACTCCGTTTGCACCGTTCCTCTCGGAGAAGATGTATCGGAACCTCGAAGGCCTGCGCTCCGGTGAAGCCATCGAGAGCGTCCACCTGTCAGACTGGCCGGAGGTTGATGAGTCGGCCATAGACGAAGAGCTTTCCAAGGCGACAGCGCTCGTCCGAAGGCTCGCCAGCCTGGGTAGATCGGCGCGTGCGTCATCCAAGCTCAAAGTGCGACAACCGCTCGCAGAGTTGATAGTCGACGTACGAACCAGTGAGGAGCGCGGCTACCTCGAATCAATCACGCCGCAGCTACTGGATGAGCTGAATGTGAAGGCCGTTCGCGACGCAGGCGAGATTGGTGGGCTGATCAAACACGTCATCAAGCCGAACCTCCGCATCCTTGGCCCGAAGTACGGCAAAGACCTCGGAAAGATCCGGGCCGCGCTCGAAAGTATCGATGGTGCCGCCGTCGCATCAGCAGTGGCAGCAGAGGAGAGCGTCGAAGTAGCAGGGTTCAGCCTCAGCCACGATGAGCTGCTGGTCGAAACCACCGCGCCAGACGGATACGCAGTCGCTTCGGAGGGCGGATACTCCGCCGGAGTCTCCATGGAGATCACCCCCGAGCTTCGAGCCGAAGGAACGGCCCGCGAGGTCATCCGTCTGATCCAGAACCTGCGGAAAGACTCAGGACTGGAGATTTCAGACCGCATAGAGCTGTTTCTCTCAGTCCCAGAAGACGTGGCGGCGTCGCTCAACGAAAACGTAGATTATGTCCGAGAAGAAACCCTCGCACTAAGCGTCACATTCGGTGAGTCACCAAACGGAGCACACGTAGTAACCCAGGAAATCAACGAGTCAGCAGTGACGATAGGCATTGTGAAAGCGGGGTAGGGTCAGTTGCGTTCCCACGCGGTGATCTCCGGGGCCGGTCCCCCGGTAGCCGCCGGGCTTGCCCGGCCCAGCGTGCGAATGTGGGCGCGCGTTCATGTAAACGTGGAGGGGCAAGCCCCTCAGCTACCAGGCGTCGTCGTCTCATACTTCATCGGTGAATCGCGCGGTGATCTCCGGGGCCGGCCCCCCGGTAGCCGCCGGGCTTGCCCGGCCCTCCCGCGCGTCGTCGATGAGCGCTCATGTAACCGTGGAGGGGCAAGCCCCTCGGCTACCCTTTTTCGAACTCGCGAAAGGCGAGCGCTTGCGGGTTGTTGACTATGTACCTGCGGAACTTGTCTAACTCGGCCTCATTTCGGATCACACGTTCGTAGAACCCGCGTTGCCATAATTTGGAACCAGGTGTGTGGGCAAACTTGTTCGCCGCAATTGTTGAGAGGGACTTGAATGCGCCTATGACCGTGCTCAGCGTGGGTGGATTTGTTGATGTGGCGTGGGGAGGGGCAAGCCCCTCGGCTACCGGGTCAGTGGAGTCCACCGTGTTCCTCGGTAGCTGCCGGGCTTGCCCGGCCCCGGCTGTATCGACAGGCACGGTACATGGAGGCCCAACTCCTTCATCTGCCGCCTGGCCCAACATCAATATCGCATGGAAGTGATCAGGCATGATCACAAATTCATCTAGACCTACCCCTGCGAATCGCTCCCTAAGAGACAACCACAGATGTCGAACTGTCTCGCCCTTCCAGCTAAGAGAAATATGCCCGTCAGTTGCTATTCCAAACAGGGGTACTCTTCCAGAGCTCGTGATCGTCACGAAATACGCTCCTTCTGAGGCGTAATCAAAATCCTTGAGGCGGAGGGATCGCGGATATCGAGTGTTGGATGGGTGTAAGTTTCCTCGCATGATCCAACGTGTTATCTCATTGATCCGCTAACTCAAACGAGTTCGTTGCAGTGAACCCATCGGAGCACTTCGCCTTGCCAAACGCCCCCGCCCCCAAACATCCCAATCTCGTATTCGTCCTCCCGGACCGTTTGCGGCAGGACTCCATGGCCTGCTACGGCAACGACTGGATTCAGTCGCCGCACATGAACGCGCTGGCTGAGCGCAGCCTTGTGTTCGAGAACGCATACGTCACCCAGCCAGTATGTGCGCCAGCGAGATCGTCGATCATGACCGGGCTGTATCCGCCGTCCGCAGGCATGAGCGTGAATCGGTTGGTGATGCCTCGGGAGGTTCAGGCCGCGGCGGAGATGGTCTCGTCGGAGTACAAAACCGGCTACGTTGGCAAGTGGCATCTGGGTGATGAGATCTTCGCTCAGCACCGGTTCGACCACTGGGTTGGCAGCAACGATAAGTGGTGGCCGGAGTACACCGACCACGCCAATCGAACAGAACTATCGGCGTATCACCACTTCCTCAAGGGCAAGGGCATTGAGCCCGACGAGGTTCATCCCGGCGGCATGACCTACTCCGGCAAATTGCGGTCTGAACTGCCACCAGAGCTACAGATGGCGACGTTCCTGGGCCATCAGGCAGCCGATTTCATTGAGAGCAATGCCAACAACCCGTTCGTGCTGTACGTCAGCAGCATTGAGCCGCATCCACCGTTCGCCGGGCCGTATGACGATCTCTACGACGCGGCCACAATGCCGGTTGATGAGACGTTTCTGGCCTACCCGGAGCAGAGCACGCTGTTCAACCGCCTCCGGGCAGATCTGTTCGCCAACTGCATCCGGGATGGTATCGATCTCCGAGAAGGCGAGGCAGCGTGGCGGCGGCTGCGGGCCGGCTACTGGGGCAATGTGAAGGTAGTGGACGACATGCTGGGTTCGATACTCGGTGGTATCGAACGGGCCGGTGTTGCCGATAACACAATCATCGTCTTCACCAGCGAGCACGGCGACATGGTCGGCACACACGGCATGTTGGAGATGCGTACGCCTTACGAAGAAGCCGCCAGAGTTCCGTTACTCATGCACGTGCCATGGCTTGAAGATGGAGCGCGTCGTGTGCCGGGCAACTTCAGCCAGATCGATATTCTCCCGACGTTGCTCGACCTGATGGGCGAATCGCTGCCCGATCAACTGCAGGGCGTGAGTCGCAAGGCAGTCGTCGACGGCGATGACACGCTCGCCAACAACGATATCGTCGTGCAGCACAACGGCGTAGGAGATCGCAACCTCGCAGATGAGTGTGATGAGTACTTCTGGCCAGAGGAAAAACTCGCCGATCTCAACTTCATGAACTCCCAGCCATGGCGCTCCATCATCACCGCCGACCGCTGGAAGCTCAACCTGTGCGCCACAGACCTCGGAGAACTTTACGACCTCAACGCGGACCCCGCCGAACAAGCGAATCTGTTTGACGAGCCGGAGCATCGCGACCGAATCAGAGCCATGGCAGCGCGTCTGCGCCTCTGGCAAGTGAGATCAGGAGACACCGCGCCACTGCCCGGGGTGTAGGCGAGCGCTACCCCGCCGTTTCCAGTGTGGCCACCCACAAGCGCCGGTGGGCTGAAGCTATCGTTGCGTTCTTTCCGCCGGTGGTTTGAATGGAGAAAACCTGATCGGCGTCGCCCCGGCGCACGTCATCGAAGTTGCGGGCCTGATCATCCACAATCGCAACGGTGGCCTCAGAGCCGTCGGCTTCCTCGACTGTGCGTACAGCAAGCCTCTTGGTCTGAGTGCGACTGTCGGTGGCGGAGTGGAGTAACCACACCGGAACGGAATGCCGTCTACCCATCTGGACAGCCGCGTATCGATGAGCCCGCTTGCTGAACGTGGCGCAGGCCTACTTCGGTCCCGATGGTGACGTAGTCCGCCCAGCGGCTGCCCCGGTTGTGATCAACCGTGAGATGCTTCCCGCCGACCCTCACGACGCTGAGATCATCATGGGACTTCGCACGACGACAGTTGAGCCCAGCGTTGCCCTCGTTCTGGCGTTTTCTTACCGGGGTGACAACAACGAAAGTAGCGAGCACATCGTGAGCGCAATCGTCAACGACACGGTCATCGAAATTGGTCTGGTGCAACAAGAGATATCAGGTGGGCTGCTGTCCTCACCCGCTGGATTTACAAGGCTCCGGCATCTGCGCCGGGGCCTTGCCGCGTCTCAGGCGGAAGCACCCTCATCTCACAACTTGACGCTTTGGAGCCATAGAATAAGAAGGTCATCACGCTATCCTCATAATTCGATTGTCGACATTCACTTGCCGCTCATCGAACACCTGTAAATGTTTATCAGTGCCTGAATGAATTAGGTATAAACCATTGGAGGGCAACTCAATTGCAGACGCCGCAGAAACGATCCATCCCGCTAATTGCCGTATTCGGCATGATTTCATTATTTACTGTGTTGATCGCATGTTCCGGAACCGGTGAAGTTGAAGACCGCGTCGCGAATCTAGAATCTCAACTCGCAGCTCTACCGACGCCTGCACTGGCCGAAGTGCCGAAAGCAATCTCATCGGATGTCAAAACCGTCCCGGTCGCTGATAAGGCGGAAGTGCGGCTCCCAACCACAGCAGTTGATATCACCAGGGATCCAACAGATCTCCCCGGCCCTATCGGAGATCGCGGCCCAACGGAAGTCAACCTTGAGCTAGAAGCTTCAGAACTTGAAGGGCAGCTCGCGGACGGAACCACCTACAACTACTGGACGTTCAACCAGCAGGTCCCAGGCCCTATGCTCAGAGTGAGAGTTAATGACACCGTCAACCTCACGCTGAAGAACATGCCCGGAGACTTTCTGCTTCACTCCGTAGACTTGCACGCCGTCACAGGCCCCGGTGGCGGAGCCAAAGTCACCCAGGTACCACCCGGTGAGGAAGCCACATTCAGCTTCAAAGCATTGAAGGCCGGCCTCTACGTCTATCACTGCGCCACACCATCAGTGCCTCACCACATCTCCAGCGGAATGTACGGCATGATCCTGGTAGAGCCAGAAGGTGGACTGCCAGAAGTCGACCGCGAGTTCTACGTGATGCAGGGAGAGCTGTACACGAAGCAGGCATTCGGTGAAAAAGGACTGGTTGACTTCGACCATGACAAGCTCATGTCTGAAGACCCCACCTACTTCGTTTTCAACGGAGCCTCAGGAGCGCTCGCTTCTGACGAGCACGCACTGCGGGCCGAAGTTGGCGAGACCATCCGAATCTACTTTGGAGTGGGCGGACCAAACTTCATCTCGTCATTCCACGTGATTGGTGAGATGTTCGACAAGGTCTACGCTAAAGCTTCGCTGGTCAGTGAACCTCTAGTGGACGTACAGACAACGCTCGTCCCACCCGGAGGCGCCACGGTAGTTGAAATCAAGCTCGAATACCCCGGTACCTACATTCTTGTTGACCACGCCCTCAGCAGACTTGAAAAAGGCCTGGTTGGTCTCCTCCACGTAGAAGGTGAAGCCGACCCCACCATTTTCCAGGCAAAGTAATCCAGCTCAGTAATCGAAAAAGGCCCGCCGTGTTTCCACGGCGGGCCTTTTTCTCATCGTAGAATTATCAACTGGCGGCGATCTTATAGCGCTGTATCGACGCCTTCGCAGGAACCACCCGCAGGTCGCACCCCCACCTCAGGCGGAGACTCGAACAATCCCCGATCGTTCTTCGGTCACCGCACCAATTACAGCGGCAGCGGGAGTTTCCGCCGCAATCAGCGCAGCGATCAGCGCATCACACTTGTCAGCGGCAACAGCAATTAGCAGCCCGCCCGATGTTTGCGCGTCACACATGAGCAGCTTCTGGTTGTCGGTGACGGATGAGTCCCACTCCGACGAGCCCAACACGCCCGCCAGATTGCGATGCGTCCCGCCCGGCACAATTCCGCGTTCAAGCAACTCGAGCGTGCCTGGAATGATCGGAACTGATTTGAGCGACAAGTCGATCGCAAACCCGCACCCTCGCGCCATCTCAGACGCATGACCAACGAGTCCATAGCCAGTCACATCTGTGGCAGCGTGAACTCCAACCTCAATCATCGCCTCAGACGCACCCTTGTTGAGCACAGCCATGATCTTTGCCGCGTTGCTCAGCACCCCGGGATCAGCTTCCTGAGCTTTGCCGGCAGTCGAGATGATTCCTGTGCCAATTGGCTTCGTTAGTACGAGCTTGTCGCCCGGCTGCGCGCCGGAATTCGTGATTATCTTGTCAGGATGGATATAGCCGGTAACGGACATCCCGTACTTTGGCTCATTGTCAGTCACCGTGTGCCCGCCAATCACAGACACGCCCGCCTCAGCAGCTTTGGCCGCACCGCCACTCAATATTCCGCTCAGGATCTCCGGCGGAAGGTCTGCAGGTATTGCCGCAACGTTGAGCGCAGTCACCGGACGCCCGCCCATCGCGTAGACATCGCTAAGCGCATTGGCCGCGGCAATGGCCCCATATGTAAAAGGGTCATCCACGATGGGAGGAAAGAAATCGACCGTCAGAACCAGCGCCAGATCGTCAGAGACGCGATAAATCCCAGCGTCGTCAGACGTGTTGAAGCCAACGATGACATTTGGGTCATTGATTGACGGGGCGGGCAACTGACGCAGAACCTGCGCCAGGTCAGCTTGACTGAGTTTTCCGGCTCAACCGGCGCATTCAGCGAGTTCAGTCAGGCGAATTGGCCTCTCTAACAACAGTTCCTCCTCTCCGGAATGCCAGAATGAATGATTCAGACCACATACTATTGATGGGCCACCAATAGATTATCGGTCTGATCGGATTACGACCAATGTATGTTGACCAGCCGGTTGGTGAATATCTAGGATTGCGTGGTGAGCTTTTGTCATAAGTGTGCCGATTGACCCTTACCCGTGGATTGGAGTGGGATTCTGGATATGTTTTCTGGCAGGGACACCTTCCCTGTAACAACCTCCGTGAACTTAGATGGCCATATTGCCATTGGAGGTTGCGACCTCAAAGATCTAGTCAGCGAATACGGTAGTCCGTTGTACGTTTACGATGAGACAACGATTCGTGAGACAGCCCGCGACTTCGTCAAGTCATTCAGAGGCGCCTACAAGGATTCCCACATTTCGTACTCCTCAAAGGCGTTCGCGAACCCCGTTCTAGAGAAAATCCTTGATGAAGAGGGCATTGGCATCGATATCGTCTCCGGTGGGGAGCTTGCGGTCGCCAAAATGGTCGAGTTCCCCGCCTCAATGATGAACTTCAATGGGAACAACAAGAGTCGGCAAGAACTGTCTGAGGCGGTTGAGTATGGCCTTGCCAGGATCACCATCGACAGCTTTCCTGAGATTGATGTTCTGAACGAAATTGCTGGCGAACAAGGAGTGACGCAACCGGTGCTAATTCGCGTCTCCCCCAGCGTGGACGCGCAGACCCACCGCCTGACGACAACGGGTATTCTGGATAGCAAATTCGGATTTTCCATCGAAACTGGCCACGCGGAGATTGCCGTCCAGAAGGTCCAGGAAGCGAAGAACCTCGACCTCCGTGGGCTTCACTTTCACCTTGGCTCGCCCCTGTTTGAGCTTGATCCCTACACGGAAGCCATTCCTTACGTGATGCAGTTCGCTGCCGATATGCGCGATAAATTCGGCCTCGACCTGCGTGAGTTCAGCCCTGGAGGCGGCTTCGCCATCGGATACGTCGGCGAGAAACTTCCGCTTCCGATATCCGACTATGCGAACGCCATCGCCGATTCAGTGCGTGCCGGGTGTGATGCGCATGGATTTGATGAGCCGCTCCTGATCGTTGAGCCAGGCCGCTCGATGGTTGGTCGGTCCGGTGTCGCGATCTACACTGTAGGGGCAATCAAAGAGATACCGGGCGTACGAACTTACGTCAGCGTAGATGGCGGAATGGGCGACAACATCCGACCAGCGATCTACGATGCTGAGTACGAGGCGCACTCGGTGAATCGAGTCAACGAAGAACTTGATGGACCGTTCAGGATTGCAGGCAAATTCTGTGAGTCCGGCGACATACTCGTGAAAAACGCATTCCTTCCTACCCCAGAACCGGGCGACCTCATAGCGCTGCCAGCCTCAGGTGCCTACAACGTTCCCATGGCGAGCAACTACAACATGGTCCCCAGGCCCGCGATCGTGATGGTATCTGATGGTGAGCACCGATTGATCCGACGCCGCGAAACGTACGAAGACCTGCTGCGGACGAGCATCATCTGACCGTGACTGGCAACTGGGATCTCATTGGCAACGCGCCGGCTGTACGCATTCTGGATTCGGCTGTATCGGCAGGCAGGCTCTCCCACGCCTATCTGATCACGGGTCCGAAGCAGCTCGGCCGAGCAACGCTGGCGAAGCTGCTCGCAATGGCCGCCAACTGCGAAACGCCGGGTGAGGCGCCATGCGGTTCCTGCACCCAGTGCGAGCGGATTAAACGCGGTATCCATGCAGACGTACGTCTGATCGACCGGCACACGCCTATCCGAGGCGTCGGGGGCGGTGACGCCTCAACCGAAGATAAAGATGCCAATAGACTCCGACTGTCGATAGAACATATTCGCGACCTCCAGCACGATGGCCGCGTTAGTCCGTTTGAAGGCAGGCGCCATGTATTCATCATCGAGGACGCCGAGACGCTCAAATTCGATGACGGTATAACCAGCCCGGCTGCGAACGCGCTTCTAAAGACACTTGAGGAACCCTCTGAGACCTCGATGCTGATTCTGGTCGCCCCTGACCGCAGCGCGGTACCTGACACTGTGGCATCACGCTGCCAGTGGATTCAGTTGCGCCCCGTGCCTGTCGATCAGATCCGGGATGGCCTGATTTCGAAGCACAGCGCCACGCCGGAGGACGCCGAGCGATTTGCGCGCCTGTCGAATGGCAAACCTGGTCGAGCAATCGAACTACTCGAGGATCCAGCGGCGGTTGGCCATTACGATCAGATGGTACTGCGAATCCTTGATGCCTCCACCAGTTCACTTGAAGGACGTTTCCGCTACGCCAGAGAACTGTCAGGCCAGTATCGCAAGGATCAGTCAGCGGTTGAGGCAGAGCTTGAGGCTTGGTCAAGCGTGTGGCGGGATGCCATGTTGGCGAAACATGGCGTCAAAGACGGCGCAATCCATACCAACTGGAGCGCGCAGCTTTCTGAATTGGCGGCACAGTGTGAGTTGGACCAGATCGTGGAAGTGATCGAAGGCTCACGATCGGCAATTAGAGCACTCAGGGCTAACGCAGCGCCACAACTGGCGCTGGAAGTGATGATGCTCACCCTACCGTCAATCAGTCAGCCCGTCGGAGCGCAATAGCCCGGCGCGCGATTTAATCTCCGGCAGCGACTCCGCTCAGCGATGACGAGTCGCCAAACATCGCCTCAACCCACGGCAAGTACGGCCGCCACGCATCTTTGACGTCCGTGTGCATCACAAACGAGTAGGGGTTTGGCTTCGGCGGCTCCGGCTGCTTGAGCAGACCCATGCGAGCTTCTTGGGGCGTTCTTCCCGCCTTCTTGTGATTGCACTCCGCACAGGCTGACACCACATTAGTCCAACTGTGCCCACCACCCCGCGAGCGAGGCATCACGTGATCAAGCGTCAGCTTTCGCATCTGCTTGTTGCAGTACTGGCAGCGGTAGTGATCACGAATGAATATCTCTTTGCGGGAGAGCCGTCTCTGCTGAAATGGCCGCTTCACCATGTAGATCAGTCGGATGACCGATGGCTCCTCAAAGATTAACGAGGCGCTGTGCAGATATCTGTCGGTAGCGGTGAGGATCTCTGCTTTGTCACGTCCAAGAAGTGAGATAGCGCGGCGAACATTACAGACGTTCAGAGGCTGATAGTTCTGGTTCAAAACCAGAACCGCCGAACGCGACAATGTTTGCCTCCTTACTTCTCCAACCGACTATTCAGTGGCCGCATCAAGTTCTTTCTTGAGTTCTTCCGCGACCTGATCTTTCAACTCTTCGGCGACTTTATCCTTCACAAAATCAAGGACCTGGTCACCGGTCAGCGCGTCTGTGATGTCTGAGAACTCAATAACGCCATCCAACTGGTTCATTGCATCTGAGTATTCGGCTGGAATAAGGCCAAATGAGTCCGCGGGAAGAACGTCCCAGACGGTGACGTAAAAAGGAACGATAGTGGAGTTGGCCAGTTGCTCCGCAACTTTTTCCTGGCCTGCGAATCGATCATCTGGGAGCGCTACTGCGCCAATGGCGTAGCTGGCGCTTGTCATGACGAACGCGATAGTAAATAACAGACCCAACACGGCACCCATTGCCATGCCAGCGAGCTTGTCTAGCGGGCCAAGCAGTCCCAGTGTCAATGCATTGATGATGCCGTGTATCTTGCTCAACACAAAATTGGCGGCAAATAGCGCGACAGCAAATACGACCCAATAAATGACCGAATCCCCAATTGCCTCACTGAGATCTGAAGTTGTGACAACGGAAGAGATGGTTGGAGCGATGCGACCGGTGATTACAAACGCAACGAAAATTGCGACTGCCACAAAAAGGGCCTTAATGAGTCCGGTTTTGATGCCCCACAGGAGCAAAACCACCCATATGGCCACAAGAATCCAGTCGTATGCGTTCATCGTGCGTCTCCATTCTAGCCATAGCTTGGATGGAGCCCTGGCGGGCCCGTGAATTATCGTCTGGCCAACCAGTATGGTTATCCGGTCAACCTGATAGGAAATCGTCGAAAGTTTAGCATAGGTCATCTCGTGATCATGAGAGTGGTTTCATCCACAAAATGGCGAAGATTCCGCATTTGAGACAACTTTGTGTTGTCGGAAATCTTCCGGCATCATTAGTTGCTGCGCCCTGACTTAGGGTGCGTGGAGTCGAGCGGAGTCTAAGGAGGGGATCACGCGCATCGCGATAGACGGCCCGGCCGGATCCGGTAAGACGACCACTGGGGAACTGGTGGCAGCCCAGCTTGGATTCAGATTTCTTGATACCGGAATCATGTACAGAGCAGCAACACGGATGGCCCAGCTTCAAGGTGTTGCGCTTTCCGATGAGTCTTCAATCATTCAGTCGGTGAATGCAGGCGATCTAAAATTCGAGTTCGATGATGCAGGTGATGCCAGAGCCATGATCTTTGAGCAAGATGAAACGGACACCTTGCGATCTCCTGAAGTAGACAGCGGAGTATCTACTGTGTCCGCGCTACCAGGGGTGCGCTCGTTGATGGTGCAGCTTCAAAGAGACATAGCTGGAGACGCACAAATCGTAATGATCGGGCGTGATATCGGCACTGTTGTGCTGCCGGACGCAGAACTCAAAATCTACCTGACAGCCAGCGCCGGGGAGCGTGCGAGGCGCCGGTTTGAGGAGAACAGGTCCAAAGGCATGCAGCAGAATCTTGATCAGATGGTAAGAGATATCGAGTTGCGGGATGCACAGGACTCCGGCCGCGCAACATCACCGCTACGCCCAGCTGAAGATAGTATTCAGGTCTGCAACGACGGTAAATCGTTAGATGAGGTCGTGAACGAGGTAATCGGATTGGTCAAGGCATCTGCGTGAGATCGTTTTTCTGGGCGTGCAACACCGGATTCAAGGTCTCGTTGAAGGTCTGGGCCGACTATAAGGCGACGGGAACTGAAAATGTTCCAACCTCAGGCCCTCTGATAATTATTGCCAACCACCAGAGCAACATGGATCCGCCGGTAATAGCGAGAACGATTTCACGCAAAGTGTTTTTTCCCGCCAAGCGTGAGTTGTTCGACTTGAAGCTCGCAGCCTTGTTCCTCTACTACTGGGGCTCATTCCCTCTCGCCAGAGGGCGGGCAGACTCATCTGCCTATCGTCAGATTCTCGGCATTCTGGGCCAGCCAGACGGCGCGTTGACGTTGTTCCCTGAAGGCACGCGCACCCGCGGCTCAATGAGAGAGGCGCAACGCGGCCCTGCAACCATAGCGATGCGGACTGGCGTTTCCGTACTCCCCATCGGCATAACAGGTACGCACTCTCTGGGCAATGTATTCAGGGCACTCAGCCCAAGCGCCACGATTCGCGTAAATATAGGTAAGCCGTTCAAGGTGGTGGACGCGGGCCTGGACCGCAAAGATGCCATTGAGGGAGCGACTAAAGAGGCGATGGGGCGTGTGGCTGAGCTACTCCCTGAGTCCTACCGGGGCTTCTATGCCGACGCAGTGGGGCGCGACCGACAATTTACTCAGGATTTACCTGCGAACGCCCGTTGATCGCCCCCCGTGGTATACGGTCCGATCACCAACTAAACAGAAGACGGAATACAGAACCTAAATGTGCGGAATAGTCGCCTACACTGGCAGCGCCGATGCAACTCCAATACTGCTCAAAGGCCTCAAGAGCCTTGAGTACCGGGGATACGACTCAGCAGGAGTGGCGATTCAGACAGCCTTGGGCACAATGGAAGTACTTAAAACGGCCGGCCGGGTCGAGGAACTCGACGCGCTTGTAGCGGAGTCAGACATAACCGGCCACACAGGTATCGGCCACACGCGCTGGGCCACCCACGGAGTCGTAAACCGGCAGAACTCCCACCCACACGTTAGTTGCGATGGGGAGGTAGCGCTGGTCCACAACGGCATCGTTGAAAACTACCTGGAACTCAGAACTGAACTCGCGGCTGACGGCCATACTCTCCTCTCAGACACAGACACAGAGGCCATCGTTCATCTGATTGAAATGAACATGAGAGCCGGTCAATCTCTGGAAGACGCGCTGCTTCGCGCCGCAGGTCGCCTCAAGGGCGCGGGCACGTTCGTCGTGTCTGCTCGCAATGAGCCTGGCAAGATCGTTGGCATGCGCACCGGAAATGCGGGTGGCATAGTTGTCGGGCATATCGACGATGGAAACATGATGGCCAGCGACCTCCTCGCAGTGCTCCCGTACACAAACAAAGTGGTGTATCTGGACAGCGGAGAGCAGGCGATCATCACCAACGCCTCAGTCATCTACCGGAACGGCGATGGTGATGTCATCGACAAAGAGATAATCATCTCGGACCGTTCAGCGGAATCCGCGGAACTCGGCGCTTTTCCACACTTCATGCTCAAAGAGATCCATGAGCAAGCGGAACGTGTCGCCAGTGCGATGCGCGGCCGGGTCGATTTTGAGACCGGATCGCTCAACCTGCCCGAGATACCGTTCACGGACGAACAGATCAGAAACTTTGATCAGGTGGTTCTGGTCGGCATGGGCACAAGCCTCCACTCCGCCATGATGGGCGCAACGTTGATCGAGTCGTTCGCACGAATCCCGGCGAAGGCTGAGAACGCGTCTGAATTTCGCTACAAGAACCCGGTGCTGAACGAGAACACGCTGGTTATCTCAGTCACACAGTCCGGTGAAACGGCCGACACCCTCGCAGCCATGGAAGGCGCTGCCGCCCAGAACGCGAAACAACTGGCGGTGGTTGAGATTGACGGCTCTCAGGCCACCCGGATGGCGGATGGATCACTGTTGGTCAGGGCCGGACTGGAAGTGGCAGTAGCTTCCACCAAGACCATGACGAACACCGTCGTCTGCCTCTACATGCTAGCGATTCATCTTGCGTCGATACGAGGCACGATGAGCCAGGAGGCAAGGAAGGCCGCTGTCTCCGATCTGGCAAGCCTTCCAGGTGGAATTGGAAGTCTCATCTCGCAGGAACAGACTTACAAGGCGATCGCCGAGCGACTTGTGACCCGTCATCACCTGCTCTACCTTGGCCGCGGCTTCATGTTTCCGGCCGCGATGGAGGGCGCGCTCAAGATGAAGGAGATCGCCTACATCCACGCCGAAGGATACGCGGCGGGCGAAATGAAGCACGGCGTGAACGCGCTGATCAGTGAAGATATGCCCACCATCGCCCTCGCCCCTGCAGGCCCGTTGCACGAAAAGATGGTTTCCAACCTCAATGAAGTGAAGGCACGTGGAGGTCAGGTGATCGCCATCGTTACCGAAGGCGACGAGATCGTTCCCTCGATCGTTGATGAGGTGATTGAGCTACCCGCCGCATCCGAAGCGTTATCAGCAATTTTCTCGCTGGTGCCAATGCAGCTACTCGCCTACTACACCGCTGTGGCGTTGAAGCAGGACCCAGACAAACCCCGGAACCTGGCGAAGACCGTCACTGTGGAGTGATCTAGGAGAAGTTTCTCAGCGCAAGGATGATGCCGGCTCCCAAAAGCGCGACCAGCGCCGCGACAAAGATCAGCGATGCTACGAACCAACGCTTCGCCGCTGTCGAGCTTGTGCCCGGTCTGTTCGCTGCAAGCTCGTTGTCCCGGATCACATATGTATCCATGATCTTGTCGTGCCAGGTGCGATTGTCTGGATCCCCGTAGGCCGTCCAGTAGCCGGCGAGCAGAGGGATGGTGCTAATAATTGACGCTAGGTTTCGGCTCCACATGTGGTAAAAGCCGGCAACGTCGCCATTTGATCGCATCACACGAATCTTGAGCATCTTCGCCCCAACGTCCTGACCTCGTTGGTACATGATGAGATTCGCGATGTTCCATCCGATTGAGATAACGATTCCCAGTATCGGGATGAATCCCAGCAATCCGGGAACGAACACGTTTAGCGCAAAAGCACCGGTCCGGGTGCCCATGTCCGCCAGCACGTCTTCATCAAGTTCAGACTGATAGCCACCCTGATCGACCTCTGCCTCGATGGCGCGGTCGCCCCACGGGTCGTCTGAGGTGTCGACCACCTGATCTCGGTCTCGTGACGGAGTACCGCACACGCCGCAGTAGGCCGAGTCCGGGTGCAGCATGTGGCCGCAGCTCTGGCATTCCTTACCGGTAGATTCCGTCATCATGCGTTCCTTGCGGCGTTGATAAAATCAAGAATCCTGTCTGGGTCCTTCAAGCCGTCCACCTCAACTCCGCTGGATACGTCAACGCCCCACGGGTTGAGTTGCTGAATTGCTGCTCCTACGTTTTCTGGAGTGAGCCCGCCCGCCAGCAGCACGCCTTCCTGCTCGACTATGCCATCGGCGACTGACCAGTCGAACGCGACGCCAGTTCCACCCGGTGCGGATGGATCGAAAGAGTCCAGCACAGCCAGATGCCCGGCCCCACGCCAGCGTTGGACCTCTTCGCGGAGATCCTCAGCGGAGTCATCAGGCTTCACGCGAATCTGCTTCAATACGGGGACGATCAACTCTTCAGCGTAGGCGAGGTCTTCGCTGCCGCAGAGCTGTGCGATATGAAGATGGCACTGTTGCGCCACGCGTCGCACCCACTCAACGGGCTGATTACGGAACAGACCAACGAGTTTCGGTCCATTCGGAATACCTTCCCGCCCTCCGATGAAGCCTTCAGTGATCCACTGGCCTTCGTCGGGTTGGATTTGTCGGCGTACGCCCTCAACAAACACGAATCCCAGGAAGTCAGCGCCAGCATCTGCCGCGACGAGAGCATTCTCCGGGTCGCGCAGGCCGCAGATCTTGATCTGTGTCCGCTGACGCGCAGACCCGGGTTCAGGAGGATTCATCTTGCCTGGCCTGTGATTTCGCTAGCCAACGATCCGGCAGATGAGCCAGCGCGCATCAAAGCTTCGCCTACTAACACTGCATCAGCCCCGGCAGCTTCCATCCGCCGCACATCAGCCGCCGACTTCATACCGCTTTCTGCAACCAGTACTCGTTCGCCGTCCATCTGAGCCGCAATCTCTTCAAAATGCGCCAGCGACGTCTCAAGAGTTTTCAGGTTTCGATTATTGACGCCAAGAATCGGCGGGTCGATCTTCATCGCCAGTTCGAGTTCTTCGCGATCAAATACTTCCATCAACGCTGCCATGCCAAGCTCGTGGGCAAGGCTGTGTAGGCCCCGCAGTGAACTCTCATCAAGAATTGCCACGATGAGCAGTATCGCGTCCGCACCATTCGCTCTCGCCTCGTAAATCTGGTATTCGTCAAATACGAAATCCTTCTGCAGGACCGGCACGCCTGATGAGTGCGCTGCCTGACCAGCATCTCGCATATCGGACATCTTGCCATCGAAATAGAACGGCTCCGTGAGGATTGATAGCGCGGATGCCCCGGAATTGACGTATGTACGCGCCGTATCTGCCGGATCGAGATCGGGACGTAGCTCTCCGCCAGACGGAGACTTGCGCTTCATCTCTGCAATCAGAGAGATGCCAGGCTTAGCGAGCGCACCGTGGAAATCGAGTGCTGGTGGCGCAGATTCAGCAGCAGTACGCACGCCATCCAGCGAGACTGCGCAACGCTGGCGGTCTATTTCAGTGGCGCGCGCAGAGACGATCTCATCGAGAATCGTTCCTGTACTGGTCGTTTTCGCAGTGCTCATGCTGATTCGTTACTCACTCTGATCAGATCATCGAGTTTCAACGCGGCGGCGCCCGAATCTATAGATTTGGCTGCGATTTGCGCCGCTTCGTGATAGCTCGATGCCGAATCGTTGACGTAGATTGCTGCGGCCGCGTTGATGAGGGCCGCTGTGCGCGCCGACCGGGCGACGCCCGGCGGAGCGTTGTGCCCGCCACCTTCGCCAGCCAGCACCTCGCGGACAAGTTCGGCGCTATGGGCGGGTGAATCGATCTTTAGATGGGCAGGATCACCGTCCGGGACCCCAAAGTCTGCCGGACGTGCTCGACCCTTTGTTATCTCGCCGTTCTTGAGCTCCCACACTTCCGTGTTGCCAGAGACGCTGATCTCATCCGAGCCATCACCGCCATGAACAAGAAGAACGTGCTCCGCTCCCAGCAGCTTGAGCGCCTGAGCCATCTTCAGCGCGAGTGACGGATCGCCCACGCCTATGACCTGCTTTCTAGCTCCCGCCGGGTTGGTTAATGGGCCGAGGATGTTGAACACAGTCCGGATGCCAAGCTGCGGACGCAGCGGCCCGGCGTGTCGCATGGAGGGGTGGAACGTCTGGGCGAACATGAACGCGACGCCAACTTCCCTGAGGCACCGCTCAACACCTTCGGGCTGGAGGTCAATCTTAACGCCGAGCGCCTCAAGCACATCGGCCGAGCCGGAGGCGCTGGTGGCAGAACGATTTCCGTGTTTCGCCACCGGAATCCCGGCGCCAGCTACGATGAACGCGGCAGTGGTGGAAATATTGAACTCGCTTGAGCCGGTCCCGCCGGTACCGCAGGTATCGACGACATCTCCATCCCATTCGACGTGCAGAGATCGCTCACGCATACCTTGCGCCATGCCTGCGATCTCTGCGGAGGTCTCGCCCTTCATGCGCAGCGCGGTCACGAACGCACCGAACTGTGCGGGCGTCGCTTCACCGTCCATGAT
Source organism: Chloroflexota bacterium (assembly GCA_013204555.1). Lineage (GTDB taxonomy): Bacteria > Chloroflexota > Dehalococcoidia > Lucifugimonadales > Lucifugimonadaceae > UBA1151. The sequence goes on along the minus strand of JABMNO010000046.1, from coordinate 9,245 downwards.
GACGCCCATCGCAGCCTCGGCGTCTTCTATGGACAGATCGTTGCCTTCAACGACCGCCTGAATGGCCTGCTTGATATCGTCCACTACACGGCTCCAGCGGCAGCGTGTTCTTCCATGTTCAGGAAGTTCTGCAGCAGTTGCTTACCCGGCTCTGTCACGATCGATTCCGGGTGGAACTGCACGCCTTCAATGGCCAGGGTTTTGTGGCGGACGCCCATGATGATTCCATTCTCTGTGCGGGCCGTTACTTCAAAATCGTCCGGCATCGAGCCCGGTTCGATTGTCAGCGAATGGTACCGGACCGCCTCGAACGGGTTATCGACTCCAGCGAAAACGCCCTTGCCATCATGATGAATGGCGGACGTCTTGCCGTGCATGATTTCACCCGCGTGCACAACTTTGCCACCAAACGCATCAGCAAGGCACTGGTGGCCAAGGCAAACGCCCAGAACAGGCACCTTGCCGGCGAAGCGTTTTATCGTCTCAACGGAGATTCCAGCATTCTCAGGACGCGATGGACCGGGAGAGATTACGACGCGTTCGGGGTTCATGGCTTCAAGTTCATCAACGGTTGCCGCGTCATTCCTGACGACCCTGACATCATCCACCCCGAGTTCGCTCAGGTACTGGTAGAGGTTATAGGTGAAGCTATCGTAGTTATCTATGAGGAGGAGCATTTTTGTTCTCTAGTCTGTGATCAAGGATGGTTGAGTGTTAGTCGCTGCCGTTGCAATGTGTTCGCCGTTCCGCCAACGGAACTCTTCCGCCCGGCTGATCGCTTCAAGAGGCGCCGCCATCTTGTGAATCGACTCAAAATACTCGGCTGTGGGGTCGCTATCGTGAACAATACCGCCACCGCCGTGTACATACGCGACTCCGTCGCTAATTATCATCGAACGAATCACGGTTCCGGTGTCCATATCTCCAGACGCGGAGAACCAACCAGCGGCTCCGGTGTAGGGACCTCGGCCAACCGATTCAAGCTCATGAATAAGCTGCATCGCACGGATTTTCGGTGCTCCAGCCAGCGTCCCAGCCGGGAATCCTGATTTGAGGGCGTCAACAGCGTCCCAACCATCTCTGAGTCGCCCTTGAACCCTGCTGACCAGATGCTGAACGTGTGAATACTTCTCAAAACGCATCATACGCGGCACTTTCATACTGCCGGGTTCGCATACAGCGCCAAGATCGTTGCGAGCGAGGTCAACCAACATCACATGCTCGGCACGCTCTTTTTCGCTTGCCAGTAGCTCCCGTCGCATTGCCAGGTCCTCATCAGGTGTTGAACCTCGCGGGCGGGTTCCTGCAATCGGATGAATTTCGGCAACTCGGTTGCGGACGCGGACCATCAGCTCCGGGGATGAGCCGATCAGTTGGAACTCGTCGAAGTCCATGTAGAACATGTACGGCGACGGGTTGAGCTGGGCGAGGTGCGAGTAGATGTCGATGGACCGCGCCGATGTGTTGCGGGTCACACACTGTGAGACCACCGCCTGGATAAGTTCGCCCTCGTCAATAGCGTCTCTCGCCTCACTCACCATGGCTTCGTACTCGGCTTGAGCCATCAGGGGACTGGTGATGTCCGACTCATTGGAATTCGGTTCAGTTCGTGAAACGCCGGACGCAGCCCCCATCAGCAGATCGGCAATCGTCCTCAGCCGAACCTGCTCGTCCTCGGAGCCACGAACGTAGATCGTCAGATGCTCCCGGTTCGCGTCAAGGGCGATGAACTCGTTCGGGATCATGAACCCGGCCAGCGGTACACCTGACGGATGCTTCCGTAGCCGACCAACCGATGGCTCAATCACCTCGATGGCTTCATAACCGATGTAGCCGACAACTCCACCGGCGAACATGGCGTCCTTCTGATCTGGTGCGGCAATTGATGAAAGCAGCGACCGAAGCGTCTCGAACGGATCAGATCCATGTTTAACCAGCGCTATGCGGACCCGCGGACCCGATACCAACGCTTCTCGCGGCGAGTGCGAGTCCGGCGAAACGCCATCGAGAATAAACCCTCCCCCGGCGGGATTGAGTCGTGCGTACACATCCGCGGGAGATAGTCCGGGATTTGGGATAGACATACGCACGAACGAGGTTTTCTCGGACGTTTCAGTGATAGACACAGCAGAATCAGGCACGTCGAGCCGCCTCGGCCTCATCGATGGCTTTCTGCAGCGCACCCATCTTGAACAGCGACTCGTTGTACTCACCTTCAGGCGTACTGTCGGCAACAATTCCTCCACCGGCCTGCAGGTGTGCCACTCCATCCTTCATGACCACCGTTCGGATGCCAATACAGGTGTCCATACTGCCGTGATACGAGAAGTAGCCAATTGCACCCGCATAGGCGCCTCGCTTGTCAGGCTCAAGCTCGGAAATTAGCTCCATTGCGCGTACTTTTGGCGCCCCTGAGACGGTCCCCGCAGGGAATCCAGCTCGAAGTACATCGAACGCGTCATACTTCGGATCAAGCTTGCCGACTACATCTGAGACCAGGTGCATGACGTGGGAGTAGTACTCCACTTCCATTATCTGATTCACCTTTACGGTGCCCGGAATGCTGACCCGGCCAACGTCATTCCGGCCCAGGTCAAGCAGCATGACGTGCTCCGCCTTCTCTTTCTCGTCGTTGCGCAACTCCTCGGCGAGACGCGCGTCTTCTTCAGGCGTCGCACCGCGAGGTCGGGTGCCTGCGATTGGATGAACGGCAACCTCGCCATCAACCGCTCGCACGAGCAGTTCCGGGGAGGCGCCCACGATCTGGAAGTCGCCCATCTCAAGAAAGAACATGTACGGCGAAGGGTTTATCGCACGAAGTGCGCGGTACAAGTCAAATGGAGCCACATCGGTCTTGCGCTCAACGCGTTGCGATAGCACTATCTGGATGACTTCGCCATCGTAGATCGCCTTCTTGCCCTCTTCAATCATCGATTCGTAGCGCTCGCGAGTCATGTTGGGGAGTGAATCGTACGATGAACCGGCCACTTCACCAGTCGACTCTTCGTAGTCGAGAGCACCATCCTCACTCTGGATCCATCGGCCCGATGATCGCTGGTAAGCATTCGGAGGCAGCGGACCTTCAAGTCGCTCAATGAGCTCTTCGACCTTCGCCAGAGCGCGGTCGTAGTCAGCCGACGGGTCGTCGCCAATTTCTGCGTGAGCGACCACCAGAATCTGGTGTTGAACATGATCAAAGATCAGCAGACTGTCAGTCATCATGTGGATGGACTCGGGAATGCCAGTGCCCGTTCCTGAGAGTTCGGGAACCTTCGGCTCAAAGTAACGGATGGCGTCATATGAAATGTAGCCCACCGCACCGCCATGGAATCGCTCTGGCAAACCTTCAACAGGCGCCGACCGGATGTTCTCAAGCCGCTCCTTTATCGGAACCAGCGGGTCAACTTCGCCGTCGGGCTCGCCGACGCCCGTACGGATTACATCGTGCGGCTCCGTCCCAATGAAGCTGTAACGGGCAAGACGCTCGCCTCCCTCGACCGACTCGAACAAAAACGAGTACGGGCCGTTGGCGACTTTAAGAAAGGCGGAAACGGGAGTTTCCAGGTCAGCTGAAATAGCTCGGAAGACGGGAACAAGGTTGTAGTCATTTGCCAGTTCAACGAACTGGTCTCTAGTTGGTGAATGCATGAAATTCCTCGACTAAGTTGAGTTAGGGTGGTGAATCAGTCGAGGCTCCGCCAACGGTTGCCAGGTGCGTATATCAAGCTCATGCAGATCATCTGGTGGCTCCCACCCGAGTTCTGACGCTCAATCCGACGATCTCACGGGCAAGATCGATGGTGGTTCGAGCTTCTGCACGGGCGCGTTGCGCACCGTTTCGGAGCACGTCTTCTACATAGTCCGTGTCGTTTTCCAGCTCGTTCCGGCGCTCACGGTACTGCTCAAAGTAGCCGGACATCACTTCACGAAGCATGCTCTTGCTCTTGCCGTAACCGATCTCTCCGGCGAGATAGCCGCTTCTGAGTTCTTCAACCTCATCAGGCTCCCCGAACAGGCGGAATAGCTGGAACACAACATCGGTCTCCGGATCGATGGGGTCACCGAGAGGAGTTGAGGACGTCTTAATCCGCTTCACCTTGGCCTTTATCTCAGACTCGGTGGCAAATATGGGCACCGTGTTGTCGTAGCTCTTGCTCATCTTCTGACCATCGATGCCGGGAACGATCGCTGCGTCGTTGAGCAGCGTGTCCGGCATTGGGAAGAGATCAGTGTCGTACGCCGAGTTGAACGAGCCTGCGATATCGCGCGTTATCTCAAGGTGTTGCGTCTGGTCCTGGCCCACAGGGACCATCGTCGAGCGAACGATCAGTATGTCGGCGGCCATGAGCATTGGATACGTGAACAACCCAACCGATGCGTTGATGCCCTGCTGTACCTTGTCCTTGTAGGACACAGCGCGGTCCAGCAACCCCTTGCCGGTGACACAGCTCAAAATCCACGTTAGCTCGGTCACTTCGGGCACATCAGACTGGCGGTAGAAGGTCGCCTTCTCTGGATCAAGCCCCAGTGCCAGGTAATCGAGCGCAACCCCAATTGTCTGGTCAGCCAGGAGCTGGGGATCGCCAACAGTCGTCAGCGAGTGATAGTCGGCGATGAAGTAAAACGCCTCGCCGGGGAATCGATCCTGGTGTTCAATGTGTTGCTTGATGGCGCCGAAGTAGTTGCCAATATGGAGCACACCGGATGGCTGAATGCCGCTTAGCACCCTTGGTTCAGGTTTGGAAGTCACCGCTATTTCGCTCGCCATTTCTCTGAGTCCTGGCCCAGTGTTTTCGAGGCAAAAAAATACCTCGCCCGTACAGGGGCGAGGTTAATCGCGGTGCCACCCTGATTGACCCGACGAATCGGGTCATCTCATGTCAGGAGCCAGATAATAATCTGAGTCCCTGGGCTTCGATAACGGTGCCCTCTCCGGCGCAGGCTACTTGCGTTGCAACGTTCGCCCTGCGGCTCCCGGGTCCATTCTGTTCGATACCTGGGCGTCGGGTTTCCACCATCCCCAACTCTCTCTTGCCCGATCTTCGAACGTACTAGTCCCGTTCACAGCCTTTAAAGAATCTACAGATGAAAGTTTACGGCCACAGAAATCACAACGTCAAATGTATTGGCAGTTATGGACTTGGGACACAACCGTTGAGCAGATCGCAGAGTTGCGGGAACTTTAAGCAGAATGCTTCGGAGTCGTTCAATTAGTCAGAGTTGGAGGCCGCGGTATGAAACGGAAAACCGACCATTTGGTGAGAGGAATCGTGCAAATGGTCGAGGTTCTGTCGCATCCAGCAACTCCAGTACGTTCCACTTTGCAAGAACGCGCTTGAGAACTTCAATAATCTTCTCTTCGCCGGTAGTGAGGAACACGATCCCGACATCGTTATCTATAATCGCTGCTCTTTCGGCGGGCACGGTGAGCATCTTTTTGTTGCAGCTTAGAACCAACCAACCCTGTTGACCTGCTTTAGCTAACCACTCAACATCGGGTCGTCCACCCATCCCGAACTGATATAGAGATCGAGCGTTTAGGCCAACAGCATCGAGTGCAGTCGGAATACCAGTTCCAACATCCTCATCACACAATAGATTCAAGCGGCCACCGAGTCCGCATAACGTAGTGTCGTCTCAACCAATTTTGGCTCCAGTTTGAAGTCCTGAGCGATGAAGTCGATGGATTGACCCGCTTTCCACCGCTTCCGAATTGCTGTGATGGTCACACCGCGCCCCTCGAAAACTGGAACACCAGAACTAATCAGCGGATCTACTACTATGGGAATGGACTTGCCAGCCGGATGCCATCGAATGGCGAACTCGCGCTCGTAATCCAGCTGGTCAACGACTTCCGCTAGCAGACCCGGTAGGCTCCACTGAGTCGGCTGGTCCACTGCTTGAAGACTAGCGCCCTTATCGCCCCCACGCAGTCTCTGGACAATGTGCCCCCCCATCGTCTCAAGCCGCAGATGAGCAAACGGGTAATCAATATCATATGTTTCCTGAGCGTTTTCATAGGCCCGACGGACGACAGCGAATGAAACATGCCCCACCTTCCGAAACCGCGCCGCCACTGTGATCTCAATCAATTGGAGAAATGACACCATGGCGATGTCCGAGGGGCCGTTGAACAATGGCTCAATTTGACGGTCGCCGCTCGTATAACCGAACAGCCAGTTCCGAACCGTGGAAGACGATACCTGCGCCAAACGAGCAGCCTCACCAAACGAGTACATTGGCTGCGTACGAAAAGCGTCTTGAGAGCTGGTGTGACTAGCAGACATAGGGAACCGACCTCCAACGGGTTAAACTCAAATCAAGAGTCGAGGCGATGGGGGCGGGAACGCCCACGCGAGGCATCGGCCAATGCCTCAATATGTCGTCTGGATTCAAAGGCCCCACTAACGTTGAACCATCGTGTGAGCGGAATTATGCATGATTTCCCGTCCGCACACCAAGGTTATATCTGGCAGTTGCCACTAGTTCCCTATCTCCCGATGTGGCGAGCAAAAAAAAACGCCGTGGTCGCCGTGGTGATCCCATCAAGTTTTCCGATCATATAGAAGCGTTCGAGGACACAGTAGACATGCTCTTGGGTGCAAATCCTGAGAGCATCGGTGCCAATCCAGACGACCATGAGTCTGCGACACAAGAGCCTCAATGCGATCAGCGTCCGGAATCTTTCTTGCGCTGAATCTGTACTCGAACTCGTTCCACCACGTAGGCAAGCGATGCTCGCCTACGTGGTGGAACGTTCCGATGATGCCACGCTTCAAGATTGACCAGCATCCCTCGATGTTCTGCGTGTGAATGTCACCACGGGCGCACTCGACCTCATGTTCACAACGTCGTGCTGACTGAACTCACTTATACGGCGATAGGCAGAACTGGCATCGGTCATAAGCCGCACGTTTTCAAGGTCCACGTTCTTGGACAGTATTGGGCGCACTTCCGGGCCTGATTCAGACTTCATAGCTTGTGTGCGGACGCTGCCGCTACGCTCGATAACGCCAAGCGCAGCGAAGTTCTTCATACGCGGGTGTGGCGGTCCACGCATCAAGCCGGGGTGCGTCGGGCGTAGGCTCATTTCGTACTGGTCTCGCAAACGCTCGTGAATGACCTTGTGCCCGCGGCGAGTCTTGCCGCCGACGAAGGTTGCGTCTGCCTCCACCGTCCCAGTCAACTTCTCAAACGATTGGTTACGCATGGCATGACGGATAGGGCGCGCCATGAATAGCGCCGACTTGTATGAGATGTCGTACTTGCGGTGCAACTGGTGAGCGCTCAATCAACTCATCTCAGAACACGGGAACAAATCTGCGGCCGCTTTCGTTTGTACTTGTGAGAGCTAAAAAACTAAACTTTTCCGAAGACATTCTTCGGGTGATGGAGATAAGAACGTGTTCACGAAACTCAAGACCAAATTTGCATTGGCGAGCATCGCCGTAGCGATGGTCGCAGTTATAGCGTGTGGAACTGAAGATCAGGCTCCTGCATCGGTAGCGACGGCCTCACCGGTTAGCGGCGTCCCAGCACCGGTGACCCGCGAAGTCGTTGATGCGCCAATCGACAACACAGAACTCCAGATGCGAGAGAGCTTCCCGGTCCAGTACGCGGTGTACGTGCAGTCTGGACTGCCCAACGCCTGCTACGCATTCAACCAGATTGTGGTGGACCGCAACGGAGACACGATCGACCTCGCCGTTACGAACACCGGCCCAGCACCGTCCGGCGAGCCAATCGCCTGTGCTGAGATCTACGGCATGGTGGAGAACACGGTCAATCTGCCCGGTACGTACGACCTGGGCACGACCTACACCGTGAATGTGAACGGCACAGTGCTGACGTTTGAAGGCCAGGATCCCATCACAACGACCCAGACAGGTGACCGTAGTTCACTGACCTCAGCCGATGAGTTGAGCGACCTGTTTCAGGGCCTGGACGCCGCCGCATCTCGCGGAGACGAGGCATTTCAGCCCTTCTTTGGAGTCAGTGGAGAAGCGATGACGCTTTTCGGCGAGCGAGTTGAGGTCTACGTGTTCGACAGTCTTGAAGACGCCGAGTCGGCTGCCGCGGGCATCAATGAGGACGGCTCCATCGTCGGATCCGATGGCCAGGTTATGTTCATAAAGTGGATCGCCACGCCGCATTTCTACGCTAAAGAGGACAGCGTGATTCTGTACGTAGGCGAGAACGATGAGGTGATCAAGTTCCTGGACAGCATCGCTGGCGGACGCGCGCTTGGTTCGCGATCGGGCGAAGTCGACGTGGTGTCGGAGCCTTTGCCAATAGCGGTTGGAGAGAAGTACCCGGAGGATCTTCAGAACGTTCTGAGGGGCCTTGAGCGCCGCTTCGGTGAACTCGGACAGAATGGGGTGCTGGAGGACTCGATCTTCGGAGTAGTCGCCCGACTCGTGCTGGCTGGCGATGAAGAGGTTCAGCTTTTTGTGTTTGATGAAGCCGGATTCGCCAAAGAGGCAGCCGGACGAATCTCCCCCGACGGCGGGACGATCACCAGCGCTGATGGCCAAACTGTTTCATCAGTCCGCTGGATTGGTCCGGCACACTTCTACCTGCGAGGAGACCTGATTACGTTGTACGTGGGTGACAGTATCGAGATTACAGAGGTACTGGACGCGGTCGCGGGAGAGAAGTTTGCAGGCCCACGGGTGGTCATCGAAGAACCCGATGATCGGATCGATCCGCCCATGGATCAAGGATTCAAACTTGAGGCCGCCCCCGTGGAGCTAGTCGAAGTGATGATCCTGGAGTCATTCCCGCCGCAGTACGTGGTGAATGTCACCATCGGTCTGCCTAGCGGCTGCCACGAGTTCAACTCGTTTCAGGTAAAGCGAGATGAGCGCATAGTGAGCATCCAGATTCTCAACCAGACGCCAGCAGAGCCATCGATATGCACCCTGATCTACGGCCTCCACGAACTGAGCGTCCCACTCGAAGGGCCGTTCGAAGCAGGAGTCGAGTTCGACGTGCTGGTCAACGGTGAGAGCCAGGGCACGTTTGTCGGGCAAGGCTAGCGCCACAACATCGCATGAAGAAAAGGCCCGGAGCAGTTGCTCCGGGCCTTTTTATTTAGCCGTATCTGTATACCGGTTGGACTAGAAGTCCATCCCGCCGCCACCGCCAGGTGGCATGCCTGGCATTGCTGCCTCTGGCATTGGCCTGTCGGTGATAAGCGACTCTGTTGTCAGGATCATTCCTGCAACTGAGACGGCGTTCTCGAC
>JABMNO010000045.1 GCA_013204555.1 Chloroflexota bacterium | reverse complement strand
TGCTCCAGCGACTGGAGTCCTTGAGTCTGTAATGTCACGATCATCCTCCGATGATCCCAACTCCTGAGCAGAACCTACAGACTCACCTGTGCGTGGAAATACGCCCGCTCCTTCAGACTCATGTGTCATTGGACAAGGCTCAAAATAGGCTCTAGTACTCAACTTCGCTTATGATGCACGGCACTATGCCTACTGAGCGTGTGCAGCGGCGCATTGACATGTAGGGCTAGTGTCTGATTCTCTTGCTCTGGCGGATAAAGCGATGCAGAACGATCCGATCGACAGTCGGATATTGCTAAGCGCATCGTTGGTCCTTTATGACGTTGGAGAGAGGACAAAAGTAGATGACAACCTTAGAACTCTGGTGAATCTCGTAACGTCTGGCGAATCACCCCTCGACACTCTGAATTGCTTGATGCTGCTTACCATTCGAGCTCGACTATTCGGCGAGTTTCCAGACTTCGTCCCGCCCCTGGAGACAATACCAAGCCCAAATTGGGAAGGGCAGACGATTCCGTTTCATCCTGTACTCAAGGGGTGGATCGGCCTCTGGCACGAGGTCACTTCTACTGAGAGGAGTGAATTGATTGGGTATGTTCGCTCAACAAACCTCAAGCTTTTTCAAGCTGGAACTTCGTTGTCTTGGCTGGCTAATATCGCCCGCTTGGACGGCAATACAGATGACGCGATCAGAATGCACGATGAAGCGAGACTCTTCTCTCGTGAACGCGGCGCCAAGACTGAAGCGGCGTATTCCGCATTCGAACTCGCTGATACTCTCCTTGAACACGATGACACCGGAGATCGCGCCAAAGCCACCGAACTTCAGGAAGAAGCCATCATCATCGCCACAGAATTGGGCCTGGAGCCGCTGCTGGAGCGTGTGCTGGCGCAGCGGTCCGCCTGAGGCGGATGAAGGCGTAGGGATGTCTTGTGATCGTAATTGTCGAGATTACTGGATGTGTCCGGCACGGGGTGGAATTGACGGCACCAACAGAAAGACGAGGGGGCAACGGTGGGTGAATATGTACCGAGCACCATGGATTGGGTTGCGGCGCAGGTGGAGTTGTATGAAAGGAGTAACGGTGCTGAAGGTGTGACTTTGCGGGACACCGGGTTGCCAGTCATCATCATGACTAACAAGGGCAACAAGACGGGTGCGATCCGGAAGACTCCGCTGATGAGAATCGTGGATGGTGATCGCTATATCTTCGTGGCAGCCAAAGGCGGAGCACCCAATCATCCCGTCTGGTACAACAACATCAAGGCCGATCCGAATATCCAGATTCGCGATAAGGCAGAGGTATTTTCGATGCGGGCCAGAGAAGTAGAGGAGTCTCCCGAGAGACAACGACTCTGGGACATAGCGGTCGCAACGTACGCTCCGATCCAGGTTTACCAGGACAAGACTGATCGGGTAATCCCGCTATTCGTCGCAGAAACAATCGACTGAGCGAGCCACGGACTATCGGTGATTCTGGGATGGGTTTCTAGCCCGGTTTAACGAATGCGATCCGCGGGTCGGAGAGTATGGGGACAACACTGGAAGTTGTCTTGAGGGGCTGAATGCCATCCCACCATGTGATCTTTTCGATTTCCCGCGAGGCGACCGGGGTTCCTTCTACGATCTCAGGGATGAACACGTGATGGTGGGCTACTGGTGATCGGTGGCTCAGTACGAACTTGAACTCACGTGCGATGAGTCCTGTCTCCTCAAGTAGCTCTCTTGCCGCGCCGTCTTCCTGAGACTCGCCATCTTCGATACCGCCACCGGGAAGAATGAACATATCCATGCCCCGGTCGCGTGTGAGAAGGACCATATCGTTTTCGATTATCAGGACCGTTGCCCGCTGACGAGCATCGGCGTCAGATCTATATCGCACAGTTCGCGCCTCATGATAATTATTAGTGACTGGCCCATTGTGACGGTCAAAACGTGGTGCTAGAGTTGTTACAAGTGAATAGCGTCGTCCGGGAATCGGACGAAACGCGGCGGACCTTTAAATCAGTCCAGAGAGGCTGGCAAGGCAGACCGCAGAGTATCGTTGCACGTGTAACACAGGCTCTGAAACTGCACCTCTTGTCGGCCAGGCCGCAAGAGGTTTTTTGTTGCCAGAAGAAACTGAACAGAGAGAAATTCTAGACGCCAACGAAATTCGCAGGGCGTTGACACGTGTGGCTCACCAGATTCTTGAGCGCAACCACGGTGTTGAGGGTCTGTCTCTCGTTGGTATTCACAGCGGCGGAATCCCCATAGCGCGTCGACTTGCAGCAGCCATAGAGGCAGTTGAAGGCACTTTTATCCCCGTCGGAGCGCTTGACCCTCGTCTGTACAGAGACGATCTCCGATCAGCAGCGGCACAGCCTGTGCAACCAACAGAGATCGATTTCGATGTTGAGGGTCGGCCGGTGGTGCTGGTGGATGACGTGCTCGCCACGGGCAGGACGATACGGGCTGCGATGGATGCGCTCATTGACTTTGGAAGACCATCTTCTATTCAGCTCGCGGTGCTGTTGGACCGTGGACACCGGGAGTTGCCCATACGCGCAGATTACGTGGGCAAGAACGTTCCAACCGCATCGGATGAGCAGATCAAGGTGCTGTTGCAGGAAGAAGACGGCAGAGATTCAGTTGTCCTCATACGAGGCGTCGAAAGGAAGCAGGCCAATGGCTCGGCGTAGTACATCGGCTGTGGTGTCGACTCAGGAACGTAAACCAACCCCAAGTAAAGGTAGGCAGGTGGTGAGCACCAGTGGAGTCGCTGCCGCCCGGCCCGGACTTTGGAGCGAGGGTAAAAGGCACCTGCTGGACCTTGATGAGATGTCTCGCACAGAGATTGAGGAGATCTTGAGGAACGCGGACGGCATGAAAGAGGTGCTGTCCCGGAACGTTCGCAAGACACCAGCTTTGCGCGGGAAGACGATCATCACGCTATTTTTCGAGAACAGCACTCGCACACGGGTGAGCTTTGAGCAGGCAGGCAAAGTGCTTGGCGCAGACGTGATCAACGTCACGGCGAGTTCCAGCAGCGTCTCCAAGGGTGAATCGCTCTTGAACACCATCAGGACACTGGAGTCGATGCAGATCGACGTCCTGGTCATGCGGCATCCCCACTCTGGCGCACCATATTTCGTAGCCAATCACATCGACGCCGCTGTCATCAACGCAGGTGATGGGACGCACGCCCATCCCACGCAGGCTCTGCTTGATCTGTTCACCATTGAGAGCCATCTAGGGTCGATTGCGGGCAAGAAGGTCGCAATCGTCGGTGACATCCTCTACAGCCGGGTGGCGCGCTCAAACCTCTGGGGTCTCAAGACGATGGGCGCGGACGTAACGGTCTTTGGCCCTCCAACTTTGATGCCGCCGGAGTTGCGGGACCAGCCTGATATCGCAAAGGTCGCTGGTTCCATGGAGGAAGCGGTCGATCAGGCGGATGTTGTAATGATGCTCCGGATTCAGAAAGAGCGGCAGTCGGCCGGGCATCTACCCAGCATGAGGGAGTATTCGACCCGGTTCGGTCTCAACGCAAAGCGACTGAAGCTGGCGAGGCCGGGCGCGCTTGTGATGCATCCCGGTCCAATGAATGAAGGCATCGAGATCAGCCCGGACGTCGCTCACGGCGCGCAAGCGGTCATCGAAGATCAGGTGGCGAACGGTGTGGCGGTGCGCATGGCCGTTCTGTACACACTGGCTGCGAGGTCAAGCGTTGGCAGATAATTCCAAAGGCATCGCAATTGTTGGAGGTCGGGTAATCGATCCGTCTCAGGACATCGACCGACTGGCAACTGTTCTCATCAAAGATGGGGTGATGGAGGAAGTAACAGCGAAACCGCTGGCGAAAGCTCCCGACTCCTACGACGTGATCGACGTGGCTGGTCAGGTAGTAACGCCGGGATTTATCGACGTTCACACGCACCTACGAGACCCGGGTGAAGAACACAAAGAGACCATAGAGACCGGTACGATGGCCGCTGCTCGTGGTGGATTCACGACCATCTGTGCCATGCCCAACACTGTGCCATGCCAGGACAACGCCAATGTCATTGAGGCGGTGCTGAAACGGGCGTCCGAAGTGGGTTTGGTACGCGTGCTGCCCATTGGCGCCATCACGGTTGGCCGTCACGGCGAGCAACTTGCTGATATGGCGGAACTTGCAGCGGCGGGTGTCATTGGGTTCAGCGACGACGGCGATCCGGTGGCTGACCCGAATCTGATGCGACAGGCGCTCTCCTATGCGTCCGGTCTCGGGCTACCGATCATGAACCATCCACAGGAGCCAGCGCTCACGCGGGGCGCTCAGATGAATGAGGGACCCATAGCGAATCGTCTGGGACTCACGGGCTGGCCGAACGAAGCTGAGTCGTCGATGGTGGCTCGAGATGTGGAACTCGCCGCGCTAACCGGCGGCCGACTGCACGAATGTCATATCTCCGCTCGACAGTCCATCGACGCGATTAGACGGGCCAAGGAGCGTGGCCTCAATGTGACAGCGGAAGCCACGCCGCACCACTTGACGCTCACGGATACATGGGTGCTTGGTGAGCATGGCGATGACAACGGCGTTGTGCGTTCCGGGGCGTATGACACGTCCACGAAGGTGAATCCACCGTTGCGCACGCAGGATGACGTCGATGCGCTGATTGAGGCGCTGGCCGATGGCACGATTGACCTCATCGCAACGGATCACGCGCCGCACGCCATCACCGACAAGCTCTGCACGTACCAGGAAGCGGCGAATGGCATTGCAAACCTTGAAACAGCGTTCGCCTCGGTTCTTTCGCTACATCACCGGGACGCAGTCAGCCTTCCCGTGTTGATCGAGCGGATGACGGCTGCGCCAGCACGATTCCTTGGCATGGATATTGGGACCATGAAGAAAGGGAGCACGGCTGACATCACGATATTCAATCCCGATCTCGATTGGACAGTAGACCCATCTGAAATGGCGACGCTGGGCAAACACACCCCGCTCGCTGGAACTCAAATGAAAGGACGAGTGACTACAACGATATTTGGCGGCAAAGTTATCTGGGACATTGCGGCGGTGGCACCGATTGGTTGAAGGTAGTCGACCCCCTGCATATCTGATTCTTGAAGATGGTTCGAAATTTGAAGGCGAACGCCTGGGCGCCGAGGGCATGACTGTTGGAGAGGTCGTCTTCAACACCTCAATGACTGGCTATCAGGAGATGTTGACCGACCCCTCGTACGGCGGCCAAATCCTCGTGCCGACATACCCCATGATCGGCAATTATGGCGTCAATGGGCGCGACTGGGAGTCTGGGCAGATCCAGGTCCGCGGCTTCGTGGTTCGCCAGGACTGCGACCAACCCAGCAATCCCGATAGCGTGATGACCGTGGACGAATTTCTCCGCATTCACAACATTCCGGGAATATCTGGCGTTGATACGCGGGCGATCACGCGGCGACTGCGAACCAGCGGCGTGATGATGGGCGTGGTGACAAGCGACGGTGATGTTGAGACCGCGTTGGCCGCGATCAACGCTGCGCCGCGCTATGGCGAAGAAGATGTCGTCGCACAGGTGTCAGTTCCCAAACCCACACCGTGGCTGGGAACCGAGAAGCACGGCGCGCCAGAACAAAGCAGCGTCCCTGAGCCTACGAACTCAGAAGGCCGTCTCAAGATCGTCGTCGACGACTTTGGCGTGAAGTACAACATCCTTCGGGAGTTGGAGCAGCGAGGCTGTGACGTGGTCGTTGTCCCGGCTGGCTCATCTGCCGATGAAGTTATGTCGCACTCGCCAGACGGAGCGCTACTATCGCCCGGCCCGGGCGACCCGGAGCTATTACAGCGCTCGGTGGACGCAGCGCGGTCGCTGGCAGGGAATATCCCTTTGATGGGCATATGCCTGGGACACCAGGTGATCGCACGCGCATTCGGTGCTGAGACCTTCAAGCTGAAGTTTGGACATCGAGGTGGCAACCACGCCGTCAAGGACCTCCAGACAGGCCGGGTTTACGTAACCGCCCAGAATCATGGCTACGCAGTGAGCTCTGACAATCTTCCCGATGAGCTTGAAGTCACCCACATCGACCTGAGCGACAACACTGTGGAAGGTCTCAGGCATAAATCACTACCGATCATGACCATCCAGTACCACTCAGAGGCATCACCCGGACCATTGGATAACGAATACCTGTTCGATCAATTTGTTGAAATGGTCAAAGAGAGCAAAGCGGTGGCCAGATAGTGGTCAATTCGTCAGATAAGCGGCAGAAAAAAGTCCTGGTTATAGGCTCTGGCCCAATCGTAATCGGTCAGGCGGCGGAGTTTGACTACGCCGGTACTCAGGCATGCACATCGCTGCGTGAGGAGGGCTACTCGGTGGTCCTGGTGAATTCTAACCCGGCGACGATCATGACCGACCTTGAAATCGCAGATCAGATCTACATCGAACCACTAACGGTACCCGTGATCACTCGAATCATCGAACGGGAGCGGCCAGATGAGTTGCTTCCTACGCTGGGTGGGCAGACTGGCCTCAATCTGGCGGTTGAACTGTCGGACGCCGGTGTTCTGGAGAAGTACGATCTGAAGGTAATCGGTACGTCGATTCAGACGATTCGAACGGCTGAAGACCGGGAATTGTTCAGCCAGCTTCTTGATCGAATCAATGAACCAACGCCTCCCAGCGAAGCGGCTTCGACGGTCGAAGACGCGGTAGCGGCGGCGAACAAGGTCGGATATCCGGTCGTGGTTCGGCCCGCGTACACGCTTGGAGGAACAGGCGGTGGTTTCGCTGAGAACGATGCCGAGTTGCGAGAAACAGCGGCCAACGGCATCGACGCCAGCCTGGTCAATCAGGTTCTCATCGAGAAGTCGCTGATTGGCTGGAAAGAGGTCGAGTACGAAGTTATTCGTGATTCGGCAGACAACTGCATCATCGTCTGCAATATGGAAAACCTTGATCCGATGGGCGTACACACTGGCGATTCCATCGTCGTTGCTCCCAGCCAGACCCTCTCCGATAAGGACTACCAGCGACTCCGATCCGCAAGCATCAATATCGTGCGTGGTCTTGGCGTGGAGGGCGCTTGTAATGTTCAGCTCGCGTACCGGCCGGGTAATGAAGTTGCCGGGAGCATTGCTCCAATTGGTGAGAATGATCCTTACTATTACGTCATTGAGGTGAACCCCAGGGTTAGCCGAAGCTCGGCCCTCGCCAGCAAGGCAACTGGATATCCCATAGCCCGAGTTGCGGCGAAGATCGCTACCGGCAAGACCCTGGACCAGATACAGAATCAGGTCACCAACCGAACAACGGCGGCATTTGAACCGGCGCTCGACTATTGCGTGGTGAAGATTCCACGCTGGCCGTTCGATAAGTTTCCAACCGGAGACCGCAGACTCGGCACGCAGATGAAAGCGACCGGCGAGGTTATGGCTATCGACCGGACCTTTGAGGCCGCGCTGCAGAAGGCTGTGCGCGGGCTTGAGATTGGAAAGCGGTCTTTGCTCTGGGAAGACCCAAAGTGGGCGGATGCAGAACCAGACCTCACGCCACATGACGAACGCATCTGGCGGTTGGCGTCTGCCATACGGGGCGGAATGAGTCCGATGGACGTCAGCCTGAAAACAGGCGTTGACCCGTGGTTCACGCGCTCAATTGAGCGAATCGTACACATGGAGCGTCGACTACTCGCCGAGGATCTCAGCCACGATCTTATGTATCAGGCAAAGCGGCTCGGCTTCTCCGATGCGCAGATTGGCACGCTGTCAGACCTGCTTCCAGAGCAGGTGCGGACCCAACGGCAAGAGTGGGGCATCAGGCCCGTCTACAAAATGGTGGATACCTGCGCTGGAGAGTTTGAGGCCACCACACCGTACTTCTACAGCGCATACGAGCAGGAGAACGAGGCGATCAGCAACGGTGCGAAGTCCGCAATCGTGCTCGGCAGCGGTCCGATTCGAATCGGTCAGGGCATCGAGTTCGACTACTGTTCCGTGCACGCCGCATGGGCGCTTCAAAAAGCCGGTATTGAAGCCGTGATGATCAACTCGAATCCCGAGACCGTCTCAACGGACTTTGATACGAGTGACCGCCTGTACTTCGAGCCGCTGGATGAAGAAAGCGTTCGCGACATCATTGAGAACGAGGCATCCGGTGGGGTGCACGGCAACGGCGAATCAAGCGGCGAGACGCCGCCCACGATTGTTCAATTTGGTGGGCAGACGGCGATCAATCTGTCGCAGTCACTTGGAATATCCGGCCTTCCCATTATGGGTTCGTCAGCGGATGCGATAGACGTTGCATCGGACAGGCGTCGCTTTGAGAACCTGTGTGAAGAGATCGGTATCCCGCAGCCTCCGGCAGGAATAGCGAGAGACCCTGAAGAAGCGATTCGGATAGCCGATTCGATCGGATATCCCGTGCTCGTCAGGCCAAGTTATGTACTTGGCGGGCGGGCGATGGAGATCCTGTACTCCGCAAGTGAACTGGTCAGATACTTTGGTCAGGTTGGATCACCCGAGGTCGGACAGGAGCTTCTGGTCGACAAATACCTCACCGGAATCGAGGTTGAGGTCGATGCTGTTTGCGACGGTGAGGATGTGCTCATCCCCGGCATCATGCAGCATATTGAACGCGCAGGTGTTCACTCGGGCGACTCCATGGCCGTGT
The DNA here is from genome assembly GCA_013204555.1 of Chloroflexota bacterium. GTDB lineage: Bacteria > Chloroflexota > Dehalococcoidia > Lucifugimonadales > Lucifugimonadaceae > UBA1151. The sequence goes on along the minus strand of JABMNO010000045.1, from coordinate 43,935 downwards.
ATCCAGCGCCATCTCTGAGCAAGGGCGAGATTGACACGGTGATCGATTACACGCGCCGTATAGGTGTGGGACTGGGCGTGCAGGGGTTGATGAACATACAGTTCGTCATAACCGGCGGAGGCGCTTATCGGGACCCCAATTTCTCCCGGTACAGCCTGCCCGATGGGAACTCCCGTATCTACCTGATTGAAGTAAACCCAAGGTCAAGCCGAACGATTCCGTTCATCTCTAAGGTGACTGGTGTGCCGATGGTTCAGATCGCCATCGACGTGATGCAGGGCAAGTCAATTCGAGAGCAGGGTCGCACTCCGGGACTCGTGCCGAGCAAAAATCTTGTTGCCGTAAAAGCGCCGGTTTTTTCAATGTCCAAATTGACGGATGTGGATACATTCCTCGGGCCGGAGATGAAGTCAACGGGCGAGGTGATGGGAATCGACGAGAACTACTCCGGCGCTGTGGCGAAAGCCCTGATAGCGGGCGGACTAGAGATTCCTGAGGGTGGTGGGGTGCTGCTGAGCATATCGGACACCGACAAGGCCGATTCGATAGGCCTGGTGCGAGAGCTTCATGCCGAGGGGCATCCATTGTTTGCAACTTCAGGCACTGCGGGGATGATTGAGGCGCTGGGTATCCCGGTGACAATGGTGAACAAGTTCGGCCAGGGCCATGTGGACGTGTTGGACGTCATCGCAGACAAGAGCGTTTCAGCGGTCGTAAACACCATGACGGGTGCCACGGCGATACTGGACGACGGTTTCAGCATCCGCAGGGCGGCGGCTGACAATCGTGTGCCATGTTTCACGTCTATCGACACTGCGCGTGCGGCGGTTGAGTCGATTAAGGGCTCCACGTACAACGTGAAGAGCCTGGCGGAGTACCTGGCAAATTGAGGGCCTGCAAAGTTAGATGACAAAGAAAGACGTATATCTCCACGGCCACGACGAATCTGTGGTGTCGCACCACGCGATGCGAACCGCTGGAGAGGCGGCGGCATTCTTCCGGCCCCACATGCGGCCAGACATGAATCTTTTGGACCTTGGCTGCGGCCCCGGAAGCATCACGGTTGGACTGGCCGAATGGATTCCAGAAGGTCACGTGACCGGTATCGACTTTGACGATAGCGTCATCGAGTCGGCGAAGAAGGATGCGGCTGAGCGGGGGCTGACGAACACTGATTTCATATCGGGAAGCGTCTACGAGTTGCCGTTTGAGAATTCATCATTCGACGCGGTCTATTCGCACCAGGTACTTCAGCACCTGAGCGAGCCGCAACAGATGCTGCGAGAGGCCATTCGCGTGGTGAAGCCGGGCGGTGTAGTCGGAATTCGTGAGGTCGACTGGGGCACGGCAGGCTGGTGGCCGAAGTCAGAATCATTGAGCCGGTTCCTGGAGATATACAACGCTGTCGCTGATCGCAATGGCGGTGACGCCAACATGGGGCGGAGGGTGCGGTCAGAGCTCAACAAGGCCGGATACGTCGACGTTACAGTTGGCGCAGGAGTCTGGGCATTCGGCAACCCCGAAGAAATCAAAGGGTGGGGCGAGCAATGGGCGAGGCGGACGCTGGAGTCCAACATCGCAGCGAAAGCTGTGGAGTACGGTATCGCCGATCAGTCAGAATTAGAGTTGGTATCTGAAGGCTGGCTCGCGTGGAGCCGTGATCCAGACGCCTATTACACGTTTACTCATGCGGAAGCTGTTGGCTGGAAGCCCGCCTGACGGTCAATAGCCGGGCACTTGCCTGATGAAAGGACATACGGACGATGGAACTTTACTGGCGTGAACTGAAGAACGGCTTCAACCTCGTGGTCAACGACGGCGAGGGCGAACATAAAGTGGGCGGAGTCCGCGTACTGAAGAAGGGCATCCAGGCTATCGCCGAAACGCGAGGATACGACCCCGGCCGCGCTGAGCGAGACTTGCCCAGCGTGGAAGTAGCACGGGAATTTGTGGAGCAGTTTGAGCCGTGGCGTGAGTTCTTTCCCGAGCCGCTTGAAGTGGAATCTGAGATTCGGCCGATAGTGGAGTAGGGCGGCGGTAGGCGATCTCGTCTGCTAGTTCTTGAGACGATATTCCTGAGCGGTATTTCTGATTCGGTTCGCTCGACGGATTGTCATCGCCGCGCGAAGTCACACCCGGCCAATCATGTCATCCCGGACGCGGAGGCCTTAGTCGTAGCGATCCCGGATATCAGCGTCATTTATGGCAACGGTCAATAGAGGTGGGATAGCCAGACGCCGCATGTGGATTGGTGGTGACCAACCTCATCCCAGTTCGTGATTGAGATCCCGGATCACCTAACGGCGTCCGGGATGACATGCATGTGGGAGGGCGTCCGAGGGGACATGTCTGTGCGAGGGTGTCTGGGATGACAATTATCGGGAGCAGGTCCGAGGGGGCAATTCCAGTGAGAGCGTCCGGATGACGATATGAGAAGTTTTGCACTCTCGGACTGCCGCTTTGGGGGCCGGCTGCTGCCCGGGCTCCAGACCTCAAGCCATCTTCGCGACAAACGCCTCAACGTCTTTCACTGTCTGCTCCGGAAGCGCGGCGTGGATCATGTGATTGGCTCCTTCGTATTTCAGGTGCCGGGCGTTCGGGAGAAGTTTCATCGCACGCGTGGCATGTTCATCAAGTACGGCCGCGCCAACTGCAGGATCGGCTTGCATCAGCAGCGTTGGGGCCATTACGCCGCGCAGGGTGCGTTCGGCGTCCCATGATTCCTTGTGGCGTCCCGATAGCGGGCCGGTGTAGATTTCGGGGTCGTTCAACCTGATTCTGATCAGGTAGCGAGTGAGATAGCGGTCTTGCCAGTTGGGTGTAAGTTGCCGCAGCGTGGCGCGCACTTCGTCATCCGAGGCTTTGCTGAGCATCAGGTCCTGCATGGTCTGAAACATTGCGAGGAACGGTGAATGCGATGGGTCACCGGCAATCATCATTGGCGGGTCTTCAAGGATGGCGGCAGACACGAGTTCTGGCGCTTCAGCGGCGATGTTCATGGTGACGATGGCGCCGAGTGAGTGGCCCCAGACGACCGATGGGCCGCCGACGATATCGCGCATAAGTTTGATGATGTCGGAATGGTAGCTGTCGAAGTTGTAGCCGTTGGGGGTATGCGACGACTTCCCGTGTCCTCGCAGATCAACAAGAATCACTTGCCAGCGGTCTTTCAACAGTTCACACACGCTAAAAAACTCGTGCATCATTCCGCCCAATCCGTGGATCAGGATGATCGGAGGGCCGTTGTTCTCGCCGATGGCATAGTTGAGTTTTACATCGCCAGCGTCGTATTCCCGCTCTATAAGGCCATCAGGAAGGGGGGGAAGTTCAACCGTCAACTGATTTGCGCCACCGTGTTTCGGAAGGCCATTGCTCCTGCGGTGAGCCATGGCGCGGGGGCTATGCCCAGGCACTTAACGCCCATCTTGAGGTATCGCTCAACCGTGGCGTCGGACACCAACGTGCCAGCGATGCGTCCGGCTTTAAGGATCTCGCCAATGGCGTCGTCGATAGCCTGTTGCACGTCCGGGTGGGCCGTGTCTCCGGTGTGGCCCATGCTCTGCGCAAGATCGCCGGGTGCGACGTAGAAGGCGTCAATACCGTCCACTGCAGCGATCTCTTTGATATTTCGGACGGCGACAATGTCCTCGATTAGCGGCACAGCGAGAATGTTCTCGTTCGCCTTCCGATGGAAGTCAGATACGCCAAGAGCACGTCGCCCACCGAACTGTCCTCGAATCCCGTCCGGGCCGAAGCGAACAGCGGAAGCAAATAGCTTCGCCTGATCAGCCGTGTCCACGTGCGGGACCATAATTCCGCTGGCTCCGCGGTCGAGCGCTCGCGTGACCAGAGAAGGGTCGTTGCGGTGGACTCGAACCATTGAACAGACATCCCACAGGTCGCAAGCGCGGGAAATATCTCCGATGGCATCCCATGAGATGGGCCCATGTTCGCCTTCTGCGAGGATAGCCTCGAAGCCAAGGTTGCCATAGATCTCGGCCGTATCGCCATCATTCACGCCGTTGACGATGGTGATCACTCCACCCGATTCGAGCTTTTTCTTCGCCTGATTAATCCTGTATTCGGCCATGGAATCCCCTTTGGAACTGGCGTAGACGTCGTTGGCGCAGGGTTGAATCCGCTGCCTTGCTGTGTTTCGCGAGTGCGGCGAGTCTAGCAGGACTAGAATTTCATAATGAGAGAACTGATTTTAATTCGACATGCTGAATCACAACTCGATCCAAGCACTCCGGCTGAGGCGTGGGGCCTGACATCGACAGGAGTCAAACAGGCTCGTGCCGTCGGCGCTGAGTTGAAGGACGCAGGGATAGTCGCGATATTCTGTAGTTTGGAACCCAAAGCGCGACAAACTGCCGACCTAATCGCTGACATGGTGGGTTTGAGATCGCGCAATTTGAAGGATCTGGCCGAACATCGACGCGATTCCTGGGGATTTCTTGGGGACGAGGAGTTCAATCAGGCGATTCATGAGGTGTTTGATGTGCCGGATACGTCTGTGATTGGGGCAGAGACCGGGAAACGGGCGCTGAGCAGGTTCACCAATGCTATTGCGGCTGCCGATGAGAAGTCGTCACCGGGGCCTATTGCCCTGGTGAGCCACGGCACTGTGATGTCGTTATTTCTATCTAAAACGACAGGTGAACCAGCCGGCCCAATCTGGGAAGCGATGGATTTCGCAGAGGTTTTTCGCGTCGAATGGGAAGCGCCCGTTTGAGATCGCTGCCGGTCGCAGCACGAGAGTGGCAAGTTTCAAACCTGCCACAGCCAGCCTCAGTGCGGCTAACAAATTTGACTGTTATCAGTCACTGACTGAAACTTCCCGCGGCATGTACTTAGTCGGCGCTGGATTCACCTGACAGATCCGCCACCACTCCGGGAATGAGTGGGCAGGCGGACGCGCTTAGCGTTTAGCCGACTCTGATCAGCCGCAGGCATCACAGATGTCTGACGTGCTGGACACACCACATCCCGCACTCTTCAGCCCGTTCGCGCGGCATTTATCGCCACGGAGCGCGGGCTATCTATCTCACTATCAGGATTTCAGGTGTCCCACAGGTGAAGTTAAAACAACTTTTTATCGGCGTAATAACGCTGATGTCCATCACCATCCCGGCGTGTGGTGGCGATGCAGATGGCGTATCCGGACGGACTCTTTATATTGGCGGGATTCCAGATCAGGACGTGTCGATACTGGAAGCTCGATTTGAAGGGTTGGCCGATTATCTAAGCGCCGAAACCGGGCTGGACGTTCGCTACTCGCCAAGTACCGATTATGCGGCAGTCGTCACCGGTTTCAGGAACGACAACATTCAGTTGGCCTGGTATGGCGGCCTCACCGGGGTCCAGGCAAGGCTTGCTGTTCCAGGGTCAATCGCGATCGCACAGCGTCCCCGAGATGAGGCGTTCCACTCTGTGTTCATCAAACGTGCCGGTCTCGACATTGCGAATTTGGGAGATCTGGTGGGACGTTCACTCACGTTTGGGAGCGAGAGCAGCACATCCGGATATCTGATGCCGCTGTTTTTCCTGAACGAGGCGGGCATCAGCGTAGACGATCTGCAGTCGATCAGCTTCAGTGGCTCACACGATGTCACGTGGAAGCTCGTGGAAGCAGGGGCGTTCGATGCCGGTGCCATCAACGCCGCGGTCTGGGAGCAGCGCGTCGCTGATGGCGAAGTCGACCTGAGCAAGGTTGAGGCGTTTTTCACCACTCCGCCATACGTCGACTACCACTGGGTGGCGAGGGGCGATATCGACGATGAGTTTGGAGAGGGGGCGGAAGAGAAGCTGCGTCAGGCGCTGCTAGACCTGGGTAGTGATGGAGATACTACAGAACTCGCGATACTGGAGGCATTCCAGGGCGAAGGATTCATCCCCACGACCAACGAAAACTATGCGGCAATTGAGCAAGTCGCACGCGATCTGGAGATCATTAGATGATGATGCCAGCCATCCGACTGGATGGCGCCGAGGCAAAGTTCGGAGACGTGGTGGCCGTAGTTCCAATTACGCTGAGCATCGCAACCGGAGAAAAGGTCGCGTTGTTGGGTCCAAGTGGCGCCGGTAAGACCACGATGTTACGGCTCATTGGCGGAGAGGTGAGACCCTCATCCGGGTCTATCGAGTTGCATGGACGGATGATCGGGGATCTGGCTCCTGGTCGAGAACTTTCGTCGCTGGTTGGCATGGTGCATCAGCAGTTTGACCTTGTGCCTAACCTTTCGGCATTGCAGAACACTCTGGCTGGCAACCTGGGTCGGTGGAGCCTCGGCAGGGGGCTACGTTCATTAGTTGTGCCGGTTGACCGACACATGGCGATTTCGGCGTTGCAGAGGGTTGGGATTGATGACAAGTCCGCTCAGCGCACCAGCAGGCTTTCTGGCGGTGAGCAACAGCGTGTGGCTATTGCGCGGGTACTGGTACAAGACCCGTCGATCGTGCTGGCTGATGAGCCCGTGGCATCGCTTGATCCTGCCAGGTCTAAAGAAATTCTGGGTGCGCTCACCACGGATTCACCGGATCAGCAGAAGACTCTGGTTGCGAGTATGCATTCAGTCGAATTCGCAAGGGACCATTTTGACCGATTGATTGGTCTACGTAGCGGATCGCTTGTCTTCGATTCACCGGCCACAGATGTCACCGACGCCATGCTCGATGAGTTGTACCGGATTTGAGGGGGCAAGGGCTGAGAATTAGAACACTTACGACGGTCGATAGTCGCAAGTGGCTGACCGTCATATTGATCGCTGCGTTCGGCTGGAGTCTGGCGAGCGTCAAGTGGGATTCTGGCACGTTACATACCGGCGGGCTCTCGGCTGTGGGAGAGATCCTGGGTGCTGCGTTCACTCCGCAAATTAGCGGTGGCGTGCTCAAGCTGGGCATCATTGAGGCGTGGACCACAGTTGCGTACGCCGTGGCTGGACTGACGGTTGCGCTCGTTCTTGGCGCACCCATCGGTGTGATCGCATCGGGGGTCCTGGCCCGCAGGCGTTTCATATCCGTGATCAACGTCGGATGGGCGAGACTCGTGCTCGCATTCTTCCGGTCTGTACACGAGCTGGTTTGGGCGTGGATATTCATCGTTGCCGTAGGGTTGTCTCCGATGGCCGCTGTGCTGGCGATTGGAATTCCATATGCCGGAATACTCGGTCGAGTGTTTGCTGAACTGCTGCAAGACGTGCCTGAAGAGCCGCTGGATTCGCTCAGAAGCGCAGGGGCTTCTGAGTGGAAGGTTTTCCTGTACGGGCGACTTCCAATGGCGATGCCCGACATGTTGAGTTACACGTTTTATCGGCTTGAGTGCGGAATTCGGGCCGCTGCGGTGATGAGCTTTGTGGGTCTTGGTGGGCTTGGCCATCAAGTGCAGTTGAGCTTGCAGGACCTCGACTACGGCAGGGCGTGGACGTTCCTGTTCTTCTTGATCGCTCTGGTGGCACTGGTCGATCTTTGGAGCTCGATGGTGCGGCGGCGGGTCTCGGCATGATCGGGGTGGACGCACCTGTCGTTCGGGTCAGGGATGCCCGTCCAGAGGTGACTCCGTATGGTCCCGGAATCGTTCGATATTCGATAGTACTGGCGATGATTCTTGTGGTGGCTTCCTGGATATTCATCATCTTCCAGAGCCAGAATCAGGGCACCTCGTTTCTTTCGATTGACTCGGCAGCAAGAGCCTGGAACTTCCTGACTAACGATCTCCTGGGAATCGATCAATCCCGTACCCCCGCGTTTTTGAAAGGTTCCGTGTGGCGCGATATAGCGCCACTGGCCTACGACACGCTTTTGATGAGCGTACTTGGCATCGGGTTTGCCAGTCTTGTGGCGCTGGCAACTTTCATATTTGGCGCGCGGAACGTCATGACTGGAGACCTTGCTCCATACGGTGGAGTTATCTGGAGGCTACTTTTTTGGGCTGTTCGCGGGCTGTTCATCATCACTCGTGCTGTTCCTGAACTGATATGGGCCTTCCTGATCGTCTTCATCTTCTCTCCGGGGATACTGCCGGGAGCGATCGCACTGGCTATTCACAACTCGGGGGTCCTGGGGAAACTGGCCTCAGAGATAGTCGAGGGCCTGGACCCGAGACCAATGCGCTCTCTTCAGTCTGCGGGTGCTGGCCGGGTGCAGGTGCTGTTTTACGGGGTGCTGCCACAGGCATTGCCCCGGTTCATTACGTTCCTTCTGTACCGGTGGGAAGTGATCATCCGTACTACGATTGTCGTCGGGTTCGTAGCATCTGGCGGCCTTGGTCAAGAGTTCCGGCTGAGCATGAGCCACTTCCACTACACAACAGTGACGCTGATACTGATCTGGTATCTGGGCATTGTGGTGCTCGTTGATCTGATCTCTGCCGGATTGCGGCGGCTGGCCCGATAGTAAAACGATAGGCTTTGAACGCATCTAATCGATATTTGAACCATTGGAGATAACTAATTGACTGAGACGAAACTGATTTCAAGAGCCATTCTGTTTGGGAACCCGGAGCGAGCCTCTGTAAGGCTGAGTCCGGATGGCTCGCGGATCAGTTTCCTGGCTCCCGACGAAGGATTTCTGAACGTCTTTATCGCGCCGAGAGATCGACTCGATGAAGCGAAAGCAGTAACCCACGACAGGTCGCGTGGCATACGGATGTATGCCTGGGCGCATGACAATCAGCATCTCCTCTACATGCAGGATGATGGCGGTGACGAGAATTGGAATGTGTTCTCAGTCGACCTTGAATCAGGTGCCGCACGCAACCTGACGCCGTTCAAGGAGATCGCTGCGCACATATCCGGTAGCAGCGTGGACCATCCCGGAGAGATTCTACTCAGCATCAACAACAGGGACCCCCAACTCCACGATCTCTATCGTGTTGAACTCGCCACTGGTGAACTTACTCTTATTGAAGAAAACACCGATGGATTCGCCGGGTACGTTACCGATAACGATCTTGTGCCCAGACTGGCTATGCGCATGGATGACCAGGGGGGTGAGGAGGTCTTCCGCAAAGAGGGCGATGTTTGGTCGCAGATCGGCTACGTCCCATCGGATGACGGGTTGACTACGCATCCCCACGGATTCAAGGGCGCCGGCAGCGTCATGTATTGGACGGACAGCCGTGGACGCAACACGGGGGCGTTCATGGAGTACAACCTTGAGACCGGAGAATCCACGTTGGTGGCTTCGGATGAGAAGGCCGACGTCAGCGACGTGATGATTCATCCAATTCGCAGGGAAGCCGAAGCCGTGGCGTTCACCTACGACCGGAAGCGTTGGGTGGTACTCGATGAATCGGTGCGTGGTGATCTTGAGTTCCTTGCGACCGTGGCTGATGGGGAGGTTGAAGTAGTCAGCCGGACGCAGGCGGATGACCTGTGGACTGCGGCTTACCAGCTAGACGATGGGCCTGTTCGCTACTACCTCTACGATCGCGCGAATCAGAGCGCCGAATTCCTGTTCTCGAGTAGGCCGGAGCTCGATGGCGAGCCGCTCGTCAAGATGCACTCAGAGATCGTGCGTGCCAGAGATGGCCTGGATATGGTCTGTTACCTGTCACTCCCGGCCGAATCCACCCCGCAAGGTGGAAATCGGCCGGTAGCTCCTGTTCCGATGATTTTGTATGTGCATGGTGGACCGTGGGCGCGCGATCACTGGGGATATGACTCGTATCACCAGTTGCTGGCTAACCGTGGATACGCGGTGCTGAGCGTGAACTATCGCACCTCCACAGGATTCGGTAAGGATTTCGCGAATGCCGGTCGGCTGGAGTGGGGCCGGAATATGCAGAACGACCTCACGGACGCAGTGGCATGGGCCGTCGACGAAGGAATCGCAGATTCAGAGAAAGTCGCAATTATGGGTGGCAGCTACGGTGGGTACGCCACGCTGGCCGGACTTACGCTGACACCTGATCTTTACGCCTGCGGAGTGGACATTGTTGGGCCGTCCAACCTGATCACGCTGCTTGAGACCGTGCCCCCGTACTGGGTGCCAGTCTTGAACATGTTCAGAACGAGGATGGGTGATGACCGAACTGAAGAGGGCAGGGCGTTGCTGATCGAGCGGTCGCCACTTACGCATGTTGAAAAGATTAAACGTCCACTACTGATCGCTCAGGGTGCGAATGATCCGCGCGTGAAGCAATCGGAATCAGATCAGATAATCGAGGCTATGTCAGCCCGAGATATCCCGGTGACCTATGTGTTGTTCCCTGATGAGGGACACGGTTTCGCACGGCCTGAGAACAGACTGGCGTTCACCGCTGTTGCCGAGGCATTTCTCGCAGCGAACCTCGGCGGGCGATTCGAGCCGGTTGGCGAATCATTCAAAGGGTCTAGCGTCAGCGTTCCCATTGGAGCCGGTGACGTTGGAGGAGTAGAAGAAGCGTTAGACGCTGCCGGCTAACTTGCCTGGCGAAGCGCAGCGGCTTCTAGAATCCATCCGGTGCGCAGTTCAACTTCCCCGTCTTCCCAAGGCTTGCTGATGTAGTCGCGCGCATTCAATTCACGAGCGCGCTCCAGATCCTGTGCGCGGCCTTTGGCCGTAACCATTACCACTGGGATAGATGCGAAACGAACGTCAGCGCTTAGCTCCGCCAGGGTCTGGAAGCCGTCTTTGATTGGCATCGCAACGTCCAACAAGATCATGTCGGGCCTGTTTGTTTGCAACCACGGCACAACTTCCACACCGTCAGAAAGCTCGTGAACTTCGTGGCCCACTTCTTCCAGGATCGTCCTCAGCGCGAGTCTGATGTCATCACTATCGTCAACAACCAGAACGTTTGTCATATTCCCCCCGACGTTCTGAACAGTCCAATTGGCGAAATTATCAGTCCAAGCGCTAACTGTGTACCGCTTGTCGCCGTGGCTCAGGCCCGTCGGTACCTATGTTGCTTTGCCTATCTTGGTCCGCGCATACGTACAGCGCATGTGATGGCGTGAGGTTATCCGCCAGTCGCTGACGTAATTACGTCATTAGGGACGGAAAGAAACGCTCAGGAAGTGCGGTGAGCGACGACGCTCATCCAGTTCCGATTCACGAATTGGATGCCCATATCCTCGTATGTCAGCTTCGCGCCCTTTTGGAGGGCGGCGCTGGCTTCTTTGAGCGGTACACCGGGGAGTGTCCCTTCAATGAAGTCTCGGAATCCGCTTATCTCTACCCAGCCGGCGAGGGGGACTTGTACCTTCATGATCTCAGTCAACTTGACCTTAAATCCCTGAGCCTCAACAAGATCCTTGTAATCATCAGGAGTGAGCTGCTTACGGCTCTCAACCTTGTCTTCCCTGCGAGGCATCATCCCGTATTCTCGGCGCAAGATTCGGATCGACTTCATCATCCATTTACGGTAGAAGTCCAGACTTTCCTCAGGTTGTCCGCCCTCATAGAAGCTGCTGTTAAAGGCAAGAATGCCACCCGGCTTAAGTGCGCCTTTGATCTGGTTGAGCAGTTTTTCCTTGTCCGGGACGTAGTGGATTGAGTTGCAGTAGACCACGGCGTCAACGTTGGTAGTGAGCTTCTCACGAAGATTCGCAGCGTCGCCCTGTATGAACTTGACGGCGGCTTCCTTGCGATCACCAATGTTGGCGACTGCCTCTTTAATGGCGGCGGCCGAGTGATCAATGGCGTAGATACAGGATTGGCGAGCGGCCTGAAGCCGGTCAAGAATGAGCTTTGTCACGCCTCCATCACCACATCCAAGGTCTACTATCTGGCGCTGCTCACTGATCTCAGCAATGTCCAGCAATCTGGAGTTGATGATCTTGTAAAAATCAAGGTCGGCAAAGGTGCCGAAGGCAAAATCTTGGTCAGATTGGCTCATTCAGTGTCTCCGAGCGGAGTGTCACGCCATGCGATAGTGATTCAGACAGGGGATTCATTTCGAAATTGCCAACCGAATCATAATTAGCAAATCCCATTTCACGCGTGTTCAATTCTAACATGTAGCTGGGGTTTTTCAGGTACTTCGAATTTGATCGCAAAAGGTGTCCCGACTGACTACTAAATCCATGCGCCAGCCCGTGCTCCGCATCGCTCTATTTCTAGCCGGTATTCTGACGTTAACATCCTGTGCAGGCGATGATCGGCTGGTAGTTTCGGCTGCCGCATCTCTTGGGGATGCGATCAGTGAAATCGCGACAGAGTTTGAGCGCGACGGCCGGACGCACATTGCGTTGAATCTGAGCGGATCAAACTCACTCGCCTCACAAATTCGCGCCGGAGCGCCGGTGGATGTTGTGATGTTTGCGGGCATTGGTCCCATGGAGAGACTACTTACGGAGGGGCAAGTGACGGCTGACGGTATCGTCAGCATTATCGAAAACAGGCTCGTTGTCATTGGCAGACCTGGATCAGGATCTGGATCATTTCCTGAATCACTCACCGGCAACGTTGGGAAAATAGCGATCGCCGATCCAGGGTTGGCTCCGGCCGGCGCATATGCAGTGGAGGTGATGCGGGCCGCTGCTATCTACGATGACGTTGAGAAAAGGCTGCTGCCAGCGCTGGATGTTCGGGCGGCAGCAGCGGCGGTGCAGAGCGGCGCCGCTGGAGTTGGCATCGTATATGCGACTGATGCGGAGGCATTTGATGGAGTCGAGATATTAACCACAATCTCGCCTGAACTTCACTCTCCGATCATCTATCCGGCAGCGGTGATCGTAGGCTCGTCACAGCAAGAAATCGGCCAACGCTTTGTTGAGTTTTTGAGTTCAGATTTTGCGAAGTCGGTTTTCGAGCGTCATGGCTTCATTCCGATTGATTAGTAAACTCCAGTCTTATGAGTTCTGAAGGCGAAGTAATCCTCCTCTCGCTGCGTGTCGCAGCGCTGGCGATGGTTGGATTGGTTCCGTTGAGCCTGGCAATAGCATGGCTTCTGGTGAGACGGAACCCGAAGGGCCGATGGTTGATTGAGGCCATAGTCTCAATGCCGCTGGCGTTGCCGCCGGTCGTAATCGGATTTGGACTCCTGTGGCTATTCAGCCCAACGGGACCGCTTGGGAAAGCGATAGACGGTGTGTTCGGCGGAGATCTGGTATTCACATGGTTTGCCGCATCGCTCGCATCGGCGATTGTGGCGCTTCCGCTGGTGGTTCGGACATTCGTGATCGCGCTTGAATCGGTTGATGCGAGGCTGGAACTGGCATCACGGAGTCTGGGTGCAGGGCCATGGCAGACGTTCGCCTACGTCACTATCCCAATCGCAGCGCGGGGACTGATGGCGGGTGTATTGATCGGCTTTGTTCGGGCGTTGTCAGAGTTTGGCGCGACCATAGTGGTTGCAGGCAACATTCCCGGACAGACCCAGACTTTGCCGCTAGCGATCTTCACAAAGATTCAGACGGGTGACGATAGTGTCGCGATTCGGCTCGTAATTATCTCCGTGGTACTGGCGATGGTCAGTCTGTTAATTCACAACCGATTGGTCGGCAGGCTCGCTTCAGGACGGTCGCGATGATCTCCCTCGATCTTGCTATTTCTCGCGGCGACTTCCAACTGGCGCTCAAAGCGACCCTGGATGGTGGTATCAGCGCGATATTTGGGCCATCAGGTTCCGGTAAATCCACCACGTTGGCGTGCATCGCCGGATTGATTAATCCGGATAGCGGATCAATCAAGTTGGACGAAGAGTCACTTTTCGATTCCGCGGCGCGAATGATCGTTCCCCCGGAGAAAAGATCTGTTGGCCTGGTGTTCCAGGATGGTGCCCTGTTTCCACATCTTGATGTTCGAGGGAATATTGAGTTTGGTGCGAAATTTGGAACTGTCAGCGATCGGAAAGTACCCCCAGATCAGCTCATGATGTTGCTTGATATTCATGATCTTGCGGAGCGAAATATCGCTGATTTGTCCGGCGGGGAACGCCAGCGTGTAGCGCTGGCTAGGTCCCTTGCCGCGGGGCCACGAGTGCTATTGCTTGACGAACCGGTCGCCTCGTTGGACGCCCGTTTGAGGACCACTGTTCTCGGCTATCTCAAAGAGATTCATCGGGAACTTGGGATTCCCATGGTCTACGTCTCTCACAACGTCTCTGAAGTCATCTACCTGGCCGAACAGGTGATCGTTCTTGATCGAGGGGCGGTTGTTGCCGAAGGTGCGCCGAGGTCGGTTCTCCTGGGGCAGGGAATCGGTCAACCCGCGAATTTCGAGGATGTTGAGAACTACTTGAGTGGGACTCTTATAGAGCGCGGAAGCGGTGGGAGATCGGCCCTGGTCAAGGTGGGGGAGCATGAGTTCGTTGCTCCGTCGGCGGAGCACATCGCAGCGGACGACGTGGTCGTCACGCTACGTGCGTCCGACGTGATTGTTGCGACTGAACTTCCGCGGGCAATATCGGCGCGCAATGTGATTAGTGCCACATGTGTGGATCTCACGGAATCTGAGGAACGTTCGTTTGCAACGTTTGACGTTGGCGAGCCACTGGTAGTGGAATTGACTTCGAGATCAATCACAGAGTTGGGATTGGCGATCGGGGTATCGGCTCACCTCGTGTTCAAGACGACAAGTCTGACGCTTACGCCACGGGGTGTGTTGCACTCTCAGGTGAAGATATCGTCGCCGCTCCCGTGTTGCAGATATCGACGATAGGGCATTCGGCGCACTTTGGCGTTTTTTGGCACGTGGTGTTGCAGTGATGATCGATAAGCGCGTGGTACTCCCCAAACATTTTGGCGTCGTGTGGAAGTAGCGACTCAAAGCTGGCGCGATGGCCTTCGTAATTGGCAGGTTTTATTTCCCAGCCCAGCCTGCTGGTCAGCCGCTGTGTGTACTTATCGATCACGAACACGGGCTTCTTCGCTGCATAAAGAATGATGTCGTCCGCCGTTTCGGGGCCGATGCCCCACTGCGCAAGTAGCACTTTCCGCAAGTTGTCTATTGGAAGTTGAAACAGATCGTCGGTTGATCTTCCGAATTCTCGATCAAGGAATTCGGAGAAAAGCTTGATTTTGCGAGCTTTCTGATTGAAGTAGCCGGATGGGCGGACGACTTCTGCCAATGTCTCGATCTGAGCTTCAAACACTTCGTCCCACGACCAGATATGGGCCGATTTCAGCTGGGTTAGCGCTGTCTCTACGTTTCGCCATGCCGTGTTTTGAGTGAGGATCGCACCAATAATCATCTCGTAGTCGGATTCGGCGGGCCACCAGTGTTGAGGCCCATAGGCCGACAGCATCCTGTCGAACAGGCGCTGGAGGTCGATGGCATTCGGGCGATATTTGCGGGCTGACATCGTGTCTTATTTACTGAGGATTGTGCAGGGAGTTAGCAAGTAGGAAAAGTTCCGCACTATACTCAAAGCGGGAACTTAGAGAATCCAGACCGGAGGTCCAGTTGAGCACGTGGGTTGAAAAGTTGGATGCGCGAGCCACGGCAGCAGAGAGCATGGTCTGCGTCGGGTTGGACCCGGATCCTTCCAAAATGGCGATCACGGATACCCTGGAGTTTAATCGTCGCATCATTGACGCCACCCATGACCTGGTGTGCGCTTACAAGCCACAATTGGCATTTTATGAGGCGATGGGTGCGGATGGTTTCGAAGCGCTGCGGGCAACTGTGGCCCATATACGTAGCGTCGCTCCAGACGTTGTCATCGTCGGCGATGGCAAGCGTGGCGATATAGGCTCCACCGCTGACGCCTATGCCAGGGCCATGTTCGACTACTTTGACTTCGATACGGTAACTCTCCACGCCTATCTAGGCCGAGATTCCGTAGCGCCGTTCCTGAAGTACGGCGGTCGTGGCGCAATTATCGTGTGCCGCACGAGCAATCCCGGTGCCGCGGAGTTGCAAGATTACGTGCTGGAAGGCACAGACGGCAGAACGGTCTACCAGCGCGTCGCCGATGCCACCGAGGAGTGGGACAATGAAGGCCGATTGGGTATTGTTGTGGGTGCCACATATCCAGAGGAGATGTCGGTGCTGAGGGCAGAACATCCCGGTCTACCAATCTTGATCCCCGGCGTTGGCGCGCAGGGTGGCGATGTGGAAGCGGCCACCCGTGCGGGTGTGAACTCCGATGGACGCGGCGTGATGATAAGTTCTTCCCGCGGCATCATCTACGCATCGGGAAGTGCAGACGAGTTCGATTCTGCCGCTCGTGACGCCACTTCCGCGCTACGGGACGAGATCAATCGGGCGCTCCCGGCAACATCGACACAGTGATTTGGGAGACGAGCGGCCGACAGTACTGACTCCATATTCGATAGGGGATCGTATTACTCTAAGGAAGCCGCATCCGTGCGGCAGTGTTTTGTGGAATGTGTTCAGGATTGGCGCTGATATTGGGCTGACCTGTGATGAGTGCGGCAGAAAGCTCGTCTTGAGTAGGAGAGATCTTGCAAAGCGGGTAAAGTCGGTTTCGTAGCAGGTTCGTAAATCGACAATATCGGTCTCAGAGATCGATTGAGGTCTGAACCTGCGATAATCGACACTGGCGTGCGGTCTGGGTGGGCGATGTGACGAACAGGGCTGAGTTGACGAGAGTAGTGAGGTAACAATCTCATGCGTGACATGGTTATTGACAGCATCAGAGTGAGTCTTCTGAACTATCAACGCGTCGTCATTCTCAAAGAGAAAGATTCAGACCGCTACCTTCCAATATGGATTGGTCCATCTGAGGCCGACGCCATTGCCGTAAAACTTCAGGAAGTCAACGTCCCGCGGCCGCTGACTCACGATCTCCTAAACGTTGTAATTGGTGAGCTTGGCGCAACCGTGGACCATATCCTCATATCAGGCCTGGACCACGACACGTACTTTGCAAAGATCGTTCTTCAGGTTGGCGAAAAAAGCGTGCCGATAGATTCGCGCCCTTCCGATGCTCTTGCGCTGGCGGTACGTGTTCAAGTACCGATATACGCCGAAGACGAGGTGATGGATAAGGCTGGCGTGCACCTCGATAAAGAGACCGGCAAAGCCATCGTTGGTGAAGCCATGAAAGAGGGCGCTGAGCGAGGTGGCATCCCGGTGGCGGAGAGCGAAATCCAGTCGATGTCCGCATTCCGAGATTTCATTGATTCGCTAGACCTCAGCGATTTTGAAGAAGGCACCGGCGACACTCCGCCGAAACCAAGCACCAATTAACAGGCCTTCTCGCGGTTCGGTGTGGCGCTCGTCACGCCGTTTCGAAGTCGGTTAATCACAACTGATCCTGTGGTTGCTCAAATCCATTTGTGATAAAGTCCACAATCGTAATTTGTGAGTAAGTTGTGGCACTTTAAGACCCTTTTGAGATGTCACCAACATCGTTGCGGCACGGAGCCGAGTCAGTTAGCCAATTGCCACCAAAGCATGAGGGATCCGGCTCAAACGGGCCATCAACGATCCTGCTTCTTGGTCGTCTTGCTGGCTTCGGCTGGTTCGTGGCTGTGAGCATCGCCGGGGGTGCTATTGCCGGTGTCTGGCTGGATAAACAGCTGGACTCATCGCCGGTGTTTGTGCTGACCGGGTTGGTGTTAGGGGTTGCGGTTGCAGCGGTTGGTCTAGCAAAATTGCTGCGTGCGTTTGGCACGGAAGAGATAGCTGAGAAGGAAGCCGACGATTAGAACGCGTTGGATGGGCAGAGGGAAGAAAACGATAGAAGTTGAATAGGCCACTACTTCTAGCCATCCTGCTGGCATTTGGGATCATCGGTGTTATTTCGGTGCTTGGCGGCGCGTTAGGCGCGGCCTTTGGCCTTGGCTTTCTCGGCAGCCCAATCCCAGAAATATCCGTCCCCGGCGAGAAGATCGCGAGTATTGGCGGCTACGATCTGGTCAACTCCTCCATCCTTCTCTGGGTCGCTTCCCTGATATTGATATTCATTGCATGGCGCGGCACCCGCAATATTCAGATGATCCCAACCGGTTTCCAGAACTTCGTGGAGATGCTGGTTGAAGGCTTCATTGGCCTGGTTGAGAGTGTTGGCGGTCCGGCCGCACGCAAATTCCTCCCCCTTGTAATGACCATCTTCCTTGTCATTGTTCTATCCAACTGGCTGGGCATTTTGCCGGGCGTTGGGACCATTGGTAAATTTGAATCTGTTGAAGAGTTCGTGACTCACGAACTTCACGATCAGGAAGAACCCGGCAAGAGTCACGAAGATGCTCTGCAAGACGCGCTGGAAGAGACCAAAAACAAAAAGATGACGGTCTTCGATCAGAGTGGCGGTATCAAGATCATTCCGTTTGGCCGCGGTGAAGATACCAAAGTAACCGTCTCTGGCATCGTTGAATTCGACGGCGAGCATTTCGACGCACACCACGCCGAAGAGCAACTAGAAGCTGGCGTGGTAGTAATTCCTCCCGAAGATGAGCCGCAACTTGTTGGTAAAGATGCGGGAATACTTATCCCGTTCCTGCGTGGGCCCAACACTGATATCAACACGACTCTTGCTATCGCGCTGGTGGCAATGTTCATGGTTCAGATGTGGGGCTTCAAGTCACTGGGGCTCAAAGGCTACGGTGGCAAGTTCATCAACCTGAAGGAAGGCCCAATCTTCTTTGCGGTTGGCCTCCTTGAGATCATCAGCGAAGTCTCCAAAGTCATCAGCTTTACTTTCCGTCTGTTTGGAAACATGTTCGCCGGCGAGATTCTGCTGGTGGCTATGGGATTCCTGTTCCCGTTGGTTGGGATCATCCCGTTTATGGGCCTGGAGTTGTTTGTTGGCGCCATCCAGGGCTTTATTTTTGCCATGCTGACATTAGTCTTCGCTGTGGTGGCAACCTCAGCTCACGGAGATGAGGGACACTAGGCGAGCTACAGTTGGCCAGCGCGTTGGCCATGATCGGGCATTGAAACGCGCAGGATTAAATCAGGCACAAGGGGGGTAAGTTCCCCCCACTTGCGAGGAATCGCACAGGAGGAAAATGTGGCAGTAATCGATCCGGAGATCGTGAGAGCGGTTTCTCAGATAGTTGTCCTCGGGACAGAGAACAAAGAAGTGGCTATTGAGTCCGCTGCTGGTGTTAAGGCTCTCGCAGCCGGCATCGCCATGGGACTTGGCGCCCTTGGACCGGGACTTGGTATTGGCCTACTCGCCTCAAAGGCGATGGAGGCTCTTGGCCGCAACCCGGAAGCCCGGGCACCTATTCAGCAGAACATGGTCCTTGGCCTGGCATTCGCCGAAGCCATTGGGATTTACGCGCTGGTAGTCTCGATCATCATTCTCTTCGTTGCTTAGTTTGAGGGCTTAGTTTGAGTCCTAAATTCAGGCTTGAGGTTGGGAGAGGACACCCACTAGTGGTGTGTAAAGGGTAAGAGATGGACGCACTTGGAATTAATCTTCCTGGATTACTGACGCAACTTGTCAGTTTTCTGATCCTGTTTTTCGTACTCTCAAAGCTGCTGTACGGGCCAATCCAGAAAATTCTCAATGAGAGAACTGAACGGATTCGGGAGAGCCTTGAAGCGGCAGAGAGAGCCTCGGAACAGGCGGCATCTGCTGCCGAACGGGTGGAGCAAGAAATTGCCGCTGCGCGGGTGCAGGGTCAGACCCTCATTGCAGATGCTCGGGAAGCCGCTGGCAAGTACCGGGAAGAGCAAGAAGAACGTGCTCGCGGCGAGGCGGATGCATTCATCGTGCGTGCGAAGGCTGAAATTGAGCATGAGCGTGATGCGGCGGTTGAACAGGTTCGACAGGAGTTCGCATCGCTTGCAATGAGCGCTGCCGAGCAGATCGTTGGTAAGTCACTTGATGAAGACACTCACCGACAGTTGATTGAACGCACCCTCGAAGAGGGCCTGGAAAGTCGGAAGAATTAGTGGTTTTAGTTCGTAAAATGAAGTGCACGACGAAGGAGTCCACCTAAATGGCAGGACGACCTACGGCGCGCCGTTATGCGCAAGCAGTTTTCCAGATCGCTCTGGAGAATGACGCTCTGGATCAGTGGTCGTCAGACCTTGATCAAATTGCAGAGGCGCTTGGCGATAGCGACTTCTTCGCTTTTCTGGAAGCTCCCCAGGTTCCAGAACGCGTGAAACTTCAGGGGATTGACACAGTTCTTGTTGGAGTGAGCGGTCTTGCCCGTAACCTCGTGGGCGTACTGGTAGATCATCGTTCGGTCAGGTTCGCTGTGAACGTTAGAGACCAGTATGGGGCGCTGCTTGACCGGCATCGTGGCGTCGCACGAGCAACGGTGACCACGGCTCTGCCACTCACGGATGAGCAGCGGGGGCGTGTACGAGATCTGCTTGGTGAACTGGTGGGGGCGAAGGTTGACGCTACAGAGGATGTTGACCCACAAATTGTGGGTGGGATCATCGCCCGGGTTGGTGACCATCTAATTGATGGGAGCGTCACCACAAAGCTGAGAAATATGAAAAATGCTCTGGCCAGACCGCCAGCGCAGTTGAAGCGGGATTAATTCAGACCCACCGGGGTTTTTGATAAAACGAATAATCGCGGCGTAAGTGTCGCGGAGGGAGCCGGATGGCAATTAGAGGTCAGGACATAGCCTCGGTCATCAAGAGGCAGATAGAGGAGTTCGGCGGCGAACTCACGCTGGTTGACGTTGGAACCGTCGTTGAGGCGGCGGACGGTGTTGCCACTATTCACGGCCTCTCTGATGTCAGATCTATGGAATTGTTGCAGTTTCCGGGGGGCACCCTTGGGATGGCGCTGAACCTTGAAGAGGACAGCGTTGGTGCGGTGATTCTTGGTGAGTTCGCTCACATTAAAGAGGGCGATGAAGTTCGCAGCACCGGGCGCATTGTTGAAGTTCCCGTTGGAGACGCGCTTATTGGCCGCGTAGTTGACCCGCTTGGTCGACCGCTAGACGGCAAAGGCCCCATCAATGCCACTGAGACAAGCCCTGTTGAACAGGTTGCTCCAAACGTTGTGGTCAGAAAGTCCGTCAGCACTCCGATGCAGTTTGGACTGAAGGTGGTCGATGGACTTATCCCTGTGGGCCGCGGCCAGCGCGAGTTGATAATTGGCGACCGCAACACGGGGAAGACCTCGATGTGCATTGACGCCATCATCAACCAGAAGGGCGGCGATGTAGTCGCCATCTATGTGGCTATTGGCCAGAAGGTCGGTAAGGTAGCGGCAACGGTGGCAACGCTAGAAGCCCACGGTGCTATGGATCACACCATCGTGATATCGGCTAGCGCTTCTGATCCTGCGCCTGTGCAGTACCTGGCGCCGTATGCCGGTGCAGCAATGGCTGAAAAGGTCATGTACTCCGGTAAGGACGCACTGATCGTCTACGATGATCTCACCAAGCACGCTTGGGCCTACAGGCAGATGTCCCTGCTTCTACGGCGCCCACCAGGTCGTGAAGCCTATCCGGGTGATGTTTTCTACCTTCACTCCCGTCTATTAGAGCGCTCGGCCCGACTCGACGATGAGCATGGGGGCGGATCATCAACAGCGCTTCCAATTATTGAAACGCAGGCAGGTGACGTTTCGGCGTACGTGCCAACAAACGTCATCTCGATTACCGATGGCCAGATCTATCTGGAGCCGGAGCTGTTCAATGCTGGTATTAGACCGGCACTGAACGCAGGTCTGAGCGTCTCCCGTGTTGGAAGCGCCGCACAGACCAAGGCGATGAAGGGTGTTGCAGGACGGCTCAAGGGTGAGCTTGCTCAGTATCGTGAACTTGCGACATTTGCGCAGTTTGGTACCGACGACCTTGACCCCGCAACGCGAAGGCAACTTGAGAGAGGTCAGCGCGCAACCGAGCTTATGAAGCAGGTTGAGGTCAACCCGTTGACCATGGAGCAGCAGGTTTCAATCTTCTACCTTCTTGGCTCAGGAACACTTGACGATATTCCACCGGCCAGCATTGTGAACTTTGAGCGGGGTTGGCACGAATACGCCGCCGCCAACGTGCCCAACGTTCTGAAAGGCATCGCCGACAGTGGAGAATTGTCAGACGAAGCTGGGAAGGCTCTTGATGAAGCGGCGGTAGGTTACAAAAGCACGGCCCAACTCTAGATATGGCAACTAACACCCGGGCACTAAAACGCAGAATCGTCAGTCTTGGCAATACAGCCAAGATAACGAAGGCCATGCAGATGATTGCGGCCTCCAAAATGCGGCGCGCCCATGAAATGGTCGTTGCTGGTAGGCCGTATGCAGAGAAGATTGAAGGTCTTCTGGCGGACCTGGCAGCTATCGAACAGGCCTCAGAAGAGGCTGTTGTTCCATTGTTGGATATTCGTCCGGTAAAGAAGACGGCGCTTGTTCTGGTGACGTCAGACCGGGGCCTTTGCGGTGGCCTGAACGCGAACATGAATCGAGCGGCTGCCAACGCGATTCGAGCTTCCGATGGCGACGTCACTGTCATTTCTGTCGGCAAGAAGGGGCGAGACTTCATCGTCAGGTCTGGCACGGAACTGCTGGCCACGTTTGATGGACTGGGAGACAGGCCAACACTTGAGGACACTCGCGCTATCTCAAGCATCGTTATCAGTGAGTTTGAGAAGCGCAACATTGATCGGGTGTTACTGGGCTACACAGATTTCGTGAACTCAGCAGTTCAGAAACCAGTGGTCAAGACGCTGATTCCCGTAGAACCCGCTGAACTGGACTCTGCCCAGGCAGCGGGCTATATCTACGAACCATCCCCTCGGGAAGTGCTGGAAGAGTTGCTTCCGCGTTTTGTGGAGATGGAGATTTACCACGCTATTCTGGAGGCCATCGCAAGCGAGCATTCAGCTCGGATGGTTGCCATGCAAGCCGCAACAGATGCCGCATCTGATCTTGCGACTGATCTAACTCTGGCGCTTAACAAGGCTCGCCAGGAATCAATAACTGCGGAACTACTCGATATCGTCGGCGGTGTGGCCGCCGTGGAACGTTAAGGCGCAAGCCGGGCAGGAGAGCCAGATAATGGCAGGAACGGGCAAAGTCGTACAGGTCATTGGAACGGTTGTGGACGTTGAGTTCGCAGCGGGAGATCTGCCAGACATTTACTATGCTCTAGAACTGGAACTCAACGGAGAGCGTCTGGTACTAGAGGTTGAGCAGCACGTTGGCAACAACTGGGTTCGTTGTCTGTCCCTGGGAACCACGGATGGACTCCAGCGTGGCGTTGAGGTCACAAACACTGGCGCTCCAGTGACAGTACCGGTGGGGCCGGGCACGCTTGGCCGACTGTTTGATGTGACCGGCACGGCTCTGGACGGTCTTGGCGAGGTACCAGCAGAGGATTACTGGCCCATACACAGGCAACCGCCACCATTTGATGAGCAGACCGGTACAACCGAACAGCTTGAGACCGGCGTAAAAGTGTTTGATCTTCTAACCCCGTTCCAGCGTGGTGGAAAGATTGGCGCGTTTGGTGGTGCAGGCACCGGCAAGACCGTAATTATTACCGAACTCATTCGCTCAATCGCACAGGAGCACAGCGGAGTGTCTGTGTTCGCCGGAGTTGGCGAACGCTCCCGTGAGGGCAACGACCTCTGGCATGAGATGCAGGACTACGGGGTCATGAAGTCCACAGTCCTCGTATTCGGCCAGATGAACGAGCCGCCAGGCACACGCGCCCGCATAGCGCTGACCGGTTTGACCATGGCGGAGTATTTCCGAGACGTAGCCAAACAGGACGTGCTGTTATTCGTGGACAACGTTTACCGATACATCCTGGCGGGCATGGAAGTGTCCGGTCTACTGGGTCGAATGCCATCAGCGGTTGGTTATCAGCCAACGCTGGGTACGGAACTGGGTGATCTGGAAGAACGGATCACATCGACCATCAACGGATCGATTACATCATTCCAGGCGGTCTACGTTCCTGCTGACGACTACACAGACCCCGGAATTGTGACTACGTTTGGACATCTGGACGCCACAATTTCACTTGAGCGGTCTCTGTCCGAGCAGGGCCTGTATCCGGCTGTTGATCCGCTTGCATCAACATCTAGAATCCTCCAGCCTGGTCTTGTTGGTGAAGAGCACTACAACACCGCCCGAGAGGTCCAGAGAGTCCTCCAGCGCTATCGTGACCTCCAGGACATTATTGCAATCCTGGGTATCGAAGAGCTTTCCGATGATGACCGCACGATTGTGGGGCGGGCACGGAGAATGCAGCGATTCCTGACACAACCATTCTTTGTAGGGGAAGTCTTCACTGGCATTCCGGGACGGTATGTGCAGCTTGCGGAGACGATTCGTGGTTTCAAGGAGATCCTTGAAGGTAAGCACGATGACTTGCCGGAGCAGGCCTTCTACATGGTTGGTGATATTGACGAAGCCCGCGAAAAGGGCGAGAAGATGCAGGCCGACGCTGCGTAAGCAGATCAGGATCTCAATGGAGCGCGTCTAATGTCGCCATTTCGACTGGAAGTTGTAACCGCAGAGCGAGAGCTCTATTCGGGCGATGTGGATCAGCTAATCGCACCCAGCCGCCAGGGCCAGGTGACGATTCTGCCGAACCACGCGCCGCTGTTGTCGCAGCTGGAGCCGGGACTTCTTGAGTACCGGGTCGGCGGTGAGGACCATGCTCTGGCAGTCACAGGCGGCTTCATGGAAATACTTGCCAACAGGGCGGTGATCCTTGCGGACGCCGCCGAACCTGCGGATGAGATTGACGAGGCGCGTGCTCAGGCTGCGTTGGATAGAGCTGAAGAACGCATGGCGCATCGTGAAGAGGACATAGACTTTGAGCGGGCTGTGCGACAAATCGCACGAGCCAGGATCAGGCTATCGGTCGCCAGAAGGCGGCGAACTGCGGCGCCACGCCCGCCTGTCCAACAGTAAAAATAGCGGCTCCAAATGGGGCCGCTTCTTGATTCAGTCCGTTCCCAGACCGCGATCAGCGCTTCAAGTAGTAGGTCATGGACTGAAGTGACATTACCGGATCGATGTTTTTAATCTTCACATGATCTGGCACATGAGCGGTCACCGGCGCGTAGTTCAAAATCGCGCCGATTCCTGCATCTACAAGAGCGTCGATCACCGCCTGTGCTGCACTGGCGGGAACGGCAACAATTCCAATGGAGATGCCGTCTTCCGACACGGTATGGTTGATCTGAGAAAGCGATCTCACACGCGTCCCGTCCACGTTTGTTCCTACTAATCCGTCATCAGCGTCAAACGCAGCGACAATCTTGAAGCCCTCAGGCGCAAATCCGGGATAGCTGATAATTGCACGTCCCAGGCGACCCATCCCCACGATGCAAGCGTTCCAACTTCTATCGAGGCCCAGTATCCCTTTGAGTTGAGCGACAAGGGCGACCACGTTGTATCCCCGTCCCTGCTTCCCAAAACGACCGAAATAGGACAGGTCCTTGCGAATCTGAGCGGGGGTCATGTGCAGCTGATCGCCCAGTTGTTCAGAACTGACCATGTCAGTGCCATCTGAGGCCAGATTGGTAAGAACGCGAACGTAGAGTGGTAGGCGTTCGACTACCACATCCGGTACATCCAAGTTGTCAGGATCGCCATCGTAGGTTGTTATTAAACTGCCGGTTGCCAAGTACCATGCCTTCTGGCTATGTGAAGAAATACCTTTCGGGAGGAGGTAGTAGTGTGTGCCTTATATCACAATCAAGAAAAGGGCGGCAACAATAATCTGTGTGAGAGGTATGAAGAGTTGGGGTGGTCTGGAGTCAAAAAAGTGTATGTAGGCGTCTGCAGATTGACCCTGGAAATTCCGGAGAGTCACTCTCTTAAAGAGAAGAGGAGGCGGGTTCGATCAATCATAGATCGGCTGAGAATCAGGCATCGATTGTCCGTGGCTGAAACTGGATTTCAGGATACCTGGCAGACCGCAGAAATTGGTATCAGTGCCGTATCCGGTGACTCTACCCTCGCCCGTAAGTTGATTGAAGCAGCTATAGAGTACGTTGAGACAGAGGCGCTTGATGTGAGCATTATAGAAGAGGATACCGACGTAATCGATCTGTCTTGAATGCAGGCGGCCATTTAATGCAGAAACCCCGGTCAACTTGACCGGGGTTTCTGTTTTTGTACTCTTCAGACAGACTCAGCGTGCCGTCATGCGGCTGCTTCGGAACCCGCGGCGACCTTCTCTCGGTTGCTCTCCTCACCTGATTCTGTTCGCTCGTTCTTTCGAGACGAGATCAAGAATCCGCACTGGAGGCATTCGAGGAATTTGCCGTAGACATCTGATTCGTACTTGACGTCACCCTTACATCGGGGACACGCCTTCAAGTACAAGATCATTCCTGGTTATTCCTTTCTAAAGGTGACACCAATTGTCACCGTCCTTTATTGAACGAGCAGTATTTTCAACGGACTCAATTACCTATTTCCGCTGCCTCGTTCGAGGGCAGAGTCTACAACGTTTTCTGTTCTGATGCACCTAGTAGGTAACCGATTCCGTAACAGTTTGGTTACAGGTTTGTTATCGTTTCATTAACGGGTTGTGATTTACATAGCAGCATACCTATTGACACGCTCCGTATCATGTCATACGATTTGTGTCGTATAAGACATCACCGTTGACGAGCCGGAATTCTATCTGTGATCGCTGAATATCCGAAATATGACTAAGCCAGAGTCGAGAGAGACCGTGACTGAGTGGCGCGCGACGCTGCTTGGATCTTTGCTTGCGCATCCCTCCCGTCAAAGTAAGGTTGCATCGCACCGGAATTCGTCGGCTGAAGCGCCCGTTACACCGGAATCGTCGGATGATTCTTCTGTTGGTGCAGGTGGCGGTGTATCTGGCCGTGTAACGGGCCTTTACATCATTAGTGTTGCGGCCAGATTGACCGAGATGCATCCCCAGACTTTGCGGAAGTATGAGCGGGTGGGGCTCTTGTTCCCCTCGCGCACTGAAGGAAGTCTCC
The DNA here is from genome assembly GCA_013204555.1 of Chloroflexota bacterium. GTDB lineage: Bacteria > Chloroflexota > Dehalococcoidia > Lucifugimonadales > Lucifugimonadaceae > UBA1151. The sequence continues at coordinate 17,196 of JABMNO010000045.1, read as the reverse complement.
GGTTGTACTCGGAGAACGATCTTGCTCGACTGAGGCTGATCAGAATTCTCACGGAGAAGTTCGGGCTCAACCTCGCGGGAGTGGGACTTGTTATGGAACTGGTTTTTCATTTGCATCATGTCCTTGATAATTTGGAATCTACAACTGAAATCTTTAGCACTTCTGAAGGAAATGCCGCAGTGCAAGAGTTGAAAGGCATATTGGTGAGCCTGGAAATTGAGTGAATTGAAGGATGAGTTGGAACATGTAGATGACGTCGCTTCCGACGGTTCAGAGCCACTTGTGGAGAGTCAGATACCAGAGCCGGAGGAGCCCTCACCTGAAAGCGAGTTGGCGGAGGCGTTGAGGGAAAAAGATCAGTTCCGGGCGCTTGCTCAGCGTGCACAGGCGGATCTGGTCAACTTCCGAAGTCGCGTTGAGGCCGAAAAGACAGAACTGGCCCGACGAACAAAGTCGACTCTGATTCGGCGAATGCTTGAGATCGCGGACGGTGTTGATGCGGCACTGCAGGAAGATGCTGCTCAGGAGGTAGACATTAGCTTTCTGAAAGGCGTGGAGGCAATCAAGCGGAGCTTTGAGTCAGTGTTGAACGGCGAGGGCGTTGAGAGATTTGAGAGTGAAGGGGAGAAATTCGACCCAAGACTTCACGAAGCCTTACTTACGACCGAAACAAGCGATGCTGAGCCGGATACCGTCATCAAAGTGATGCGTGTTGGGTACCGACATGGCGATGAGATCATCAGACCTGCGCTGGTGGAAGTGGCGTTGACGCCATCTTCTTAAGGAACGCGAACGCTGTTCCACCAATTTATTGATCGTTAGCAAATAATTTTGAAATGAGACCCTGAATAATGGGTCGTCAACAACGGGAGTACAGACAGAATATGGGAAGAGCAGTCGGGATTGACCTGGGCACCACTAACTCAGTGGTAGCGGTCTGGGAGGCTGGCGAGGCCCGCATCCTTGAGAACAACGAGGGGCGTCGCACAACACCGTCCGTAGTAGCAGTCAATCCGAAATCCGGAGAGCGATTCGTCGGCGAACTAGCCCGGCGCCAGTCGATTACGAATCCGGACAACACGATCTACTCAGTCAAGCGGTTTATCGGTCGTCGGTTTGACGACGAATCGGTAAAACGTGACGTCGACATGGTGTCCTTCAACGTAGCTGAGGGTACCAATGGTGACGCGTGGGTGGAGCTCAATGGAAAAAAGGAATCGCCGCCTGAGATTTCAGCGATGATCCTCCGCAAGCTGAAAGAAGATGCTGAGTCCAGACTTGGCGACACTGTTGATAAGGCCGTAATCACGGTCCCCGCGTACTTTAACGATAGCCAACGCGAAGCGACAAAGGTCGCCGGTCAGATCGCTGGACTTGAAGTGCTCCGGATAATCAATGAGCCAACGGCAGCGGCCCTGGCGTATGGGATGGACAAGGAAGGCGACCGGACGATAGCCGTATTCGATCTGGGTGGCGGCACGTTCGATGTGACTATTCTTCAGTTGGGAGATGGCGTATTCGAGGTGAAATCCACCAACGGAGATACCCATCTTGGCGGCGATGACTTTGACTTGCGAATTGTTGAGTGGGCGGCTACCGAGTTCAAGGCCGAGAACGGAATTGACCTGCGATCAGATAGCGCAGCTCTCCAGCGGCTCCGAGTTGAGGCTGAGCGGGCGAAGATCGAGCTATCCAATGTTGCTCAAACCGAACTCAATCTGCCGTTCATTACGGCAGATTCTGATGGTCCCAAGCATCTTTCCATCCCACTCACACGGACGCAAATGGAACGGCTAGTTGCAGATCTTATCGACGGTACGGTTAAGCCAACTAAACAGGCCATTACAGACTCAGGAGTTGCCGCGTCCTCAATCGACGAAGTGATTCTTGTCGGCGGTCAGACTCGTATGCCTGCCATCATTGCGAAGGTGAAGGAGATATTCGGCAAAGACCCCAATCAGACCGTCAACCCGGATGAGGTGGTCGCAACTGGCGCCGCAATCCAGGCGGGCGTCTTACAGGGCGACGTGAAGGACATCCTGTTGTTGGATGTGACTCCGCTATCTCTGGGAATTGAAACCCTTGGTGGAGTCGGCACCGTTTTGATTCCACGCAACACGACCATCCCGACGTCAAAGTCGGAGTCGTTCACGACTGCTGCAGATAACCAGCCATCTGTGGAGGTTCACGTCTTTCAAGGCGAGCGTCCCATGGCAGGAGAAAACACGTCCATTGGACGTTTCATGCTGGATGGAATTCTTCCCGCACCGCGTGGAACTCCACAGGTGCAAGTGACATTCGACATCGATGCTGACGGGATACTGAAGGTCTCTGCGTCCGATAAGGCAACGGCCAAAGAACAGCACATCACGATAGCCGGCCGGTCCGGATTGAGTGATGAAGAGATCGCTCAGGCTGTTAAGGAAGCTGAGGTCAACGCAGAGGAAGATCAAAAGAAGCGCGAGTCGGTAGAGGTTCGCAATGCCGCTGACAGCGCTGTCTACTCCGCTGAGAAGCTTATGAGCGAACAAGAAGAACAGGTCCCAGACGAGATCAAGACCGAGATCACTGAATCGATCTCCAAAGTCAAAGATCTGCTTGCATCAGAGACGTCAGAGACCACGGCGATTACCGAGGCCGTAAACGAGCTGCAACTGATACTCCAGAAAGTGGGGCAGGCCGCATACGCCGAACAGGGCGGGTCTCCTCCCGGAGAAGACGCTGGTGGCGAAGGCGGAGATGGCGGTGACACACCAGACGACACCGTAGAGGGCGAATTCCGAGAGGTCTAGGCCTGAGTCTGAACTCAATGTTTCGTCTCATGCAATGGTGGGGTCCCAATCAGGGGCCCCGTTTCGCGCCTTGAATTAACGCGCGACGGGATTAACTAAACACAAATATTAATGAGCTCATAGACGCGTATATGCCAATCTTTGCAATCGACTTGACGCCAACGGTTCTGGCGAACGGACGGCTGGCTGATACTAGTCCGGGAATTAGAACTAACGTCATAGCAAGTCCGGCGGCTGTGGCGATCAGATGAACGGACGAGACGTCCGTAAAGAGCGCACCCTTTGTGTAAGCGAGGGAATCGGCAGAGAGGACTATGCCAATGTTGAACATGTTGCTGCCAAGCAAATTGGATAGTGCGAGATCAGGTGCGCCAATGCGCAAAGACGCGATGGCCACTGAGAACTCTGGCAGCGTTGTGCTGATGGGAAGGAACTGCGCACCCACGAAGCTGGAGGACCAGCCCATGGCATCAGAAACACCATCGGCGGCATTCGCAAGCCATATTCCAGCAACCGTCACGATTCCAACGGCAAAAAGATAGCCGCCAATGTTCTTCATGAGGGATTTGGATGGTTTGCGTATTGAAAGCTTGAATCCAGAACCAGCGCTGCCACCAGATTTAGAACCGCGATTTAGGCTGAAAGACGCCATGACAGATCCAAGTTGCCCAATGGTCCAGAGTGCCGTGATTACGTAGGCCACGATCATGGTGATTGGCAAAACCCGGATGATCCAGGATGGAACGCCAAGTTCACCGCGTCCCAGGATGAGTATTCCTCCGGCCATGAGCAAGAGAATGATGCCCGCCGATCCCATCTGCCGAGTTTCAACCGTTGGATCACGAAGGATTCCACGCCACTTGAGGCCCAATACAGCAATAACCAGAAGGTTGAGGCTGTTCGCCCCGAACGCGCCGCCAACCGCGAGGTTGGGGGCATCCAGACCTCGAACAGCGGTTATGCCGGTCACCAGTTCGGGCAGGGATGTGGCAGTGGCAAGAAGAATTACGCCAGCCCAAACCCTGCCGAGTCCGGTCTCCTCACCAATAGCATCGCCAAACCGGACTAGAGTCCAACCGCCTGCGAAGACCACAACGGATGCGCCAAGGTACTGCAGCCAGGCTTCAAGCAATGTTTATCGAATTCTCCGGTACAGCTCAGGAAAAAAAGAAAGCCGCTTGGTGCGGCAACTTAAAACAATTATTGCATTGAATTCAGGCCAGTGAATACCGGGGAGGCACGATTCTGCGCGTAGTCATGACCGACAGAACTGGTATAATAACTGCTTGGTGTGGCGCGAAGTATCCCGCTAAATTCAACGGGTGACAGGCTGCTAGGTGATGTGGTGACGGCGCAAATGAACGTCCTGGTTATTGATGACGATACAAACGTCCTGGATTTCTTTCAGGTCCAACTAGCGCGTCTTCAGGGATATGAGTTCAATCTTTGTCCTGAGAGCAAGCTTGGTCTCCAGGCACTTTCCGATAACCCGCCAGACATCTTGATTATTGACTGGCTGATGCCCGGTTGGAATGGTATCGACATCTTACGTGAAGTTGGCAAGAATCCAGATATCGATCTGCCCCCATTTGTAGCGATGATCAGCGCAGCACCAGATCTTGAATTGCTATCGATGATTGCCACCGAGTTGGGTGCCTCTGAGGTACTCCCCAAGCCGCTTACCGAGCAGGTTGTATCGGCGATGCTACGGCGAGCTGAGACTCGAATCGCCACCGGGGTCTAGCTGGCTGCCGCCGTTACAACGATCTGGTGAGGGGCAGGTTCAGTCACATCTACTTTGACGCCTGGAAGACAGATCGCTACGACCGTTCCGATTGACGGTTTGCTGACAATATCGATCGTCCCGCCGTGCGCTTCCACCAGTGACTTCGAAAGCGCCAGGCCTAGCCCGGTTCCCACAACCCGTTCTTCTATGCGGCCCTCTGATCTGAAGTAGGGCTCGAATACGTGATCTCGTGTTTCGAGATCAAATCCCCCACCTTCATCACGAATTGTGATGTAGAGGTCGTCGCCCGTGAGAGATGCATTTACATGGACTGGCGATGTTTCCGGCGAATATTTCGATGCATTGCTGAGGATGTTTAGAAGCACCTGCATTACTCGACCGCGGTCTACCAGTATGGTCGATTCCGAAAGATTCAGGTCCAGATCCAAGAACTGTTTTCGGTTCTCAAAGGTGGTCCGGATCGTGTCCACTGAATCGAGAATCAGAGAGGTAGCGTCATGCTCACGAGAATTTATTTTCAGTACGCCGGTCTGGACCTTATGCAACTCTAGAAGATCATCCACGAGTGCGGAAAGACGACGGCCGTTCAGGCGCATCATTCGCAAGTACTTGGCCTGGTTCGGAGAGACATCATCACCGGACTTGAGTTCCATGAGATCAGCGAGCGCAACAATGGTTGCCAGCGGTGAACGAATCTCATGTGCGACTAGTGTCAGGTAGCGTTCACGTTCACTGCTCACGTTCGCAGGGCTATTTGGCGCGTCCATGATTGGGTTGTCCACCTTGTTTTCTTCCCAAACCGCTCGGACCGTGTCCGGTGTTTCCCCACAAGGCTGGCGTAACCGCTTACGGCTCACCATAGGACTTGAGGGCAATCAACGCACTGAGGTTTTTTTATCCGAGTGCGCCATATGAGGGAACATTACCTGTGTACTGAGTGCGGCGGTACTTCAGTACTGTCGTTGGTGAAAAATCGCGATTCCGGGTATGAGCCCAGTATTACGCAGTACAGTACCTGACGATATGCAGGGCGTTCCGATTTTCCGTGAGCTTGAGCACGACGGATCGTACGACCGATAAGAGGCCAGTCTGTGTCATTTCCAGGCTTGCCTGAATGTTGATGGCTTCCACGCCTTCTGCGAGGAGGTTCAAAACGTTCTGTTCGCGGGTAGACAGGCTTGTCAGCACCGGTCTGACGGGCTGCGCTGCCACCCATGTGTGCCCCAGCACCTGTGCAAGGCGGGCCGCCACATTCGGCATCGACGCGACCATTTCGTAGATTGGCCAGGCGCCGTGACATACGCGTTGCACCAGAGCCGCCAGATCCTTCGAGGAGGCGCTCTTCGCTATGCAGGCGGCGGCTCCGGCTTCGAGACATGCATAGACATGCGCATCTGACTCAAAATCGTACAGACCAATTACGGGCAGGGTAGGTAGCCCATCGTTAATCGCGGCGATGGTCAGTGCTCCCAACAAATTTGGGATCTCTATATCTACAAGAAATAGGTCGGGGGTGGTCTCAACAAATGAGTTGACCGCCTCTTCAGCGGTGACTGATGAACCGGTGATCTGAAACGAATCGAGATCACTCAGCGATGCGCGTAATCCGGAGACGAACAGGCTGTCCCTGCTGATGATGTGGGCGAGTGAGTCACCCATCAAGCTGGCGAATACGGTCCCGGGGTAACGGCGTCCGCGGGGATATCAAGCCACCCGCTGTTGAGCGCCAGAACAACGGCGTGAGTGCGGTTGTTGGCATGGAGTTTCGCCTTGATGCCGCTCATCTGGTTCTTGACGGTTTGTTCATTGATGCCAAGCGTCGCGGCGATCTGCTTGTTGCCGTGTCCCTGGGAAATCATGGTGAGGACCTGGCTCTCGCGGTTGGTGAGGGGGGAAACGAGCTTCTCCGTCTCAATACCGGCGAGCGAGTAGCTTGCGAACTGCTGGATCATCTGGCTGGCAACGCCGGGCCGGGTCTGAATGGAGTCACTGATCAGGTTTGCGCCGTTGCCGACCTGCCTGATCTGCTCCAGCAGGCTCTCAGCTGGTGTGTCTTTCGGAGCGAATCCCGATGCGCCAATCTTTACGCTCTGGAACACCTGCGCATCGTCTTCGTACGGCGACAGGATGATTGTTGCGGTGGCAGGATTGCGCATTCGAATTTGCCACGCGACTTTCAGCCCACGCTGATGCGGGAGACCAATGTCCACCAGCGCGACGTCTGGTTGGAGCGCTTCGGCAACCTCGATCGCCTGCTCAGGTTCGCCGTCCCAGATGGCGTCGATATCCGGTGCATCCTGAATGGCGCGTGTTATTCCGCGGCGAAAGATTTCGCTCTGATCTGCGACCAGGACCGTCAGGGCTGCGAACTGTTGGTTAGTCATATAGTTTTTGTCCCACGAGGGAACAGGTGCGCACATGCACACTTTCCATCCGACATCTTATTTCCAGGCATGACATGGCTGTCAACGAAGTAACTACGCATGAAGCTGTTAGTTCCTCCATCACGTTTCCGTGTAATACCGCTCAGGCGACCGAAACTACGCTCACCAATTGGCCGTGTTCTGCTCCAAAGTGAGCAACTATCTGGTTGCCGATTTGGGAGCCGCGAACCGTATCAACTCATGTTTTCAGGACTGGCGGTACATAGAAGGCAACTAATGCCCAGTCTCGATGCGTGCTGTCTCCAAATCCGGGTGTTTGGAGTTGGTGTTATATCCCGAAGCGGGGGAATATCGACGTCGATATCTCCTCAATACTGCGATCTGCAAACGCAGCGATCTGACTCGCCATAGCGGGATCAGGGTCTCCCGGAGGCACGTCAGAGAAGTTGGATATCCCTTGGATGTCGCCGAATGACGCCGGAATGTAGTCAGGTATCCGTTGCTGTGACATAACGGCAAACGCCATCGTCCACCCTCTGGCCACTGCGCCAAGATCGTAGCCTCCGCCGCCCAGCGCGATCCACTTCCCTGTCTCATCAGCAAGGATCGCAAGTTTAGCGACTGTCCGGGCAAATCCCTGGGTAGTGATCCGCAGGTGGGCAATCGGGTCAAACACGTGGGTGTCCATTCCCAGTTGCGTCACGATGACGTCTGGCTTGAAGGCGCGGGTGAGTGGCGGGACGACCGCATCGAACGCGGTCTGGTAAACATCATCTCCGGTGTGCGGGGCGAGGGGGACGTTCACCGAGAATCCTTCACCCTTACCCGTTCCAATATCGCCCGTGAACCCGGAGCCGGGAAATAGAAACTGGCCGCTCTCATGCAGGGAGATCGTTAGCACCTGATCCGTGTCATAAAAGATGTGCTGAACGCCGTCGCCGTGGTGGCAATCGATATCGATATAGACCACACGCCGTCCGGCCTCAACCAGCGTCTGGATGATCACTGCCGGATCATTGAAAACGCAGAATCCCGACGCCCGTGCTGGCATGGCGTGGTGCAATCCACCGGCGGGTGCAAACGCGACGTTAACCTCGCCAGCCTCTACAAGCTCCATCGCCACAACAGCGGAGCCAGCCGACAGCGCTTGCGCGTTGTAGATGCCATCGTAAACCGGATTGTCACCGGGTCCGAAGCCATACGATTGGCCATTGCCTGTTTCGAGACCAATGCCAAGTGATCGGACGGCCTGAACATAGTCTTTTGAGTGGACGCGTGTCAGTTCCTGTTCGGTGGCTTCCCGTGGGGCTATGACTCTGGCGTTATCGGAATCCAGCAGACCGGACTGTCGGGATAGCTCATACGTGTGGGCGAGCCGTATCGGCCGCATGGGGTGCGAGTCAGAGAGGACGTGGCTTGCCAGCTGATCTGAGTAGATCAGCGCAGCCTTCCTGCCAGTCGTCGATTCCGTCAAATGGTTCTGCGTTTGAGTGTGCGCATTCCGAAATAGGCGATAGCGGCAATGCCGCCCGCCCCGAAGAATATTACCGGCCAGCCACCAAAGTCATCCCATGCGGAGGGCTCTGCTGGTGGTTCCTGGAACAGCAGTTCCGCAGCGGGGACGGGGCTAATGGTGATTTGAGGCCGGCCTACTGGCTCGTCAACACTATCTGTTGGTTCTTCTGGAGCATCAACGACCACGGGAACCAGTGCGGGTATATCTCCGCCAAACTTTTTGGCGGTCCACGATGCGTCAAGACTGTCCAGTTCAAAGCCATAGGCGACACCCACGGCGTCGGTTGGAGATTTGCCCGCGTTCACCTGTTCCAGGAGGTCCGTCATTTTGGCCGACCCAAACTCACTGATCAGATACTCCACAAAGCTCCCGGATTTGCCGTAGAAGATCGTGATGTCATTGCTCTGGCCGGGGACCCGGTTCATGTTCCGGATGGGCGTCAGGTCGTTTTCGTTTCTGACGCCTCGGAGCCGAAGGTCGCCGGCTTTGCCAGATTCGCTCTCAAAGTAGACGGCCAGACCCTCACTGAGCCACGCTGGAGGACTGGCGATTGGCGCCGACACGACCTCTGCGAACATCAGGTGTGTCAGCTCGTGAACGAACGAGTCTTTGTTCACCCCCCAGAGTACGAACTGATCGTACTCATCGAATGCGAATCCTACGAATGTGTGGCCCGCCCGGGCGGCCTCAGTTGTACGTGGGAAAGCGGAGTTGGCTTCCTGGCCAGAGTTGACTATGACCGCTTTGAACTCGCGCTCAGACTCCAGGGTGAACACCTCAGCTATCTCAGGCATGCGTTTCGATGCCGCTTCGAATAGCCGGTCGATATCGCTACTGCTGCGGTCGTGGAAAACGATCGTCAGCCGATCCTCGGTTCGCCTATCCCAATTGAACTGCGGGTCAAGATACTCAACCCGCACGGGATCCGTAGTGAACTCGTTTCCTTCGGAGTCAACAATCAGGTAGCTCACGGTGAACACCGTGCCGGGCGGGAAGAAATCGCCGTTCGTGGTCGGTATTTCAAACGTAGCCTCAACCTGGTTGCCTGGTACAAACTCAGGATAGGAGTACGAGCTGACTACTCGTGGTCCATCCGGCTTGAATAGCGCCTGAATCTCAGCGATTGGCGCGCTCTGGCTGGAGATTTCCAGATTGAATGTGATGTTTTCACCGAAGTTGATGACGTGTTCGTTCCGCAGAACGGAAACCGACTGGTTTTCACCTGCTGCGAACACTACGTTCAGGTTCAACACCAGAGTAAGCGCCATTACCAGCGCTACGGTCGCGATGCTCATCCGGGCTACCGATACAAGATTGACCAATTAGATCCCCGTAATCCGCACGGAGAAGTGCGTTCTGTGTAGCTTGTTCATATTGATAAGCAGGGCGGTGGCTCCCTCAAGATATCTGGCTGAGCTAAGTCGTCCGGCGTCCATTCCGCGCAACCCCGTCATCTGGTCGGCCAGCTCAAGGATCACTGACTTGGCCTCGGCATCATCACCGCAGATCAAAGCATCGGCCTCAAAGCTCGTGTTCGGATTCTTTAGTTCTCCAGCCGGAAGCGTGTGGAACCCGGCAACCCAGCGGGCCTCAGGGCACAGTTTGGCCGCCTCTTCGGCCGCCGAACCTTCTGCTGGAGGAGCGGCAAACGCCTCTCCTTTCGAGAACCGCAATGGCGCAATTACGTTGACGACGATTTTTCCGGCGAGTTGCGGTCGTATTGCCTCAAGGGTGTCCGATTGTCCGGCGTATGGCACTGAGAGAATAATGACCTCCCCCATCTCACAGGCAGCGCTATTGAGTCCACCGCTAATGGAGCCGACGGATGTCGCTACCTCTAATGCGGCGGTCGCCTCATCTGCCGCCACAATCGCGCGATCTTCCGAACGCGATCCGATGAAGACGTTGTGTCCAGCGGCGGCAAATCGCACCGCAAGTCCAACACCTTCAGCACCTGTTCCCCCAACGACTCCGATGTTTATTTTGAGTTCCTGATTCTGTTGTCCAGTGGTGTGGGCAGGTTTCAAACCTGCCCTTCCCCAGTAGTACGAGAAATGCCACTGGAATGGATGGTCTATCGTGGATATTTAAAGGCTACCGTTGTGGCGGGCGTGAGGTAAGTACCTGCTCGCTGTTTTGACTCACATGGAGAGTCGGGTTTAGCATCCCACCCTCGCAGATATCAAATGAAGGGAACCCAATGCGTTATTTCCAGTTGAATATCAGAGGCGGAAGCCATGTCGCCGTGGAGGCAACGCAAGACACGCTTGTAGACCTGACCGCTATCTCACCTCATGCGACGGGCGTGCTTGAACTGCTCAGGACCGCCTCAATGATGGGAACGGATATTGATCATGTGGCCCGGTCGATCATAGATCGATCATCTGGCGGTACAACGATATCCCTGTTGGACGTCGAGGAGGCTACCGCGAACGGAAGTGGACCGGTCACGTATGGCCTGCCGCTGGTTCCGCCAGAAGTGTGGGCAGTTGGTGTGACGTACGCAGACTCCATGCGCGAGCGCCAGGCGGAGAGTGACACCCCGGACGTTTATGCCAAGGTCTACACCGCCGACCGACCAGAAATCTTTTTCAAGGCCACGTCAGACAGGGTTTCCGCACCGTTCGATGAAGTTGGAATTAGGGCTGACTCAGATTGGGATGTCCCGGAACCAGAACTGGCGTTCGTGCTATTTGATGGAGCGGTGGCCGGATTCACCGTCGGAAACGATATGAGCAGCCGCACTATTGAAGGAATCAATCCGCTATACCTCCCTCAGGCGAAGGTGTATGACCGCTCGTGCTCCATTGGCCCGTGTTTTGTGACTCGCGAGACGGTGGGCGATCCACAGGCCCTCGCGGTGAGGCTAATAATCGAGCGTGATGGGGTGGAGGCCTTCAACGGCACCACATCTACAAGCGAGATGATTCGAGATTGCGATTATCTGGCGGACTGGCTTCAACGTCATAACCCGGTTCCAGACGGCACCACTGTGCTGACCGGGACGGGCGTAATCCCGCCGCCTGAATTCACTCTCGCTGGCGGAGACGTCGTATCTATTGAGATAGAAAAGATTGGAAGACTGACTAATCCAGTGATCGTCGTTTAGACGGCAGTCACCCGCACCGATCAGAACCCGGGAGTTCACATTGAGGCACACGTCCTTTTGACATCAGAAAATATCCCTGCGTCGCCGAGCGTTCCTGGAGCGTCCGACGAGGCGTCCACCGAAGGCCTCGAAAACCTGCGGACGGTGGCGGAACGGATCAAAGCCAATGTTCAGAAGGTTGTAGTTGGTAAAGATCAGGCGATTGACCTCGCGCTTGTCGCACTGCTTTGCCGTGGACACGCGTTGATTGAAGATGTCCCCGGCATTGGCAAAACCACCATGGCCAAGGCGCTATCCGCTTCCCTTGACTGCGAATTTCGGCGTATTCAGTTCACCCCAGATTTGATGCCTGGAGACGTGTTGGGAGGCAACGTTCTTAACATGCAGGCCGGTGGGTTCGATTTCCGGCCCGGTCCGATATTTGCGCAGGTTCTGCTCGCCGATGAGATTAATCGTGCAACACCGCGCACGCAGACCGCTCTGCTGGAAGCGATGCAGGAACGGCAAGTCACTATTGATGGGGAGACCCGAAGTCTCCCTGATCCGTTTATCGTGCTGGCTACGCTGAATCCTATCGAGATGGAAGGCACTTTCCCGCTGCCGGAAGCTCAACTGGACAGGTTCATGTTGAGGATCTCACTGGGCTACCCAACCCAGTCGGAGGAATCCGAGATTCTTCTGCGGTTTAACAACCCGATGATCGAGCCTGTGATCGACGCGGTGATGCATATTGATGATTTGAATGCCGCGCAGCATCTGGTGACGGAGGTCCGCGTGGACGACACGCTCAGGACCTATCTGTTGCAGGTTGTGGACGCGACGCGAAACACGGAGGAGCTTCAACTGGGCGCCAGTCCGCGGGCAGCGATATCGCTCTACCGGGCATCCCAGGCATGGGCGGCAATCGCCGGGCGTCAATACGTGGTCCCGGACGATATCAAAGCGATGATCCCTCCTGTGCTCTCACATCGGCTCATACCCAGCTCCCAGGCTCGCCTTCGGGGTCGTGGAGCGGACGCGATTCTCCAGGACTGTATGCGGGGCGTGCCGGTCCCAATTGAGAGATAGCCCACCGCCGGCGATAGGGCTAATTCGACGATGAATCGAAAGGTCAGAACGGATATTGCCCGAGACTCAGCGTTAGACGCTGCAAGGGTTGATCGCGGTTGGGCGTCCCAGATCCAGATGTCCGCGGGCAGGCGCGATGTTCTTGCCGAGATTATGGGCGAACTCTGGATCATCCTCCTGGTGACGGTGCTGGTCGTTGGGATTGTGGCGGGACAGCCATGGATCATCGCCGTGACAGTCATGACCGGAGTGATCGCAATTGGCGCCCGCGTATGGGCGCGTCTGGCACTGGAGGAGCTGTACTTCACCCGAACCGTGGAGCGGCGATATCTCTTTCCAGGCGAAATTACAGAACTCACTCTCACGCTGGAAAACAAGAAGCCTCTTCCAATTCCCTGGCTCAAGATCAGGGATGAGATTCCCATAGAACTTGAGGCGCTGAACGCGAAAACAACGCGGACAGAGCGCTCTGACTCGATGCGCCTGGAAGACTCGCTAAGCGTCGGCTGGTACGAACGGGTCAGGCACCGATTCAAGGTCAGGGCAGTCAAGCGCGGCTACGTTCAGCTTGGTCCCGGCCAGATGGAAGCAGGCGACCTCTTTGGGCTGTTTAGATCTCGCCTGAGTCTGCGAACTTCAGAGGCGATCGTTATTTACCCAAACGTTGTGCCGCTTGACGACTTCAACTTCCCGTCAGGCCGTCCAATGGGAGATGCGCCTAGCCGTCGCCGAATGTACGAGGACACGAACCGCCCCTCTGGCGTGCGGGAGTACATCGCAGGCGACCCGATAAGACGAATTGACTGGAAGATTACCGCCCGGCTCCGCACACCGCATGTGCGGACGTACGACCATACCGTTGATCAGTACATGATTGTTCTCCTCGATGCGACGACTTCATCGAAGCCGTGGGAGGGGTTTAACTCTGTCAAACTCGAACGGGCAATCACTGCGGCGGCTTCAATCGTTACCAAGGGCGACGAGTTTGGATTCAGGATTGGACTGGTGTCCAATGGAGTTCCGCTGGCAGGCTCCGGACAGATGGTCATCAAACCGGGGGCAGACCCCCGGCAACTCCCCATTTTGTTGGAGGCGTTGGCGATGGTTCGCCCCGTCGTCGTGAAATCTCTTACCGATGTAATAGCACGGTCTCCAGAGGCGATTCCATTCGGCTCCACGGTTGTGGCGATCTCGGCGGTGATGTCAGAGCCATTGGTGCTGGAACTTGAGAGACTCAAGCGTGATGGACATCCAACCGTTGGAATATACGTAGGCGATGGCGATCCTGATGTGTGGGCCGCCACCGTCGATATTCGAAGCGAAGGGGCTCGCTTTGAGGTAGCCGAACTGGCACGCACCGGGGACGACTATGACGTTTAGCCGCGGGCAGCTTCTTTATGCTGCGCTCGCAGTTGCGGAGTCCGCATGGATATTCGCCGCTGCAGCCATGATTGGCGCGGTGCTGCAGCAGGGTGGCTCACCGTTGCCATGGGCGGTCGTTTTTTCTGTGCTCGTGCTGGCAATGTTCGCCACATGGTTGGCCGGTGATATGGGTGGGGACGTGGTGACGCTAGCGTTGCTTCAGGGCGTATTTGGTCTGATAGTGCTGTACGGAGCGATGGCATTTAGGGCGGGCGAAGGCTCATCGACGTTTGACGCTCTGTGGTTTATCCAGTTGCTATCGGGCGACTATGGTCAAACGGAGATACTCGGTGTCATTGGAGGATTCTTTATCGCGATCTTCCTCTGGCGAAGAGGAATTACCCTCGTAGTCTCCGGGGAAGCCTGGGAGACGCTCCATCGGACGTTCCGAATTGGAATCGCCGCCATCTCGATCGCGCTGATTGCAGAACTCGCGACCGATAGCGGTATTGGCGTACGGATCATCATTTTTCCGTTCTTTGCCGCATCCCTTGCCGGTATGGCCATTGGGCGGGTTGCTGAGGAAGGCGCCTGGGACGCTGCAAGTGCGATCTGGGGCCGTGTGATCTTCGCTGTGGTGGGCGGCGTGATCGCTGTCGGTGTGGCGCTGGGCGTGCTTGGCGCGGCGTTTGGCAGCGGACCGCTAGGCATAGTCGTCAGCGTCCTCGTCGCCATCAGGGACGGCCTGATCTGGATTATGGAGATCATACTCACACCTCCTGTGACCGCCTTCTTCTGGCTAACGCAGTGGATCATCGACCTGTTCGGAAAGCCGATCCAGAAGGGTGAAGCAATCCCTGCAGGCGGGAGTCCAGAAGCAAGAGAACTCACCGATGGTGTTCAGATGGTGGAGGAGGTGGGAGACAGCCTGCTCCACAGCATTGTCGAAATCCTGGTTTGGCCAGTCGGGATATTGTTGCTGCTGCTCGTCCTCTGGATACTGGTTAAGAGCTTCCAACGGCTGGTAAATGAGGATGAATCTGAATCGGATTCAGATCGTGAATCAATTCGAGGCGACGCCGACGCTAGAAGCGACTTTGCCAATCTTCTGGGCAGACTAATTCCCGGGTTCTTGAAACGGAGCGGCGATGACGGTGTGGGATTACGGTATCCAGCGGATCAACCCGGGATTTCTGAGGTGTTCATGCTTTACTTCAGACTGCTCACGGTTGGAGTGAACCGTGGCGCGATGCTGGAGTCTCACCTGACGCCGGCCGAATTAGAAGGAAGGCTGGTTACGGCACTTCCGGGAGTTGAGGTAGGCCAGATCACACGACGATTTGAAGCCGCCTGCTACGGTCACGAGCCTACCGGGGAGGCGTTGCTGAGCACGCTATCGACAGGCCTCGATGAGGTGGTTTCGTCCGGAGACTAATCTTGCCTGACGATGCCGTCGAACACGTCGAGGCCAAATCTAGGCTCTGGCTCGGGAAGATTGATGACTCTGACAAGGTTGGTAGATCCAGATGCGCCCACGGGCATACCAGCCACCGCGACTACGCAGTCGCCTTTGCCTGCATATCCATTTTCGAGAACTATTTCTGAGCCCTGGTGGAACAGCCACTGAATGCTGTTGTATGAGTCAACCTGAATTGGAATTACTCCCCATCGGAGAGCCAGCCGCCGGGCGGCTGCTGGCTGGTGGTGCAATGCAAGAATGGGCGCTTCCGGACGGAATGATGAAACTCTTTCCGCCGTTCTACCGCTCTCAGTGAACGCAATAATGGCTTTCGCCCTCTGATTGGCGGAAGTCCAGCAGGCTGTATAGGCGATCGCCCTGTCTACTGACTTCTCAAGCGACGCCCAACGCGATTCAAGGGCAACGCGATCAATGAACTTTTCGGCTTCCCGAGCGGCTTCTGCCATGATCTTCACGGCTTCGATAGGGTGATCGCCAATTGAGGTTTCACCCGAAAGCATTATTGCGTCGGACCCATCAACAACTGCGTTATGAATATCATTTATCTCAGCCCGCGTCGGGACCGGCGAGTTGATCATGGACTCCAGCATCTGTGTGGCGGTAATTACCGCCTTTCCTGCCTCGTTGGATTTGCGAATAATCAATTTCTGAGCGCCAGGAACCTGTGCCATTGGCAACTCAACGCCAAGATCACCACGCGCCACCATCAGGCCGTCAGAAGCCAGGATAATTTCGTCAAGATGATCAAGAGCTTCTTTGAGCTCAATCTTGGCGATTAGCTGGGCGCGGCAATTTCGCTGGTTGATGTAGTCGCGCGCCGCCGCTACGTCGGCTTTTGATCGGATATAAGAAAGCCCAATAAAGTCGACGTCTTCTTCAACCGCGAACTTCAACGCCGCTTCTGTATCTACCGTTAGATACGGCAGTGTCGATGTTCGCGCAGGCACCGCCACAGCTTTGCGACTCTCAATGAGCCCAGCGGTGGTGACTTTGCAGACCACCTGAGAACCCTCGACCGATACCGCTTCGAGCGCCACGACGCCATCTGCGATCAGAACTGGATCTCCGGGGAGTACATCGTTATGAAGTCCCGGCGGCAAAACCGTCAGAACCCCTTCTGGAGAGTCGAGGGGATCACCGCTAAGTCGAATTTCGCCGCCTGTTGGAGCCTCGATTCCGGCATCGCCCAGAACATCCAGGCGGTATTTGGGCCCAGGCAAGTCTGCAAGGATTCCAATTGGGACGCCCATTGTTTGGGAGACTTCACGCACGATACCAATCGTCTCGCGATGGAAGGATAGCGAGGAGTGAGAAGTGTTTATTCGAGCCACCGACATTCCTGCCTCAATCAGAGATTGGATCATCCTGGCGGAGGAGGTGCTTGGTCCAAGGGTGCAGACGATGCGACTTTTGGGTCGGCATTTCACGCATTCTGGAACTAGTAAAGGCAAATGATCCTCAATATTTTCGGACTTGCCAAATGTTCGTGGGTATATTGAAAAACAAGGCTGATCGAACCATGGCGGTAAGCACCCATGTTATCCGCAATCGCGGCCCGCAGACCGGGCTCAAACCTCGCTCATGTCAAGTCGCTTCGAGTTGTTTCCAATCCAGAGATGAGTCTGAACGGCGGTTTTAGGTGAGAGTGTTCAGGCTGCCGGAGTTTGGGTTTTTTCTATGTCATGGAATAGTTTGTTGCGTGCCTGATTGAGTTGTTTGGCGGCTTCATTATCGCTTA
>JABMNO010000044.1 GCA_013204555.1 Chloroflexota bacterium | reverse complement strand
GGCATGCGAATCCACTTATAAACGTGGCAGAGCTGTTCAGACAACCGGGACCACCTCTAAGACGCCGGCATCAGCGGCACTAGCTTGCTGCACAGATAAATTGACCCTATGGCAACAGTCGGTAGATCAGTAGACCCATCCGATTCCCAAACTCCACCTGAATCCCATCAATCCGTGGGTGATTCGGCGTCGGAGGTTGCCGGAGAGTCGGTTTCTCCAGTACCCCCTAAAAAGCAATCCCCATTGGCTCACACATTCGAGTCTCTCGCGGTGCGGGAATTCAGAATGCTCTGGTTCGGAACGCTGCTGGGGATGGGCGCAATCCAGATGCAGATGATCTCCCGGACCATTCTTGTCGATGATCTCACCGGGAAGGCATCTTTGACTGGAATCGTGGGTCTGGGATTTGCTCCATCAATGCTCATTCTGTCCATGTTTGGTGGCGTTGCCGGTGACCGTATGGAGAAGCGGACGCTCATCCAGATCACCCAATTGGCCTCCGCCATTATGGCCCTGGTGGTGGCGGTTCTAATCTTCACCGACGTAATCATCTGGCAATACCTGCTCGTAGCGTCAGTATTGCAGGGCGCCACGTTCGCATTTCAGATGCCTGCCAGACAGGCCATCATTCCGAGGCTTGTGGGCAAGGATAGGCTCACAAACGCAATGGCACTCAGTGCTGGCGGGATGAGCATGATGGCCATTGCCGCTCCTGCATTCGCTGGATACGTCTACGGATCATTCGGCCCCGAGTACGTCTACTTCACGATCGCTGCGATGTATTTAATCGCCGTTCTCATGACAGGTCGGATCCAGAAGGTTCCGCCTGAGGTGACAGCGAAGGGCCGGAACGTATTACATGACGTTTGGGCCGGTTTTAGCTATGCGAGAAATAACCGAGTGGTCCTCCTTCTTCTTACGTCTGGACTGGTGGTAGCCATACTCGCAATGCCGTTCAGATTGCAGTTTCCAGTTTTTGCCAGAAGGCTGTACGGCGAGATTGATCCTGGAACTGGACTGTACGAATTCGACCCCAACATGATTGGTCTTCTTCTCACTTTCGCTGGAATCGGTGGATTGCTTGGAACCATAGGTATAGCGAACCTGAAGGAGGGAAGCAGACGGGGTCTTATCATCCTTATTGGATCGGTAATGACCGGCGTCGCAATATTGCTGCTTGCATCATTTGAGGCGGTCTACGTAGGACTCTTCGTGATGCTGCTGGTAGGTGTAGCGGAGTCAGCCCGCATGACTCTGGGGCAGTCGTTGTCGCTGGAATTGACTGAGCCTGCCTTCCGGGCGCGTGTTAGCTCCATCTACATGATGACCTTTGGTTTGATGCCTCTCGGCGCTCTACCGCTGGGATTTGCCGTCGACGCATTTGGCGCTCGGGCATCTCTACTCGTGGTCAGCATTCTTGTTATCGCGGCTGGACTAGCGTTTCTGATTGGCGCAAAATCGCTTCGTCGTCTGACTTAGGCGCACCCCACGTTGGATATCCTCGGGGGAGTATGCTCGATTGAATAGTCGACTGATCGAATAACAACCGTCACCCGGAGGTGACACTCATCGGCCTGCGCTGGTTTGGGCACAATTCTGCATCCGCAAACAACGTTGCGGGCGGGAGGGTGATTAACGACTCAGCAAATCCGGTTGGTGCCCGCGGCGATTTATTTCATCGCACATTCGACTCCCTCTCCGACCCTGCCTTCCGCAATTTCTTCTTTGGTTTTTTGCTGCTCATGGGCGGCATTAATATGCAGATGGTCGCCAGAGGTGCGCTCGCCTTTGACTTGACCGGCTCTCCACTTGCTGTTGGTTACGTGGGTGCCGGATTCGCCCCGCCAATTCTTCTGTTTTCGTTATTCGGCGGAGCGATCGCAGATCGGGTAAATCGGAAGCAGATCATCCAGGTTGGACAGATTGGCATGACGCTGATTTCTGGTGGAGTCGCCGTCTCGATTTTCACAGACACGGTAACGATCTGGTATCTGATAGGCGCATCAATCATGCAGGGAACGCTCTGGGCATTCTTGATGCCAGCGCGCCAGGCCATCATCCCGCAGATTGTTGGAGAGAAACGCATGACCAATGCGATTGCCCTCAGCTCATCCGGGATGGCTCTGATGACTCTGGTGGCGCCCGGAATTGGTGGATTGGTCTATGCGTACTTTGGTCCTGGAACGGTTTATGTGATTATCGCCTCAATGGCGGGATCTTCATTTTTGCTGACCACTCAACTTCCGGACGTTGGAAAGATGCCAAGCAAGGCGGGCGTCGCTGTTCTTGATGACATGAAGGAAGGCGTGCGCTATGTGATGCGCCGAAGAATCGTCCTGCTGCTGTTGCTGATGGCGCTTTCGACAGCGGTGTTGGCAATGCCATTCCGTTCGCTGCTTGTAGTACTCGTTGATGAAGGATTTGACAGAGGCGCCGGTGGGTTTGGAATTCTGTTGAGCATGTTTGGCCTGGGCGCCCTGATTGGGTCTCTGGGTTTCGCTGGTATGCGAAAAACCGGACCGCGAGGCATGGTACTGATCGGAACGACAATCCTCTCAGGTGTTGCGATCCTGGCCGCTTCAGTAAGCCCCTCTTACATTTTGCTCATGGTAATCATGATTTTTGTAGGCCTTGGGGATTCAGGCCGACGGACCCTCAACAGCGCCCTCCTGATGGAACAGGTGGACGATGAGCACCGGGGGCGCGTCATGGGCCTCTATATGATGAACTTTGGGCTAATGCCGCTGGGTGCGATACCAATTGCTGCTATAGCCGAATTCGCAGGAATCCGTGAGGCACTCGGACTCAGTGCCGTAATTCTTACCGTGGTGGGGGTCAGCTTCTTCGCACTGTCTAAGCGAACGCGTGAATTATGAAGCGCTAGTCCAGTAGCAGTGCGGTGTCGAGTTGCGGTGGCAACATCCGTTGAAGGTCGAACGATGATCCTACAGGCGGGCTGACTTCAAGTGAGAACTTTCCGTTGGCCGTCAGACGATGGTCCATATAGACGGTCGTTGATGTGGATAGCGAGAATGAGTCGTCTGCTGCTCTTGGATGCAGCCAAACCGTAATCTCAGCCGTCTCGTTTCCCTCAAGGAGATTATCCCCATCCGAATTACCCAACCATGCGAGGGTCCAACGTGTTTCGGATAAGTGTTGCGTGGTATCTGTGTAAGAAACAATCGTTGGGCCAGTTACGCCGGATGCCACGGGAGCCACACCGGTCGTTCCGGCGGTGTAGGAGGGAGTGAGTTCGACAGCATCAGCGTCGTTGGCGAGAGATAAGGTGAACTTCACCCGGTTGACCGCCGTTGTTGTACTCACAGGACCGGAGAGGGCAATAATCCCACCCGTCGGATGAACGGTGGTTTGTGTCTCTTCCACTCCCGCGTAGACGGTCTCTTTTGCTCGTTCTGATGCAAAAATACCACTGGACAATATTGTGAACGCAAAAACTGAAGCAACCACCACGAACGCGATCAGGATGATCGCTGTTTCCAGTCCTGTAATGCCTCTCTCTGAGCGCATCAACTACTCTCTTCCCACACTACAAGTCCACACCGCGAATAATCGATAGGCGATACCAACACCGTTCAGGGCGTTGTCTGAACGCGTTTCGCCCGGCTTAGTCAAAGTCCTATCGACTTATTCTGCCGTTGCCCCGCAATGTCGAACACGGTGTATCCACTGGCCCATATTGTGGCGAGTGCATGAGTGTTCACACCCATCAACCGGGCGGTGTCCACCGTCCTCGAAAAAATCATCGATTCACTCCCCGGATAAGAACCCTCGAAATTACCGTTGGGTGATATGTTCGTCACATGTCCTTATCGGCTCCGGCCCCACCGCCAATTCACGAGACATCACCCATGCTCCAAATCTTCCTCACCACCTAAATGCCGATTCAAGTTCTTCCAGACTCAGTTGCGGCCCGGATAGCCGCTGGAGAGGTCATAGAGCGTCCTGCCTCGGTGGTAAAAGAACTCGTCGAAAATTCGTTTGATGCCGGGGCTACTCGAATTCGCGTTGATTTGTCAGATGGCGGCCGGGAGTCCATCTCAGTAAGAGATAACGGCGATGGCATCGAACCCGATGAGGTGGAGCTAGCATTCGAGCGATTCGCCACCAGCAAGCTGTCCTCTGACGACGAGTTGATGGGGATAGCGACGTTGGGGTTCCGTGGGGAGGCTCTACCGTCAATCGCGAGCGTTTCAATTGTGGAAGTGCAATCGACGACGAGTGATGGGACGGTCGGCAGGGATCTTCTCCTGGAGTTTGGCAAGAAGCGGAAATCCGAGCAGATAGGGGCTCCGCCGGGAACCAGCGTTACTGTGCGATCGCTCTTTCAGAACGTGCCTGCTCGAAAACGATTTCTCAGTTCCGCTAGCGGTGAGCTAAGCCGCGTGCACGCCGTGCTTACCAACTACGCAATGGCCCGGCCGGACGTAGCGATCGAATTTGTTGCAGACGGCGCAACTCGTTGGGCAACGGGTGGTACAGGCAATTTACGCGATGTGATCGTCACGCTTCAGGGCGCGGAAGCTGCATCGTTGATGCTGGAGGTGGATAGCCAGCCAGATGGATCCGAAATGGCGGTATCAGGGCTCGCGGGGAGTCCCTCGCTTAGTCGCGGAAACCGAAACTTCATCTCGCTGAATGTGAATGGCCGATGGTTCCTCAACAGGCGTATCTCGTACGCCGTGGAGCAGGCGTATCACGGATTTCTTGGAGAGCGGCGATTTCCTATAGCGGCTCTGACCCTGCGAATTCCGGATGGCGATGTGGATGTGAACGTACATCCCACAAAGGCAGAGGTGAAGTTCTTGCGGGAACAGGCCGTGTTCGGCATGGTGCAGAAGTCGGTCCGTCAGGCTCTGTTAGACCATGCGCCAATCCCATCAGTGATTCCCCCAAGGGCGCCGGGGATTATTCGCGCTGGCGGGGTAGTGCTTCCACCCCTCGCAAATCCACTGTGGCCAAATCCGCTGACTCCTGGCGCGCCGCCACCGCCGAGTGTGATGGGCGATCACCAAATCGAGAACGATTTCACCGGGCCATCCACCCCGCGAGACACGCTTCCGGTACTCAGACTTCTGGGGCAGGCGCATGAGACGTACCTGATCGCAGAAGGCCCAGATGGCCTGTACATGATCGATCAACACGCTGCCCACGAGCGGGTGATATTCGAAGAGATAATCGCCAGAGCAAACGCGTCGGAGCCAGAGTCTCAGCACCTGTTAGTACCAGAGACGTTCGAACTAACTCCCGACCAGGAAGATGCCCTGATGAAAGTGAGCGATCAGCTCGGACAGATGGGGTTCGTCCTGGAAGATTTCGGGCCGCGAACGCTTCTAGTTCGCGCTGTGCCTCGTGTTCTTGGAGATAGGTCAGCCAGCAAAACTCTTCTGGAGATCCTTGATGGCGTGATTGAAAGCGTCGCGCCGGGCGCGTGGACTGAACGAACCTATGCCACGTTGGCCTGCCACTCGTCTGTCACCGCTGGCAGGCGGATGAACGATGACGAGGCCCGAGAGCTTCTTAAGAGGCTGGAAGCGGCCGAGCAGCCAAACACCTGTCCACACGGCAGGCCGACCATGATTCACATGAGCGAGACCGCCATGGCACGCGAGTTTCATCGTACCTAGCCCGCTCATACCTGAAGCACCTGAACTTTCCGTCGAATTCGCCATTTTCAATTTCATCTGAATTCGAGGCGTGACAACAAGGTCAGAACAGTGGATAATCGACCGACTCGTCAGTCGGTTGGGGATCATTTGACCACCACGCAAAAAGAAAAGACCCGAGATCGCATTCTCGGAGCGGCAGAGCAGGTATTCGCCAGCAAGGGGTACCACGAGTCGCTCGTGGATGACATCGCAGAAGAGGTGTCGCTGTCTAAGGGCGGGATCTACTTCCATTTCCCCAGCAAAGAAGACCTCTTCTTTGCTGTCCTGGACAGGCTGGCTGATCGGCTCGTAGTGAAGGCTGAAGAAGCGGCTGCCCGAGAAACATCTCCATTGGCGCGAGCGGAAGCGGCGCTTATGGAGGTGCTGCTGAGACTTGGCAAGCGTCGTCGTCTGGCCCGAATCCTCATGGTGCAGGGGTACAGCATGGGCAACGCGTTTGAAGCCAAGCGCGTAGAGATATTTGGACGGTTTGCTGAAGTCATTAAAGCGAACCTTGATGAGGCCGTTCTGGCAGGCGAGATTCGCGATGTCGATACAGCTATCGCAGCCCATGTTTGGCTGGGTGCGATCAACGAAATCGTGATCAGGTGGTTGTATGAGGGCACGCCTCAGCCTGCCTCTGCTGCGGACTCACTCCGCTCAATTCTGGTTCACGGACTGATCGTGGAGGATTCATTCTAAATGAGTTCAGAAGCAGTAAATCTCGAAACGGGACCGATCCGACGAATTCTTCTGTTCCTTGAAGAGATCAAGGTTGAACACTCAGTATTTGCTCTCCCGTTTGCGGTCGCGACATCGTTCCTTGTGTTCGCTGGTTGGCCCAATGACTGGGACTTCGCGTGGATCGTTGTCGGAATGATTTCCGCACGAACGCTGGGTATGGCGGCGAACCGCCTGATTGACGCTGAGATTGACGCCAGAAATCCTCGAACCGCTGGCCGTGGGATACCTTCCGGTCAATTGAAGAAGTGGCACGTGATCGCCTGGGCGATTGTTTCTATTGCAATATTTGGAGCCGCTGTATCGCAGCTCGATAGTCTGGCCTGGTATCTCTCGCCCATCGTCTTGATCGCGTTGATCGGGTATCCGTACGCAAAGCGGTTTACCTGGCTGGCCCACTTCGCGCTTGGCACTGTCTATCTGATTGTGCCGCCAGCGACGTGGATCGCCCTGACGGGAGAGCTTGAGATTGGCGCCGTGCTGCTTGGAATCGCAGGAATGTTCTGGGTCTCCGGGTTCGATGTTATCTACGCCACCGCCGACCTGAAAGTTGATCGCGAGCAGGGCATCCACTCAATTCCCGCGAAGTTCGGAATTGCGGGTGCTCTTTATTCGGCCCGCGGATTTCACGCGGTGACGGTCACATTCCTCATCCTCGCGGGCATCACGTTTGATGTGAACTTCGTCTACTTCATCGGAGTTGGGGCAGCAGCGGCGTTGCTGGCCTATGAGCACAGCCTCATCTCGCCGAGTGACTTGAGCAGGTTGGGCGCGGCGTTTTTTACCATGAACGGGATAATCGCCATCGTGTTCGGGACAATCGTTTCAATCGGCACGGTGCTGGACTGATATGGGACTATTCGTACTTGGAATGGCCGGAGCGACGGGTGCTCCATATGCTGTGCGAACGCTGGAGGGTCTGATTGAGGCCGGGCACGATGTCAGTGCCGTAATCTCAGACGCTGGCCGCCGAGTATTTGAGATCGAAATGGGAACCACACTGAGTGGGAATCCCGAAGCTGACGCCGCTGATCTTCTTGGTCTGGCCAATGTGGAAGGCCCGGGCAACCTCACGGTGTTCACGATCAACGACTACGCAGCCACAATCGCCAGTGGATCACACAAGACTGATGGCATGGTGGTCGTTCCCTGTTCAATGGGAGCGCTTGCGCGAATTGCCAATGGCATCTCATCAAACCTTCTAGAACGCGCGGCGGACGTAACCCTTAAGGAGCGGCGCAAACTGATCCTTGTTCCTCGTGAAATGCCTCTGGGCCTGATCCACCTGCGAAACATGGTCTCGCTAACGGAAGCCGGGGCTGAAATCATCCCTCCCGCTCCAGGGTTCTATCTGCGTCCTGAATCGATGCAGGATCTGATCGACTCAGTCGTCGGTAGGATTCTCGATCGTCTGGGTGTTGAGGCGTCATTTCTCAAGCGATGGACCGGGGCGGAGGAGATGGAGTGAGTTACTCCGACCTCCAAACATTCCTGCGGGATATGGAATCTGAGGGCGATCTGATCAGGATCACCGCCGAAGTTGATCCTGAGTTAGAGATAACCGAGATCGCCACCCGGGCCGTTAAAGAACGGATGCCAATTCTCTTCTTCGAGAACGTGCGTGGTGCGCGCTACCCGCTGGCGATAAACATTCTCGCAACTGAGAAGCGAATCGAGCGCGCTCTTGGAATGCATCCAGAGGAGTTTGGTGAAGATCTGGTCAGCTTCGTGGAGCAGGCGAATTCACCCTCACTCCGCAATTTGTGGAGGAATCGTAAAACCGGATTTCGGATGCTCAACATTCGTCCCAAAAAGGTTCGTAGACCCGCCGTCCAACAGGTCGTAGAAGATACCCCGGACCTTGGTCACATGCCAATCCTGAAGTGTTGGCCAGATGATGGTGGGCGATTTATCACCCTTCCTCTGGTGACCTCACGTGATCCCATTACAGGCAAGGGCAACATGGGCATCTACCGAATGCACGTGTACGACGGTCGTACAACCGGTATGCACATGCAGATCACGAAGGGCGGTGGGTACCACTACCAGATCGCTGAAAAGTTCGGCCGTGACCTGCCCATGGCGGTTGCGCTGGGCGGCGACCCTGCCTTGCTTCTTGCGGCGGTAATGCCGTTGCCGGAAGGAATTGACGAGGTGGCATTCAGCGGAATCCTGCGGAACAAGCGCACCGGTATCGCTAGAGCGAAGTCTATCGATCTACCTGTTCCGGCCAACGCTGAGTTCATTATTGAGGGCGTAGTCCCGGCATACGAGCGCCGCCGAGAGGGTCCGTTTGGCGACCATTTTGGCCACTACTCGGACGCCCACGACTTTCCTGTGTTCCATGTCCGGGCGATTACCCATCGCAAGAACCCTGTTTATCCTGCGACCGTTGTAGGAAGGCCGCCACAGGAAGACCGCTATCTGGGAGATGCAGCACAACAGGCGCTAAATCCTCTCATGCGGCTGATCCACCCCGAAGTGAAGGATCTCTGGGCCTACTACGAGTCCGGTTTTCACCACCTGCTGGTCGTGGCGGTCTCAAGTCGCTACACCAGGGAGCACATTAAGACTGCTCTCGGAATGCTCGGGCAGGGCCAACTCGCGCTCACCAAGGCAATCATCCTGGTGAACGACGACGTCAAAGTGAACGACCCTGCCGCCGTCCTGGCCGCAATCAGGCGCAACTTCGATACCCCGGAAGATTTCCAGTTGATCGCTCGCGCTCCTGGCGACACGTTGGACTTCACTACGGTGAAGCGGCATCACGGCAGCAAGATGATCATCGACGCCACCGGCGGCGATCCGCCACTGGGAGGTCCAACGGCAATGCCGGCCGACCTGCGGGCAATTGCTCCAGATGCAATGAAATGGCGGCTAGTTGGGCAGACCCTCCTCGCCGTTCAGGTGAAGAGGGGCGGTGACGCCCGAGGGACGCTGACCCGGCTGGTCAAGTCGCCTCTGCTATCGAAGATCAAGATCATCAGCATCGTTAGTGACGACGTGAATATTGAAGATGACGTGGACCTGATCTGGGGGATATTCACGCGGTTCGACCCGGCACAGGACTTGGTATTTACCGAGATGAAAATGCGAGGTGCAATCCCCGTGTACGAGGGCGTAATGGGCATCGACGCCTCGTTCAAGGACGGCTATCCGGAGCCGCTTACGATGCCACAGGAAATCATTGAAAAGGTTGATTCTAGATGGAACGAGTACTTTCAGTAGACGGAATCCAATTCCAGGATGAGACCCTCATTCCGGTCTGGGAGAAGGTTCAGGCAGGCGACCGTCTAGGTCACGCCGATGGGCTGAAGCTGCTCCAGACCAGTGATTTCCCGGCGGTGGGGAAGATGGGCGACTGGAAAAAGAAGCAGGTCTCGGACAACAAGGTCTACTTTGTCCTCAACCGGCACGTGAATCCCACAAATATATGTGTGCTCAGCTGCACGTTCTGCGACTTCGCGAAGAATCCGGGGGATCCGGACGCGTACGAGCTATCCATAGACGACATTCTCGATTCCCTAGATGAGGACATGCACGAGGTCCACATCGTTGGCGGTCATCACCCGACATGGCCGTTCGAGTACTACGAGGATATGGTCAAGGCGATAGCAGCGAAGTATCCAACCATTGATATCAAGGGCTTTACTGCTGCCGAGATCGATTACTTCTGGCGCCGCTGGAAGATCGATCCGGAAGAATCTCTCAGTCGGCTCAAAGCCGCGGGATTGAAGTCGATGCCCGGTGGCGGAGCAGAAGTGTTCTCAGAGCGCGTTCACGCGGAGTTGCTACCCGGCAAATCCTCATCCAGCCGATGGATTGAGATTCATCAGATGGCACACGGTATGGGAATTAAGACCAACTGCACGCTGCTCTACGGACACATCGAGACGTTTGAGGAGCGGATGGACCACTTCATCAAGCTGCGGGAGACGCAGGATGAGTCGGGCGGCTTCCTGGCGTTTATACCTCTGCAGTACCAGGTTGGCTTCACCAAGCTCGTCCCCAGACACACGCCACCAATGGATGATCTGAAAACGATCGCCGCAGCGCGACTCATGCTGGACAACATTCCGCACATCAAGTCGTACTGGGTGATGCTGGGGGAGGGAGTCGCGTCGCTAGGCCTCAACTTTGGGGCCGACGATCTGGACGGCACAATCGGCAAGGAAAGAATCGCTCACGCCGCACAGGCCGATTCTCCAGCCGGTCTAGCCAGGCAGAAGATGATCCGACTCATCCACGATGCCGGCAGAGTACCGGTTGAACGGGACGCCCTCTATAACGAGATAAAGATCTATGACAATTAGAGTTGGGCGGATGCCCTACTTGAACTCTGACGTCTTCTACAAGGCGTTGCCGCCTGACGCTGCGGAGTTGGTCGCGCTGCCTCCACGGGCGATGGCCAGCGCACTGCGCGAAGGGCAACTGCACGCCGGTCCGCTGCCATTTGCGGAGATCATCCGGCTTGGCAAAGACGTTGTACAGCTTGGCGACCTGTGTGTGGCGACAACCAAGGCCGCCGTCTCCATCTTGCTGTTCACCAACTCACCACTTCCGGATCTTAATGGCGCCCGAATCGCGGTCACCGGTCACACGGCTACGTCCGTTCAATTGATGCGAGTGCTCATGGCTGAAAAGTGGGGAGTCACCGGGGCTCAACTTGTTACCCGCGAGGACCCACATGACGCGGTGTTGTTGATCGGTGATCCGGCGCTGCAAGCACGCCACGGATTGGTGGGATTTGAGAATTCCTTTGATCTTGGACTTGAGTGGTTTGATTACACCGGTGGTTTGCCTTTTGTTTTCGCGTACTGGGTAGCGCGGCGCTCGGCTGATCAGGATGCCATCGCTCGGTTTGAACGGCAGTTGAACATAGCGTTCGAGACCGGTATTTCTGACCTGGACGCGGTCGTAAACGGACGCCCAGAACTTGATATGACAACCGAAGAGAAGCTGGATTATCTACGGGGTTTCTCATACCGAATTGGTGAAACCGAACAGGAATCAATGAATCGATTCAGGACAAGTTTCCTGAACCTTCCAGATTGGTCGCCTCCAGATCAGTCTCTCAAAACAGCAGAAGTAGACGCCACTGGCGTTGGAAACGAGGCAAGCGTCTGATGCTTGAGCGAATCAGAGAG
This sequence comes from Chloroflexota bacterium, assembly GCA_013204555.1. Lineage (GTDB taxonomy): Bacteria > Chloroflexota > Dehalococcoidia > Lucifugimonadales > Lucifugimonadaceae > UBA1151. The sequence continues at coordinate 15,377 of JABMNO010000044.1, read as the reverse complement.
AAAGTCGCTGACGGCGGCCGTATCAACCATGAGGAAGGGCTATACCTGCTCACCGAGGCGGACCTGCTCGATCTCGCACCACTGGCCCAGATGTGGCGCAATCGCCACAACCCGGACCCAATCGTTACTTACGTTGTGGACACCAATCTGAACTATACCAACGTGTGCAACGCGTACTGTGGATTTTGCGCTTTCTACCGTCCGAACTCAGATGATCCATCCGCCTACACGCTCTCCGTAGAGCAGATCATGGACAAGATCGGTGCAGCGGAGAAGCAGGGCGTTACCACCGTGTTGATGCAGGGTGGCCTCAACGATGAAATTCCGTTCGACTACTACGTGAAACTCGTCTCTGAGACCAGTGAACGATTCCCTCGTGTGACTCCACACTACTTCTCCGCGCCGGAGATCATGGAGATGACGAAGGTCTCCGGGCTATCCATAGCTGAAGTGATATCTCGGCTAAAAGATGCGGGACAACGCACGATGCCCGGTGGCGGAAGCGAGATTCTTAGTGAGCGTGTGAAGTCACAGGTAAGCCAACTCTGGCCGAAAGCTAAAGTCGAAGACTGGACTGAGGTTCACCTGGAAGCTCATCGACAGGGATGGCAGACGACGGCCACCATGATGTACGGCCACGTGGAGACCGACGAGGACATCGTTGAGTCACTTGGCCACATCCGTGACGTACAGGTTGCCGCAGAGAGCCAGCCCGGTGGGTTCACCGCATTCATCCCGTGGAGCTACAAGAAGGCAAACACTGCCCTCGCTCCGAAAGTTGGGGCGGAAGCTGGCTCCAACCGGTACGTACGGATAATCGCGCTGAGCCGAATATTCCTGGACAACGTTCCGCACATCCAGGGCTCATGGTTCTCCGACTATCGCCGTCCCGGTCAGATCTCGCTCCATTTCGGGGCCGATGATTTTGGTGGGACGCTGTTTGATGAGAACGTGATGCTTGAGGCAGGCCACTACAATCGGACCACAGTAGATGAGATCAAAACGATCATCTCCGAGGCCGGTTTCGCGCCAGCCCAGAGAACAACTGAATATGAAGTCATAGAACGATTTGAGCCAGAAGCATCAATTTCAGACCGAGTCCTGGAATCGTCGAAATAGTGCCAACGCTTAGACCTGCGCAGGTTTCAAACCTGCTCCTGACAAACCACCAAACCAAATCACAAAAAGAGAATTCTCAGATATGACGAACACTCGACCGATCAGCATTGGCCATAGCCCGGATGCAGATGACGCCTTCATGTTCTACGCGCTGGCGAGTAAGGCCGTAACGATCCCCGGCTATGAGATTCAGCACGTAATGGAAGACATCGAATCGCTAAACATACGGTCTGAGACGGGCGATCTGGATGTGACGGCCGTCTCAGCGGCTCATTACCCGAAGATCGCTGATAAGTACCGCGTCATGAGCTGCGGAGCGTCAATTGGCCGCAACTACGGACCGACGCTGGTCACTACGTCTCCCAAAACCGCCAGCGATCTCGTCGGCAAACGTATCGGCGTGCCGGGTGAGTTCACCACGTCATGGATGCTGTTTCAGATCTTCTTTGCCGGTGAAGTGGAGCCTGTATTCCTGGACTTCGATGCTGTAACTGGCGCTGTTGAAAGCGGTGAGGTAGACGCAGGTATTCTGCTCCACGAAGGGCAGATCCTCTATGAACAACAGGGCCTGCATCTGGTGATGGACCTCGGCAAAGAGTGGTTCAGCGCAACCGGGCTGCCAATTCCGCTGGGACTCGATTTGATCCACCGGCGGTTGGGCGACGAAGGCCAGATGGTGGCGAACGCGCTCAAAGCCAGCATCGTTTACGCACGTGAAAAGGAAGATGACGCCCTGGACTACGCGCTGGGATTTGGGCGTGGTATCGACCGCGAGGATGGCCGCACGTTCGTTCGCATGTACGTGAACGAGGACACCGTGGACATGGGCGCCGATGGACGCAAAGCTCTTGAGACGCTTTACGGAATGGCAGAAGAACGTGGCTTGATCGCCAGGGCCCCGGAGCTTGATCTGATACAGGCGGTGTAGCACCTCTCAATTCGGTCGCTCTCCATGTAGACCAGCCTCTTACGCACTCGTAGACTTGTTTCTCTAATCACAAGTCATTGCGATGGCGACGCTGGAACGAACCGGAGATATCTGAAATGGCCACTGAAACCCTGCCGGGCGAGCAAATAGAAGAGCTCAGGGCGATTGCCGGGGAGCATCTTTTCATGCACGCCCAGCAGACCACTACCTGGCGTGACGCGGGGTTGAAGATCTTCACTAAAGGTGAGGGCTCATGGGTCACTGATATTGATGGGAACCGTCTCCTGGATGCGATGGGTGGTCTCTGGTACAAGGCGGCCGGGTACGGTCGTAAAGAGATCGCTGACGCCATGTACGAGCAACTGATGGCAATAGAGTCAGCTCCTGCTCCTGGTGCGTGTATCTCCACGGTTCAGCTATCAGGGAAAGTGGCCGATCTTTATCACGATAAACGCGCCAGAGTATTTTTCGTTTCCGGTGGTTCAGAAGCTGTAGAGACCGCGGTCAAGATGGCCAAGAAGTATCAGCAACTCACCGGCAAGGGGATGGCGTTCAAAGTAATCTCCCGTCGCTACTCGTACCACGGCGGCACCGCAATGGCGGTCAGCCTGGGCCGAAGTCCTGCGGCTGACCCAATGGGGCCTGAGATGCCGGGTGCCGTGCACGTGCCTAACTATTACCAGTACAAGAAGACACACTCTGAGGACCCGATTGAAAACGCAGTGCGTTCGGCCAATGAGTTCGAACTTGCGATAGTTCACAACGGCCCGGATACCGTTGCCGCCATGATCGCCGAGCCGGTTTCTGCCGCCACTGGAGTCCAGGTTCCACCTAAGGAGTACTGGCAGAGGCTGAGGGAAATCGCGGATAAGTATGACGTAGTGCTTATCGCCGATGAGGTGATCACCGGGTTTGGCCGGATTGGCGGCTGGTTTGGCACGGATGTTATGGGCGTGAAGCCTGATATTACGACCGTGGCCAAAGCTCTCACGAGCGGGTACGCGCCTCTTGGTGCAGCGATCGCGACCGCCAAAATTGCGGACGCATTTATTGGCGATGACTCAAGGACGTTCAAGCATCTCATCACGTTTGGCGGCCACCCGGTTGCAGCCGCGGCGGGCATCAAGAACCTTGAGATCATGGAGCGCGAAGACTTGCCGGGCGCCTCCGCCACTATGGGGAAGTATCTTCTGGAGAGACTGGAGACGCTTTACTCACACCCCATCGTGGGAGACGTTCGCGGCATCGGTCTACTCGCTGCTGTCGAGCTTGTCTCCGATCGTGACACGAAGGCGGCTCTCCCTGTGTCTGCTGCTCTTGCGACGAAAATCCCGAAAAAGCTTTACGACAAGAAGATCGTTAGTTTCCGAGCAGGAGATGTCATCGCAATCTGCCCACCGTTGATCATCACCCGCGATGAGGTCGACTTCCTGGTGGGAGCACTGGACGAGACGATAGGTGAGGTTGAGGCAGAGATGGGCGTCTGATGATGGATGTTGCAGCGACGGTCAAAAGTCGCTGCAACATGCGATCCAGGACCCGCGGTGGGAACTAGATCGAATGAAGCTGATCCGGTGACTGAGCTTGACGAACCGGTCAAGCGAACGGGGCAAGCGGCTCTCTTCAGAGCGTTTAAGTACCCGCTATTTCGGCGGGTGTTCGCTGCGCAAATCCTGTTCGGATTCGCCAACTGGATGAATCGTCTCGCCGTTGGTTGGATTGTTCTGGACCAAACCGGTTCCGCATTCCTGACAACTCTGTCTTTTGCCGTCCAGACTGCGCCCGGAATGTTGGTCGCACCTTTCGCTGGAGCAATTTCTGATCGCGTCGATCGGCGGATCGTCCTCGGGGCCTCCGGACTGGGCAAGGCCAGCGTCATGATCCTGCTAGCGATGTCAGTCATTCTGGTTGAAGATGCCGTATGGCTGATGATTCCACTCGTAGCCATCGTCGGTGCGTTGACCAGTTTCGAGATCCCCTCGACCCAGGCTATGGTGGTCGATGTAGTGAACTCTGAGGACGCAGCGAACGGCATTGCTACTCAATCGTCAGGAATGCGTGCAGTCAGCATCATCGGTGGAATTTCTGGAGGCGTGCTTCTCGATCTTGCGGGTGGTCCAGCCGTGTTTATTACCGCCGCGGTCGTGTTTGGGGCGGGCGCGTTAGTAGTCTCGACCATTGGAACTCTTCCGAAGCGATTGTCGACTGAGGCTCGCCGTTCAGTCTTAGGGAACACGGTTGATGGCTTGAAGACCATGTCTGGTATTCCAACCGTGAGGACGCTTCTGATCCTCGCTGTTTTCGTGGAGATATTCGCCTTCTCCTTTATGTCAGTGTTGCCAGTGGTCGCCAAGGAGCGGCTGGAGGTTGGCGGAATCGGCCTGGGTGCGCTGAGCGCGATGTCCGGGGTTGGTGGTCTGAGCGGCTCACTGTGGTTGGTGTTCATGAGCCAGTCAGAATCGAAAGGGAAACTGCTTCTTGGCGCCGGATTCCTGTATGGGGTGGGAATACTTCTTCTGAGTGGGTCAGGCTGGTTCGCAATATCGCTTCTTATCATGGTTGGTATTGGATTCATGGCCGCGGTCTTTGACGCACTTGAGTGGACGCTTTTGCAACTGCACGTACCCGATGCAATGCGGGGTAGGGCAGTGAGTGGATGGGTGTTCGCAATTGGTTTCGGCTGGATCGGCCATCTCGAGTTGGGCGCGGTAAGCGACAGCATTGGAGTTCAATGGGCACTGGCAATCAATGGAGCATTAGTAGTGGTGGTAATCATCGTGGCATTGTTGATGGCTCCCAGACTTCGATCTGCTTGATGTGGTGAGGCTTCCATCTCTTTGCTATACTCTCGGCTCGTCTTGAACTCCAGAGATGTCCTGCTCCGCTTAAGGGCGCGCCTGCGAGGATTTGACGAATTTACGAACTGAACTACTGAGGAGTGGGTATGGCCGAGGAAACGACTCAGCCGACGGACGTAGCTGAGGACGATGCTGCCGTAGTGCAGGACGATGCCGCTGAAAGTGTTTCATCGGACCACTTTGGCCGGTCTGCAATACAGGATGAGGTGGTATTGGAGGTTGATGACCTCCGAACTTACTTCGCTACCCGTTGGGGGACCGTAAAAGCCGTGGACGGCGTCAGTTTCACACTGCGAAAAGGTGAAACGCTTGGAATCGTTGGCGAGTCTGGTTCTGGAAAGTCGGTGACGGCGCTGTCCCTGATGCGCCTTGTTCAGTCACCTCCCGGTCACATTGTTGGCGGCCGCATAATGTTGGGCGGTCGGGATATCTTGCAACTTTCCGAGTCTGACATGACCAAAGTACGGGGCGGCGAGATCTCAATGATCTTGCAGGACCCGATGAGTGCCTTGAACCCGGTCTTTGATGTTGAAGATCAGGTTGGTGAGGCCATCAGTATTCACCAGAAGGTGAAGGGCAAGGTGCTGATTGACAAAATTGTCCACGCCCTTCGCCAGGTAAGAATCCCGGCTCCCGAAGCGAGGATGAAGGACTATCCCCATCAGCTTTCAGGCGGTATGCGCCAGAGAGTTGTGGGAGCAATTGGTATTTCATCAAACCCATCGGTGTTGATCGCTGATGAGCCGACGACGTCACTGGACGTAACAATTCAGGCTGCGTATTTGAGGCTGCTACGGGAAATTCAGTCCGAGTCTGGCCTTGGAATTATCTTCATCACACATGACTTCGGGATTGTCGCGAAGATGTGCGACCGTGTCGGAGTGATGTATGCGGGACGGTTGGTTGAGACGGGAGATGTCCGCGCGATATTCAACCACCCACAGCACCCGTACACGCAGGCTCTGATTTCTTCGGTTCCGAAGCTTGAAGAGAAAACAGCACGACTGTATTCAATCGAAGGGCAGCCGCCTGCTCTCTATAACCTCCCAACAGGCTGCTCATTCGCGCCAAGGTGCCCATACGTGATGGACATCTGTCGTGAAGAGTACCCTCCGGTCTTTGACCAGGGTGACTCCCAGCGATCGGCATGTTGGAAACTAGACGGTGGCAAGCGGCTTGAGGAAGCAATTCCTGAAGGCACTGGCGCCGGCGCGGGCGTATAGGTAGAAGGAGCCTGATGGTAAGCACAGAACGAAGGATGGTTACAGGTCTCGAGCACCTGAACGCCCCTACTGATGAAGTAGTTCTAGATATTGTGGGATTGAAAAAGTACTACCCGGTTGGTGGTGGCTTTTCGTTCTTCGGAGAAAAGCAGTCCCTTAAGGCCGTGGACGACATTTCGTTCAATATTCGCCGAGGCGAAACGTTTGGCCTTGTCGGTGAGTCCGGTTGTGGCAAAACGACGACGGCGAAAACCGTACTGGGTCTTGAGAAGGCAACCGGCGGAGAGATTCGCTTTGAGGGCGATAACATATCCAGTATGAGCCGGGCTGAGAAGAAGAACTTCCGCAGTAATGTGCAGGCAGTATTCCAGGACCCGTGGTCATCCCTAAATCCAAGGATGCGAGTCAGATCCATCGTTGGCGAGCCTCTTGAGATCGCTACTTCAATGACGAAGAAGCAGATTGCCGACCGGGTTGGCGACCTCCTCTCAGAGGTGGGCCTGAACCCGTATCAAGCAAACCTGTACCCACATGAGTTCTCTGGCGGTCAGCGTCAACGTATAGGGATTGCACGAGCGCTCTCGCTCAACCCGGAGTTGATTATTCTCGACGAGCCTGTCTCGGCGCTGGATGTGTCAATTCGTGCGCAGATCATGAACCTGCTTGTGGACCTTCAGAAGGAGCACAACCTCTCCTATCTGCTAATCGCTCATAACCTAGCGACAGTCCGCTATATGTGTCATCGAGTTGGCGTCATGTACCTTGGAAAGATCGTCGAAACCGGTGCCACAGACCCGCTTTTCGATAACGCGTTGCACCCGTACACAAAAGCATTGATCTCGGCAGCATTGCCATCGCACCCTGACATTGTGCGAGAAGAAATCATCCTGCCGGGTGAAGTTCCGTCACCCATCAATCCGCCGTCAGGTTGCACGTTCAATCCCCGTTGCCCGATGAAGATTGGCGACATTTGTGAGCAGCTTCCGCCAAAATTGGCAACTGAGGAAGAGGGCCACGATGTGTCGTGTCTCCTTTACTCAGGAAGCCTCGACGCGGCCAGAGCCGCAGACGGTGGCGCCGCCGCCTCCATGTCAGCGGAGCCGGAGCCTGCCGCAGCCGAATAGCGCAGACTCAATTACAGCGATTCTTAGGAGGCCGGTCAATTGACCGGCCTCTTTTTTGTGATGCCGAGTATGCGCGAATCGGGTGGTGAGTTGGTTAGATGATCATCAACCTGGTCGGGCCCGGCATACACCCTTACGCTCCTACGTAGTTCAGCGTGACTGAAGGTTGAGGGGCACCATCTGGGTCGATGCGATTTGCCTCGTCAGTTCGAAGAAGTTACGGATCTGCTGAATTCCTTCGTATGGAATTGAGCCTCCAGCGGCCTCGATGGGCTTCTCCATGCGGCGGGCTGTTTTCGCCAGGCGGTCTAGCATGGCGAACTGCTCGGCGGGTGAGGTGAGAACTACAATCGGGGCCGACGCCGTGTCAGCAATCTCTCCGCGCTGTTTCGTACTGAGTGAGTCGTTTATTTCACCCAGAGTTCGGGTGATGAGTGCAGTCATTTGTTGCACCGTTTCATGATCCCCGCGGGCGATGTACTTGGCTACGATGAGACTCATCGCCCAGAAAAACTTGGTCTTGAACGTCAGGATGGAGACCTGATCCGTCTCATTAATCGGGGAACCAACTCTGGTCTGGTGCATCTCTTCACGCCACTCATCACCGGACACCATTGGGAGATCGGCGTGATCGAACAGTAGGAGAGCATCGTCGGGTCGTTTCGCCAGTGATTCTGGCTGCCAGTACCAATCGATATGTTGCGGCCCAATTTCCCCGGGGTAGTGGGCCAGTAAGTAGGCGCCATTTGGAGGAGCGTTATTAACATTGTCCATAACGAGCACAGGACGGGTGATTCCGGAGGCAAATTTCTTTCGTGCAGACACGATCTTTGGAGCTGACTCATCATTCACCACTACCCAGATATCGATGTCGCTCAGCGCATCGTGACCACCACTGGAGAGGGATCCGTGCAGCCATGCGGCACGCACTCGTCGGTCGGTTTCCAGGTAAATGGCGATCTGGCGAATCAGGTTTGAACGCTCAGCGACCCGGGTTGCAAGTAGTTGTTCAAGGTTCATTGAGTGGAATCAGGCGCCGACGCATGAGTAGTGAGATGGTTCCCGGACCAGGATTCGAACCTGGACTGGAGGATTCAAAGTCCTCTGTCCTACCGTTAGACCATCCGGGAATGAGCGGCTAGATTTCAGTATACGGGTGGGCTACTCACCGAGGGCTATGGACTTGACGGCGGAAATCAACTGGTCTCTCGTCGCCTCATCCGGTGCTTCTGCGTAGATTCGGAGGAGGGGTTCGGTGCCGGAGAAGCGGGCGAGGGCCCATGCTCCCTCGGATAGCTCGAAGCGGGTTCCGTCCAAGCGGTTGATGTTGTCCATCTTTAGCCCGGCCAGCGCGGTTGGGGAGGCGCTTCCAACGTTGGAGAGAATTTCTTCTTGGCGCGCTGGATCAAACTTGAGATCGAGGCGGTCGAAGACGAATGGTCCGGTGATTTCCTGGACCTCGCGAAGTAGTTCTGAGGGCAATCGGTCTGCAGAGACGACTGCATCGAGAATGAGTAGTGCGCTCAAGATTCCGTCACGCTCCGGGACGTGGCCGCGGTAGGCAAAGCCTCCAGACTCCTCGCCACCTGCGATGGCATCCATTTCGATCATTAGCGGACCGACGTACTTGAATCCCACTGGCGTTCTGGGGTTCTCTACACCGTAATGGGCGCAGATTCGCTCGATCATCGTGCTCTGCGTCACTGTGGTCACGACGGGGCCGAGCCATTGCTTGCGGGAGAGAAGATGGTGCACGATAACGGAGAAGGTCTCCAGCGTGCTCATGTAGCGGCCATTCTCATCAACGAGACCTACCCGGTCGGCGTCGCCATCGGTTGCCACGCAGACATCGAATCCAGCTGCTGCACGGATCTTGATCAGGTCGGTGAGATTCTGTTCGATTGGTTCAGGCTGGCCCATACCCGGGAACGCGGGGTTCGGCTCAGGGTGCAGTTCGGTAATTGGCGACACGCCACCCTGAAGGATCGAACTCAGGTATCCGGCGCCAGCGCCATACATAGAGTCGATAGCGATCGGGACTCCAGCGGCTTTGATGGCGTCGACGTTCACGAAGGACTTGATCGCCTCAATGTAGGTGTCACGATGGTTGATGATCGTCGGAATGTCAGAAGCCGACGCTGATTTTATTCGTGATGGATCACCATAGATCGCCGGGATCCGCGCTTCAATCTGAGAGATCATCTCGGGGCCGGCAGAGCCGCCAGCAGGGCTTTTGACCTTGAATCCGTTGTCTTTGGCCGGGTTGTGGCTGGCAGTTATGACCACGCCAGCGCCAGCATCCTCCCGGGTAACCGCGAAGCTGGCGGCCGGGGTTGGCGTGACAGCTGACGTCAGCTTCACCGGAATGCCGTTGCCGAGTGCGACATCTGTCACCTCACGGGCGAACATCTCCGAGCCGAAGCGCGTGTCGTAGGCGACCATTAGCCCTTTTGAAGCGGTGCCAGATTCGATCATCAGATCGCAAAGCGCCTGCGCACACACGCGCACGTTGGACACGGTGAACTCGTCCGCAATTGGCGCGCGCCAGCCGTCTGTTCCGAACTTGATCGGAATGGAATCTTGCTCGGGCATGTCTAGGAGCCTATTCGTGAGTAGTTGGGTGACCTGCTATTTGAGGGCCGCTCGAAGTACTCCGACCTTGTCGAGGGCCTCCCAGGGCAGATCCAGATCGTCGCGGCCGAAGTGGCCGTACGCGGCGGTCTGCTTGTAGATCGGTCGACGGAGATCAAGCGTATCGATCAGCGCCTGAGCACGAAGATCAAAATGGGTCTCGATCAGGGCAACGATCTCTGAGTTCGGCATACGGCCGGTTCCGTAGGTCTCGCAAAGAATCGAAATGGGACTTGCAACGCCGATAGCGTACGAAAGCTGGAGTTCACAGCGATCTGCGAGTCCTGCGGCGACGATATTTTTCGCCACGTGGCGTGCAGCGTATGCTCCCGAGCGATCAACCTTTGTCGGGTCTTTGCCGGAGAAGGCACCTCCGCCGTGACGTGCGCTGCCACCATATGTGTCGACGATGATCTTGCGGCCCGTGAGGCCCGCATCGCCGTGTGGCCCACCGATTACGAATCGGCCTGAGGGGTTGATGATGTACCGGGTATTGTTATCGAGCAGATCGTTGGGGACAATTTCGCGAATCAGATGGGCAATCATGTCATTTTGGATCGTTACATTGTCGACGTCAGGAGCATGCTGTGTGCTGATGACGACGGTGTGGACCCGGACGGGCTTGTGGTTTTCATCGTATTCGACTGTTACCTGGCTTTTGCCATCCGGCCTTAAGTAAGGAAACTGGCCGCCTTTTCGAAGTTCGGCCAGTCTTTTGGTGAGACGATGTGCCAGCGAGATTGGCAGCGGCATAAACTCCGGCGTCTCGTTGACCGCGTAGCCAATCATCATTCCCTGGTCGCCAGCACCAGTTTCGATCTCTGCGTTCTCATCGCGAACTTCAAGTGCAACGTCCACGCCGCCAGCAATATCGGTGGACTGCTGATCGAGAGAAACGAGGACAGCGCAGGAGTTCCCGTCGAAACCATACTCGGCGTTGTCGTATCCGATCTCGAGAATCGTCTCGCGAACTATTCTTGGGATATCCACATACGTTTTAGTGGTTATCTCCCCGAAAACGAGGACCATGCCTGTCGTAACGGAAGTTTCACAGGCGACCCGACCATGCGGGTCGTCTGCGAGCACCGCGTCCAGTACCGCATCTGAAATCTGATCGGCGATTTTGTCCGGGTGTCCCTCGGTGACTGACTCTGATGTCAGCAGGTAGTTTGCCATTGGCGGCGGGATATCCTCTCTGGTTGTCCGTAATTCAGGTGCGTCTGATCTAGGCCGTGCCTTCGTCCCAGCTGGCCAGGTAAGCCTCTTGCTCAGCGGTCAAATTGTCGAATCCCATGCCCATAGCGCCAAGCTTGATGCGGGCAATCTCCTCGTCGATTTTCTTTGGCAGAACGTATACGCCCGGCTCCATGTCTGCGTGGTTTTTCATGATGTGCTCGCTAGCCAGTGCCTGGTTTGCGAAACTCATGTCCATCACACTTGATGGATGGCCTTCAGCGGCGCCGAGATTCACGAGACGCCCGTCTGCAAGCAGGTTTATTCGCTTGCCAGATTCCAGCGTGTATTCGCCAACGAACTCTCGGACCTGGCGTTTAGTCTCGGATCGCTCTTCAAGTCCTTCAATATCGATTTCGACATTGAAGTGGCCTGAGTTGGCGACGATGGCGCCGTTCTTCATTGATTCGAAGTGCTTGCCAGCGATGGCGTGCTTTCCGCCGGTGACGGTCAGAAAGATATCTCCAACTTTCGCGGCGTCTTCCATCTTCATCACCGTGTGTCCATCCATGACCGCTTCCAGCGCCCGGACCGGGTCAACTTCACACACAACGGTGTGGGCGCCCATGCCTTTGGCCCGGTCAGCGAATCCGCGACCGCACCAGCCGTAGCCAATGGTGACAACAGTCTTGCCGGCGATCAGGACGTTGGTGGCACGAATGATACCGTCCAGGCTGCTCTGGCCGGTGCCATAGCGGTTGTCGAACATGTGCTTGGTATCGGACTCGTTGACGGCCATGATGGGGAACATCAGCTTGCCCTGCTCGGAGAGGGCGTTGAGTCGGATGACTCCGGTTGTGGTTTCTTCCATACCGCCGATGATGTCAGTCAGCAGGTCGCGTCGATTGCCATGAATCTCTGCAACAAGATCGGCCCCGTCGTCCATCGTGAGCTGTGGGCGGGTGTCGAGGGCTGCGGCGATGTGCCTGCTGTAGGTTTCATTATCCTCGCCCTTGATGGCGTAGGTGGGGACACCGATGCTAACGAGGTACGCTGCAACATCGTCCTGGGTGCTTAGTGGGTTGGAGGCGCACATGGTGACATCCGCTCCGGCGGCGACCAGAGTGGTTACCAGGTTGGCGGTTTCAGATGTGATGTGCAGACAACCAGCAACTCGGATGCCCTGAAGCGGCTTCTCTTTCGCGAATCGCTCGGCGATTGACTTTAGGACCGGCATCTCTCGGCCTGCCCACTCTGTTCTGAGTTCACCCTCTCTGGCGAGGGATATGTCTTTGATATCGGATGGGACGTTGGCCATTCAGATCTCCTGCTGGGTCTAAGAGCGGTACCGGCGACCGCGTATGTAAATATGAGCCGAGTCCACGGCGGGGTTTTTAGGCAACCTTCACATTCTATTTGAGCACAGGGTCTGTGCGCACCCTGTATTTCTCAAGCAGTTCGAGCATTTAGAACTGAACAATATGATTGCGGAATCGTGACCAGTGGAATTGTCTGTGGAGTGGGCTGAGGCCAGGTAGGGGTTCTGTTGTCTGATACCACCGTTCGGCTTTCTTATTGGGTAGCCGTCCGGGATACCGGCAGGTGAGCCGCTATTTCGACCAGAGAGCACTCCGTATTTGATAACTTCTGGGACCCGATTAAGGAAAGGCAACGTCGCTCCGTGCCAACAGGTGTTTGACGTCGCCGCTGAGATCCCGGATCGCTCCGACTGCCGTCTCTGCGTCCGGGATGACATCATTGGCCAGCGGGTTCCGAGTAAGTCAAAGAATGTCAAAAATACTTAAATTGAAAACGGCGGGGGCGAACCTCCTGGTCGCGTCTGTCCTTACGGTGTAGGTAGACCCTGCCCACCACCGAGCGGGTGGAATCGGGTCAGGTTTACAAACCCGGTGAAGCGTTCATTGATCTCAGCCTGAGTCACGTTTCGGAGACGCTCCAGCCCGAACTCTTCCACCGCGAACGAGGCCATCACTGATCCGACAACTGCTGCGCGTCTGATCGCTTCCGCGTCTTCAGCTTCAACACCACTGTTCACTGCGGCCAGGTAGCCCATGAAACCGCCAGCGAACGAATCGCCCGCACCGGTGGGGTCCACGACTCGGGCCATTGGGTAGGCCGGGACCGCAAACGAGAAGGAGTCGTGGAAGATCGCTGCTCCGTACTCGCCGCGCTTGATGATCAGCGTCTTGAGGCCATGATCTAGCAGCGCCGATGCGGAGTTGACGATGGAGTTCTCGCCGGTGAACTGTGCAGCCTCTGCTTCGTTAATAAGGAGCACGTCGACCTGGTCGATGAGCTGCGTGAGCGGCTCCTTCTTGATATCTATCCACAGATTCATGGTGTCACAGGCGACTACGCGCGGGCGAATGGTCATCTGGTTGAGCACCGAGAGTTGAAGATCAGGGTCGATGTTGCCGAGGAACAGATATGGCGTATCAGCCTGATCGCTGCTCAGCGTCGGATTGAAGGTCTCGAAGACATTTAGTTGCGTGTCCAGCGTAACGGCCATGTTGAGGTCGTCGACGTAGGAGCCGGACCATCGAAACGTGTTGCCTTCGGCGATCTCAAGGCCCGAGACATCGACTCCGTGATCTTTGAGTAGACGGATGTCTTCATCTCGGAAATCACTGCCAACCACTCCGACCACGCCGGGGCGTGTCAGATAACCGGACGCAATGGATGAAAATACAGCGGTTCCACCAAGTTGCTCCGTTCGCTCTCCTTCGGGGGATGCAACGGAGTCATATGCGACTGAGCCGACCACGAGGATAGTTGGGTCCGCCATTCTCAGGCGCCCGTTTCGTGCGGGAGTCCTGCTGATATCCAGCCAGGGGTGCCTTCCTCAATGTTGAAGAGTCGATCAGAGTCTGCGCCCATTGCGGCGGCGTACTCAGCGGCCAATCCGCTTCGTGCACCCACCTGACAGATGAAGAAAAGCTTGCCCTCGGTAGGGAGATCGTCAAAACGGGCGATGACTTCTTCTACTGGTAACCACGTCGCGCCTGCCACATGACCCTCTTCGTACTCGTCCTTGTTCCGCACATCAATGACAATGGCGTCTTGGCTGTCAAGAATTTCTTTCGCCTCAAGTGCGGTAACCCGGGTGTACGGCTCGCCTGGAATGTTTCGGGGCATCTATTTCTCCTGTCTGATGTTTATCTCTTATTGCTCAGTCGTTTAGATAACGGCCAGCGATCACGTTCAGTTCGATTTTTCTTCGGTCGGGGATCGCATCCGGCGCGGTGATGATTGCGCCTTTCATGCTGTCTCCGCAGTTGCACTGTCTGTTTGATACGTCCGAGGCAAGTAGCGATTTTAGTGCACTGCGGGCTGTTTTGACATTCTTATTCAGGTTGGCGATGACAGTTTCTACAGATACGTCCTCTCCCATCTGCCGCCATACATCGTAGTCCGTCATCGCAGCCATCGTTGCATAGCAAAGCTCGGCTTCACGCGCCAGTTTTGCTTCAGGAAGCGCCGTCATGCCGATAGCGCTGGCACCCCAAGAACGGTACAGATCGGATTCGGTGCGGGTGGAGAAAGCCGGCCCCTCCATAACGACGCACGTGCCCCCGCGTGTGACACGCGCCCCCGCGAGCTCAAGAGCATCACTTGCGAGTTCGCTCAAGTTGGCGCAGAACGGATCGGCGATCGATGCATGTGCGACGATGCCATCGCCGAAGAAGGTGCTCTCACGGAGACGCGTGCGGTCGATCAACTGATCCGGCACCAGGTAATCAAGCGGGACTAATTGCTCCCTCAAACTTCCCATCGCCGATACGGAGATAACGCGGGTAACTCCAAGTGACTTGAGGGCGTGAATATTCGCTTTCACCGGAATCTCAGTAGGGGAGAGCGTGTGACCGCGGCCGTGCCGGGGAAGGAATGCGACGAAATTTCCTGATAGTTCGCCAATCACCAGGGGTGCCGATGGGGCACCGAACGGGGTATCAACCTCTATTTCTTGGACATTTTCCATGCCATCCAGATCATAAAGCCCACTTCCCCCGATTACCCCTATCTGTGCTGCGAGCAATAGCGTGCCCCAAAATAAGCTAGTTAAGTGTCAAGATCAGTCATGCTATGGAGCGTTTAGTGGGAGTGTCAACGACTCGATTTGAGCGCGATTGATATTGCTTACGAAATTCGTTGACTACTGAGATTTTCGGTCGTATAGTTATTTGTCTGCGCTCTCGACCCAGAGGGGTGTTGGCGCAGTATCTTAACAACTGAATAGTGGAAGGAAAGCACACGTCAGTAACGGAGAGTTTGATCCTGGCTCAGGACGAACGTTGGCGGC
>JABMNO010000043.1 GCA_013204555.1 Chloroflexota bacterium | reverse complement strand
GACAGGCGGGATCACCGGATCTGGAACTACGCTCACCACCAATGACGAGTTCACGATTGAAGTGAAGCCGCCTACCGGCGCTATCCTGAACATTCAGCGAACGACCCCGTCGCAGTTCGACCTGGTTATGGACCTCAACTAACTAATCGGACCAACTTGTTTGAATCAGGCGGCGATCCCATGACGGGGTCGCCGCCTTTTTTTTCAATCCGCCCCTGTCGCTTCGCTATTGTTTGATCTGGAAAGCAGTTGCCATCCGCTGGCTGCAATCATCGTTACCCGGACTGCCGAGCGCGAAGGCGCGGACCCCACTAAGTGCTGGCACGTACCGGCGGCGCGAGGTTTGTACTAGGGCCGTCTAAGAGTGATCGTTACAGCCGTTTATGCGGTGGTCACAGTATTGGATACGGCTATCTGAACCTAATCTATGAGTACACGGAAAGGGAAGAACAGCCTCAATGCAGGCTCCTGTCTAAGGCAAATCCCTTTCAACGTTCCGGTGGAGAGTATGAACGAACTCAGTAATCCATTCGATCAAAAGACATTCGCAGAAGCGGCTGTCCAGATTTCTTATTGGTCCAACGTCAGGGACTTCTCTTACCTCCACGGTCAGTTAGTGCTCACACGTGAAGCCGGTCGAACCAGTTACAGCCCCCCAGCTCGATGGGAGATTTAGCCAGTGGCTAGCCCTGAAGAAACCCGGGTAAAGAACCTGGAAAGCGAGTTAGGCCTGCTCAAGAATCAGGTCCAACAGACGCTCCTGGATATTCGGGAACACGTTCTGGAATTTACAAACCCGTTTACTGCGGAAGCCCGACTCGTACGAGCCTGGCAAGAGCGGACCTCACAGGCCGCAGAGGCCAATCTGGGTGGGGAAGCTGACCTTGAATCTCTTCTGGATGAAGATGACGACTATGAGGACGACGTGAAAGAACAAGCACAGGCACCCGCAGCGGCCGCTGCAGCTGCGCCCACGGCTGATTCATTTGAGGCACAACCAGAGGGAGTCGTTGCTGACGGGGATGGCATGTCCGATGACTTTGGCGAAAGCGCGGCGTCCTACGAGCCAGAGCCGTACGACGACTATGGCACCGATGAAGGTGGTGGTAGTTATGAATCCACTTCTTCGCAAGACGATGGCGGCTACGGCGGAGCGGCACCACAGGATGGTGGCTGGGACGACGCCTTTGAGCAGCCTGCTTATGACGACCAGGCAGGCTATGACGCGGCTCCTGCACAAGGCGGCTACGACCAGGGCTACGCAAACGACGACCAGTACGCAGAACCCTACGAGGCGGACTACGCGGATCCGGTTTCTGAGGAGTACTACGACGAGTCAGATCCCGCCGTCGCCCAAGTGACAGAGGTGAGGGACGATGAGGCAGCCGACGATTATTACGAACCGGATGAGGAAGAGATCACTGAAGAACCTGAAGAGGAGCAAGCAGCGCCGCCCTCGGCCGCCGCAAGGCCAACAGCGGCTCCGTTACAGCCCATTGGGGAGATGATTTCCGGTGAGAGTGGAATGGACCTGGTAAAGATGATCAGCCTGGTTCGCTGGGTAGATCAGAACATGGACCGTATTGGTAAGGATCGGGTGATGGTGATCCTGGACATCCACGCGATGTCAGGACGCATCACTGAGGAGACAAGGGACATAGTCAAGCGGTTGTGCGCTCTGGATAGAGATGACGCAACAAGAGTGCCCGTGAAGGATGTCGTCGCAGCAATTCTGACGATAGACAACGTGCTTGACGACCGACAGACGCAGAGCCAGCGATTGCTGGGGATGCTCTTTGACGACCCCCTTGGTGGGTTCCCTCAGGGTGGAGCAGGCCTGCTCGGCTAGGCCTGCCTGAGAGAAGCAACCGAAGGAACATCACCCTTTGAAGCCAGCGAGCGTCTGCATCGCTGGTAGAGGGTCGGAGTGGACAACGAAAGACGATGAACTTGTCACAAATGGATCTGGGCCTGAACCCCGCAGTGCCCCAACTGATATGGAGAGTCCGCAATAGATAAAGCAATCACGACGATGCTGCTGACTATCGCGGGGGTAATCAGCGCCATCGCCATCATAAACGCCGTCTACCCGGCAGTCACTCGCAGTACTGGAGCCCTCTCCACCGCGAGTGACACCGTTGACGAAAGAATCCGAACCAACATAAATGTCATTCACGCCCTGGGAGAACACAACGCCTCAACTACGCCGCAGTGGGTCGATACCAATAGCAACTCGCTATTCGACTTCTTTGTGTGGGTCAAAAACGTTGGCGATTCTCGGATATCCACCATTAGTGAAACAGATCTCTTCTTTGGTCAGGCTGGAGGCATCACCAGAATTCCGTACGATGCCGCAGGTTCGGCATATCCAAGCTGGTCATACACCATTGAGGACGATACGGAATGGTCCATTGGGACCACTGTCAAGGTGACGGTCTCGTTTGATGATGGATGCCCGGGCGCATGTACCCAGGCAACTGGTAGTTATTTCGTCAAGGTCATAACGCCAAACGGGATCTCATCAGAGCACTACTTTGGAACATAGTTACCCGATTTTCTTGATCATATGAAACACAGGTACACAAGGGAAGTAAGAAGAAAACGTGAGCAACGCAGTCATCTCACTCATAGCGCTGGCAATCATGATCAGCTCCGTGATGGCGGTTCTCAATTCAATGTTTGAGAGCAACCAGAAGACTTCGCGCGCGTTTATCTCACAGGCAGGCGCCGCCGTTGAACAGACCCGGGCTGCCGTTGAAGTGATAACGGTCAACACATTTAGTGAGTCTACGAACTCAAAGGTTGATGTGACCGTCCGGAACACAGGTGAAATTGAATATGGAGATTTCCAGGACTGGGACGTGAATGTTGAGTATCTGGATCAAAGCTCACAACTCAACACCAAGCGCCTGAGCTACGCATCTACGGCAACGGACGACGCGTGGACCGTACAGGCCATCTATCAGGACTCAAGTGACAGAACGGCCGAAATCGTCGGCTCGAACGTGCTTAACGAAGGGGAAGAGGTCGTGATTCGCCTCCAGATCATCCCCGCAATACTCGGTGAATCAACCGGAAGAGTCGTCGTAACGCCGCCCGTAGGGGCGCCGTCATCGGCGTTCTTCAGCGGCTGAGCAACAGGTAAATGTTCAATGACCAATCTGATCGTAGCAATGATCCTCATAGGGGGGATTTTTGTGGCTGCGGTTCTTCTTTCCATGAGCGCCTTCGGCCCGCAGGCCAAAGTATCCGAATCAATGAAAAAAATTGAGCAATTGACAGGCGAAATGTCCAGGACAGAGATCGAAACAATCACAGTAAACGTCACTGGCGCTGGCGATGACGTTGAACTGACCTTGAGGAACAACGGTCAGGAGTCATTGCCCGTTGGTAAAGAGTGGGACGTGATCATCTCCTACGACGATTCATCAACATCTACCGGGCTTCGGGTGGTCCACCTGGGCTTTACCGACGCCGCATCTCCAGGTTCTGACGAGTGGGTGATCGAAGGCATCTATCTGGACGCAGCAAATTCTGAGCCAGAACTATTCGGCCGAGATGTTCTGGATACAGGCGAAGAACTTGTGATCAACGCAAAGCTCGCATCTGCCATATCTGACTCAAGCACCAACACCGTAGCCTTTGCCACACCAAACGGTGTTGGCGTGACGGCTCAGTTCAGTAATTAAGGAGCGAACTAATGATTGAAGCACCGGGCGCACGGTTTTCAAAAACGCTCTCTACTGGCAACGCTGAAATCGATAACAAGATGGGTGGTGGCATCCCGTCTGGATCACTGACGCTTGTTGAAGGGCAGTCTGACTCCGGAAAGTCAGTGGTTGTTCAGCAGATGATCTGGGGGTCACTGATGGACGGCGCTACAGTCACGCTTTACACGTCGGAGAACACGGTGAAGAGCTTCATTCGCCAGATGTCCAGCCTCTCATTGGACATCCTTGATTTCATGCTCCTCCGACGCCTCAAAGTTCTTGAAGTTTCAACCCAGCGCTCAGGGATGGACTCCAAACAGATATTTGAAATGCTTCTGGACTCCATGAGAGCAGACCGGACCAGTGACCTCGTGGTTGTTGACTCACTCACCACGTTCGTGACTCATACGTCGTCGGACGACACGTTGGCCTACTTTGAAGAGTGCAGAGAGATCTGCTCTGACGGTAGAACCGTCATGAACGTCGCCAACTCGTACGCATTCGACAACGCCGCGCTCGCAAGATTGCGATCGATGTGCGATGCCCACTTGAGTACCCGTGTTGAAGAAGTTGGAGATCAGCTCGTAAAGATCCTGGAGGTGGCCAAGATTCGCGGCGCATCCAAGACCACAGGAAACATCATCACGTTTGATGTGGAACCCAACATGGGTATGCGCATCATCCCAATCTCCAAAGCCAAGGCATAGAGGAAGAGCAACCTAAGTGCCATTCACAATCTACCCGTTTGAGGCAAAAGCGCCGGACAAGGATGTCCTGAAGAACCCGCTCAAATCAAAGTTCTTCAAGAGCCTCCCCAGCTCTTTGCAGGATCGCGCTGGCCGGGATCTGCATCTGCTCCGGTATCTGCAGCAGTTGCCTGTGGATGAGATTGGCGCGCCCGGATTCACGGAAGATTTGAGTAAGAATGATGGGGAGGTAGAGCACCTCAATATCATCTATCCAACTCTGAATGGTCTCTACACACATGTCCTGAGCGACCCGGAGAAGGTTAGAGACTTTTACATTGGCATTGAGCCCCAGTTTGAACATCCCAATGTTGAAAGCCTCATTGAAGACGTTGAAGGATATCTCCTGGACTTTTCAGAGATGTTTGCCGCGGTCCGGACTGATGAGGACTTGCGAGACGCGCTTGATGCCGCGTTAGACCGTATTTACGGTAAGTCCATCTCAAATTCGCTTCAAAAAGGCGGGCGTGGGAATTTCCTAGGGCCGCTTGCAAAATTGTCCATGAAGGGCTTGAGGAAGAACGGTGGTGGCAGTGACTTCCTCTCAAAGTGGAATCTTGAAGATGGAGAAGCGGTGGGACTCAAATACCGCATTCTCAAAGACAAGGCTGGAGTTGGCGTCCTACAGCCCTTGATATACGACCCGCATATTGAAGACATTAGTTGTAGCGGTGTTGGCATACTTTTTGTTGAGCACAAGATCTTCAACAGCCTGCGAACGAGCTTTGGGTTCTCAAGTTTTGATGAGCTTGACGAATATGTGTTGCGGCTCTCTGAACGGATCAAGAAACCGGTCACATACCGGCAGCCCGTGGTTGACGCCACTATGCCGGATGGCTCCCGTATCAACATCGTTTATGGAAAAGACGTCTCCGCCAGAGGCAGTAACTTTTCCATCCGTAAAACATTTGATGAGCCAATAAGCATCACGCAGTTGTGCTTATGGGGCTCCCTAAACTGGGAGATGGCAGCGTATCTGTCCCTCGTCATCGAAGATGGGATGAATATCTTCGTCTCCGGTGAGACCGCCTCTGGCAAGACCACTTTGTTGAACGCGCTCACAACGTTCATTCACCCCACCGCCAAGATCGTGTCCATTGAAGACACGGCGGAGGTTCAACTTCCCCACCAGAATTGGATTCGGGAGATATCTCGAAAGCCTAAGGATGGTGAGACCGGTGGTGGAGTTGGAATGTTCGAACTCCTGAAAGCCGCTCTTCGTCAGCGCCCTAACGAGATCATCATTGGTGAGATTCGTGGTGAGGAAGGCGCCGTCGCTTTCCAGGCGATGCAGACAGGTCACGCCTGTATGGCGACATTCCACGCTTCCTCAATTCAGAAGCTTGTCCAGCGTCTCACCGGCCATCCGATCAATATTCCCAAGATGTACGTTGACAACCTCAACTGCGTGGCAATTCAGACAGCCGTCCGTCTTCCCACCGGCAAAGAAGGCCGTCGCGCGGTCAGCGTCAACGAAATTGTTGGTTACGACTCAGAATCCGAGTCATTCTCATTTGTTGAAGCTTTTCAGTGGGATCCTTCAGTAGACAAATTCACATTCTCCGGGAATATGAACAGCTTTCTGCTGGAAAAGAAGATTGCTGTAATGCGTGGATATCCATTCGCGAAGCGTCGTCAGATCTACTCGCTGCTTCAGCGCAGAGCCAGAGTGCTCAACAAGTTGGCAGACAGCGGCGTAACCGGATTTGAAGACCTCTACAAATTGCTGGCCAAGGCCAACCGAGAAGGCATCTTCTAATGGTGAGCATAGCGGCAAAAATGCTGGGTCGAGGAAAATCAAAGAAGCCGGATATTCCGGATGAGGTTGTCCAATCTCTCAGCAAGATAAATAAAGATGACAGGCGGCTGTATTTTGATCTGCTAATGCAGGTGCAGTACATGGCCTCAATGGCTATGGCCAAGGCGTCACGTGACCTTCTGTTTGAGAAGGCCGCCTCCATGAACCTGACGTCAACTCCGTACTTCAGAGACGTGCAGACCATGACCACCAAGCTTGGGCTGGACTACTCACAGGCCTGCACGATGGTGGCTGAACGGACCGATAAGCACGATATCTCCCAGTTCCTCCTCAGGACCGCTGGTTCTATGAAGTCTGGTGAGGATGAAGGCATCTTCCTTACTCGTGAATCCGAGGTACTCGCTGAACAGTACAGCGAGAAATATGGGCGGGACGTGGAGTCCCTTAAGAAGTGGACCGACGCATATACAGCGCTCGTTGTGTCAGTCGGACTTGTCGTTGTAGTTTCTATCATTTCCATGATGATCTACCAGATCTCCACGATATTTCTTGTTGGCGTCTCATTCACCGCTGTCGGTGCCGTCAGCCTGGGCGCCTGGATCATCTACCTCTCAGCTCCCAAAGAAGCTTTTGTAAGAACAAAAGGCCTCAGTTCCAAGGACCAGAAGAGAGCGATGTCCTTGTTCAAGATTCTCGTTCCTCCCGGCGCAGCCCTCGCCTCCATCACCTTGATAACTGTGGGTCTTGGTCCGGCAATGATCGTCATAGCTCTTGTTTTGTTGCCACCGGGATTCATGATGAACAGAGACTCCAAAAAGATCGCACGGCGCGATGTTGACATGGCCGTTTTTGTACGAATTCTCGGCGGGGTAGCGTCAGCCATTGGCACTACGCTCGGAGAGGCGATCGGGAGAATCGACCGCAGATCGATGAGCGCCATACAGGACGATATCGAAAAACTTGATATTCGCCTCAAGGCAGGTATCAAGTCTGATCTCTGCTGGCAACGGTTTATCGATGACTCAGGAAGCGAACTGATTGATCGGACCACCCGCATATTCGTAGATGGCACTTCGTCTGGTGGAGAAGCGTCAGAAATCGGGAATGGCGCATCATTTTTCGCCCAGCAACTGGTTCTACTCCGAGAGAAAAGATCACTCGTGGCATCCAGTTTTGCCTACCTGGTTCCACCGCTACACGCGTCAGTTGTCGGACTGATGGTGTTTATCGTGAACGTTCTGAGTCTTTTCAGTTCCCAGCTAACCGCCGCTGTGGTGGATGTACAAACGGATCCAAATACGGCAGGGCAGTCCGTTCCATCACTCGGGCTCGGTACATTTTCATCGCTGGATATGGACTTTTTGAACTTGTTGGTCACAGCAACAGTTCTTATGTTGACATTTGCAAATGGCTTCGTAATGGCCACGGTTGGCGGCGGTCACTGGATGAAGATGGCTTACAGCTTCGCCATTCTGGCCCTCATAACTGGATTCATGATGACCGTCATCCCCGGAATGTCGGAGTCGGTATTCGCAACAGTTTCAGAAAACCCCTAACGGAACAGCCAAGCAGTAAACGGAGGCCGTCAAATGGCTGAAGAAGAAAAAGAAGGAATAGATCTGGACGCGGCTTACTCCAAGGACGAGGCGGAATCTTCCTCGGAAGATGAAAAGGAAGATGAGGCCGAAGGAGAGGCAGAAGGTTCAGAGGAGTCAGAAGACAAAGCCTCTGATGACGCCCCAAAAAAAGATCCTACCGGCGGTCTTGGCGACCTTATGGACATTTTTGCCGAGGAATCTGAAGACACGGAAAGCACTGCCGGACTATTTCAGCAATTTCTTGAAGAGCTAACCATGGACCAGGTCTCAGATGAGGCCGATCGGCTACTGGAAGAGTTCCGCGCAATCTAGGTTTTTATTCATGGCACGAACAACAGCAACGAAAACAAAAACGGCCACCTCACGCAAGGTGACCTCAACTTCGCGCGCTGTTCGTGCAAAAAAAGCCGCGCCCCCAGTGAATGATCAGAGCGCCGAGGTCTCAAGGCTGCGCGCGCTCATGACCAACATGATCGCAAGCATCCACCACCCATTGCTGGTGGTTGACCCTCAACTCAGGATCTCCATCGCCAATGACGACTTCCTGGAGATGTTCCCGGGTATTGCCGAAGGTGGCAGTCTCGCAGAGCATTTCAACCCGGAAGGACTCACCTCATTAGTAGCGGATGTTGCTGAATCAGGGAGATCAAAGATCGACCTTGAGATGACCATTGGCGGTACGGCGGGTGAAGGAACCTCCAGTGAGAGGCTGTTCCGGATATCCGTGCTGCGGCTGACTGGCCCTGAAGAAAGTCCGCTTGTTCTGATCACCATTGATGAGATGACAGAGTTACGCCTGCGCGAAACACAGCTTCTTGAGAGCAGCCGTTTGGTTGCAGTTGGTGAGATGACTGCCTCGGTGGCACACGAACTAAACAATCCGCTCACAGCGATCATTGGTTTCTCACAGCTGGCGATGCTCTCTGAGATGGATGAAACGCTCGCTCGAGATGTCGAAGCCATTGCCACCGAAGCCAGACGGGCCGGAAGAATTGTCGACAACTTGCTCTCATTCGCCAGACGCAGGCAAAACGATCAGAAGGCATTCAGTCCCACCTCTGCGGTTCAACACGTTCTTGATCTCAGAAGATACGAGTGCAAGGTCAACAACATTGAGGTTGTGACCTATTTCGATGATGACACCCCCTGGACCGTTGGGGATCTCCACCAGCTCCAGCAGGTGTTTCTGAATATCCTCAACAACGCTATTCACGCCATCTCAGACCATCGCGGTCACGGCGTCATAACCATAGGAGTAGTGGGCGTAGGTGAAAACATTCGCGTCTCATTTGCGGACGATGGCCCCGGAATACCATCAGATGTTATGGCGCGAATATTTGAGCCGTTTTATACCACCAAGCCAGTAGGCAAAGGCACTGGTCTTGGGCTCTCCATCTGCAGAAAGATTGTGGAATCACACAACGGCACACTGGCCGTGAAGTCTAGAGAGGGCAGGGGAGCCACGTTCACTATTGAGATTCCGGTACTGGTACTTGAAGAAAACTCAAATGATATTGGTCTAATAGTTGAGACCGCAGACCCCGTGCTGGCCATGCTCAAGGTCCTTGTTGTGGACGATGAGCCATCGCTTATCGATCTCGTATCAAGAGCGCTCTCGGGCAGCGGACATGATGTGGAAACGGCGCCAGACGGAGCTCAGTCGCTTCAACTGCTCTACACAGGTGACTACGATGCCATCCTTCTCGATATGAAAATGCCCGGTCTCGGCGGGCAGGAAGTCTACCAATGCCTCCAGAGTATTCGGCCTGATTTATCAGACCGCGTGATGTTCATGAGTGGAGATGCCTCATCTCCAGACGTAAAAACCTTCATAGAAACTACGGGAAACCCGCTACTCAAGAAACCTTTCAGCCTTGATGATCTTAGGAAGAGTATGAATACCTTTGCAAATGCAAAGCTTGAAAGGATGGCAGTCAAGAGTGGCAACTGAGACTCGCCCCCAGAGCTGGATATCAGAACAAACCGCCCGCGACTCTGAACTCAAGGCCGCGGTTACAGCCATCAGCCTTAACGGCAGGGATGAGACTAATCCCCTGCGCGTGTTTCTAGTGGAGGATCACCAGGTCGTCCGAGAAGGAACCCGTCGGCTGTTGGAAATTGCAGGTGACATCAAGGTCATAGGAGAATCATCTTCTGGTGAAGACGCCGTTGACTCTCCTGAGCTATCGCACGCCGAAGTGGTGCTTTGCGACATGATGCTCCCTGGAATAGACGGTATTGAATCCACTCGACGAATGCTGGATCGCCAGCCTGGCCTGCGGATTATCATCCTTAGCTCCTTTGGCGAAGGTTACGTAATACCGGCGCTGGAAGCCGGTGCAGCGGGATATCTCCTAAAACGCGCGGAAGGTGATGAGTTGGTTCGCGCAGTCAAAGAGGCTGCTGCGGGTGGCTCGCCGCTCTCAAGTTCCTTGAACGCGATGCTGATTCAGCGCTTCAAAGACATGCATGGTGAAGGCGCGAACAGAGCGCTTTCTGAGCGCCAGAAAGATGTACTGAAACAGGTCGCATCCGGCGAGACCACTCGAGCGATCTCAGACGCACTCTTCATGAGTCCGGCTACGGTCAAGCGCGAACTTCGCAACGTCTTTGACAAGCTGGGCGTAAATAATCGCGCACATGCTGTCGCCGAAGCGCAGCAGCGCGGCCTCCTCTAAGTAAACGCGCCGGCCATCTGTGGCCGGTGTGCCGGTGGCTTGACGGGGCTTACCCGTTGGTCGAGTCCTCCTCGGATCCAGGGATGGGCCGCCAACTTCGCTCGATAACCTGCAATCGGTACGCCATAGATACGGGTCCGTATCCCGCTCTTGCGACGCCATGGTGGGCCATGGATTGGGCGGTCAGCGCATGATGGGAAGTGAGAACTGACCTCACCGTACTCACCGTAACAGTGGTCTGGTGAGCCATCATCAACGACCACATTTCCGTCATCTCATGATCGATTTCTGCTAGCTGGTTGGCCCTGCATCCTGCCTCCCGTCTTACTTCAATAAATAGCGGCTGCCGCACGCGAACCTTTGCGCGAACTGCCGATGAGCCTTTTGGCTCACGCGGCTGAGCCAAACTGGCTCACCACATTGAACCATCTGAACCGCCTCCACGCTCGCGCGCGCGCCATCATTGGATGTACGGCGTTTGAACCGGGGCAACCGACTCCCTCCATCGGGAGAAGTGGGTAAACGGACAAGCGCAGCGACCAAAGCGTGACCGGGCAACTGCCCAATGGGAATGGTGAATCGGATGGATGAGCACTTGAAGGACCGCGAGGAACATCGCCCTCGACCTAGCGAGGTCCCACATCGGCCTGGTGCCACACGGGTACTGATCGTTGAAGACGAGCCACTGTTCAGAGATCTTCTCCGAACAACTCTGTCCACATACGACCAGATCGAAGTGATTGATGCAGTTGACAACGGCATCGACGCCATCAAGGTGGCCGAGGAAACTTGCCCGGACGTTGTCCTTATGGACATCGAGCTTGGCTCGGAGCCAGACGGCATTCGCACCGCACACCAGATCAAGGCAGCAAATCCTACGATTGGCATCGTCATCCTCTCCATGCATAAGGAGAAGGAGTACCTGGCCAGTCTGCCGGATAACAAGGCCGCAGGATGGTCATACATGCTCAAGCAGAGCCTGCGCGACAAAGAGTCGCTGGTGCGAGCCATAGAAGGTTCTTCTTGGGGACTGGTAACAATGGACCCGGCGCTTTTGGAGACGCTGAGTCCCAGGAAAAGGTCAGTACTTGAGCGGCTCACACAGCAGCAGCTCATGGTTTTGGAGAAGATCGCCGCCGGATACTCCGACGAGCGTATCTCAGCCCAGATGGGTGTTGAGGCGGATTCATTGGAAAGACTAGTGGCACTCGTTTATGAGGATCTCGCGATCCCTGCAGACGGGCCCATAGACCCACGGGTCAAGGCGACCTTGATCTACTTGAATGAGACGACCAACACCGGAAGAAGTGTAGCGGGATAGGACAAGTCACATTTGGTTGGACAATCCGGTACAGCGCCCGGAGGTCCTAAATGACCAGTGACTTGAATGGGAACACGGAACAGGATGGGAGAAGTGGCAGCTATGAGGCGCGACTCCATGTATGACACAAATGTCTCCAACCAGGAGAACACAAACGTAGAGGCAATTCACGAATTGCCTTCACAAGAAATGTTGCGTGGGCAACGAGGCATCACCGGTCTTGAGACCGCGATCATTCTGATCGCATTCGTGGTGGTCGCTTCAGTGTTTGCCTTCACAATCCTCTCAAGTGGTGTTTTCGCCGCAGAGCGGGCCAAGGAAAGTATTCACGCAGGTTTGCGTGACACCCGCAGCAGCATTACATCCAGGGGCACGACCCGGGCATTCACGGGCTACGATGCGTCCAACACGGCCGCCGTATACAAGGTCAGTTTCGCCGTCGCTAACGCGGTCAGTGGGCAACCGGTAGACCTCACCCCACCGTACACGGCTGATGGAACAAGCACGGATCCAGACATCAGTACTGGCGCGGAATACGTCACAGTAGTTTCGTATTCAGATGAGACGCAGTACATGCCTGACGTGCCTTGGACCATAACTTTCGTTGGAAGCAACAACGGGGATAACCTCCTGGAACAGGGCGAGACCGCAGAGATCACGGTCTGGTTGATGGACCGGGACACCGGGACCACTGTCACGTCCTCCTCATCTGTCGCCATCATGGATGGCACGTCAAACGGTGGGGGTACTGGAGGCGTCGGTTCCACAGCAACTCTGCTGGTCAAAAACAGATCCTTCTCCATAGAGATGAAGCCGCCTAGAGGTGCCATAATCTCCGTAGACAGGACCACACCGGCAAGCCTGAAAACAGTTATGCAACTGCGGTAACAACGATCTAGCAACCAAGCAAAAAGCCCGGGTAACCCCGGGCTTTTTCTTTTATCGGCATGACCGAACGCGTCAGGCGGCGTCTGCTTTGGTGAGTGAATCGTCGATCAGGCTCTTGAGCGTGCTTGGATCAAGGTCGCGCTTGGCTATGAACCCTACTGCGCCAATTTGGGAAGCTACTCGCTGGTACTCGGGGTCAGCCTTCATGCTGATGAGGATTACTGATGCTGATGGGTCGTGTGATCGTATCTTTCGGGTGGCTTCAATGCCGTTCATTCGCGCCATCTGTATGTCCATCAGGACAAGGTCTGGCGAGTGTTCAATGTAGGCGGAGACAGCATCCAGACCATCTGAGGCTTCCGCCACCACCGTGAATTCACCGGTAATCTCAAACATGGTCCTGGCGATCTCTCGGAACAACTCCTGATCGTCAACTACAAGAACTTTGATAACTTCAGTCACCCGAATTCTCCCCGGCCATTAGACCGGTGCTGGTTGCTCTTTGTGCGGATGGTTCATCTCCGAAGTGGCGTCTACTGGAACGCTTCTTCACTTCGCCATCCGATTCGTCGTCTGATTGATCTGTAAATGGGAACCTGACTGTGAGGCGCGTGCCTTCGCCAACGTGCGATATGAGCTCAAGTGAACCACCAAGTGCATCGGCATAGTCGTCGATGGTCGTCAGCCCGATGCCGGTGACCTCTGTAGCTTTACGGATCTCTGAGTCATCGAATCCCTTGCCGTCGTCGATAACCGATATCACCAACTCGTTTTGTGGCACGTCGTAGTTCCAGGAGACCACCGCTTTGCTGGCGCTCGCGTGTTTGATGATGTTGCCAAGCCCAAGCTCGGCAACGCGATATGCGGCCAGGCGAATGCGTTCCGGAATTCGAGAGCTGCCAGCCTGTTCCAGACCTTCTGCAGCGGTGCCAACCTGAAGTTCAACAGGGATCAACTGCTCGTAGTAGTCACGGAGCGACCTCAGGCCAGCGAGGGCGCCAACTCTGATTATGCTGGGGTGCAGACGGTGAGAAAGATTTCGTATGTCATCTTCGCGAATCAGGTCTACTTCTGTCGCAATGGCATCTACGGTGTCAGCGTGTTCAGGTGCGTTATCACGGATTAGTTGCGCTGCTGAACCCAGCTTCATCCAGACGGCATAAAGCTTGGTTTGAACTGCGCCGTGTAGTTCTTCTGCAATTGCGCGCTTGGCCGCCTCGTCAGCCGCCAACATCCGTTCACGGGAGTTGCGGACGGCTGCGTACTGCTCCTGAAGCAGATCGTGGGCGGCTTGAAGGCGGGCTCGTGACGCTTGGGATACCCGGTATACGATCAGGAATATCACGGCGAGGCCGCTGAAGAAGACCCCAACGATGTACCACATCGTTGTGCGAAGACCCTGCAAGCTCTGGCCCACCTCGCCGTAGATGGCAAGTATCGCCAGCGGTCTACCGCCACGGGAATCGTCAGGTGCGCGATCTTCCATTAATCCAAAGGTAGCGAGTACCCGCGCGTCCTTCGGCTCGCCATCGGTACCTGTGATTGGCACATCATCCCGTATCGCGGATGTCGGAATCCCTCTCCTGGCTTCAACGAACGCTTCGGACTTCACTGTATTTTCTGGAATTGAGCCGGGGATGCTGGAGTAGATTCGCTCGCCGCTGACCGTGTAGAGATCAAACCGGACGATATCCAGACCAAATATCGTTTCCTGGACCAGGTCGTCAAACTTGTAGGATTCTGCCAGCTCTGGCAACTGGGCTTGCAACTCATCTCTATCGGTGGGAAGCAGATCGCTGTGATGCAGCGCCTGGGCAAGATGGACGATTTGCTGGGACTGCTGGAGATCGATATCAGCGATGAAATCATCAGACAGAAGCTTGGTGCCAACGAAGAGGATTGAAAGAGCTATCACAGCCACGGCAAACAGTCCGCCGCCCACTGGGTGACGAAGTATGCCTGGAATGTATCCCCTAATCCGGTCCATAAAAGGCTTATCCTGAGGCCCCCGGAGGGGCCGGTCTCATATGGCGTCCATCTTGCCCGCGCGGACAGCCATCTCCTCCAACACATTCGAGTCTATGAGGCGAACGTCCGGTCAACGTAGGTGTGTAGTTCGGGAACACCCTGTGGGTTTACACACATCTCTTACACGGTCAATATTGACCCGGCCCCGCCGCAATAGCTATCGTGACCACCCAAGACTCGCCAATTTCACCCCAGAAAATCCACAACACAGAGGCACCTCATGAAGATCACAAACGTAAAACTTCGCAAAGTCAGCGGTGTTCTGGAGACGGAAGGAACGCTCTGGGAGGAGCGGCTTGTCATGCCGCTGGACATCTACCCGGAGTACCGCAATGGCGGAACCCACGGTGGCGAAAATCAGATCGATGAAAACCACTACCGCGTGGACGCAGCATTTGTTCAGATTGAGACAGATGACGGTGTGATTGGTATAGGTGGCCCAATACCGGACCACCACGCTTACATCATTGCGAATAGCCTGGCGCCGATAATCATGGGTAAAGACCCCACCGCCACGGAGCTACTCTGGGATCAGATGCACCGATCTCAGGTTCACGGTCGGCAGGGTGAAACGATGATGGCCATCAGCGCAGTCGACTGCGCCCTCTGGGACCTCAAAGGCCGCTGGCTGAACCAACCGGTGTACCGGCTGCTTGGCGGGCCAACCCGCTCCTCAATCCCTGCCTACGCGTCGATGCTTGGTTTCGATGTGCTCGACGCAGGCAAGGTTGCAGCGCGATCCCAGGAGTTTCAGGCCAAGGGCTACCGTGCTCAGAAGTGGTTCTTTCGCCACGGTCCGCAATCGGGAGTTGAAGGGATTAAGAAGAACGTCGAGCTTGTTCGCACGCTCCGAGAATCTCTTGGCGAGGATGACGACATCATGCTGGATGCATGGCAGTCGTGGGACTACCAGTACACCATGCGGATGGCCGAGGAAATCTCAGAATACCGGCCACGTTGGCTCGAAGAGGTCGCTATGCCTGACCGAATCGACACCTATGCTCAGGTTCGCGCATCGGTCCCTTTCCCTCTGTCAGGTGCGGAGCACGAGTACACACGCTGGGGATTTAAGCGGTTCATTGAAACC
The DNA here is from genome assembly GCA_013204555.1 of Chloroflexota bacterium. Taxonomy (GTDB): domain Bacteria; phylum Chloroflexota; class Dehalococcoidia; order Lucifugimonadales; family Lucifugimonadaceae; genus UBA1151. Next base: position 11,575 of record JABMNO010000043.1, on the reverse strand, counting down.
GGAGCGCTGGACGTCCTTCAGCCTGATATCTACTGGGCTGGAGGTATAAGTGAAGTGACCAAGATCGCCGCATACGCTTCGGTGTACGACCTTAGCGTCATTCCGCACGGTCATTCAACAAACGCGGGCATCCACTTCAGCGCGTCGCAGTCACCAGCCACGACTTGGATTCAGGAATACCTGGTCAAGTGGAATCAGATCCACCAGTTCTTCCTCGCTGATCCGGTCACGCCAGTAAATGGCGTAATTCACATCCCCGACCACGTGGGTATAGGAATGGACCTCGATCCCGCAAAGATTGATACAGAAATCGAGCTGAAGTTCTAGCCCGATATGAGTCGTAATTCCTCCTTCTTTTATGGGAGGAGGAATTAACGCCTGGGGAGCCTAATGTGAGTGCGCCGTGGCGTGGTCACATTAGGCTCCCCATATTCGTGGGCATCTCGATGGTGGAATGACCGTCCCGGTGATGTCTCTGGATCGACGTGAACCATCACGCGCGCCAAATGTGGAATAGCCTCAAGCAGCGCGTGTTCGACTTTTGCGGCAACACCGTGCCCATCTGATACTTCAAGCCCACTACGAACTCCAATGCTTAAGTCTGCGTACAGTTCGTGTCCCGACCATCTGGCCCGAATATCTGAGACGCTGATCACTTCGGCGTACATCATAGTTGTGGCACGTATCTGCTCCACAGTCTCGGGTTCGACCCCATCGAGCAGGTGTGTAAATACCGGTTTGGCGGCGGTTACGAGCAACTTCAATATCATCGCCGAAATGACAATTCCAATAATCGGGTCAAGCAGGCTGAACCCCACCAGCGCACCTGTTGCCGCCGCAACAACCGCAAGACTCGTTAGCCCATCCGTCCGGGCGTGATAGCCGTCAGCGACCAACGCCGTACTGCCAATGCGCCGTCCTACGCGAATGCGAATCATAGCAACGGCCTCATTGCCGACGAAGCCAATAAATCCTGCAGCCATCAAAATCCACGGGAACTCAATGTCCCTGGGATTGAAGAGGCGATCAATCGAGGTATAGGCAGCGACTACCGCACTGGCGAGAATCAGTAGCAACACGATAAGTCCGGCGAGATCTTCCACACGGCCATATCCGTAAGTGAATCGGCCGCCTGGCTTCCGCCTCATCAACGCAAAGGCGATCCAGAGGGGGATGGCCGTGGAAGCGTCGCCAAAATTGTGAACGGTGTCAGATAGCAGGGCGACACTGCCAGTCATAAATACGATGACTAGCTGGAAAATGGCTGTCGCACCCAATACAACCAGCGACCACTTGACCGCTCGAATACCACTCTCGGTTGCCGAGACCGATTTGAAAAGTGTTGGGTCTACGGTTCCGTGGCTGTGCCCATGCCCGCCATCGTGATCGTGCGCGTCTTCGTGCTCATGTTCATGTGCCATCGAATGCCAGCCCCACTCCAGTGTCATTCAATTATCTATCAAAGAGGAAGTGAGGCGCCCCGACCAATAAATATTGCGCAATTACTCATTAGTCGGCACTCGCGTTGAACCACGGCGTCGTCTTCGCCAACAATTCCAAGGCCTACGGCGAACAGCGGGGGCGGGCCCTCGCAGACTTACGCGCAGGCGTAGTCGTCTACGTTCCAGCGGTTGTAGGCCGGCTCAGGGTTATTGGCCAGGCGTTCACGCGTTTCCGTCCAGAGTTGAGTCCACGTTTCAGGATCGTGCAACTCAGATTCGGGGTTCTTGGCGCTTCGGGCAACGAAACCTGGGAATGAGGCTCGACCTGTGGCCTGACCGATCGGGTTGTACCGGAGGTCGAAGCTCCAGCGGATATTGTCACTTACGTTTGGCAGGGAGTCGTGGACCGTTCGTGCGCTGAGCAACAGGATATCGCCGCGCTTGGTCGGCACAGGCACGAGGCCATCTTCGTCGAAGTAATCTTCGGGAATCTGCAGCCCGCCCTTTTTGTTCTTGTTGGATCCTGCCGGACAGTGCGGGAGAAGTCCCTGTCGGTGGGATTTAGGCTCGACCCGAAGGCAGCCAGCTTCGATTGGAGCATCGAGCAGAGAGAACCAGATGGTCAGCATTTTGGTGGTGTCGGCCTCTTCACTCACCACGCCGTTGTCCTGGTGAGCCTGGGTGGCGCCAAGCATCGGTCGACCAGTCTCAGGGTCCTTGGGGACGATTGCCTCCGGTGGTTTGATGCGGACGTGTTGGACCGGGTTGGAGTAGACCTCAGGTCCGATGATCGATTCAGCGGTGTCGATTAGCTTCTTATTGGTAAGTGCGCTAAATACAGCAGGGCCGGTCCAGAACGGAGTGTCGTGTTGGATCCCTTTCTGGGGGAGAGAGAAGTCAAAATACTGGGCGTGGACCTGGCCTGATTCCTGGTATATCTTGCCCAGGCGCTTGCCAAACGGCTCGTCTTCGTACCGAGATGAGATCTGGCCATCAGCAAATAGTTCGTCTGCCAGATTGTCGAGAACACCGTCATACTCTGCGATGATCGGATCGAGATCCTTTTCGGGATCAAGCACGCCTTCGACTAGAAGATAGCCATCATCTTCAAACTGCTGGACCTGTTCTGCCGTTAGTAAGCCGCCCATCTCATGAACCTCCGAGTAGGATCATCACTAAACTAATTTTCCGGGCATCTTATTCCCGAACTGATACCGTCGTAAACCCGTTTTAGTGTTACGGAGTTCGTTATCTCCACAAGTTTTCCCGCCGGTGATGGGCTGTTTCGATCTACGGCTTACTACTATCGCGTGTTTCGTAAGCCATATTCGGACGAATTGTTCGATCTGCTGCGGAGCCGATTCGGGCTCAACAAGTTGGGCCATTTGCTCGATGTGGGCTGCGGCACCGGTCAACTAACCCTCCCACTCTCCCACGACTTCGAGTCAGCGATAGGTCTGGACGTCTCCGATGAAATGGTTGCAGAGGCTCATGTTGCGGCGATTGATGAGGAAGCCGATACCGTTCGATTTGAGGTTCGGAGCGCCGAGGAAATCAGTGAATCAGATGGCCCCGTGCGATTAGCCCTGTTTGGCAGTTCGCTTCATTGGATGGATATACCGTCAGTGTTGACCCATGTTCACGGCATCACTGAGTCGGGTGGAGGTATCGCCGTCATTGGGATGCGCAGTATCTGGGGTGGCGATGCTGAGTGGGAGATCACCGTGATGGACGTGGTGCGGCGATTCCTGGGCGATGAACGTCGCGCCGGCGCCGGAAGCTACGCTGACCCCGGAATCAAATTTGAAGATGCCATCGCGGGCGCGGGATATTCAAACGTTGAATCCGGTGAGATCGCTTGTGACTATGAGGTAGACATCCCATGGATCACAGGCCATCTCTACTCAACCTCATACTCCAACCGGGATTTGCTCGGCGATTTGATCGAATCGTTTGAAGATGACCTTGAATCAGCGCTTCTGCGGTTGGATGCTTCCGGCAGATTTCGCTGGCAACCACATGTTAGCTACATATTCGCCGACGCTTGAGTCGTGCTCATCCGCGTAAGCGAAGACTCGGGAAGGCACGGGATCTCCGATGGACGTCACCACACCAAAGAACCAATATCGCAGCATGGGGCCATGGCGGGGCGAGCCCCGCAGCTACCATTCGGAATCGGCTCATCGTGCAGAGGCGGGACCACCCGATACGATGGCACCCCCGGGCAACTACATGTTCTCGGATGCCTGAGTCGCCTCATTTGGTGGCGGTCGGATATCGGTTGGACGCCTGAGTTCTGGCCAGATTACGGCGACAATCACAAGAGCGATCAATCCCTCGATGCCAATGATCGTTACCGCTGTGGATGCTCCGAGCCACGATGCCAGCGCGCCAAGGTGCAATATTCCAATAGGTCCCGTACCCACGCTGACGGCCAGTACGCCCATGACTCGTGATCGCAACTCTGGTGGAGCGGACATCATGATCAGCGTGCTCTGCATTGTTGCGAACCCGGCGATTCCGGCTCCTCCCACGAAAACGAGGACGACTGAAAGGCCAAACCACGGTGATAACGAGAAAAGCAAGATAGCAGTCAGAAACAAGAATGAGCCGTATATGTAGATGCGGGTGTACTGGAGGAGTTTGCCGCGTGTGGCTATGAAGAGTGCGGCAATAAGCGCCCCAAGGCCCTCAGATGAGACCAGGACGCCTATAAGGATTGGATTGAGATTGAGCACCTCTTTGCCAATCACCGGAACCATACTTGTATATGGGAAGCCCCAGATATTGACCATGATCGTGACGACGAGCACGCCAACGACCGCGCGGCGGGAGCGGATATAACTGAGTCCTCCCTTCATGGTCCTGAAGAATCCGACTCCGGTGCTAGCGAGTTTTGTTGGGGTGTAGTCCACCGTCATGGCAATGAGCCATGCAAGGAGGTAAAACACCATACCGACGAAGTAGACGCCTTGAAGGTCCAGGAACTCGAAAAGGACTCCGCCCATAACCGGGCCTACCAGACGGGTGGCATTGACCGTGGCGGAATCGAGTCCCATGGCGAGTCCAACCCGATTCATTCCGGCCACTTCACCCATCATAGTTCGTCGGACAGGAAACTCAGTGGACCAGATCGTACCGCTGATGAATACACCGAGGATCACGTGCCAGATTTCGATCACATCAGTAATCGCCAGTATGCCCATGACAGCGGAATTGATTGCCAGAATCAACATTCCGCCAACCATCAACGTCTTACGGTTTATCCGGTCAGCGATGACACCAGTGAACGCGCCAAACAGGAACATTGGGAACATGCGGAAGAAGAGTGAGAGCGCAACCATGAACGCGCTGTTCGTCTCTTCAAGAACGAACACGGCAATCGCCAGCGTTTCAAGCCATCTGATAGTCCCGGAAAGTGACCCCGCTATCCACAGATACCTGAAGCTACGATTGCGTAGAAGTCCAACAATGCCACCGGATTGATCGAGTGGGGCGCCATTTGCCGGGTTTGGCCCCGTGTCGCGAGCGGTTACGCGCTCCATGTTTTGTAAGTGTGTCCGATGGTTGCTGAGGTGTGGCGTGATGCCAACAGAAAGCCAACTTAGACCCCATGAGGGAAGACGGCAAGAGGGATGGCCCACTCATCGCGCGCATTCTGGTCCTATAGCAGGAGGGCGGTACGAAGCCCAACGATGTAGTATCGGCACACTCAAGAGGGATCCCATGCCGATGCTCGCCGCGGATATACGCCTCTACCGGCTGATATTGCTGGGCCTATTGGTCTGGCTCTCATCTTTCGCGGCCGTTTGCGTAACCAGTGGAGGCATAGCGGTTCAGCGATCAGACCGGATCGAGATTGCGCCGGGCGCAGATATCGAAATCGTCGGCGACGTTGCCACAGTAAATATTTTCACGTTCGATGGCAGAGACCTCACGGTCGATTCGGAACTTCGCAATGCGGAGCGGATCAACTACTTCGTGTCACCCCAGGGCGGTACTCCCCCTACGGCGGTGATCATCAGTGCGCTGATTAATCCCGACCTCAGGCTGAGAGCTTCTGTGGTGATGAATATCGGCGTCCCCGCAGATGCCAACGTCAGCGTGCTCACCGGAATCGGTAACATCACGTTTGACGGTGACTGGACGGGGACTATCAAGGGCGTTTCCACAAATGGCGAAATAATCGCTACCGGCTCCGCAGGCGGGTACCACCTGGAGACGGTAAACGGCGTGATTGAGGCGCCAAAAGTGACAGCGCCGATTTTCGCGAAAACCAGAAACGGGTCGATCACGGTCGCAGCTGACCTACCATCCCAGGGCCATTCTCAGTTTGAAACGCGAAATGGAGACGTCAACCTCACTATCTCGCCCGACGATGACCTATCTCTCGTCGGTCAACTTAAAGTGGGGCGAATCGAAGCGCCTGAATTCACAACCATCGATACGAAGAAGAAGCAACTCCTTGGCGTGCAGGGCAAGGGCACAGCATCCATCGACATCAAAATCAAGAACGGGACGCTACGCCTCACCCACCCCAAGCCTTAGAAAGCCCCCGGCTCGATCGCAATCCTCTGGATTCCAAAATGACAGGGCGGGTGCGCCACTACCTCGCTCGCATTGATAATGGCATTCATGATCGATAACTCTGACATCCAGACGCAGTTCCGGTCCATCCTCGCGTCCAGCTTCTTTCTCCGGACCACCATGCGCCGTCGCAAGTCTGGAGGTCTTCGGACTATTGAGACGACCTACGTGTGGGACGGTGATCGTCGAATCGTAATATCCGGCTATCCAGGGCCACGCGACTGGGTCGCCAATATGGGCGCGAATGGCGACGTGAGGGTATCCACCGTTGAGGACGATCGCTGGTTTGAGACCGCGGCCACCGCGAGGGTGGTCCGAGATCGCAATGAGCGTGTCCCGCACTTGATCGCTTTCATAGAACACTGGGCGGAAAGGCCGGGATTCCCGCGCCGTCGCTTCATGTTCGTAATCAACTCGATCAAGATTAACCGCAAGCTACATTTGCCGTGGTGGGGCCCGTTCTACTTCGTCCGCAAAATCTTCGATCAGATGCCTTGCGTGGAGATCACCTTCAGCGGCGAAGTAACTGAACGTAGCGCCCCCGAACCAATGTCGGAACCGCAGACTGACCGGCCTTAGTCGTACAGCATCTAGATCGCACGGTAGCAGCCGGGCTTGGGTCTCCTGAGGCTCTCGAAGGGCCCGGCCTAGCTCGACCGGCCGACGCTACTCGGCCGCCGAGCCCCGGTGGGGCAAGCCCCACAGCTACCTGGGGCGGGAAAGTCTCAGACTTGAGCTAGCTCATCAAATCGTCAATGATCACTTCTTTACCGGTCCGGTGTGACTCCTCAGTGGCATCGAAGACGCGCATCACTTTACGGCCGTGTGTCATTGGGGTGGGCGAGTCGGAATCGCCTCGTACTACGGCCTGTACAAAGTCGTTGAACTGAACTTCCTGAGAGTTGATGTCATCGAAGGGCTGTGACTCCCATTCGTTGTCCTTCTCTATCCAAACACCGGTTGTGCCCTTGCGACCGTATGCCCGGCGGTGCTTTGCCTGGCCGTTTGTGAAGAAGTAGTCGGCTCCATACTCTGTAATCCCGTGCTTCCAGCCCATTCGAGTGATGCTCGCGGTCTTGCCAGACTTCCAACGCAGGAAGTGGTGGCCGGTATCGTCGGCGCTCAGTTCGGGGTGGGTGTAGTTGCTGGTGATACCGCTTACTGAGTAGATGTCATCGCCAAGCAGCCAGATCAGTCGGTCAATCAGATGCGTGCCATCCATCTGGCCCATGCCACCGCCTTTACTCCCATCAAGCATCCAGGCTGGTCGCAGATGCGGATCGAGCGGCTTCACCCACATGGCGTTCACCATGACAAGCTCACCAAGATCGCCAGAATCGATGATCTCTTTCATCTTGATGTTCTCGCCAAAGTAGCGCTGAGTGTGAGCGGTCATCAATAGCTTGCCGGTCGATTTGGCGACTGCAAGCATCTCGTCGGCCTCTTTGGTGTTGAGCGCCATAGGCTTCTCAAGGAAGACGTGCTTGCCCGCTCTCAGGCAATCGATGGCAGCCTTGTGGTGCAGCCAGTGTGGAAGCGTCCCAACCACGATATCGATATCGTCGCGGTCCAGGATGTCCTCGTAGCTGGCAACGAAATCAATGCCGGGGTTCGCAACTTTCAGGTCAACAATCTGCTCTTCACGTGGCTCCGCTACGACACGTGTCTCCGCACCGTCAGATATGTTGACTGTGTTGATGTAGTTGCCGCCGAGGCGGCCAGTGCCGAGTATCGCTACTCCTAATGTCATGTTCTTTGCCTTTCAGTTTCTACTTGATCAAAAACGGAAGAAGTTCCCGAATATGGTCGATTTGATGATCGGGTTCAGGGGTGCCACCGTCCCATTCTGTTCTGCCAGCCTTCATCCACGCTGTAGGCATGCCGATGGACTGTGCGCCACGAATGTCGGTGACGGGATTATCGCCCACAAACAGGGTCTCTGACGCGAACGATCCGGTTTCTTCGACCGCCTTTATGAACACAGCGGGCGATGGCTTCTGGTCGCCAAACTCAGATGGCACAAGTATAAATGGGGCCAGCGGTATTAGGCCCGCTCTGACCGTTTTCCTACGCTGCATCTTTGATTGACCGTTCGTCACGATCCCCCAGGGCACACCAGCCTGATTGAGTTGTCCCAACACTTCATTTGAGCTGTGATCTGGCTCTACCTCCTCCGCGAGCAGTCCCCAGAACTGATCGATTAGTACATCGATGGTTTCTTCAAGACCAGGCCATTCTGCTTTTACTTTTCCAAAGTACTCAATCTTGTCGTTATCGCCACGACAATCCCACTGCGTCATCAGATCCAGCGCAGGCTGGATTGGAGTGCCGTGAAGCGCCTCATGCTCTCGGTAGAATCGCTCCAGGTAGCGCTGGAACGCGTCTGCCCGAGAGATCACAGTGTCATCCATATCGAACACAACGGCGGCGTACCTGGGCAATCTAGACGTCCTCCGGCGCGCCGTCGAACGCGTTGACCGATGGCACGTAACTGGAGTGGGCACCTTCTTCGCTGTAAGGCCGCTGTGCGATCACATCCTCATCCAGATCGATCCCAAGTCCGGGCTCGGTTGGTAGCTCGTAGAACCCGTCGATTATCTTCAGTGGGTTCTTCTGAACTGTGTCGTGCCAGGGCATGTCACGCGCCGTCTCAAGAATCTTGAAGTTCGGAATGGCTGCGCACAATTGAACGCTGGCTGCGCATGCAACAGGCCCGTTAGGGTTATGTGGCGCAACAAGGATGTGCTCGGTCTCGGCTGCAGAGGCGATTCGGCGTAGCTCTGAGATGCCACCGGCGTGACAGACGTCGGGCTGAATGACGTCTACGAGTCGACGCTCTAGCAGTTCCTTGTAGCCCCATCTGAAGTAGAGTCGCTCACCGGTAGCGAGTTCGGTCTTGATATTGGCGTTACGGACCAGTTGCAACGAGTCCAGGTTCTCCGGCGGAACGGGTTCTTCGAAGAACGAGACGCCCAGATCATCGATCGCCTCAATCTGGCGGATGGCAACATACGGCCGCGACCGGCCGTGGTTGTCGATCATGATCTCGACGTCAGGGCCAACTTCGTCCCGCATCGCCTTGATCTTCTCGCGCAGTGCAGCGGGTATCTCTTTCTCGTTGACCTCGTTGGTGCCCACTACCCATCCACCCGTCTTGAAGGCTGAAAAACCCTCATCAACAAGTTCGCGAGCGCCCGTCAGATCCTGGGCGTGCGTGTACGCTCGGACGCGGTCCCGTACCTGGCCTCCCAGCAGCTTATAAACGGGCTGGTTGTAAACCTTCCCGGTGATGTCCCAGAGCGCCTGGTCGAGTGCCGAAATGGCTGACCCGATCACTGGCCCACCCTTCCAGAAGCCGTGGCGGTACATCGACTGCCACAGTCGTTCAACCTGCGTCGGATCGCGCCCTTCAATGCGAATTGCGACCGCGTGAACCGCAGCTTCAACTGCCTTCTCATGACGTTCCAGAGTGCCTTCACCCCACCCGTGGATACCCTCGTCGGTTTCGATCTTGACGAACAGCCACTGTCGACGGCCGCCCTCCATCAGAAACGTCTTTACATCTGTAATCTTCATGACTGTTTGTGTCTCCGCTTAGAGCGCCGGAATTATCCGGTCAGCCCATAGTTTTAGTGATCGCTTCTCTTCTTGATATGGAAATACGGTCTGGAACTGCGTGACGCCGAGTCCCATGTATCGCTTAAGTAGCTCGACGGCTTCTACGGCAGTTCCTATGAAAGCACGTGCGCGTCGAGAACGATACTCCTCAACGCTTATTCCTTCGGTAGCCGATACCCGAGCAAGTACGTCGCTCAGGTCATTCTGGTCCTCACCAACAACAAAAGTCATGAAGTGCGTCTTGCGAAGCCGGGCGAAATCTGTGCCCTCTTCGGCGCAGTATCGCTCCAGCTTTTCAAGAAGCTGGCCGTACTCTTCCGGCCCACGAGCGCCAAGCATGTTCACCGCGTCCGCGTACTTGGCCATCGCCCGCAACATACGCGGCCTTGCACCACCGATGAGAATAGGCGGGTGCGGGGATTGCACGGGCTTTGGCGAGGCGACGGCGTTATCGACGGCGTAGTACTTGCCCTCAAAGGAAGTGGTTGGCTGAGTCCATAGGCCTTTGATTATCTGCATGCCTTCAAGGAAACGGTCGACACGCTCGCCGGGTGTTGGAAATGGGATGCCGTATGCCTTGTACTCAATGTCTTTCCATCCGGCCCCAACGCCAAACTCGAGCCGACCATTGCTTATGCGGTCTACCGACGCTGCGATCTTCGCGAGCACGGGAGGGTGGCGATACGACATGCAGGTCACGAGCGAGCCAATGCGGATGTCCTTAACCTCGGCGGCGATACCAGTCAGCAAAGACCAGCAATCCAGGCAGTCACGCTCGGTATCACCCTGGCTCAGCATGAAGTGATCAGAGGCCCAGAGAGAGGTATATCCGTGCTCGGTCAAGCTGCTGGCGAGGTTGAGAACCTCATCGTAGCTGAAGCCAAATTGAGGCTCGATTTGCAGGCCGAAATCGACCAACGCGACACCTTTGTTTCTCAGTTATTTCGCAGGGGTTTTGAAGTGCTGGACGCGGCGGAGTCTAGCACAGGAAATGGCCTGTTTTGAGGGTCATGCGCGTGTTGATTCGTAGAAAGCGCTGTGGGTTAGCACGCGGCCGCTTTAGTGCCTGTCTACTTATGACTGGCCGCAACACCGCTCTAAACTCGAATGTATCAACACACGTGATGACAGGGCTAACGGAGTCCGGTGACGCGAAAAGCGTTGGGTAGGAAATTTCATGGCAGGCGAACTCATTGAGTTTGATCCAGGCAAGAGCTACGGTGAACCAAAAAAGGGCAGTTCAGTCTCCATCATGCTGGTGGATGATCAGCCCGTATTCCGTGAGGTAGCACGAGCACTTCTTGAACGCGACGGTGACTTTGACGTGGTGGCAGAAGCCAGCGATGGAATTGATGCTGTATCGATGGTCGATTCGGTCCACCCGGATGTGGTGATTATGGACATCCAGATGGCCGCAATGAGCGGCATCGAAGCTACCCGCAAGATACTCGCTGAGCATCCCGGTGCCACCGTGGTGCTTACAAGCATGACGGCCGAGAGCGAATATCTTCGCCTCGTCCGAGAGATCGGCGCACTGGCATTCATTGCCAAGCGCAATTTAAACGCCCCGAGTCTTCGTTCGGTCCTGGATAGAGGTCCGTCGAACGAGCCTCTGGCAGCCTGAGCCAGATACGAGGCAAGCGCGACCCAAAGACCCGTAGAAATGCGGGTCTTTCGTTTTAAGGACAGTCGTGCGGCATGTCACGATTCGTTCCTATGCGTAGTATGGGCATCTCTGCCCACTGGCTGTCCATCGCTGCATAAGGGCAGAGATGCCCGCATCACGATGAGCCTCGAAATCCCCCGGCCCCACGTAGCTGCAATTCACGTATTGCTCCTACTCGTCGCATCGGCATCTCCGCCCATTTGAGTTGCTTTGGCCTGTACTATCGTGCGCTACTCGCACGGGCAGAGATGCCCGTGCTACG
>JABMNO010000042.1 GCA_013204555.1 Chloroflexota bacterium | reverse complement strand
TTCTATTTCATCGAGGGCCCCATCTTCGCCAACATCGTTCTCGCCGACGAGATCAACAGCACATGGCCGCTAACTCAGTCTGCACTACTGGAAGCGATGGCAGAGCGTCAGGTCAGTGTTGAGGGCGCAGTACGGCCGCTACCGCTACCGTTCATGGTGATAGCTACCCAGAACCTGCAGGAAAGTCACGGAACCTTCCCGTTGCCAGACTCCCAGCTCGACCGATTCATGGTGTCGATGAACATGGGTCTTCCGTCTCGTGATGATGAGGCTGAAATTCTTCGCCGATCACAACACGGCATGCCAGAGCCAAAAGTTTTGGTCACCGCAGACCGAGTTCGCGAAATGCAGGGCGTCACATCCAGAATTGAAGTTGCACTTCCGGTTCGTCAGTACATCGTTGATGTCGTCGCATCAACCCGCACTGCTGAATCTGTCGACTACGGCGTAAGCCCACGTGGCGGCGCAGCTCTTCAGCGGGCCGCGCAGACGTGGGCAGCCATGGATGCCCGTGACTACATCGTCCCAGAGGATGTACAGACCGTGGCACCGTTCGTCACTGCGCATCGGCTCATGATGAGCGGGGCGAGCGACCGATCATCACACGATGTGATTGATACCGTCCTCCGAACCACGCAGGTTCCCGCCTGATCGATGATTGACGATCTGCTCGCAATACGACTTTACTGCGGCGCCGCTAGCGTGTGCGGACTGAGCGCGTCTCTGTGATTACACGACGCGGAATAGGCTTCGTACTCGTCGCCATTGCAGTCTTCTTTGTCGCCAGCGCGACAAGGGTTGGCTGGCTCCACGTTGCAGACGCGATGCTCTGGGGAATCATCATCCTGAGCGCCACAGTTCCCTGGCTCACCGTGCCAAAGCTGGAAGTCGCGCGCTCTGTACATCCGCCACGTAGGCGGAGCGGAGATGTTGCTCCGGTCGTTGGTGATGAGCTCAGCATAGAACTCAGCGTGGTGAACAACACCCGCTTCCCGCGCTACTTCTTGAGCGCGAGTCAGATGTCGTTCTCGCAGGGCGATTCAGAGACCCGACAGAAATTCTTCTTTGCCCGCATCCCCGGCCGAAAGAACCGCAGTTCGATAGGCACCCTGGCCTGCGATCGGCGAGGTTGGCGACACTTTGGGGAAGTCGTATTAGAGGCGCGACTGCCGTTCGGGCTATTCCGGAGGCGCAGGAGAATCGCCGTTCAAGGCCGAGTTCTTGTCCACCCGCGCTGGTTCCATATGGATCGCGTCGGTCTCATTGGAGCCAACGCTGGAGACTCAAGTTCACGTCGACGGGCGCGGCGCGGCGATGAGATATCAGGTTCCCGCAGGTATGTGTTTGGCGACACAGTGCGTGACATCCACTGGAAAAATACGGCGCGAACTGGTCGCCCATCGGTCAAACAGTACGATGCTGGCGCCGAGGATTCAGTCATCGTCGCACTGGACCTCACGTTCGACTACGGCGAAGGCTCTGAGTCCACGCTTGAGTACGCCTCAACACTTTGTGCTTCTGTAGCTCGGGCAATATCCAGTCGAGGTGGCGCCGTTAGCGTCGCCACAGGATCAGATCTATCCCAGCCGACCTTTGACTGGTCAGCGGTGATGCACACTCTAGCGGTTGCTGAGAGGGATCCCGGCAGCCCAATGTCCGCCAGTCTCAAAGACGTCCTTCCGGGCCAGAGAGTTTTCTCTGTGATCTCATCCAAGGATATTTCGTCTATCTCAACGCTCTCGTCTTTGAGCCGGAGAGGCGCGGCCGTTGCAGCCGTTGTCCTTGAAGGATTCACAGAGGAAGACGAAGCCCGAGCCGCGGTCGGCCAACTCCAGCAGGCCGGAGTGGCGGTGGTTTCATGTGCCAGAGGTGAAATCCAGGAAGCGTTGACATCAATCGAGAGCGGCATTACCCATCGAACCGCATCCCGGGCCAGCACGGACAAATCTTCAATGGACATCGCAGCATGAATCTCAGCATCCCAATGCGACGGGAAAGCAAGCCTGTCGTCGGGCCGAAGCCTCCTCAGCACAAATCGCTTTTCCGGCGCATATTCGACGACAAACCGGAGCATTCACTCCGATTGCGGGTCATGGGTTTCCTCGCCGCAGCGTGGGCTGCGTTCTCGCTCATCTCAGTGGGCGTATCTCCAATCATCCCGTTGCTCTCAATCGGCGCGCTTGCTATGGGTCACAGCCTTAGCTGGACACGAAGAAAGAAGCGGACGCCTATCGTCTCGCTTGCCGTGGGCATATTCATCATCGTAATTGGCGTCTACATGCGGAATGATCTCGTACTCGCCATTCGCGGCGACCGAATTCCGGTGGCCTACTTCTTGCTGGCAACCGCTGCTGCCTCATCATTCGACCTGAAGACCCGGGCCGGCCTCTACACGCAGATCATCGCCTCAGGAATCGTGATGTTCTTCGCCAGTGAGATCGCGTTTGGCGCCGGATTCGCACCGCTGGGAATCATCTTTGGTCTGTTCGTCCTCGGATTTCTCGGACTCGCCTACCTTGAAGACGAGTTCGAGGACGCTGAGGTTGACTGGTTCAGTTCTCGGAGAGGAACGACCATATTCTGGTCGATCACGGGCGGCCTTATATTGACGATCTCAATTGTGGCTTTTTTCTTATTGCCATGGAACGCGTCACAGGCCCCGCAGGCCCCGCGCTTTACCATCGTGCCGTTCTCCGGTGGTGATCAGGCGGGCACCCCCGGGCTTACGCCGGAACTGGCTCGCCAGGCAAGAGAACAGCTCGCTCAGCGAGGCATCAACGGGGGCGGTCTGGACTCACCAATCGACTCCGATAACCCGAACTCCGGGTTTGGGAGTGTTTCTGATCAGTTCCTCGCAGAACTCGATGGCGAATTGAAATCACCAATCGAATTGGGTGATGAAGATCTCTCTCTCGCTGCTCGCGTGGGCGTCCCACTTGATCCGCCACAATTTGGGGATCCTGAGGACGCCATCATGTACGTCCGCTCCGGCGTCTCTAGCTACTGGCGCGGACGCACCTATGATCAGTTCGATACTAACGATGGCTCAAACGGATTTGGGAAGTGGTATGCCACCGCCCAGGATTCGACAGTGCCAGACCGGCCAATCGCCCCGGCGAGGCACGGCGAGGATGATGGAGACCGATACCTGCAAACATTCTTTCCGCAGGTCGCGCTCAATGACGAAGTTCTAACCGGATATGAGCCCGTTGCAGCTTCTCTTCCGCGTAATGAGCGGTTCCAGCCAGACATTCAGGAAGGTTCGACTTACCAGATCGTATCCAGTGAACCACGATTTAACACAGGTGAGTTGGCCAGGGATCGATCAGTCTGGCAGGGTCCAGAATACGCTGCGATTCCAGATGATTTGAGTTCCATTCACGGCCTCACCGGCGAAGTAGTGGGCGACGCTGAAACATCGTTTGAGAAAGCGACACGAATCGTCTCGTACCTGAACCAACTTGGTTACGCCGAAGACGCCCCATCACAGCTTGCACCAAACGCTCCACTGGACGATTTCATATTTGGCGAAGAGGACGGTACTGCGCTCGATTTCGCCACAGCGATGACGCTCATGTCCCGTTCAGCCGGCCTGACTTCACGACTAGCCACCGGCTACCTCCCCGGCGAGTACAATCCGCTATCCGGCGCAAGTAAGGTAACGGCGAAAGACGCACACGCGTGGTCGGAAATTTACTTTGATGACGCTGGTTGGGTACCGTTCGATCCCACGCCACGGCCGGACCTTCCAACAGAATCTGGTCCGCCTGCTGGAGCCGGTTTCCTCAATCTCTCGGAACTCCTCGACCTCCGTCTCGGTGATCAAGTCGCCTCTGCCGCAACACAAGCCCCAGGAGCGTTCTTCGACCTTCTGCGATCGCTCGTTGAGAACGTTCAGTACCTGGTTATGGTCGTGCTGGCGACACTCACCATCGGTGGTTCGATTTACGCAATTCTCCTGAAGATAAATCCAGACCTCGTCAGACGCCGCTCCCGGCCCAAATTTGCATCACTGGATGGAGAATCTCGCAAGCATGTCCTCAACACGTTCCGCCTGGCTGAAAAGGCCATCGCCTCAGCGGGGTTCAGGAAGCGTGAGAAGACAGAAACGTTCGGGGCCTACACGCAGTCAGCAGCTGATGCTCTGAGCATCAACGGCAACCATCTGGGTTCACTCGCAAGAGCAGCCTGGCAAGCCGCCTATTCACCGGGCAACGTCCCCGAAGAATTACTTTTGGAAACGGAAGTCCAACTTCACAGCCTGAAAGGGCAGCTCGCTTCCCTCCCCCGGTAGACTCCGGGCTTGCCCGGCCCAGCGCGCTAATGACGGCGCTAGTAGACGTAGCCGGGTGGGCGCTTTCCCAGTTTAAGTCAGTCCTGCTCGATTCGAGCCAAGCACTTCAGGATTCACGAGGTTTTCCGGCATCTGGCGGTCCAGAACCCGCACAACCTCACGCGCCGTCCGCACCTCCAACTCATTTAGAGATTCCAGTGAGTGAAATGCGGTATGAGGCGTCATGATCACATTATCCATCGTGGTCAATGGATGATCGGCCGGGAGCGGCTCGACAGGCGTTACATCTAGCGCAACTCCCGCGATCTCGCCAGACCTCAGCGCCGAAACAAGCGCGTCATCGTCGATAAGTGGGCCTCGTGCCGCGTTGACAAGGAACGCCGTGGATTTCATCGCAGCTAACTCAGCTTTTCCGATGAGTCCGGTCGTTTGCGGAATAAGTGGCGTGTGAAGCGTTACAAAATCCGACTCAGCCAACAGGGTTGGTAGATCAGAGACCTGCACGCCATCGGGTTTATTGTCTTCAGTCAAGAGCGGGTCGCTGGCGAGCACTCTCATGCCGAACGCACGAGCCCGGGTCACAAGTGTCCGGCCAATCCGCCCCATGCCCACGATGCCGAGCGTTGTTGTGCTCAAACGTCGAGAGTGCATTGGTAGGCCCATCGACCCCCATCCAGTCTCACGGACTGATCGGTTTAGCGGGATCAGATGCCTGTTGAACGTCAGGATGTTGGCCATGACGTGGTCGGCAACTTCCTCCAGCGAATAGTCTGGAACATTTGTGACCACGATGCCCAGTTCAGTGCAGAGGGCTCTGTTGATGTTATCGACACCGATTCCGAAGCGGGATGCGACTTTGCATTTGGTCGCAGCCCGAATAGCCTCATCAGGCACCGCCGCAAAACAAAACATGATGGCGTCCACATCAACCGCGAGATCTCGGAGAGTCGTCACCTCGGAGTTCGGCGCAACTATGACTTCAATGCCAGCGGCGTTGAGAATTGCTGTCTCAGCGTCGATATTCGGCCACGTGTAATCGGTAATCAGGACCTTGTGAGTCATTTCGACCATTGGTTTCTCCTGTGGCAGTGGCAGAGGCGGGGAGCGTTCAGGCTGCGTCCATCGGTTTGAACATGCAGCCTTCTACAAAGAGCTCGAAAAAGTCTGGCGACGTTTCAAGTTCCACATGCTCAATTTCAGTAACCAACGTTTCTAGTTTCTTCCGTAGGGGGCCAGACAGAAGCATTATGGTCGCGCCGGCGAGCGAAGCGTTGCCAACTTTCTCGATCTTATCGATATCGATATTCGCCACAAACCCAATTGAAGCCGCTTTATCAATATCGATGTAGTTCGCGAACCCTCCAGCGAGGTAGAGCTTATCGAACTCATCAAGCGGCAATCCGTAACGATCAAGAACTATGCGCTGACCACAGTAGTTTGCCGATTTCGCCTGGGCAAGCGCGCTCAGGTCTGCTCTCGAAAGGGTGAGATGCCGGTTTGGTTCAAACTCATACTCTCTAGCACCATCGATAAATACGCCAAGTTCGCTCATCTTCCCGGTTCGACGCAGTTCAGCTATCAGGTCGATCAGGCCGGAGCCACAGATCCCCAGAGGTTCCGTTTCTCCAATGACCGATGCATCAATTTCGCCATTATCACCAAGGGTGATTCGCTCAATTGCGCCGTCATATCCGGGCATAGCATACGTGACCTGGCCACCCTCAAACGCGGGTCCGGCAGGGCAGGAGGCCGCCATGAGCTTGTCCGCAGTTCCGATGACGATCTCAGTGTTGGTGCCAACGTCAATCAGGATGACCGGCTCAGCGGCCTCATCCAGGCTCGTCGCAAGGATGTCTGCAGCAACGTCAGAGCCGACGTGACTTCCCACCAGTGGCCCACCATAGACGATAGCGTCCGGGTGGACGCGTATTCCCAGCTCACCGGCCGTGGACGATATCGCTGTGGTGGTACGGTCACCAGCCATGAACTCATGCTCTGTGAGTGATTTGTAAGGACGTTCACCAATGGTCCTCACATCCAGTCCGAAAAATATGTCTCGCATCGTGGAGTTGCCAACCACGACCAATTCGTAGATCTGGCGCCGCCTGATCTTCAATTCGCGGACCATCTCACCGATCTCGAAATTCACCGAGGAGTGAATGACCTGCATCATCTCCCCGTGGTACTTGCCTGAGTCGTAGGAGATGCGATTCATGATGTCGCTGCCACCAAACCGCTGGGGGTTCTCAAATGACGCAGTGTGAAGCGTTTTATACGTTTCAAGGTCTATTAGATTCATGACAACGGTCGTTGTGCCAACGTCAATAGCGAGACCCAGAATCGCCCCACGGTATGAATCGATGACTTTTCCATTTCCGCCATCGTGCAGCGACACGACCTCGTCGCCCCGTTTTATCAGTAGCGGAGAGGGCTCATATTCGCGTTGGATGCCGGTCTGCAATATCTTGGGTTGCCGCCTCAAGATGGCGAACTCGAGCTCAGCGTCGGGATCTTCGACCCTTGCCTGACAGGCGAGGCGGTAGTTATCCCGGAGAAACCCCTCCGCCTCGGTCAGAGGGCTGAGAGCATCGAGACCGCTGCGAACCTCAACGATGCACTCGTGGCACTCACCATCGCGCCGACAGGAAGTTGGAACACGAACCGATAACGCATCGGCGTATTCGAACAGCGACTTGCCGCGTTCTAGCTCGATATCGTGATCACCGTGTTTCAGCGGGCTCATTTAATTTGTCCAGACCAATGAGGCGGTTGTTTCAGCGTCTATTCCTGTTCCCAGGCCAAACGGTAGTCAAGTTTGTCGCTGCCAGCGCAGACCGCTGGCTCTTCCGGTTTCCCCGCAATGAAATGCTGATTCTTACATTCGAATTTTGCAGTACACCTGGAGCGAGCGTCTTTATAGGGACAACGTCTGGTGGCAACTTTATCCGCAACCTGAGACATATCTCTGTATATGTCCATCAGACGGGCGATGCTGCGCCGGGCGGCTTCTGGATCAGCCTTTGGTCTTTGAATCCCGGAACTGCTCATTAACGAAGTGTCTCAATCTGGAGCCTCACCTGCACGCCGTACGTGCAGGGAAAGCTACTTGTTGGCCTCTACAAACTCTTTGGCGCGATCGACGGCTTCGATTGCGTTATCGCCATAACCATCAGCGCCCATATCTTCGGCAAAAGACGCCGTCACCGGCGCTCCACCCAGCATGATTTTGATCTCTTCCCGGAGGCCAGCTTCTTCAAGTGCTTCGATGGTCACGCCCATATTTGGCATGGTGGTCGTCAGGAGTGCTGACATTCCCACAATCTGAGCGTTGTGCTCCGTCACAGCGTCAACAAACTCATCAGGTTTCGTGTCAACACCGAGGTCAATGACAACGAAGCCAGAACCGCGCAGCATCATGATGCAAAGGTTCTTTCCAATGTCATGAAGATCGCCCTTCACAGTTCCCATGATTATCGTCCCCAACGGCTCAACGCCGGACGCTGACAGAATGGGCTCAATGTGCACCATCCCGGCCTTCATTGCTCGGGCGGCGATGAGAACTTCGGGTACAAAAATGATGTTGTCACGGAATTTCACGCCCACGATGGACATCCCGGCAATCAACCCATCGTCCAAAACGTCATTGGCCGTGTAGCCCTCGCCCAACGCTTGCTCAACGAGCCGAGCGACTTCAAAGTGGCTACCCGTGATCAGGCTGTAGGCGATCTCTTGCATGAGGGCGTCGCCGCTGTCGAACTGCTCGCTGATATGTTTTCGCTCACCCTCCCGGGTAACGTGTTCAAACTCGGCGGCCAGACCATCGTGGACAAAATTCATCTATATGACTCTTAGTGATTCTTGATTTGGGTGATTGAAGATCAGGTACGGATCGAACTCAAGCGTGTGCTTTGGTCCAGTCATTTATTGCGGCGGGAATCTCCAACAGATTTTCTAATTTTGTTCGGAGCGGAATAGCGCACTCGGGAGCTATCAATTGAACACCTGCATCCAGGGCTCTGTATACCTCTTCACGGACCGCTTCTGGTCCTTTTGAGTAGAGCGTTACCGGATTGTTGATGTTCCCAACAAGGGATATGCGGCCGTCCACAATCTCCATCGCCTCAGCCGGGTCATTCATCGAGTCAAAATGGAACGCAGCCATTCCGGTTTGCGCGATGTAGTCCATGCGGTCAAGCGTCTTGCCACATATATGGAGAATGATAGGCGCGGGCAACCGCTCCACCATTTCCGAGTGAATGTCCTGGAGATATCGGTGGTAATACTCCCCGCTGACCAGATCCCCGGTCGCGTGGTCTGGAAACGTAATTACATCAGCGCCGGCGTCAATTTGTGCACGGCCAAACAGCACTGATATCTCTTTTAGACGATGAAGCGCGTCCATGGTCTTTTCCGGGCTGTCGATGGTCATAAGCAGAAACGGCTCAACACCAAAGAGGTGATATGCCAACGTCCACGGCCCCATCGTCTTGCCCACAATGGCGACCTCATCCCCGTACTTCTCTTTGAGAATCCGGATTGATCCAATAATTGCCTGGTTGTCCGGGTGCTCCAGGAAGTCATCCGGGATATTGATGTCCTCTGGCTCTTTCCAGATGGGGTTGGTCATGCGCACCGTGGGCCAGTTGTCTTTCTGTTCCCACTGCATCTCGCAACCCAGTGCTGAGGACTCCTGGATAATTGAGAAATAAGGCGCGATTACGTCAAACCCGAGTTCTGTGTACCCGGTTTCAGCAAGTCGGGCGTTCAGTACAGGATCGCGATTCGCATCTGGAAACGGAGCCCCAACCATATCCATCAGATCAACCGTTGCCACGTTGGTCGGGTTAGCGACTGGGGTGCGGTCGACGGGCTTGCCTGCCAGCGCGTTCATTACGCGCTCACGGGACGTCATGGTCTCTTCGACAGTCATACCAGATTCTCCAAATGGGGGTGGTTCAAGATTATGGGGTGCAGAAATCGGCGCTACTGTGAGTAGCCCAGTGTCTGCGTTGTCAGCTGACCGCGCATGTTGTTGGCTTCGATGCTATCTTCTGATCCGCTGACGTTGCGTGCGTATGGCATCAACACGCGAACCAGCGCGTCATGCCTCCGTCCGCACTTGAACGCGCCCTGATCCGGCTCGATGCGGTCCATGTCTCCATAACGCATGAATCCACCAACCATCGCCTTTATTCGGACTTCTGGGCGCTTGAACTCACCTGTTGCAGAAACTTGGTATGTCCAGCGGCCATCAATCTCTTTGGGCGTGACAAGCATGTCCAACCGCGATTTGATATCTCTAATCGCCAGAGGAGTTGGATCTTCAACCTCGATGGGTTCCTTTTCTACGGCAGCGCGGAGGAGGAACCGCATGGGGACGTCATGGAAATCGCCGCAGGCAAACTCAACCTGATCGTGGGTGCCTTCAACCGCTTTCATACTCCCTTTGAGCACAAGCTGATCGCGAATCTGCGCAAGCCGTCCTTTTACTCCGTCCAGTGGGCTAAAGGTCCACACGGTAGCGATGCCGTCTTTGACGTAAAGGCCAATTGAAACCTCATGGAAGTGCGGGTCCATTCCAATAAGTTCAAGGCAGCGGCCATACTTGTCGATCACTTGCCTGGCGGAGAGGCGGTCTGAAGAAGTTTTAGTCGTCAATTTAGATATTTGTCTCTACTCGTCTACGAGTCTTTAATTGATGCAGCACAAGCTGCCAGGTGTCGCGGCGTTGTGCCGCAACAGCCGCCGATAATTGATGCGCCAAGTTCGGCCATTTCCTTGAAACGAGGCGCCATGTACTCGGGTGATTCCGGGTACTGCACCACGCCGTTCACTATCGCCGGCAATCCAGCGTTACTGTGAACCAGGATTGGCTTGTCAGTTATCGGCCTGATGCGCTTCACGAGGTCCAGCATAACGTCAGCACCGTTACCGCAGTTGGTTCCAACAATGTCTGCGCCAGCGTCGCTGAGGATCTTGATGGCATCTTCAGGGGTGTCACCCATCATAGTGAAGTAGCCGCGTGGCCCCTTGTCGAAAGTCATTGTGGCCATTACCGGAAGGTCAGTGTTCTCTTTGGCCGCCTTGATCGCCACACGAGCCTCGGCAGTGGAGATCATCGTTTCAATAACGATTGCGTCGGCACCTCCGGCCGCCAGACCGGTGACCTGTTCCTTGAAGACGTCGTACATCTCCTGCTCGGTCACGTCTCCAAGAGGTTGCATGAACACGCCCGTCGGTCCAATTGAGCCCCCAACGTACCCACCTTCCGGTGCAGCACTTCTTGCCAGCTCCGCGGCCGCTTTGTTGAACTCAATAACCCTATCGCCAAAGCCGTACCGTTCAAGACCAATTCGGTTTCCGCCAAAGGAGTTGGTGAGCACCATGTCTGATCCCGCGGCGAAGAAATCGGCAGCCATCTGTCGCACGACATCTGGCTGTTCAATGTTCATGAGCTCTGGAGAGCCGCCGGGTTCAAGACCATGGGCCTGGAGATAGGTGCCGCTGCCGCCATCGGAGATGAGTTTGTCACCTCTCTTCAAGCGTTCCATCAAAGAAAGTTGTGCGGTGGGTTCAGTTGTCATCGGATAAATGTGCCTCGTGGGACGATCATTTTCAATTGTACTTGGAGGTTCGCTATTCGACGTCCCTACCCAACCGGCAGAACGCCTCCGGACCAATCGTCAAGACTCCCGGGGCTGATGTCTCGGTCTCCAGCCCGTTGGGAATCACGGATGCGAGCGACGTAATCTTGAGGGAAATTGGTGTTCAGGTGATCCGCTATCTTCTGAGACACGGCAGACGCATCACCGGCCAACTCTCCCGCCTCACGCCAGTCCCATGCCATCAGGTAGTCATCCGTTCCGGCACTACCATCAAACATAGCAATAGCGTCAATACCTTCTTGAAATCGAGAATCCAACTGGGCGCTGGCAGTTCCGCTCTCATCAATCGCCTGGACCTGAGCGGGAATCTCTTTCCAGTAAAGAATGCGAACCCTGGCCAGCGGACTACCCTCTCTTCAAGCGGCCATCACGATGGGCCGTGATGTAATTCATACAAAAATCGTCTTCGCCCATAAGCATGTCCATGGCGAGCTTTACTCGCTCTGATTGGAGATCTATATCAAGCGCAGCCTGAACTCTGGTGGTGATCGGGTCGATGATTCCGCTATCTGCACCATGCTCAATGGCGAGGTACAGGAATGCATCATTAACCAATTGTCGATTCGGGATCCCAAAAGAGACGTTGCTCAGACCACCGCCAATGTGAATCTCACTCCCAAAGTTCTCTCGAAGTTCCGCTACGGCGCTCAGAAAATGCATGCCATAACCACCATCCACCGCGATTGGGAACACCAGAGCGTCAACATGGATGTCGCTGGCGGGAATCCCAGCGCTAAGACAGGCCTCCACGACCTCTGACGCGTTCGCCACCCGCTCATCTTTGTCAGACGGCATTCCATCGCGGCCGGCAGCCGTCACGACTACATGCGCCTTGTGTTCTACAGCGAGGTCAACAACCTCAATCCGCTCCAGCGCGATCGAATTCAGCATTGGTCGTCCCGAAGAGCGATCGTAAGCCAAAAAACCCTCTTCAATGATGTCCGGCAGTGACGAGTCCACGCTAGGAGGCAAAGTTGAGTGCTGCTGAACGGTCTGAATGAGCCATTTCATAGAGTTTTTCTGCTCATCCACCATCGGAGAGACTTCATCAACGTTCAGATCCAGGAATGTGGCTCCGCCGTTAGTCTGCTTCTCAATCTCGCGATGGATATAGGCGGCTCCGTCCGCGCTTTCATCTGCATCGCCGTGGAGGCCCTTCCAGATGGCGATCATGAAATGCTTGTGCTGGCCTTGTTCGTACGCCTGAGACTCTTTGAAATGCTCCGGCACGATCATCAGACGGTCCTGACCCGCCGCGTCCGTCCAGGTGATCGCCTCTGTGCCGTCATCAAGTGTCGTCGCTCGCCGACCGTTACGAAGCACGATGCGAGTGGCGTGAATGTTCTCGCCAATAATCGTGAACTGGTCAGCAGATTCAATTGCGCGTGCCATTAGATTTCGCCCTTTACCGGCTTTTCTGTCCTTCGGAGTTCGATGAATGGTGATCGCGCTCAAGGAGTGTGTTGCTCCATGCGGACGTGCCCTGAAGGGCACCATTCTTAAATACTACGGGTCGCTCAAGCATCTGTTCCTCTTGACCGATGGACTTCAGCCGATCATAGGCCCGAGACCAGATGCAATCTTTATCCAGCACCTCACAGCGCACATCTTTGGTTCCACCGCACGGGCCGTTCCTCTGGTTCTTCGCGCATTGTGATTCAGGGCAGAGGTATGCAATGTCTGGAAGCGAGCAATCGCCACAGTCATGGCATCCATATACGGGAAACTTGGCGGCTTGCTCTGTGCAATGTGCGAAACGCTGCACCAATTTAGGAGTCTTATCAATCCCCTTATAGATCAACTCACCCAGTTTTTTGCCGGGAGCCTTCGCGTCGAAGAACACGTCATGAGTCAACTTGCCAACTGTGAATGCCGGGGACTGAGTCAATCGCTTACGGGTTCTGGATAATCTGGACTTGGATGCAACGTAATTCTGGTTCACTTGTGATGACGCAAGCCCGGTGTCAGGGTCCTGTTCAAAATAGTAGAACTCTTCGGGAAGCGGGAACTGAAGCTCGCGAGCAAAATCCTTCCAATCATCCTGACCGAACGATTTTTCAATTCCGATGATTGTTTCAATATGGCGCAAGCTAGGGCGACCAGATAGGTACACGCCGCGATATCCCAGACCCTTCAAGATTGCCATCTGTTTTGCCGCGAGTTCATGGAAAAATGCCCGACCTTTGTCTTCTGACTTGGCCTGTTTGTTAGCTAGCTCAACCAGTTCAGATGAGGCGTTAATTCCCGGAACACCCCATCGATGGAAGAACCGGGCCGCCGGTGCGGAAAGGATAAAAACGGAACCCATCACAGGGATGTTCAACTGCTTGAGCGCCATGTACCGCTGGAGCTCGTCCATTTTGCGGGAGTCATACCCAATCTGTGTGATTGCCCACTGCGCGCCGGATCGGATCTTGTACGCCAGCTTAAACAACTGGGGAAGGTATTCCGACTCTCGCACCTTAAAGGGAGAAACTGATGTCCCCGGAAAGAATGAGGTGCGTATGGTAGCCGTCTGGGCACCCACCGACCTGTCAGCTGGCGGATAGCCTTCGTTGAGCCTTCGAATCATTTCAAGGAGCGCAACAGAGTCGATGTCGAATACCGGCTTCGCCTGTCCGGCATATCCGGCTGTCGGGTAATCCCCGGTTAGAGCCAGGACCGCATCGAAGCCGTAGCTCCCAAGCGCCCAGAGTCTGCTCTCAATTCCGTTACGGTTGTAGTCCTTGCAGGAGACATTGACGATCACTTCCTGCCCGCGCTCATGCAATTGCAATCCGAGCGCCTCGGGACGATTGTTGGGATTTCCACCTGGGTTATCCGTTAGCCCAAGAACGTCAACATCCGCAAAGTCGACAAGATTATGGGCGAGGCGAGCCATCCGGTTGGCAGGCTCTTCCATAGCGAGGCCACGCGTAGTCTCAATCTCTACGGCAAAGATAAACCTGTCTGGTTCACTGAAAAGATCCCGCAGGGTGATGCGGGAGGGCGGCGAATTGATATTGTTTACAAACGTCAATTTTGACGGTCAGTCACTGGTGAGATTATCTCTGCTCCAAGGTCTCGCATTGGCTGATCGGTGGCGCCGGACGGCTCGTGAAAGCCGCTCCTGCAATATCATGCACCAATTATCCCTAGAACGAAAGACCGTAATTACCAGGAATGGTGGTTGTGCAGATGACAAAATCGACAATCGTAGATATCTCAGGCGTCTTCACACACTCGCCATCAGACTCTGCGCCGTGGGCTCCTGCAACAGGGGCGGATATCCAGCGGCTCCCATTTGGCGATCAGGTTTTCTGGGGCGTTCCATTTGGGCTTCCGGATATGACCAGATCGCCAGGTCTCGTAGTAGTCGGAGAAGCCGGCAGAACAACGGCGATCTCTATAACGGTTGACCGGTCCGCCAGTTATCTCATATTTGCCCACTTTTGCGATTCACGAGCCACGAAAACAACGCCAGTTGGTGATTTCAGCGATCCCCAGACCGCAGACTATGCCCAACCGGTAGTCACCGCGCCGGGTGAGAATCTGGGCAGTTACGTGATCGCATATGAAGATGGTACGGAGTGCCCGCATCCGATTCGGAGACGATTCGAGATCAATCAAGTGGCATCACGAATGCAAAGTGCCTTTGCAGCAAGACCCCACCAGGGTTTGATGGCGCTGGACGTGCGAGGCCCATATCCAAAAAACCAGTGGGGACGGATGCAAACCGGCGTCAACGTTGGCGAGTTTGGGCCGTTAGAGAGGGTTCAGGGAGTCAACCAGGGTATTTCTCCGGCTTCATGGTCCATATTCGCCCTGCCGAATCCGAATCCCGAAAAGAAGATTCAATCCGTACGAATCGAACCCACCGGCGCCGCCGCCATCGCCATTGGTGGAATCACAGCGTTCAGTGGAAATTCACACCCACTTCGACACAACAAGCTGGAAACGATTGAAATTACGTCAGACGCCTCGGACTTTGAGGCAAGTGCAGCTGATGTCACGGTCGATCAGGGTGTCGTCGCCCGGTCTCGACCCTCCAACCCGTTCACTCCCGCCAGCTGGTTGAGTGACCCGGTAAAAGGTTGGGGAGAGCATATCGATCTCGAGCACTCGGGCAACTCATTGCTCGTTGACCTCACGTCGACAAGCGACGCGTCCGTTTCCGTTAATGGAACTGAGCTTTCTGCTGGCGACTTGTACGAGTCAGGTGAGGCCTCGAGTGCGGACGGCCAGCTGCATGCCCGGGTTCTGACAGAGCGCCGTGAATGGGTGACCGTCAGGATCAAGGCTGACGATCTGCCAGGCACAACCCCCGCCCGCGTCCACTTTCGATCGGAAGACGGCCGCTACTTCCCGCCATACGGCCACCGGCACGAAGTTAACGACAACTGGTTTGAGGACTACGGCGCAGACCTGAAACTTGGCTCCACAAACTATGCCTACGTTGATGGGGAGTTCCCAATCGAACTTCCTGAGGGCAAGGTCTACGCAGAGATATCAAAGGGATTCGAGTACGAGCCGCGGCGAATCGAACTGGACATCAAACCCGGCCAGAAGGAACTGGACATCGAGCTATCCCGACTCACGAACCTGCGAGACAAAGGATGGATCACCGCTGACTCTCACACCCACTTCATCTCTCCAGACACCGCGTGGCTAGAGGCGCAGGCAGAGGGACTTAACATTATTAACCTACTCGCTGCTCAGTGGGGCGACCTCTTTACCAATGTAGGTGACATAACCGGTCGAAGCGGGTTCCAGAGCCGAGATGAAACGGTTGTCTGGGTCGGCTCAGAGAATCGTCAGCACTTCCTGGGCCATATCAGCATGCTCGGAACTCAGGGAGCGCCAATCTTCCCCATGTCCACTTCAGGACCAACAGAAGGCTACTTTGGCGATCCAACATGGCGGGCGATGAGCGAGTGGGCTGACGAGTGCCGGACTAGTGGAGGCGTCGTAGTGGTTCCACACTTCCCGTTCCCGTATTCGGAAGTGGTGGCCGAAGTTGTTCGGGGTCGCGTGGACGGGTTGGAGTTACGAGACTTCTGGGCGCCAACCATGGACACATTCGCTATCCATGAGTGGTATCGGCTGCTCAACACCGGCTACCGCGTCTCCGCTATCGGCGGAACCGACAAGATGTCTGCTGGTATGCCTGTTGGAGGCGTGAGGACGTACGCGAACATCGGGGATGAGGATTTCTCGTTTGCTGCGTGGGGCAGGGCGGTGCGTGCAGGCCGGACATATACCACCAGCGGTCCGCTCCTCGGGCTGAGCGTTGAAGGCTCTCAGCCCGGGGACGAGGTGTCGCTCAGCGGGAAATCCGGCAATCTCCATGTTGAAGCGACAGCGACCGGGACCATGCCGTTCCACAAACTACAGGTCGTGTTGAATGGCAGAGTAGTTGCCGAATCGTCCGCGTCCGACGGAACTACCTCCCTCCACGTCTCAGAACAGATCAGCGTTGAGGGGTCTGGATGGATCGCGGCCAGAGCAGTAAGCGAACACAAAGCCCAACATATCTGGCCGGTCCACTTCAACGCCCACACATCGCCGGTCTATCTGAAAGCAAAGGGAAGTGAAGTCTTTGACAATCCCACGGCTGAATACCTGATCACGGTGATGGAGGGAGGTATGACCTGGCTGGATACATTGGCGACTCCCGCACCGCCCGAAAGACATGCTGCTGTGAGAAGCGTCTTTGAAGAAGCAATCGAAGGCCTCCAGGAACGGCTCAAGGGGAATCACACCCATCCCGCAAGCCATCATGGGCATAGCGACCACTCCCACAGCCACTAGAACAATCCCGGTGTGGGTATCGTTGGAATAGGTACCAGCGTTATCGTTATCAGAGACATTGGGCCTTTCTGCAACTTGTGCGGCGTAAGAGCGTTCGCCAGGCTGCATTGGCTTCGCGTGGCGTCTCGCTGTCCGCGTAGCCGCGCCCGGTCTTGCGCAACACAAGGGCGTCTGCGTAGCGCCCTCCGGTCCGTTTGAATAAATAACAGGTAACAAGCTCTCAGCAAACTAATGATCACCATCGCAATCCCTGACGATCAGCCACCGCTGATCTCAGATTCTCCTGCGCTTGCAAGACTGAGGGCGCAGTCCGGAGCGGAGATCCGTCTCTGGAACAGCCGTCCCGACGATGAGCCTGAGCTATTGGAGCGAATCGCTGGGGCACATACGGTGGTGAGCATACGAGCATCCACACCGTTCACCCGGCACGTAATAGAGAACTGCCCATCAATGAAGCATCTGGCCCTGTGGGGGCCGGGGATCGATAACGTTGATCTGGATGCGGCCAACAGGATGAATCTCACCGTGACCAATACTCCGGACACTGCCACTCACGCGGTGGCAGAACACAGTCTCGCGTTGCTGCTGGCACTGGCGAGGAAAGTTCCAGAACTGGATTCCAGGATACGGAGAGGCGAGTGGCCAAGGGGGCTTTTGACGCAGCTGAGTGGCAAAACGTTGGGAGTCCTTGGGACCGGACTAATAGGAAAACGGCTATGCAAACTCGCCCAGGGAATTGGCATGAACGTTATCGCGTGGACACGGCGACCCGACCAGGAATGGGCAGAGGCAAATGGGGTGACGTACGTTGAGTTTGAACAACTCTTGCGCCAATCAGATGCCATCTCATTGCATTTGAGACTCTCCTCTGACACCAGAAACATGATCGGATCAGAACAGCTTTCGCTCATGAAGCCCACGGCATTTCTCGTGAATGTTGCCAGGGGCGGCCTCATTGATGAAGAGGCCCTGGCGGCGGCGCTGAGACGCGGCACAATCGCAGGAGCCGCGCTCGATACATTTGGCACGGAGCCCCTGACGGCTAACAGCCCATTTCGAGAACTGCCCAACTCAATACTTTCACCCCACACGGCGGGGACCACCACGGAGTCACTGGCGCAAAGTCTTGAACTGCTTGTGGACAACACCCTGGCATTTTTGAATGGCAGAATTCAGAACCGGGTCGCCTGAACACAGCCTGTTCACGGGCTAAATCCGGCCCAATATTGGCTCAATATTCGCGCACCATCGGTTGACATCCTCCGTGGGCCATCCTCTATAATCCCGGCCCAGTCTGACCGGTTGAGGTAACCGAGCCAGTTTTGCGTGTGTCACGATTTTTTTCGGCACACTCATTACGCTGACCCGGGCCGGCCAAGATGCAAACGAATTACTGAGACGGCGCTTTGCGGAGAGTAGACCGCTTCTCAGAGGAGGCGAAGTATATGAATCTTTTCAGTAGCAGGACTTTCCGTCTGCTGACCCCGCTCCTTGCGGGCGGTGCTCTTATTGCAGCCGTTGCTTGCGGTACGACCACTGAGACAGTCGTTCAGACTGTCATTGTCGAGAAGGAAGTAGCTGGCGATACAGTCGTTCAGACCGTTGTCGTCGAAAAAGAAGTAGCGGGCAAGACAGTCATTCAGACCGTTGAGGTTGAGAAGATTGTTGAAAAGTCCGTCGTGCAGACAGTTGTTGTAACGGAGAAGGGCGACACGGTTCAGGTCGTTGTGACCGCCACCGCCACCGCCATTCCAACCGTTGCAGGAATTGAGCCAGTAAAGCCGCCAAGCCCACAGAGCGGAACAAATTCAGCAGTAATCGCGATTTTTGAAATTCTCGACGAGAACGGTAGGGGCCAAGCCCAATCACCGGACTTCTTGAAGAACTTTGGACTTGCGGAGACGATGTTCGCACGTAACTCGGTCACGGACGCAACTGAGCCATGGCTTGCTAAGTCCTGGACAATTGCGACTGACCTGAGTGGGGCAACCATCGACATTGAGACCAACGCGGAATTCCAGTGGATTAACGACTCTGGAGTCGTTGAGAACTTCGGAAAGATGACAGCTGAGGATGTCGCGTTCTCTATGAACGACGCCAATGCGACCACGAATCCGGAATCAATCCACGGCCAGGCTGGTGACTTCGCCGGTCTCTGGGGCGCGTGGAATGTTGTAGACGCAGATACTGTGTCGTTCGACTTCGCCGTCAATCCTACGACTGGCAAAGTCTTGTTTGACGCAACCTGGAACGCTGACTACACGAATGAGTCAGGCCAGGCGTTCTCAGTCTTCTCGAAGAGCGTTTTTGACTCCAAGGGCCCTGACTTTGCTCGTGACAACGTTGTTGGCACGGGTGTGTACCTCGTAGAATCGTGGGCACGTAGTGACATCCTCGATATGGTTGGGACAAAAGCTGCTGGTGGGAATGCCCACTGGAAGTTCACTCCCAAGACTGACCGAATCAAGTTTATTGAAGTGACAGAGTCCACGACCCGATCAGCATTGCTGAAGACGGGTGAGGTTGACGTCGCATCAATCGATCCAAAAGACGTTCCACAGTTTGTACAGGGTGGTTTCCTAACCTCCAGTACTGGTGGACTGGAACAGGTTGGCATCTTCTTCTCAGGTAACCTCTGGGAGACGGTCTCAGCAGTCGACGGATCACCGCTGACACGCGGCACATTTGTGCATGACCTTGCGTGGATTGGC
Organism: Chloroflexota bacterium; assembly: GCA_013204555.1. Lineage (GTDB taxonomy): Bacteria > Chloroflexota > Dehalococcoidia > Lucifugimonadales > Lucifugimonadaceae > UBA1151. Next base: position 18,006 of record JABMNO010000042.1, on the reverse strand, counting down.
AACCCTGCCGATGCTGAGGACCTTCAGGAAGCCAAGTCAGTGCGTAACGCACTTGCCAGGGCAGTAGACCGAGAAGCGGTCAACCAGAAGCTTCTGGCTGGCCTTGGTCACAACGTAGAAGTCATGTACGTCTCTGTGAAGCACTCCCGCTGGCAGGACAAGTGGAACTACGGATACGACCCAGACCTCGCCATTGAGATACTTCGTGGTGAGAACGCTGACTGGCCCATCAACTCTGACGGTAACGCAAACTACCAGAAGGGCCAGACCAGCGATTCCCAACAGGATCAGCTGAATGGCAACTCCTTCTCAGTCTCCCTGTACGCACAGGGTGCGGGTGGTGGACTTGGACTAGGTGGTGAGATTACTGACGCCGCTGCTGGCTACTGGGCAGACCTTGGCCTTCAGGTCTTCACACTGAAGTTCTCTTACGTCACGTTCCGTCCCACGACCGTAGGCCGGACGAACACCCACCCATGGGTGACCGCTTGTGACAAGGGTAACGAAGCGTGGCCGTGGCACTTCCCGAAGGGTCTTGTTCAGACAAGCCTGACGAGAGGTGGATTCGGTTGTGGTTTTGAAATCCCGTTTGTCCTCGACAACTACCAGCGGGTAGCAGTTGAGCCAGACGAGGCAGTTCGTAACTCACTGATCGATGACTACGTTCAGTACATGTACGATGAGGCTCTTCAGCCTGGTATCGTGGCAACTCCAAGCCTCTGGGTGATGAACCCAATCAAGGTGAAGAGTTGGGATCAGGGCAAGGTAACTTCCTCCGGTATCAACCGGGTGTGGAACCTTGAACTGAACTAAAAGTTCAAAAGTCGGATAGTAGGCCCCCCCGGACTTGTCCGGGGGGGCCTAACTCCGAGACGGCCTCCGATTGAATTGGAGGCTACGCAGATCCGGCAGTCAAATGACACTGCCAGGCTCCTACCAGGTGTCGCACCGGGATTCAGCAGAAAGCGCTGGAACCAGAGACGGACTGGTAGCCGTATCTCTCAAGCAGCAGAGCAATAAATTAGATCGCCATATGGTGACGAGGAGGACCAAAAGATGAGAGTTTTCTTTATTAGACGATTTCTCTTCTCCATCATCACTGTTATTGGCGCCACCGCGATTGTCTTCACAATGTCGCGTGCCGTTGCCGACCCGCTGCTTCTCTATGCCAAGCCGGGCGGCTACGGAGTTTCTCCGGAACAGACAGCTGTACTTAAGGCGAAACTGGGACTAGATAAACCACCACCAATTCAGTTCGTGTTGTGGTTGGGGCGCGTTGCCCGCGGTGATCTTGGGGAGACAATTCTGGATGAGAAGCCCGTCGGAAGGATTCTCATGGAGCGTGTCCCCGCATCCTTCCAACTTGGTCTATACGCCTTCATCCTCGCGACAGTGTTTGGAATACCGCTTGGAATATTATCTGCGGTAAAACGCGGGTCTTCCTGGGACTATATGGGTCGTGGAGTTGCTTTGTTTGGTCAGGCAATTCCAACCTTCTGGCTGGCGATTGTATTCATTCTAGTTTTCGCTGTTAGCCTGGATTGGTTGCCGGCTGCGACACGCGGAGACGGATGGTTTGATTTTAAACATGCCCTGATGCCTACGGTTACGCTGGCAGTGGGCGCTCTCGCGGGCTATATGCGGATCACCCGCTCAGCAATGCTAGAAGTGCTGGATTCCGAGTACGTAAAGCTGGCACGCGCCAAGGGCGTCGGACCTCAAAGCGTAATCTGGAAGCATGCCTTCAGAAACGCGTTGATCGCTCCGCTCACAGCTTCATCGTTGATTTTTGTGGGATTCCTGGCCGGATCGGTACTGATCGAGAACATATTTGCCTGGCCGGGCCTTGGCCGGGCCGCGATTCAAGCGATCAATAATAACGACTTCCCGATTTTGCAGGCGATAACACTCTTCTTTGTTCTTGCCTACGTTGTCATGAACTTCGTCACAGACGTCTTATACGCGGTAATCGATCCTCGGATCAGATTGGGCTAGGGAGATATTTAAGTTGGCACAAATATCCAGCACGGGCGAACAGCCTGCCGCAATCTTGGTGCCGGGAACTGGAACCGGGAGTCGAAACCCGCTCGCACAAGGCTGGTTCTTGCTTCGGCGGTACCCGATTATCCCCGGAATTGTTATAGGGCTTCTCATTGTTGTTGGATTGTTTGCCCCCCAGCTGTCTCCTGCTGATTGGGAGAAGCAGAATCTGCGAGAATTCCAACATCATCCACAGACCTTCTTCCGAGCTGATGAGCACAACACGCCAGTGAACGAGGCGGAATTTGACCAGGAGACGCGAGAAGGAAGGAATGCCCTCCGGGCGGCCAAAGGCCAGTATCACGGACGTTTCGTGTTCATACTTGGCGGTGATCATCTGGGGCGAGACGTTCTCTCCCGTGCCGTCGGTGGCGCGCGAACATCTCTAAAGGTTGCAGGAATCGCTCTGGCAGTTGGAACCCTGGTCGGTGTCGCTATGGCTATTGTTGCCGGCTACTATGGCGGCATTACCGACGAAATCATGATGCGGATTGTCGATATTTGGCTTGGCCTGCCCTTTCTGCTCCTTGCCATCCTGGCCAGTGTGACCATAGGCGCTTCCGAGCGCACCGTGATGATCTTATTGGCACTTCTGGCCTGGGTCCCGTTCGTGCGGCAAGTTAGAGGTGATGTACTTGTCATAAAGACGTTGGATTACGTTGCGGCCGCGCGCATCGCTGGCGCAAGCGACCTACGGATAATGTTCCGGCACATCTTCCCAGGCACCATGAGCACGGTGCTTGTGATTGCCAGCTTGAGAGTTGGTGGTTTGATCCTCGCCGAGGCAGCACTCAGCTTCCTGTCGGTGGGAATTCCAGACCCCATCCCTACCTGGGGTAAGAGCGTGTCAGAGGGGCGTTCATATCTAGAGACGTCATGGTGGATCTCCTTCTGGCCTGGATTCGCAATCTTCCTGACCGTCATGTCCCTCAACTTCTTCGGGGACTGGCTCCGAGATCGCCTTGACCCGCGCTTGAGGCAAATCAATTAGCCCTCACAACCGGTGCGTAGAGATTATGTAGACAGGCTCGCCTCAGTGCGGGCCTGTCTCGCGTCTGGAGCCATTCCGTTGCGGCGGAGAAAAGGGAGCGGCGTCCTATCGCAGGCGTGTTATACCCGGCACAACTGAGTTGGACTGCAGGATCGGTATTGGACCTCGACCTTTGATGGAGCGAATGTCTGGAGTCGGTGACGGGATTAACGCCTCCCATGTTTGCTTCAGCACACTTTGAACCACAAGGGTAATACGGGAGTTAGCCATGGAATTTCTTTCGCTGACCGACAAAGAACAGCAGCAAGATACGGATGATTGTCCAGCAATGATCGCAATGTCGCACATGCTAGAAGCCCGGAAGATTTGAGCGTCCTCTCGACACGATGCGAGTCCGCACAAACAAAAGAGGCGCTCAATTGAGCGCCTCTTTTCGTCTATCGATGTATGTCAGAGGTATGGACTAGGAGCAAAACTCGTTTGTAAAGTCGGTTATAGCTGCCTGTTTAAGGAAAATCTTGACGGTGTCACACGGCCAACCAAGTATTGGGCCGGCAATGTCCCCCTCTCGATCAAGCATCACCATCGTTCCTTGTTCACCTGCGGCGGACGGGAGAAACAGATATGCGGCCCATGGCTGACCTGATTCCAGGCTAACGGTCACCTTGTTCGAAGTTCCGCCGACGAAATTCGAGACCTCAAGCACCCGGTAATCCAATCCAGCCGCTTCAGCTTTAGCAACGACTTCTGCCGCGGTTTCACCGCGCTCGAAGAAACCTTCGGCGCCGGCAACTAGTGATCGAGTGTCGTTTATCGCATCACCCTGAGCAGTGTTGCCGCTGTTAGCCCCGCAAGCAGATACAACGATCGCTGTGATCGCGAGAAGTAAAAGAATCATCCCGGCAGATTTTCTTCGCATGATATTTGCCTTTCCGGACATGGCTGTGAACTCTAACTCGCCAATAATTGATCTGAAATTATGTTCTTGACGACGATTGTAGCCGACACCTACGCCCCGGTAAACGTGACTACCCAGCTTCAAGACTCATCTCAACCATTTCTGGCACGGATTCTGCGCGATATAATCGCCGGGTTCCGGTTCGGGGTCAGCAACATGGCGCGTCTGCGGCCGATTGCTGCAAATCGAATCCACCGAAACAGCAAGCTCCCAAACCGGAGCCATTCAGATCTAGCGTATGAACAATCAGGCCACCCGCCCGGCATTTCTATCCCAGGTGTCTGGACTCAACTTATTGGTTTTATGGAGCGTCAAAGTAAATGAGTGAACAGAACATCGCGGTTATTCGCGGAGATGGAATCGGGATCGAAGTCGTCGAGGAAGGCCTGAAGGTTCTCGAAGCCGCTGGAGAAAAGCACGGCATCAAGTGGAACTGGACTGAGTTTCCGTGGAGTTCTGACTACTATCGTAAGCACGGTCAGATGATGCCAGACGATGCTCTTGATACCCTCGCAGGCTTCAATGCCATTTTCCTTGGCGCGGTTGGCGCTCCAGATATACAGGACAACATCACGCTAAACGGCCTGTTGTTGCCTATTCGGAGACGGTTCGACCAGTACGTCTGTGAACGCCCATCTGTCCTCTACCCTGGCGTCACGTCCCCACTTTCGGGCAAGAAGCCGTTCGACATCGACCTGGTAGTCATCCGAGAGAACACGGAAGGGGAGTACGCCAACATTGGTGGGTTTGCATATCACGAGCAGCCTGATGAAGTGGCGATTCAGACCTCCATATTTACTCGCAGAGGATGCGACAGAGTAATCAAATACGCATTTGAACTTGCCCGAAAACGCGGCAAAAAAAACAAAGTCACGTCAATTACCAAGTCCAACGCGCTGGGCTACATGACCATCTGGGACCGCGCATTTGACGCGATGGCACTCAACTACCCTGACATCGAAACCAACGAACTGCTGATCGACGCCGCCTGTATGGACTTCGTGCGCAAGCCAGAGGATTTCGATGTGGTCGTTGCCGATAACCTGTTCGGCGACATCCTGACGGACATTGGAGCAATCATCACCGGTAGTATGGGGCTTGCCTCCAGCGCTAACCTCGACCCCGAACACCGCGGACCCTCCATGTTTGAACCAACGCACGGAAGTGCGCCAGACATCATGGGACAGGGTCTTGCGAACCCGATGGCGCAGATCCTGACTGCCGCCATGATGCTCCGGCACCTTGGTGAAGAAAGTGCCGCCGTAGATGTCGAAAATTCGGTGCAAAAGGTGTTGGAGATTGGCGAAACACTTACCACCGACCTTGGCGGCTCAAGCAGTACGTCGGCAGTCGGTGATGCCATCGTCGCCAACCTCGGCTAAGTAGCAGGCATGGAGCACTCATGAATCCTCTGGATAAAGTAGCGATTGGTGACACCGGAGTTTCTGTCTCTCGGCTTGGGCTTGGGGGCGCACCACTGAGTGGTATGGTTCTTGGCGGTGGTCTGTATGGCGGTACTGCCAGAGACGCCGCAATTTCCATCATTCGCAGAGCCCACGAGCTGGGTATCTCGTACTTCGATACTGCACCTCTATATGGCAACGGCCGGTCAGAAGCGCGCTACGGCGGTGTCCTTCCCGATCTCGACCGCGACTCATTCGTCATCTCCTCAAAGTGCGGGCGAGTTCTGGTGCCAGAAGACGGACCTGATGATGAGTTCAGAGATGATGGACTGCCACGGTTGGACGCGAAGTTTGATCTAAGTGGTGACGGTATCCGCCGAAGCGTGGAAGAAAGTCTGGAGCGGCTACATCTCGATTCAGTCGAGATTCTCTACTTGCATGATCCCGACGTCGCTCCCGGAGACGGAATGGCAGAAGCTCTCAACTCTGCTCTCCCGGCTATGGTGGAGTTGAAAGAGCAGGGCATCGTCGGCGCAATCGGCTGCGGAATGAACCTCTGGGAGTGGCCAGCAGAGTTCATTCGAAACTTCGACCTCGACATCATTTTGCTTGCGGGTCGCTTCACTCTTCTCGACCACGACGCGTACGACGAGTTCCTACCTCTGTGCGCCGAGCGCAACGTGAAGCTGGCGATAGGCGGTCCATACAACTCTGGCATTCTGGCCCGCGATCTGGATGGTCCAGTGTCGTTCAACTACGAGCCGGCCGAGCAGAAGTGGGTTGACCGCGCTCGTGCCCTGAAGGCCGTATGCGACCGGCATTACGTAGACCTCAAAGCGGCGGCGCTACAGTACGTGATGGCCCACCCGGTTGTGGCGTCTGTAATCCCCGGCGCGCAGACAGAGCAAGAAATCGAACAGAATATTGAGATGGCGTCCGCTGAAATTCCGGCCGATCTCTGGTCTGAAATGAAGCAAGAAAAGCTGATCCCAGCGGACGCGCCAACCCCCGCTTGAGAACCGTGTCGTAGCTAAGGAGCCTGTATTGAATCCGTTTGAATTCACGGACGTTGGTCGCTCAGACATTGAAGTTACCCGACTGGGACTCGGTGGTGCTCCGCTGAGTGGCATGATCCTTGCTGATGGCCTATTTGGCGGAGCGCCATACGATGAATCGCAGCGAATTATCAAGCGGGCGTATGAGTTGGGCGTGCTCTATTTTGATACTGCTCCTCTCTACGGAGAGGGTAGAAGCGAGGTCCGGTATGGCCACGCAATCAAGGACATGGAGCGGGATGAGATAACCATCTCAACCAAAGTTTCACGGCTGCTTGTGCCAGAAGATGAGGCCAATCTTGAGCCGTACGGCCCGGAGGGAATCCCGAAGTTCTCGATCGAATTTGATTTCACCAAAGAAGGCATTCATCGATCTCTTCAGTCCAGCTTGGAACGACTTGGCGTAGATGAGGTCGAGATCGTCTACCTGCACGACTCCGACTTCACAGGCCAGCACACCGAAGACGATTTCGCGCTGGGGCTGGAAGCCCTCTCAGAACTTCGGTCAGCGGGAGCACTCAAAGCCATCGGAATGGGCATGAATGAGTGGCAGATGACAGCGAAGATGATTGAGCGATTTGATCTGGACATCATTCTTCTCGCAGGACGCTACACATTACTCGATCAGAGCGCGTTGCCAGTGCTGATGCCCCTTTGTGAGATGAAAGGCGTCTCCGTGGCAATTGGAGGCCCTTACAACAGTGGAATCATCACCCAGGATCTCGATGGTCCGGTCTCCTTCGACTACAACCCCGCTTCGGAGCAGTGGGTCGCCAAAGCTCGTCGAGCCAAAGAAGTCTGTGAAAGATGGGGTGCTGACGTGCGCGCAGTGGCGCTTCAGTTCCCGTTTGCACATGCAGCCGTGGCAACGACGATCCCGGGTTCGGCCTCGGTCGAAGAGCTTGAGCAGAACGTTGAGTTGATGAAGCGAGAGATTCCAGAGGGCGTCTGGGATGAACTTGTCAACGAAGAAATTATCGCCATCGACGCGCCAGTTCCAGAGCTAGAGTGGTAGCACTCGCCAAACGTCAGATAGGCGATACCGGGGTTGCCGTATCGTCCCTTGGGCTGGGTGGCGCTCCAGTTGGCGGCCACCAGTCAGCGAATCCGCTCTACACTGTTGCTCAGTACGAAGAGGGCGTTGCGATCGCTTCCCGGGCGTTCGAACTTGGGATCAAATACTTTGATACAGCGCCCTCGTACGGCGACGGCAGAAGCGAAGTTCGATATGGCATGGGGCTAGGTCGCCGTCCCCGGAATGAGTTCGTCGTCTCAACCAAAGCTTCAAAGGTCCTGAGACCAACGGATCCACACAATGTCGATCCAATTGGTCCGGATGGATTGCCAGAGTTGGCCCCGGTATTTGATCTTTCCCGTGAGGGAATATTCCGCTCACACGAAGAAAGTCTGGGCCGACTAAAACTCGACTACGTGGACATCCTGTTCCTGCACGACACAGAGGGAGTAGATGCAGAAGCAGCGGCGCATGCTACGGCGTTCCCCGCAATGATCGAACTGCGGGAACAAGGAACGGTGCGAGCCATTGGCGCCGGAACCCGCGACGTAGGCGTGCTGACAAGGCTCATCGAACGATTTCCAGTCGACGTTGTCTTGCTACCAAATCACTACTCATTGCTCACCCAGAACGCGCTCGACGATTTTTTGCCGCTGTGTGAGAGCGAGGGCGTTTCGGTGGTCATTGGAACGCCTTACAACTCAGGTATTCTGGCTTCAGACCTCACCGGTCCAGCGCTCTTCAACTACGAGAGTGCCCCCCAGGACCTTCTCGATAAGGCGCGGGCACTGAAGGCAGTTTGTGAGCGACACGGCGTTGATCTCAAAGCTGCCGCAATCCAGTTCGTTCTGGCCCACCCGGCGGTGGTATCGACGATTCCCGGACCAGCATCAGTGGCGCAGTTAGAAGATAACGTCGCAATGTCACAGCAGACCATTCCCGCCGCCGTATGGGCAGAAATGAAGTCAGAGGGACTACTCAGGATCGACGCACCTACTCCTTAGAATTTCAGCGGAACATTTCAGGCGTGATTTTGCGCGTAGTACGCCATCACGGCAAATCCTAGCGGCGCGTCGACTGGCTCCCCTGCCATAACCATATCCCGCAGTTCCGCCACCGGAATCAACCGGGTCTCAAGAAACTCAAACGGATCTGGATCGGTGTCCACTTTTGAGAGACCTCTGCCCAGGAACAGATGAATGGTCTGATCGGTGAGACCCGGAGACGCGTAATACGCGCCCAGCTTGGTCAGCTCTGAAGCGGCATACCCTGCCTCTTCTTGCAACTCGCGGGCAGCGGAGGCCTCTGGCGTCTCGCCTTCCTCCATTAGTCCGGCGGGAAGTTCAAGACTCATTATCGAAAGCGGGTGCCTGTACTGTTGGACCGTCACCGCACGCTCGTCATCTGTTATTGCGAGAACCGCAGCGCCGCTCCTGGAGCGGACCCACGGGTACGTCATTGGGCGACCATTTGGCGCACGCAACTCGTCCACCACAAGGTTAAAGAAACCCTCGTATGCGTTTCGCGTCTCAGTAATGGTCCAGTCGGCCGGGCCGGGCAGGCTCATAGTTACTCCGTCTCAGGTCGATGGTCGTATGGTTCTCACCGTACATTAGCGTCATCCGCCCGCACTTGCAGCAACGACATGATTCAGCCTTCCTCTGGGGAAGTCGAATCCTTGCGAGCGAACACTGGCGGGCATAGAATCCCGCCGTTAGATGCCACAAACTTAGAAGAATACCCGCAGTCGCAATCTCAGTGATCGCGATATTCGCGAATAGCATGATCTCGGAGACACAGAATGTTTTACGACACGTCCGCGTTCAAGAAACCGCTCGAGGGCACACGAGATGATCGCTACCACGCCGTCGTCGTGCTGGTGCCAGCAGAGAGCAAGCGGTTGATTGCGAAAGGAACCGTCAGAGTCCCCGAGATAGAGAGAGTGATGAAGGACGGCTGGTTCATCATTTCCAGGGGCATAACACCGGCATACGTTCTGGAAGAGATCGTTGGTGAGGCTGAGCCCAAGCAGAACTACACAGCCGGAATCATCACACAAGGCAGGTTAGGAACAATTGTTCCGGAAGATCAGGTCGGTCCATGGGTGTTCAAAGACGGCAAACTCGTGGACGTACCGGCACCTGAGGCTCTGGGACAGATGGAAGCCAAGGACGTCTCCATCAAGGGAGCCAACGCTGTTGATCCCCATGGGAATATCGGTGTATTTGCAGGGGATGGGGCCGGCGGCACCGTTGGTGGCATCTGGGGAACTCTGACTGCGCGTGGCGCTCACTGGATTGCGCCAGTGAGTCTAGAGCGACTGATTCCCGACGTGATAGACGCCCACTTCCACGCTGGCAACCATCTCTGGGACCTCACAATGGGACAGGCGGCAGGCTTCATGCCGGTGGTCACAGCCAAAGTTGTGACAGAGATTCAGGCCCTTGAAATACTGACCGGCGTAACAGCCGTGCACATCGCATCCGGCGGCGTGGGTGGTTCCGAAGGCGCTGTAATGCTGGCGCTGGAAGGCGACAAAGAGACCGTGACGGCGGCATTCGAGCTCTGCGAATCGATAAAAGGCGAGCCAGAGATCACCGAGGCACGAATACAGCCATACGTGCGAGAGCCTCAGAACGCCCCCAAACGTTAGCCGCCATGGAACCGGCGCCGGAGGTCCATAGATGCCAGCCACCGAGAATGATCTCAAACAAGAAGCGCTTGAGCTGATCGATCGCGAAATCGAACGGGCGAAGGACGCCCGGCTACCCGGCATCTCGGACCACCTGCGCGGACTCGCAGCGCACATCCGGGACGACCGCCTCATAGTCGCGCGCATTGATGAAGATGGAATGACCTTCTTGCCCACGGAAGAAGGCCGCAAAGCAGGTCTTGATCAACTTGACCCAACCCCCGGCGCAACTCGCCGGGGCCAGAAACTGATCATAGAAGAGCAAGCCCAACCCAAATAGCGAAGTGCCATTGGTGAACTATCGCCCGCGCACCAGAGTGACCACAGGTTGGAAGCGGATGATGCTCTGAAATCATCATGACGAGCGGCAACGCCCGCTGTATACTCCCGCCGAAACCCCAGCACGGAGGATTTGAGATGGCTCGGCAGGCAAACGATGGCTACCCGGTAGTTTTTGATGTGGAGTATCCGGATGGTCCGCAAGACCGATTCAAAGCTGCGTTCCGGATCATCTTCGCGATCCCGATACTGATCCTCGCAGCAACCATGGAGAGGGGAACGCAGGGCGGGTTTTTTATCATCGCTCCAGCGCTGATGATCATTTTCAGAAGGAAGTACCCGAGGTGGTGGTTTGACTTCAATCTGGAACTAGGACGATTCTGGGCTCGCGTCTATGCGTATGTTGGACTGCTTCGTGAGGAGTATCCGGCGACGGACGATCATCAGGCAGTCACACTGGAGATCGAGTATCCCGATTTCGAACGCGATCTGAACCGGTGGCTACCGCTCGTAAAGTGGATACTGGCGATTCCGCACTACATAGTTCTGATTTTGTTGTTTGTAGCCGTGATACTGGCCCTCATCGTTGCCTGGTTCGCTATCCTCTTCACGGGACACTTCCCACGAGGATTGTTCGATTTCGTGGTCGGCGTGAGCCGGTGGTCATACAGAGTTGAGGCGTACGCGTTTTACATGGCAACCGACAAGTACCCGCCGTTCTCTCTGGATTAGTTAGAACCCGTTCCACCGGCGGCGAATATCCTCAATTGGTTCTCCAGCGCTGGCGTGCCAATGATCTTTGTAGCAAATGTTGCTAGCGGCGTTCCACAAACCACGTCCGCATTAGGCCTTTGCCCTTAATGTCGATGTCTCCGCGAGGCTCACATTCGAACTCGTCCTTCACCAGTTCGAAAGTCGCCTCACTAATCTGAACGCGTCCCGGCTCACCGTGAGATTCCATCCGACTGGCAGTGTTCACGGCGTCCCCCCAGATGTCGTAATGGAAGTTGCGCTGGCCGACCACACCCGCCACTGCCGGCCCAGTGTTGATCCCAAATCTCATTTGCAGGACTACGTCGAGCTTCCCTCGACGCTCCTCAAGATAGTCACGCATCTCCAACGCCACGCGTACCAGCGCCTGAGCATGATCAGATCTCGGCTCAGGGACTCCCGATGCCACAAGGTAGTTGTCACCAGATGTGCTGATCTTCTCCACGCCGTGACGCACGGTAATCGAGTCGAACTCCGAGAACACTTCGTTGAGCAATGCCACCATATCTTCTGGAGAAAGTTTGCTCGCCATTTCAGTGGAACCCACCATGTCAGCAAATAGGACGCTCACCTGATCGAACCTGTCGGCCACCATCTGTGTTCCGTCTTTGAGGCGCGCTGCGATCTTTGCGGGAAGAACGTTTTCGAGCAGGGTTTCAGAGCGATTGCGCTCGAAATTCAATAACTTGTAGCTGATCTCATTCTGGTTCACGAAATAGGCCAACAAAGCGAACGCGATCGCTGACGGCCCGAGGAGATTGCCGGCGAACAAGATTGTCTTGGCCCAACTCGGGACGTTATTCACGTCGCTGATGGACGAATCGATCAACGCTCCAAAGATTACCGTCCCCATGAACACAACAAACCAGAAATAAGCCATTCGCCGAGTGGAATATACAATCGCACCCAAAGGCGTGATCAGGGACCAGATCACCACGGCACTGGAACTCACAAATCCGCCCAGGGCAAACATCAGCAGTGGTGGCAGTAGCAAGGCGAGAAGCAACTGTATGAACTCAAAGGGATGATATCGGTGCCAAACCCTGTAGACAGCGAAGTTCACCGCCGTAATTACTGGGTACAAAAGCGGGATGACAGCGGCGGTATATTCGCCAACCCACAAGTAAACCAAGCCCCAGGCAGTCGCCGCTGGAACGATGGCAAGTGCTGCCAGTACCGCGATTGATTTGCGCAGGTGCGCTGCATCGTCGTCACCATCGCTGACGGTGATCCCATTGGCGAATGCGTAAAGACTGCTGGCGAGTGCTCTTGCAGGAGAGAGAGTGCTCATGGGCGCCATTTTAGTCGGGTTTCACGCCTCACAGCGAGTATTCCGCTGAGGCGCCCGGATAGAGGAACCGCGATGGAGTCGTTGTGATCATACTCACGACGTAATTCTGAGGTTTCGCGAAGAATCGCAGTGTTGGTCGCGGGTTTGGTTCGATGTCACGCGTCACTGCGGTAGCGGCCGATCCGAAGTCGAAAAATGAGGTCGAGATGCGCAGTGCGGCGTGGAATTCCGGCGTGGCTCACACCCGCAACTTAACCGGCGTCTTCCCGCGCAGGAAGTCGAAGTCGCAGCCGCCATCAGCCTGCAGGACATGTTGCGAGTACATCTGGCCGTAACCTCGGTTGTACTTCGCCGCCGGGGCCTTCCACACTGCGCGTCGTCGCTCCAACTCAGCGTCATCGACGAGCAGGTCGAGCCTGCGGTTTGGGGTGTCCAGCAAAATCATATCTCCGTTTTCGACCAGACCTAACGGGCCACCAATTGCTGACTCTGGCGTGACGTGCAACACCACCGTTCCAAACGCGGTTCCACTCATCCGGGCGTCGCTGATTCGCACCATGTCGCGGTGTCCCTGTTGGAGCAGCTTCTTGGGCAGCGGTAACATGCCGGACTCCGGCATCCCCGGCCCACCAATCGGGCCGGTGTTCTTGAGCACCAGCACATCGTTAATCGTCACGTCGAGGTCGTCTGAGTCGATTCTCGCGTGCAAGTCTTCGTAGTCCTCGAAGACCACAGCACGTCCGGTATGGGTGAGCAATTCTGGTGATGCAGCAGTGTGCTTGATCACGGCTCCATCGGGGGCCAGCGATCCGCTCAACGCGACTATGCCACCTTCTTTGAAAAGCGGATTCTCGATGGTCCGAATGACGCGATCGTTGTGAACGGTAGCGTCGGCAATATTCTCGCCCAGTGTTTTTCCGGTGACCGTCATCTCGTCCAGGTTCAGAAGCGGCGAGATTCTGGATAGGATGGCCTCAACACCTCCAGCGTAGTAGAGATCTTCCATCAGGTACTCGCCGGATGGCTTCAGGTTCAGAATCATAGGTGTGGTCCTGGAAAGCTCATCGAAGTGCGATAGCGGTAGCTCAATTCCGGCGCGGCCAGCGATGGCTGTGAGGTGAATTATCGCGTTGGTGGACCCTCCCACCGCCAGCAGGAACCGGATCGCGTTGTCGATAGATTCCGGTGTCACGACATCGGAAGGCTTTATGCCTTTGTTGACGAGATCAACAATTGCTCTTCCAGCCTCTTCGGAGTGCGTTTTGCGCCGGGAGTCGGCGCCGGGAATGGTCCCCCCACCGGGAAGGCTCAATCCTATGGTCTCTGCGATTCCGCCCATCGATGACGCCGTCCCCATCACCATGCAGTGGCCTGGTGAGCGATAGATCGCCTCCTCCATGGAGTCGTACTCGTCCTGTGTGATCCGACCAGCGCGCAGCTCCACCCAGTAACGACGACAGTCTGTGCAAGATCCAAGATCTTGTCCCCGCCAGTTGCCTTTCAACTGCGGCCCGCCCGTCACCACAATCGCAGGCACATCGGCACTAACCGCACCCATCATCATTGCGGGCGTGGTTTTATCGCAGCCTGATAGAAGCACAACGCCGTCCAGTGGCGCGGCACGGATCATCTCTTCTACGTCCATCGACATGAGATTTCGGAGCAGCATGGAGGTTGGCGAAATGAAGAATTCGCCAAGTGATATCGTCGGGAACTCCAGCGGGAAGCCACCGGCCGCCGCCACTCCGCGTTTTACGTGTTGCGCAAGCTCGCGCAGGTGGGCATTGCAATGGGTCAGCTCGCTCCAGGAGTTGGCGATGCCAATCACAGGCTTACCCTGGAACTCGCTTTCGCTGAATCCCTGCGACTTCAAACCGGCCCTGTGCAGGAACCCTTCAAGGTCCTTTGGGCCAAACCACTCCTCGCTGCGGAGCGTTCCATTTCCGTTATTGTGTTCTGACATGTGACCGTCCGTGGTTGAACTGAGTTGGTATTGAAGTGCCGTAAATGTAGCACGGAAGAGGGCGTTGGCCGTGTTATCGTCTCCTTTATGGCAACAGAAACGCGCTCCCAAATCAGGTTCCCGGAAATCGACGTGTCAGGCGCTCCGCGCGAACTTGGACGACAGATTGGCGAAGCGACCCGAGAGACTCTTCCGCCGCTGGTCGACCACGTTCTCATGCGGATGAACCAGAATCGCGAGGTTCCGCTTGATAGAGCAGAAGTGCTCGCTACTGCCGATAGTTATTTCGAGATTGTCGAGCAGTACTCAGCGGATATGGCTGATGAGTTGAGGGGCATGGCTGAGGGCGGCAATGTCTCCCCCGCCGAAATCATGGTGATCAACGCTCGTAGTGAGGTCCCTCACCGCATGGGTGGAGGGTCGGCCGTCTGGGAAGGCTGCACCACCATAGCGGTTGAAAAGGAACGCGCATCAAACGGCGTGGGATTCGTAGGGCAGAACTGGGACAACGACGATGAGATGCGCCCGTTTTCGCTGGTCATCAAGCGCCGACCAACCGGCAAGCCAGCCAATATGACATGGGGGCAGGCGGGTCTGATCGCTTACATGGGACTGAACGACGCAGGTCTGGGGATCGCCATGAATACGATTCCTGGTGCAATGAACGTTGGTGGTGTGCCGTGGTACTTCACGGTCCGAGCTGTCCACGAGGCAACCGATATCACTGGAGTCACCGAGGCCATCGATCGGATGGACCGCGCGCGCCCGGGCAATCTCGGATTGGTCACGCGAGAAGGTGCAGTCGACTTTGAGGTTATGGCAGGCAAGCACCGGATGGTCCGCGGTGATGCCGATGGTTTGATGGTCCACACCAACCACTGCGTCCACCCTGATCTTGCGGCGCTGAATGAAGAGACGACCCTCTACGGCCAAACGTTTGAACGCAAGTCGCGATCTCACTCGATTCTTGACACGAAATCCGGGAAAGTCGGCGTGGACGACGTGAAGGCGATTCTTTCAGACCATGATGACCACCCAACTTCGATTTGCCGTCACCCGAACGACCACCCCAATACGGGGTCAGACCGAAGCGTCATATCGATGATCATTGAACCGGACGCGGGCCGGATGCACGTCACCAACGGCAATCCATGCGATAACCCATACAAAATCTACAAACTCAATTGATCCGTACGGCTGCGCATGCTTAGTCCAACCGTAATTCGCGTCTCTGGCATCGTCCTGGTACTGGGGACGTTGTTGTTCATTGTTTCCGGAATAATCGGCAGGCCAGAAGGCGAGACCCCGGGTAGGGCAGCGCTGATCGCTCTTGTATTTGGCGCTCCGATATCTGCGCTGGTGGGAGTCATCACCGGGTTCATCTGGGAAAGGCTCTTCGGCCCCATCAAGTCAGTGGAGCATCTCGACTTCCGAAAGGGCAGAAGGCCTCAACAACGGAGTGAATCAACTCAATTGCGGAGCTCTGATCTAGCTGGTAGACCTGAGCCCCCCTCCCCGCGTAAATTCACCGGCAAAGGTGGAGGCAAACGTCGCCGGTAGGTGATGTGAACCTCTCGCACCGTGTGCTGCGCTAATATGACTCACTCTGCTCACTAAATTCGATTTGGTAGGGCAGGTTCCTGACAAACGACTGCAATTGTGAAAGAAGACGCCCGTCGATGTGTGCCGCATCCCAGACCAAAGGCAATGGAACGAGGCTCCCTGAACCGCCAGACTTCCCTGTTACCTGGGCCGATGATGAAGAGCCAACTCGCCTTTGGAGTTGGGATGACTTCCACGCCCCACTGCCGTCATCGACGATGTCAACTTCGATGGGGAAGGTCACACATGCGGGGATGAGTCGGGCGAGTAAGGAGACCGGAACCTACTCACCAGGTGGTGTACGGAAGATAGTCAACGGATATCCGTATGGCGCGTCGACCGGAAGCGAACCCACCGATGAAGAAAAGGCAGAGCGCGAGCAGCTTCTTGATGCGGCATTAAATACCGCCCTGGATAGATGGAACAACGAATGGCGACCGGGCCTGGAGCGTGACCTCGCGCAGATGAAAGCGGTTGATCTTGGGAGTCTGAGTGATGCTGAACTGTGGGAGGCGCTGCAAGAATTCCTGCGATTGAATTCGCACCACTGGTATCTACATCATCTGCTCGTGATGCCAGCGAACACAGCGGCCGATCGGCTCAAGAAGATATATATCGAGATCATGGGACCCGAGGCAGAAGATTCTGCCCATATGCTGCTCCGGAGTGATAACTCCAAGACGGTGCAGGCAATCGAGGCACTCGATGATCTGGCGGTTCGAGCGCAGGCATCTGATCGAATCGCCACTGCGATACGGGAGAACCGCGACGCGCAGGTCATCATGGGGGCCCTACGCGAGCATGAAGATGGCGCTGAATGGCTGGTCCGATTCGATGAGTACATTTACGAATTTGGATACAGGCCCGGTGGCTTTGACATGGTTTTCCCAACGTGGAAAGAGAATCCGGCAGCCTCATTCGATCTGATTCGATCGCGCCTTCTGACGCCTGAAACAACCGGCAATAAAGAAGCGGAGTTGCGCTCAATCAAGTCCGATTTGATCAAAGATGTGCGCGAAAAAGTAGCTGCCGATGCAGAACTACTGGAAAGATTTGAGGCGGCACTATCGCTGGCGGAGGATCTTTGGCCCCTCAAGGAAGACCATTCCTATTACATAGATCAGTCAAGCGCGTCTCTTGTTCGTATTGCGCTGGCTGAAGTTGGTCGCCGTCTGGTCGCGAACGGTTCGATCGAACAGGCTGATGACGTCTGGTTCATCGACCGCGATGAGGCAGAGCTTGGAATCAATGGGAATGCTCCAGAAAACCTCCAATCGCTCGCTAATGAAAGACGCTCTCAGCGGGAAACGAACTCCAGGCTTACTCCACCAAAGTACCTTGGCACAGCGCCGCCAGATCACGAAGCCCTGAAGATTCTGCCCGCCAGTGGCGATCAGGCGAAAGACGGGATCACTGCACTCAGGGGGACGGCCGCTTCAAGGGGTGAGGCGACTGGAATCGCCAGAGTGATTCTCTCCCCGGACGATTTCGGCAAGCTGAACAACGGTGATATCTTGATCTGCCGAAGTACCGCCCCCATGTGGACGCCACTGTTCCGCGTCGCTGCAGCGCTGGTCTCTGAGGCGGGTGGCGTGCTCTCTCACCCTGCAGTGGTAGCACGGGAGGTCGGATTGCCGGCGGTTGTTGGAGTTAGCCGAGCCACCACAATAATCAAAGACGGACAGACGGTAACGGTCTCCGGTACCGACGGACTGGTGCACATAGTCGAATGAACTACTTTCTCTCCTTTGCCGAATCCACCTCACCTGAAATCGTTGGTGGCAAGGGGCATGGCCTCCACCGCCTTGAATCATGGGGTTTCCAGGTTCCTGAGGGTTTCGTTGTTCCCGCAGACGTCTACCGACAAGAGCTGTTGGCCAACAATATCAGAGGTGGTCCCGGTTGTCTGAACAGCTCTGCCACGTTTATAAGTGGATTCGCATGCC